>NZ_CP158165.1:4228446-4832509 GCF_040254265.1 Kribbella sp. HUAS MG21
AGGCGCGGCGGACCGCGCAGCAGCTGATCGCCACCGGCAAGGCGTCGTACCCGGTGATCGGGGCGGGTGTGGACATGACGTTCGAGGGCGGCGCCCGGGTCAGCTCGGTGAGCCCGAACTCCCCGGCGGCGCGGGCCGGCCTGCGCATCGGCGACGTGATCACCGCGGTCAACAACGAGCCGGTGGACAGTGCCGAGGTGCTGATCGTCTCGATCCGCACGCACCAGCCGGGCGAGGCGGTGCGACTCGCGTACGAACGCGGCGGACGCACCCAGACGGTTACGCTCACTCTCGCCCAGCAGATCGGCTGACCGGGCAGGCACGTGTCGATTGCCACGACTCCGTCGCGGCGGGTCATGGGGCTGGAACTCCCGGCCTTCCCTCGTCGCTCCGGTCGCTTCGCTCCCTCCGCTCCTCAGTCCAGGCCGGGAGGCCCCATGACCAGGCTCGGGTTACTCTTGTCCGCGACGACGTACGGAGAGGTGGGGACATGTTCGGCATCGGACCGCTCGAACTGGTCGTGATCGCGATCGTCGCCGTACTCGTTTTCGGACCGGACCGGTTGCCGGAGTTCGCCCGGACCGCGGGACGGCTGCTGCGCCAGGTCCGCCAGATGGTGACCAACGCGCAGAACGACCTGCGCAACGAGCTCGGCCCGGAGTTCGCGGACCTCGAGCTCCAGGACCTGAACCCGAAGAACTTCGTCCGCAAGCACCTGCTCGAGCCGATGGACGACGACGACAAGCCCGTCGCCGAGCTCACCGACAACACCCCCCAACGCCTCCCGGCCGGCGCCAAGCCCCCCTTCGACCCCGAGTCGACCTGACTCACCGCCTCCGGGCGAGGTGGGTGAGGGCGAGCACGCCCGCGACGGCGGGGAGCAGGGCGAGGAGGCCCCAGAGGGGTGGGAATGGGTGTTGGCCGTACTCCGTGATGAACAGGAGTAGGAGTGCTGTCGTCAGGGTGAGGAGGGTGGCGACGGCTGCGGCTCCAAGAGCTAGTGGGCGTGGGGTGCGGGCGAGGGCGGCGGCACCGAGCCACAGGAGTGCGTTGAAGGCGGCTGCGGCGTACACGAGGCCGCAGACAGTGCCTGACTGGACCTCCTTGCCGTACGGCGCGTAGACGGACACCGAGTGATCGAACAGGCTGCGGCTGCCTGCCTGGTCGACGATCGCGGCGACGGCGAGCACCAGCGAGAGCCCGACCGCCAACCACGCCGTGCCCCGGCCCGGGCGGGTTTCTGAAAGTGACTGTCTCATGCGAGTGACTGTACAAGACAGTGACTTGCTGAAGCGAGCAGCTGTCTCCTAAGGTCGGGACATGGCTACCGGTCTGCGGGAACGCTGGCGTGTGAAGGCGCGGCGGACGATCCAGGAGTGCGCGCTCGAGCTGTTCGACGAGCGCGGGTTCGGCGCGGTGACGATCGAGGAGATCGCGGCCGCGGCCGAGGTGTCGCCGTCGTCGGTCTACCGGTACTTCGGGACCAAGGAGGGCCTGATCGTCGCCGACGAGTTCGACGCGATGAGCGAAGAGGCCCTCCAGGAGCTGTACGACCCCGACGACCCGGTCGGCACGATGGTCCGGATCGTCCGCGACTACGAGGCTCCGAATGCGGATCAGGCCGCGGGCGAGCCGATCTCGTGGCGCCGGATCCGCTACTTCTTCAAGGAGCCGTCGGTCCGCACGGCGGTCGGCGCCACGCTGGACCGCGCGAGCCAGCGCATCGCCCCGCTGATGGCCGACGGCCGCCGCACCGAGACCCAAGCCCGGGTGGCCGCGAACGCCTTGGTTTTCGGGTACTTCGCGGCGCTCGAGCAGTGGTACCTCGACGGCGGCGTGCGCCCGGTCGCGGAGTACGTCGAGGAAGGCCTCGCCCCGCTCCGGGGCATCTGGTCAGTCGGTGACGAGTAGGTCGTAGGTGACCTTGTCGTCGACGTGGGTGGCGAGCCGGAACGCCGCCCGGTCGGTGCCGACGTGCCGGAAGCCGGCCTTCTCCGCGGTACGGCGGGCCGCTGTGTTGCTGGCCGCCGTACGGATGTAGAGGCGCCTGCCCCCGAACCCGCCGGCGTCGTCCGCGGCGAAGTACCACTCGGCGACCCGCCGGATCGCCTCGCTCATCACGCCGCGGCCCTGCGCCTCGGGATGCATCCAGTACCCGAGCTCGGCGTCGCGGACCTCGACGTCGGGGTGGATGCCGAACAAAGTCAGGTTGCCCAGCCCCTGATCGGTCCCGGCGTCCGCCACACACCAGTTGAAGCGCCGCCCGCTCGCGGCCTGTTCGGCCATGTCCTTCAGCCAGAAGCGCGCGTCCTCCGCGGTGAACGGCTGCGGGATGAACGGCAGGAAGTGCGCGGTCGCCTGGTTCGTCCGCGCGGTGGTGATTCGCGCGACCTCGTCCTCGCGCCAGGTCCGCAACCGCAGCCGCGGCGTCTCCAGCACCGGCTGGTCGAACCACGGCCGCCGCGGCTTCCGAGGGTCGTTCGGACCGATCCACGCCGTCCACGCGTCGACCCGCTCGCCGCCTTCTTCCGCCATGTCCGGGATCGTCTCACCCATCCGGAACCCGGTCGCCCACGCGACCCGGCGCGACGGCCAGTTCCCGACCCGGGCCCACCACAGGATGACGTGGAATCCACAGGTCTCGAACCCGAAGCCGAGGATCAGCCGTACGGCGCGACTCATCACGCCGGCGCCCCGGGCCCAGGCCGAGAGCCCGTAGTGCACGCGGGCGTTGCCGTCGGCGTTCGGCTCCAGGGCCACGCTTCCGGCGTACCGGCCCTGGTACTCGACCACGAACACCAGCCGCTCGCGCCGCGCCCACGCCTCGGTGATGCCGAAGATGATCCAGCGCCGGGCGTCCTCGTCGTCGAACCCGCGGCGGGGATCTTCGCGCTGGCGCTCGGCCTGCCCTGCGACGTCGTCGGGGCGGGGCGCGCGTAGCGTCACCACCCCGTCGGTCAGGACCGGATGTTCGGCAGGTATCGGCACCGGGCCAGTTAACAGCCCGGAGGGTGTCAGCGACCGACCGGGGACAGCCCGAGCTGGCGGCCGAGGAGGCCTCGGGGCTTGCCGCCGAGGGTGGAGGCGATCTTGTCGAGGACCTGCGCCGCCGGGGTGTCCGGGTCGGCCGCGGCGAGCGGCTGGCCGAGGTCGCCGCCGGAGCGGAGGCGCTCGTCGAGCGGGATCTCGCCGAGCAGCGGGATCTTGTACCCGAGCCGTGCGGACAGCGTCTCCGCGACCCGCGTGCCGCCGCCGGTGCCGAAGATCTCGATCCGGTGCTCGGGGCCGCAGTGTGGGCAGGGCAGGTACGACATGTTCTCGACCACGCCGGCCACCCGCTGGTGCACCATCTGCGCCATCGTGCCGGCCCGCTCGGCCACCTCCGCCGCGGCCTCCTGCGGCGTGGTCACGACGATCACCTCGGCACTCGTCAGCCGCTGGCCGACGGAGATCGCGATGTCACCGGTGCCCGGCGGCAGGTCGAGGAGCAGTACGTCGAGGTCGCCCCAGTACACGTCCGCGAGCATCTGGACCAGCGCCCGGTCGAGGATCGGGCCGCGCCAGGCGACGACCTGGTCGCGCTTGGGCTTCAGCATGCCGATCGAGATCACCTTCACGCCGTGCGCGGGCACCGGCATGATCATGTCGTCCACCGCGGTCGGCCGCTCGTCCGCGACGCCGAACATGGCCGGCACCGAGTGGCCGTAGATGTCCGCGTCCAGGACGCCGACCGACAGGCCCTGGCGGGCCATCGCGACGGCCAGGTTCACCGTCACCGAGGACTTGCCGACGCCGCCCTTGCCGGACGCGATCGCGAACACCTTGGTCAGCGAGTCCGGCCGGGAGAACGGGATCTCCTTCTCGGCCACGCCGCCGCGCAGCTGGGTCTGCAGCGCGGACCGCTGCTCGGCGGACATCACACCGAGGTCGATCTCGACGCCGGTGACGCCGTCGAGCTTGCTCACCGCGCCCGTGACGTCGCGGCGCAGCGTGTCCTTCATCGGACAGCCGGCGACGGTCAGCAGGACGCGGACCGCGACGACACCGTCCTCGCGCACGACGACGGACTCGACCATGCCGAGTTCGGTGATCGGCTTCTTGATCTCCGGGTCCAGGACACCACCGAGCGCCGTGGTCACCTGATCAGCAGTGGGAGCAGCCATGTCCCAAGGCTACGTGCTCGGCCCACACCGCCCGACCGCGGTCCGTGTGACGTAGCTCCGGCAAGGCAACCCTTACTTCAGAGGCCGGGTGCGCCGTAGATCGGGAACCACCGGGACAGGTCCTGCTCGAAGTTGAGATCGGTGCCGACGACCGACCTGATCTGGAGTTCCTTGGCGTTGTCGCGGCGGTCGGCGCCGGCCGGCACGAACGGGTACCAGGAGCCGCGCTTGTACAGGTAGACCAGGCCCAGCGAGTCGGTGCCGTTCGTGAAGGCCACGAGTGTGCAGAGCAGCGTGTTGCCGAAGCCTGCGTCGACCAGGGACGTGTTGACCGCGTGCAGGTCGGTGACCAGGGTCTCCAGGTCGTCCGGCGCGGTCTGCCGGACCAGCCAGCTGAAGCCGTACGAGTCCGTCGTACTGGTGAACTTGCCGTTGTCCAGCGCGAGCAGCTTGTCGACCTCCTCGCGGAGCGCCGTGAAGCCACCGCCCTCGGCCGCCTTGAAGCAGACCGAGCCGTTGCCCGTCGGACGGTAGCCGGCCGCGGTCTCCAAGGTGATCGCGGCCGACGGAAGCGAGAACAGCTGGTCGAGGTTCGGCGGGACGGCTTTGCTCCGGCCGAGCAGGATGTCGAGAAGGCCCATAGCTCTAAGCTTGCTCGCCCAGCTCGCGGGAGAGGGCACCGAGGCGGTCGAGGCGTGTCTCCAGCGACGGGTGGGTGGAGAACAGCGACGAGACGCTCTTGCCGGAGATCGCCGGGGCGAAGAAGAACGCGTTGAACGCCTGCGCCGAGCGCAGGTCGCGGGACGGGATCCGGGCGATGTCGCCGCTGATCTTCGTCAGCGCCGACGCCAGCGTCGAGGGTCTCCCGGTGAGCATCGCGCCGGCCCGGTCGGCGGCGAGTTCGCGGTACCGCGACAGCGCCCGGGTGAGCAGGAACGAGATCGCGTAGACCGCGAGCGACACCCCGACGATCGTGAGGACGACGAGCGCGGCGTTCTGGTCGCGGTTCCGGCCGAGGCCGCCGTACAGCCCGAAGCGGGTGATCAATCCGGCCAGGACGCCGAGGAACGACGCGATCGTCATCACCGCGACGTCCCGGTGCGCAACGTGCGAGAGCTCGTGCGACAGCACGCCCTCGAGCTCGTCCTGGTCCAGCCGGCGCATGATGCCGGTGGTGACGCACACGACCGCGTTCTTCGGGTTGCGGCCGGTGGCGAACGCGTTCGGCAGGTCGACGTCGGCGATCGCGACGCGCGGCTTCGGCATGTCCGCGAGCGCGCACAGCCGGTCGATGGCGCCGTGCAGCTGCGGCGCCTCCTCCGGCGTGACGATCTGCCCGCGCATCGCGAACAGCGCGATCCGGTCGGAGAACCAGTACTGCACGAACAACATGCCGCCCGCGATCACCACGGCCAGCACCGCGCTCCTGGTCAGCGCGATCAGCAACGCCACGAAGCCGACGTACAGCAGGCCCAGCAGGAAGCTGGTGAGCAGCATCCGGCGGGACAACCCACGATCGGGGGCGAACCGAGTCTTCATGCGCACGTCCTTCCTCACCTGCTAGCGAGGGTAGCTCGGCCTCAAACCCGGTCGTCCTCGCGCGTGTCGAGGTCGGCGAGCAGCGAGCGGAGCTCGGAGCGCAGGAAGTCGCGGGTGGCGACCTCGCCGACCGCCATCCGCAGCGACGCCATCTCGCGGGCCAGGAACTCCATGTCCGCGCGGGTCCGCGCGTCGACGTCGCGGTCGCGTTCGTACTGCACCCGGTCGCGGGCCTCCTGCCGGTTCTGCGCGAGCAGGATCAGCGGAGCGGCGTACGACGCCTGCAGGCTGAGCGCGAGGGTCAGGAAGATGAACGGGTACTCGTCGAAGCGCAGCTGCTGCGGGGCGAAGATGTTCCAGCCGACCCAGAACAGGATGGTCCCGGTCATGTAGACCAGGAACTGCCCGGTGCCGAGGAAGCGCGCGATCCGCTCGGACAGCCGGCCGAACGCGTCCGCGTCGTACGCCGGCCGCGGTACGAACGTCCGCCGCCACTCCCGCGGTACGTCGAGCCGCGCGGTGCCGCGGAACAGCCGGCGCTCGTCCGAGGACCGGCGCCGCTCCTCGGTGGTACTGCTGCGCGGGCGGCGGTCGTCGGTGCTGCGGTCGTCACGGGGCATCGTGGTCCACCTCCTGCGCATCGGACTGACCGTTCTGTTCCGGCTGATCAGCATGGTCGTGTTCACGCCAGTCGTCCGGCAGCAGGTGGTCGAGGACGTCGTCCACGGTCACCGCACCGATCAGCCGGCCCTCGTCGTCGAGCACCGGAGCGGCGACCAGGTTGTACGTCGCCAGGTACTTGCTCACGGTGTGCAGGCTGTCGTCGGGCCGCAACCCGTCGAGGTCCGTGTCCAGTACGGCGGACACCAGCTCGGACGGGGGTTCGCGGAGCAGCCGCTGGATGTGGCCGATGCCGATGAACCGTCCGGTCGGCGTCTCCAGCGGTGGACGGCACACGTAGATCATGGCGGCCAGTGCCGGACTCAGGTCGGCGTTGCGCACGTGGGCGAGCGCATCGGCCACGGTCGCGTCCACAGGCAGGATGACCGGCTCTGACGTCATCAGACCGCCGGCCGTGTGCTCCTCGTACGTCAGCAGCCGCCGTACGTCTTCCGCTTCCTCCGGCTCCATCAGCGTCAGCAGGCGTTCCGCCGTGTCCGTAGGAAGCTCTGCGACCAGGTCGGCCGCGTCGTCCGGGGACATCTCCTCCAGCACGTCCGCAGCCCGTTCGGTGTCCAGCCCGGCGAGGATCTCGACCTGGATGTCCTCGGGCAGCTCCTCGAGGACGTCGGCCAGCCGCTCGTCGTTCAGCGCCGCTGCGATCTCCTTGCGCCGCTTGGCGGACAGGTCGTGCAGTACGCCGGCCAGGTCGGCCGCACGCATCGACTCGAAGGCCGCCAGGATGTGGGTCGCGCCCTGTCCTTCCTCGACCTGGGTGAACCCGCTGACGTCGGCCCAGTCGAGGACATGGGTCTGGCCGCGGCGCCGGAACCGTTTGGAGCCCTCCCGCACCGCCACCTTGGTCAGCAGCCAGTCCCGGGTCCGCCACTGCTCCATGGCCATGTCGAACACGACCGCGGCCGTCCCGGTGTCCGCGATGGTGACGGTCCGGTCGAGCAGCTCGCCCAGCACAAGTACTTCGGTCGCACGCTGCTCGAAGCGCCGCATGTTGAGCAGCCCGGTCGTGATGACGTGGCCGACGTCGACCGAAGTCACCCGGGTCATCGGCAGGAAGATGCGGCGCCGGGTGAACACCTCGACCACCAGCCCGAGCACCCGCGGCGGCTGCTCGCCCTGGCGCATCATGGCGACCACGTCCCGGATCTTGCCGACCTGGTCGCCGTTCGGGTCGTAGACCGGCAGCCCCGCGAGCCGGGCGACGTACACACGCGACGGTGATCCGGTCATGTCCGAAGGCTAACCCGCCGACGCGGAGTCGCGGCTGAGGCCGCTTCGTAGACTTTGCTCCTCGGGCGACATCGGAGTGGGGTGGGGATCCTGGGATCCACCGGGTTGGGACTGGACGAGGAAGCGGCGTACCTGGAACTGATCCGGCACGGCGCCGCGGCACTGGGGGACCTAGCCGGGCGACTCGGTCGCTCGGTGCCCGACGTGCGGCGGGCGGTCGACGTCCTGCAGACCGAAGGGTTCGTGCACCGTACGCCGCCACCTGCTGAGCTGATCGTGCCGGTGCCTCCGGAGCTCGCCGTTGAGCAGCTGATCCAGCGGCAGGAGGAGGAGTTCGAGCGGGTCCGCAAGGCGGCGTACCGGCTGGCCGCCGAGGCGACCAGGCAAGGGGGTGAGCGGCGAACCGAGGAGCTGATCGAGATCGTCACCGGCGAGACGGCGGTCGGCCTGGCATTCGACCGGGTCCAGCGGACCGCTCGGACCGAGATGCGGGAGCTGGTCGCCCCGCCGTACGTCGCCTCGGCCGAGGTGAACAGCACCCAGCTGGCCCGCCAAGGTGCCGGTGTGACGTATCGGGTGGTCTACGACAGCTCGGCACTCGCTGACGCTGTGCTGGCGGCCAGTGCGGTCAGCCACGTCCGGGCGGGGGAGCAGGCGCGGATCGCCGACGTGCTGCCGACCAAGCTGGCGATCGCGGACCGGGAGTTGGCACTGCTGCCGCTGGATTGGGCGACTCCAGCACAGGACGCGGCGCTGCTGGTCCATCCGTGCAGTCTGCTCGACGCACTGGTTGCTCTGTTCGAGACAGTGTGGAACAGGGCGAGTCCGCTGTCGGTGACCGAGTCGGACGGTCTGGAACCCGAGGAGGCAATGTCTGCCGAGGACAGGCACCTCCTGTCGTTGCTGGTCGCCGGGCTCACTGACGACGCGGCCGGTGCACGGCTCGGCATCAGCCGCCGTACGGTCGCCAGACGGGTCCAGCAACTGATGGAACAGACCCACTCCCGCTCCCGGCTCCAGCTGGGCTGGCACGCCCGGGACCGCGGCTGGCTCTGACCGGATTGGCCACGACAAGTTTGCGCCAGGCGGATCCGTAGCAGGACCGGCAGCCCGCCGCATGTAATGCGGAGACATCCCCTGCACTTGGAGCCGTCGTGTCCTTCCCCTCCTGCCGTCGTGGGCTGATCGCCCTGGGCGCGGCCGTACTGGCGCTGACCGCGGCCGTGGTGCCGCCGGCCGGTGCAGCACCTGCCGCCGCACCGATCAGCAGTACACCGCCGCGCACAGTCACGCTGATCACCGGCGACAAGGTCACCGTGACCACCGTCAGCGGCCGTCCGACCGCCACCGTGCGCAAGCCGAACGGGACGCCGGCCGGCGCGCACATCATGGCTGTCGGCAACGACCTGTACGTCTATCCCGACGCCGCGCTGCCGTACGTCGCGTCCGGCGTCCTCGACGAGCGGCTCTTCAACGTCACGGAGCTCCTCGCCTACGGGTACGACGACGCGCGCAGCGACGGAACGCCCTTGATCGTGTCGTACGCCGCCGGCCGGAAGCAGGTCCCGCTCGCCGGCGCCCGGCAGACCCGCGCGCTGACCAGCATCAAGGGCGCCGCGGTGACGGCCGACCACGACGAGGCAGCAGCGTTCTGGACGTCGTTCACCGGCGGCAGCAGCGCCGCCGCCGCCCGTGCGCTGCCGAGCGGGATCGCGAAGGTCTGGCTGGACGGCAAGGCGAAGGCCACCCTGGCGGACACCACCGCGCAGATCGGTGCGCCTCAGGTGTGGCAGGGCGGCAACACCGGTGCGGGTGTGGACGTGGCCGTCCTCGACACCGGCATCGATGCCGCGCATCCGGACTTCGGCGGCCGGATCGTGGCCGCGCAGAGCTTCGTGCCCGGAGCGGACGTCACCGACCGCAACGGCCACGGGACCCACGTCGCCTCGACCATCGCCGGAACCGGGGCCGCGTCGGACGGCAGTGAGCGTGGCGTCGCGCCTGGTGCCGGCCTGCATGTCGGGAAGGTCCTGGACGACGACGGCAACGGCCAGGACTCCTGGATCCTCGCCGGCATGGAGTGGGCCGCCCGCGACCAGCACGCCAAGGTGATCAGCATGAGCCTCGGGTCCGGTCCGACCGACGGAACCGACCCGATGAGCCAGGCCGTGAACGCGCTGAGCGCGGAGACCGGTGCGCTGTTCGTGATTGCCGCCGGCAACTCGGGACCGGACCCGTTCAGCGTCTCCTCGCCGGGTGCGGCCGACGCGGCGCTGACGGTCGGCGCGGTCGACGGCAAGGACCGGCTCGCGTCGTTCTCCAGCCGTGGTCCACGCGTCGGGGACAGCGGGCTCAAGCCCGACCTGACTGCTCCGGGCGTCGACGTGCTGGCCGCGCGCTCGCAGTACTCGCCGGAAGGGGAGGGGGCGTACGTCGCGTTGAGCGGGACGTCTATGGCGACGCCGCACGTAGCGGGTGCCGCGGCGCTGTTGGCACATGAGCATCCCGACTGGACCGGTCAGCAGTTGAAGGACGCACTGGTCAGCACGACCAAGACCACGCTGCAGTACAGCCAGTTCGCAGCTGGCACTGGTCGGCTGGACGCGGCCGCTGCGGTCCGCAGTACGTTGTACTCGTCCGGCTCTGCCTTCGCTGCGGTGAAGTGGCCGTACCCGGCGAGCGGGCTGGCGCAGAGGGACGTCACCTACACCAACAACGGTGCTGAGCCGGTCACGCTGAACCTGGCTCTCAAGAACCAGGGCATCCCGGCGGGTCTGTTCACGCTGACTGCTCCGCAGGTGACCGTTCCGGCTCACGGTACGGCGACGGTCGGTGTGGTGAGCCACCTGGACCTGGCCGCCGATGACGCCGGCTACAGCTCGATGCTCACAGCAACGGATGCCGGTGGCGCAGTGCTCGCGCACACCGCGATCGGTGTCAGCAAGCAGAGCCGGCGCGTCAAGCTGTCGCTGAGCGCGAAGGACCAGCACGGCGCACCCCTGTCCGGTGTCGTCGTACTCAAGGACATCAAGCGGGACGTCGTGCCTCAGGTGTACATGGTGGACGGGAGCCTCGACATCACCGTTCGCCCGAGTACCTACGCAGCGTGGATGTACGCCGACGTACGGGGACTGGACGCGCCGCACTCGCTGGGCCGGGCAGTGATCAGTCAACCCGAGGTGGACGTCCAGCAGGACCAGACAGTCACCTTCGATGCGGCAGGGCTCCGCAAGGTTGCTGCGGTCACCCCGCGGCCCAGTGAGAACACGTACGTACGGGTCGACCAGTACCGCAGCTACGGCGACCTGCACCGCTTCGTGGACACGTATCAGCTGGAGTGGTGGCTCTACGACTCGCTCTGGGCCACACCGACTCGCAAGGTGACGCAGGGCTCGTACACGTTCGCGACCCGCTGGCGTCAGGAGCAGCCCGCGCTGACGGTCGGCTCCTTCAACACCTTCGTCCAGAGCTGGTCACCGAAGCTGCCCGCAGGCACTGGTCTCTCCCGGGTCGTGTACGTCGGCACGGACCCGGCGAGGTACGACGTACGCGGCAAGATCGCCGTCGCCCAACGCAGCGACGCCGCACCGCCGACACAGCAGGCCGCAGCAGCTGCCAAGGGCGGTGCGAAGCTGTTGCTGCTGCTGAACGACGGCTACGGGCCCCTGGACGCCTGGGCCGACCTGCCGCAGGAGGAGGCGCCCGCACTGCCAGTGGCGTCGCTGACTACCGACCAGGGGAAGCAGTTGCTGGCACAGCGTCCCAAGCTGCTGACTCTCGTCTCGCATCCGTACCCGGACTATCTCTACGACCTCGTCCAGCACCACGATGGTGCCGTGCCGGCGGATCCCGGTTACCGGCCGACCGCCCGCGACCTGGCGCGGATCGACGAGGTGTTCAGGGACACCAGGCCGGGGGAGGCGCTCGACATCCGCTTCGACCTGTCGACGGACTTCAGCTGGGCGGTGTCCGCAGCCGCGAGCACGGTGGAAGCGCAGGGCGACCACACGGTCTATGTGACGGCTTCGCCGAAGGTGAAGTGGCTCAGCCAGGCCGCGGTACCCGACCTGATCCAACAGGGCTCGTCGCTGTCCTACCGCCCGGGCAGCGTCACCGAAGAGACCTGGTTCGGCGGGGTCCAGCGGCCACGGCTGCTGAGCGACAGCGCGTTGTCGACACCCCCGTCCCGGGTTGGCGACATCATGAGCGTCTTCAGCCTTCCCGGCTTCGCCGACTCGGGCCCGCACCAGGGCTTCGTGTACGACGTCGGCGCGCCGGTCAGGTCCGCCTTCTACCAGGGCGACACGCTGCTGGGCGAGGGCGCCGACATGCTGTCGATCGAGGTGGCGCCGGAGCGGTTGCCGTACCGGCTCGTCGTGGACACCCAGCGCGACCTGCCGAACCGTCCGTACTCCCCGAGGACCCACACGGAATGGGCCTTCACGTCCGGACAGGTCGATTTCGCACAGCTGAAGACGCTCCCACTGCTTCAGCTCGACTACTCGATCGCAACAGACCTGTCGGGCCGAGCGAAGCGGCACAGCGACCTCACCGTGACTGCCTCGCATCTCCCAGGTGCGGTGGACACCGGGAAGGTCAGCGCGGCGACGGCGGAGTTCTCGTACGACGACGGTGTCACCTGGCGACCTGCCAAGCTGCAGCGGCACGGGGCCGGATGGCGGGCCAAGCTCGATGCGCCTCTGTCGGCCGACTACGTGGCCCTCCGGGTCACCGCGCGCGACGACGCCGGCAACGGCGTGAGCCAGATCGTCCAGCGCGCGTTCGGCGTCCGCTAACTCAGCCTGGGGCGGCGCCGTACCGGGCGGTGCAGGGTCGTCGGTGGCTTGCCGCGGGTGGTGGCTCTGGTCGGGATCGGGGCCTCGGCGCGAGGCGTGGCGTCGTACCGGCCCGCTGACTCGGTGATCTCGCCGGTCGGGTCCAGGACCAGGATGTCCGCCTCGGCGCGCCAGCGCTCCAGTTGGGTGTCCAGCTCCGCCGCGTTGAGCCGCTCGGTCCGCAGCACCTGCGCCGCGACCGTCCACTCCTCGGTCCCCGGCTCCAACCGCCGTACGGTCGCCGTCCAGCTCGCCAGCCGGTGCATCGCCGGCTTGGCGGGTACGACGACCTCCACCGAGCGCGCGGTGGCGAGTCCGGGCAGCGGCTGCTCGGCGCCGTCGCCGGTGTCCGCCAGTACGACGTACTGCCCGTCGACGGTCGCAAACCACGCAGGCGTTGGCCGCCCGCCGTCCCAGGCGAGCCACACGAGCCCGGCCTTCTTCATCACCCCGGCGATCTCGGCAACCGCGTCGTCGATGCTCACGCGTCCAAGTGTCACACGGTGAATCGGGACACACTCGGAAGGGAAGTGAGCCGGGTCACCGGGGCGGCGGCGGGTGACGCCGTACGCTGCCGGTGACCGGTGGGTAACCGAGCGGAGGTCGACGAGCATGACGGAACAGTTGCGCAGCAGGCGGTCCTGTCTGGCGACGCCCGGGTCCAACCCGCGGTTCCTGGCCAAGGCGAAGGGGCTGGACGCGGACCAGGTGTTCCTGGACCTCGAGGACTCCGTCGCGCCGCTGGCCAAGCCGGACGCCCGGAAGAACATCGTCGCCGCGCTGAACGAGGGCGGCTGGGGCAACAAGCTCCGGGTCGTCCGCGTCAACGACTGGACCACCGAGTGGACGTACGCCGACGTGATCGAGGTCGTCGGCGGCGCCGGGGCCAACCTGGACTGCATCATGCTGCCGAAGGTGCAGACCGCCGAGCAGGTGGTCGCGCTCGACCTGCTGCTCACCCAGCTGGAGAAGGTGCACGGGTACGAGCCCGGCCGGATCGGGATCGAGGCGCAGATCGAGAACGCGCTCGGCCTCACCAACGTGAACGCGATCGCCACCGCGTCGCCGCGGGTGGAGACGATCATCTTCGGCCCGGCGGACTTCATGGCGTCGATCAACATGAAGTCGCTGGTGGTCGGCGAGCAGCCGCCCGGGTACGACGTCGGCGACGCCTACCACTACATCCTGATGCAGATCCTGATGGCCGCGCGCGCCCACGGCAAGCAGGCGATCGACGGCCCGTACCTGCAGATCAAGGACGTCGACGGCTTCCGCCGGGTCGCGGGCCGCTCGGCCGCGCTCGGCTTCGACGGCAAGTGGGTCCTGCACCCGGACCAGATCGCCGCCGCGAACGAGGTCTACTCGCCGCGCCAGGAGGACTACGACCACGCCGAGAACATCCTCGACGCCTACGACCACTACACGTCGGCGGCCGGCGGCGCGCGCGGCGCGGTGATGCTCGGCGACGAGATGATCGACGAGGCCAGCCGCAAGATGGCCCTGGTCATCTCCGCCAAGGGCCGCGCCGCCGGCCTCACCCGCACCGACATCTGGCAACCCCCGGCGGACTGAGCCTCCGAGGTCTTGCCTTCGGATCGCGGCAGGAGTAGGCCGGAAAGGTCCGATTCCTCGGGGGACCGTGATCCTCAGGAGGGGCCATGCGCCGTCCACGCGCCATGGTCCTGGCTGCGGTCGCGTGCCTGGCCCTGACCGGGACCGGGCTGGCTTCCGCGCAGCCGGGCGCAGACACGGAGGTCACCGTCGGCAGTCCGTCGACGCCCTTCTCGCAGAACAAGCAGAACGAGCCTGGCCTCGCAGTCGACGCTCACCAGCCGTCGCTGCTCGCCTCGGGCGCCAACGACAACATCGACCTGGAGGCCTGTGCCGCGGGCGATCCGACGACCTGCCCCTTCACCCCGGGCGTCGGAGTCACTGGCATCACGTTCTCGACGAACGGCGGCCAGAGCTGGTTCCAGCCGACGTACACGGGCTGGTCGGCGCGGCACTGCCTGGGACCGGCGGCCTGTGTGCCGCGGGTCGGACCGATCGGGACGTTGCCGAACTTCTTCGAGAACGGGATGGTCTCCAACGGCGATCCCGAGCTGGCCTTCGGGCCGCGCCTCGGCGCGAACGGGAGCTTCTCCTGGACCAACGGCTCCAGGCTGTACTACAGCTCGCTGACGACGCCATTCCCGGGCAACCCCGGCTTCCGGGGCGCCGCGGCGATCACCGTGTCGCATCTGGACGCCACAGGTCCCGGCAACCGCCTCGCGGACGCGCTGGCCGGCGTCAACGCCGCGTGGTCCGCCCCGGTCGTCGTGACCAGGCAGAACTCGGCGCTGTTCTCCGACAAGGAGCAGATCTGGGCCGACAACGCCGCGTCGAGCGACTTCTTCGGCAACGTCTACGTCTGCAACGTCGGCTTCCGCGGCGTCGGTGCCGGAGCGCCGGAACCCGTGCTGTTCGCCGCCTCCAGCGACGGCGGGCTGACCTGGCGGAACAAGCAGCTGTCTCCCGCGACGAACAACGCCCAGACCGGCGGCCGGCAGGGCTGCGCGATCCGCACCGACAGCACCGGGACCGTGTACGTCGTCTGGGTCGGCACCGACATCCGGACCCGGCAGGGCGTGTTCTTCCAGGCCCGGTCCTTCGACGGCGGCCGGACGTTCGAGCGGCCGCGGCCGATCACGATCGTGACGAACATCGGCCAGTTCGACCCGGTCCAGGGCCGGTTCACCATCGACGGCGTGGCAGGCGCGCGGACCAACACGTTCCCCAGCATCGACATCGCCAACGGCGCGCCGACCGGTGCCACCGCGACTGACGAGATCGTCATCACCTGGTCCGACGACTCGGCGGGGACGAACAACGAGCGCGCGTACGTCGTCCACTCGACGAACGGCGGCGACAGCTACACGGGCCGCACGGTGGCGAGTGAAGGTGCCGACCGGGCCAACCAGCCCGCGATCGCGATCTCGCCCGACGGGCAGGACGTGTACCTGACGTACAACGCGTTCCTCGCGCCGTGGCAGCCGACGACGGCGGCACCGCGGCCGATGCTGGGCGTCGTACGGCACGCGAACTCGTCGACGGGTCCGTTCACCACCCTGCACCGCGGTGCGGTCGGTGACGCCCGCGCGTCGAGCGCCAACGGGCTCGCCTTCGAGTTCCTCGGCGACTACAACTACGCGGTGGCGACCGAATCGTCCGGCGTGCTGGTCTGGAACGACACCCGCGAAGGTGCGGACTGCCCGGCCATCGACGCCTACCGCCAGTCGCTGGTCGCCGGTACGCCGATCGCGGTGCCGGCACCGGGCACCGCCTGTCCGCCCACGTTCGGCAACACCGACATCTGGGGGATCGCTGTCGCCGACCCGACCGCGGATTGAGAGGAGCGAGGGCAGCCGGCCGTCGGCCGGCTGCCCTCCGCTCAGCGCGTCCAGACCTTGTAGATGCGGATCGGCTTGGTGGGTGGGCCGTCCTGGTCGGGGTCGGCGATGCCGGCCGCGACCATCCGGTCGAAGGTGGACATACCGGCGATCACCTGGCCGAGGACCGTGTAGTTCGGCGCGATGTTCGCGAACGAGTGCACGACGAAGAACTCCGAGCCGTTGGTGCCCGGGCCCTGGTTGCCGTAGGCAACGGTGCCGCGCGGGTAGGTCTCCTGGCCGGTGACCTCGTCCGGGAACTTGTACCCCGGTCCGCCTTCCTCCTGGCGGTAGATGTCGCCGCACTGCAGGACACCGAGCCGGGCCGAGTTCGTCAGCCGGAAGCACTGGGTGGCGTCGTAGAACCGGCTCTTCACCAGGTGCACGAAGTTGTGCACGCCGCACGGCGCGTTCGCCCGGTCCATCCGGACCACGAACGGTCCGTAGTTCGTCACGAAGTACACGTCGACCGTGCCCTTCGCGCGGGCGACCGGCGACGGGATCCGGACCGGTTTGGCGGCCGGGTTCTCCGGCGTCGGGGTGAACTCGCACTTGGCGACGGGCCTCGGCTGCCCCGTGGGTGCCGCCGCGGCGGTGGTCGTGGTCAGCGTCGTCGCGACCAGGGCGGCCGCGATCAGGGCGGGAATCGATCGCTTCATGCGACACACCGTAGTACCCCGATCGCGCTCCGCAGAGCTTTGCCAAGCTTTTCCCCACGGACTCGATCCGCGCGCGCTTCCCGCCTAAGGTGAACCGGTCCGCTGCGGAAGGTGTGGTGTGTGAACGGCGAGGTACTGGCCGGTCGGTACCGGTTGCTGACCCTGCTCGGCAGGGGCGATGCGGGTGAGGTGTGGCGGGCCGAGGACACGTTCCTCGCCCGCGAGGTGGCGGTGAAGCTGCTGCGCAGTCTCGACGGCGACCCGATGGACGCGGTACAGCGGTTCCGCGCCGAAGCTCAATCAGCCGCTCGATTGACCCATCCGAACGTGGTCGCGACGTACGACGTCGGCACCGAGGGCGACCACGTCTTCCTCGTCATGGAGCTGGTGCAGGGCCCGGACCTGGCCCAGCTGATGCGTACGTCGGGACTCCCGAGCCCCGGCCTGGTGACGCAGATCGCCACCCAGGGCGCGCGGGCCCTGGACGCCGCGCACGCGGCCGGCATCGTGCACCGCGACGTGAAGCCGGGCAACCTGCTGATGGCTCCGGACGGCACGCTCAAGATGACCGACTTCGGCATCGCGAAGCGCGCGGGCAACGAGACGACCGGCCTGGGCGTCCTGCTCGGTACGGCGTCGTACGTGTCGCCGGAGCAGGTCCGCGGCGAGGCAGCCACGTCCGCCAGCGACTGGTACTCGTTCGGCTGCGTCCTGCACGAACTCCTGACCGGTACGCCGCCCTTCTCCGGGCCGACCGTGGACGTGGTGATGCGGCAGCACCTCGACGCACCGCCGCCACAGATCACGCGGGACGACGTACCGGCTGAGCTGGCGAACCTGGTCACGCGGCTGCTGGCGAAGAACCCGGCAGACCGCCCGTCGTCGGCGGACGAGGTGGCCGCGCTCCTCAGCAACCCGGCGCACACCCAGGTCCTCGCCATGGAGCCGCTCGGCGTCGGCCACTGGGAGGAGGACGACGACGAGCCCACCTCCCACCGCGCGCCGGCACGGGCCTTCCCGCTCGCCAAGGTCGGCATCGGCGTCGCAGTGGTGCTCGCAGCCATCACCGGCTTGCTCCTGCTGCGGGAGAGCGTCAGCAACGACACCCCGAGCGCACAGGCCGGCAATACACCGTCCGCACCCGCGCAGAAGGCCACGGCAGCGCCGAAGCCGACACCGAAGCCCACCCCTTCCGCGACCAAGACCACGAAGAAGCCCACGCCCAAGCCGACGCAGAACCCGCGGGCCGTCCTGGTGCAGCGGCTGCGGACGCTGGCCGCGCAGGTCCGCGCTACTCAGCAGGACAGCCGCAGCAAGGCGCCACGCGAGGCAGCGCGGGACCTGGACAAGGCTGCCGAGGCCATGGACCAGGGTGACCTGAACGCGGCGGCGCAGCACTTCTGGGACGCCAGGCGGAAGCTGGCGGAGGCGCAGCAGCGCCAGCGCTGGCAGGCGACGCAGGAGATCGTGACGCTCTTCCAGACCATCGGCCGCACTCTGCCGCGCCCGGGCGGCGACGGTGACGGTGACCGTGACGGCAACGGCGACGGTGGCGACAACGACGAGTGAGCCACGCGACCTCCGTCAGGTGGCCGGTGTCACAGCGGGTGTCCCCTCGGTGCCGAGATGCTGTGATACTCGCGGGATACTCGCGGGTAAGCCGGCCGAAGGAGGCGCACGATGAGCAGGTTGCAGCAGACCGAGGGCCTGACCGACGTCCAGGAGGAGATCCTGAAGACGGTCCGGGCGTTCGTCGAGGCGGAGATCCTCCCGGTCGCCACCGAGCTCGAGCACCGCGACGAGTACCCGACCGAGATCGTCGAGGGCCTCAAGGAACTCGGCCTGTTCGGGCTGATGATCCCCGAGGAGTACGGCGGCCTCGGCGAATCGCTGCTCACCTACGCGCTGTGCGTCGAGGAGATCGCCCGCGGCTGGATGAGCGTCTCCGGCATCATCAACACGCACTTCATCGTCGCGTACATGCTGCTCCAGCACGGCACCGACGAGCAGAAGCGGAGGTACCTGCCGCGGATGGCCACCGGCGAGGTCCGCGGCGCGTTCTCGATGTCCGAGCCGGGCTGCGGCTCCGACGTGTCCGCGATCAAGACCAAGGCCACGCGCGAAGCCGACGGCTACGTGATCAACGGCCAGAAGATGTGGCTGACCAACGGCGGTTCGGCGAACCTGGTCGCGGTGCTCACCAAGACCGACGAGGGCGCGGACTCGGTCTACAAGAACATGACGACGTTCCTGGTCGAGAAGGAGCCCGGCTTCGGCGAGGTCGACAAGGGCCTGACGGTGCCCGGCAAGATCGAGAAGATGGGCTACAAGGGCGTCGACACCACCGAGCTGGTCTTCGACGGGTACCGGATCGACGCCGGCCAGGTCCTCGGCGGCGTCCCGGGCAAGGGCTTCTACCAGATGATGGACGGCGTCGAGGTCGGCCGGGTGAACGTCGCCGCGCGCGGCTGCGGGGTGGCGCGGCGGGCCTTCGAGCTCGGGATCGCGTACGCGCAGCAGCGGGAGACGTTCGGCAAGAAGATCGCCGACCACCAGGCCGTGCTGTTCCGGCTGGCTGACATGGCGGTCAAGGTGGAGGCCGCGCACGAGCTGATGGTGAAGGCGGCGCGGAAGAAGGACAGCGGTTCCCGCAACGACTTCGAGGCCGGCGTCGCGAAGTACCTGGCCAGCGAGTACTGCTCGCAGGTCGTCGAGGACTCGTTCCGCATCCACGGCGGATACGGCTTCTCCAAGGAGTACGAGATCGAGCGCCTCTACCGCGAGGCCCCGATGCTGCTGATCGGCGAGGGCACCGCGGACATCCAGCGGATGATCATCGGCCGCCGCCTCCTGGAGGACTACAAGCTGTAAGAGGGCGTCTGAGCACCCTGCGCCTACTGCGCGGCACTCGGCGGGCACCTCGCTGCACTGGAGGAAAGGGCACGATGGATCCGCATCGAACCCTTCCCTCCAGCGCACCGAGGCGCTCCGCCGAGCACCTGCTCGCTACGGCGCAGGGTGCTCAGACGCCCTCTAAGACCGGCCGGCGCGCTGGGTCGACGGGCGGGGCGGTGCCGGTCGGCCCAGCGCGCGGCGGGGCAGGGGCGTAAGGGGTCAGGCGGGCGCGCGGTCCGGCGGCCGCGGACGGCCGGAACCGTGGCCGGAGAGCAGCCAGATGCCGAGCTGGGTGATCTCGTGCCGGACCGAGGCGCCGTCCCGGCGGGTGGTGATCAGTCCGGCCTCGCGCAGCACCGTCGCCTGATGACTGGCGGCGGCCGGGGAGATCTTGCAGTGTTTCGCCAGTTCCGTCGTGGTGCAGCCGCTGACGGTCGCCTCCAGCGCGGCCGCCCGGGTCGACCCGAGCAGCGAGCCCAGCGGGTCACTCGACGGGGCCGGTTCCGCCGACGCCTGCCGCAGGATCCCGGGCGCATGCTGGATCGGGTACACCAGGATCGGGGTGAGATCCGGGTCCCGCAGCTTGGTCGGAACCTGCCAGCAGAACGCCGACGGCTGCAACTCGATTCCCCTGCCATCGAGATACAGATCCCGGTCGTTCAGGTCGAGCACCTGCAGGACCGGCGGCACCCACCGGACCCGCGGATGCAGCGACGAGAGCAATCGGTCCACACCGTGCCGGGCCAGCGCCTCCCCACGATGGGCGTGGTCGGCGGACACGTGTGTCCCGATCGACTTCCAGTACGGCGCGATCGCCGCGTCGTGGTACGTCCGGATGGCCCGGCCGAGCTTCTGCATCGGGGCCCGGCCGCCCTGCGCCAGCTCCCGCGTCCACGGGGACGACGGGCGGTACTGCGCGAGCAGGTCGAGCTGGCTGCGCACCTGCTGCTGCGGTGTCGCCAGCGCCTGCTCGAGCGCGGAGTCGAAGTCCGGCGCGGACGCGGCCGGCGTCAGGAAGTCGGGGGAGTAGCCCTTCGAGGGCGTCAGCTCGAGCAGCAGCCGCATCTGGTCCGGCGCGACCGTGGTCCGCACCCGGCGGCGCCAGTCCTCGAAGATCAGCCGGCCCTCGGAGTGCTGCAGCATGTGCAGGCTCAGCAGCACCTCCCACAGCGGCGCCGGGGTGGTGGCGATCCTGATCCGGGTCAGGTCGCGCGGCGTGAAATGAATGCGCAGCACCACGATCCCTCCCCGGGCCGAGAATGGTCGCAGAAAGTAGTCATTTCCTGACCGAATGCGACCCCGGAATTCAATCAAGCAAGGGATCCGCCGACAACCGTTTGAACATTCCAATCCGGGAGTACTCCCGGCCATGGCAAAAGGTTGCCAGGTCACCCTTCATCGGGAAGCGAATTCCGGGCTCAGAGCCAGTGGTTCCGCTTGAACAGCCGGTAAAGCACGAAACACGCGGAGAGCATCACGCCGAGGACGACGAAGTACGCGTACCGCAACCGCAACTCCGGCATGTAGTCGAAGTTCATCCCGTAGATCCCGGCGATCATCGTCGGCACCGCGAGGATCGCCACCCACGCCGAGATCCGGCGCATGTCCTCGTTCTCGGCCACCTGCACCTGGGCCAGCCCGGCCTGCAGGATCGAGCTGAGCAGCTCGTCGAACGAGATCACCTGCTCCTTCACCCGCTGCAGGTGGTCGTCGACGTCGCGGAAGTAGTTCCTGGTCTCGTCGGCGATCAGCGGATGCCGCAGCGTCGACAGCGCCCGCATCGGCCCGGTGAGCGGCGCGACGGCCCGCTTGAGCTCCAGGACCTCGCGTTTCAGCTGGTACACCTGGTCGATGTTCCGCCAGCCGCGCGGCGTGAACATCGAGGTCTCGATCAGGTCGATGTCGGCCTGGACGGCGTCCGCGACCTCCAGGTACCGGTCCACGACGTGGTCGGCGATCGCGTGCAGCACCGCTCCGGGACCGGTGGCCAGCCGCTCCGGCTCGCGCTCCAGCTCCTGGCGCAGGCCCGCCAGCTCGCTGTGCTCACCGTGCCGGACCGTGACCACGAAGCCGGGCCCGCAGAACACCATGACCTCACCGGTCGCCACGACCTCGCTGGTGGCCGTCAGGTCGTGGTGCGGGACGTAGGTGACGGTCTTGAACACCGCGAACAGCGTGTCGCCGTACCGCTCCAGCTTGGGGCGCTGGTGCGCCTCGGACGCGTCCTCCAGCGCCAGCGGGTGCAGGCCGAACTCCGCCCCGATGATCGCGAGCTGGTGGTCGGTCGGCTGGAACAGCCCGATCCAGACGAACCCCTGGCCGCGCCGGGCCCGGTCCAGGGCCTCGGTGTAGGAGTCGACGCGCTGGTCGCGGACGCCGTCGCGGTACAGTCCCCAGTCGACGAGAGCGCCTTCGAGCTTGCCGGTGACCACCTCGTCCGGCGGCCGGCCCGCTCCGCCGTTGCGGCGGGCGAAGACGCGGCTGACACGGCGTGTCGCGCCGGTGTTCAACCGTCTGTCCCACCGTCGCCCGGTCATCACCGGCGAGGCTATCAAGACGTGGTAACCAGCCGTCGGCAATGATGGGGGTTGGAAGCACGTGGAGAGGAACGACGATGACCACGCAGGGCATGCCCTCGATGGACCCCAGGCCGACCGGCCTGACGATCGGGACGTACGACACCTACCGGGAGGCGCAGCGAGCCGTCGACTACCTCTCGGACGAGAAGTTCCCGGTCGAGCACACGACCATCGTCGGCAACAACCTCCGTCAGGTCGAGAAGATCACCGGCCGGCTGACCTGGGGCCGCGCGCTCGGCGCCGGGGTGGCGAGCGGAGCCTGGTTCGGGCTGTTCGTCGGTCTGCTGCTGGGCATGTTCACCCAGGGCAACTTCCTGGCCGCGCTCGTCACCGGTGTGGTGCTGGGCGCGTTCTTCGGGATGGTGTTCGGCGGTCTCAGCTACGCGCAGTCCGCCGGCCGCCGGGACTTCACGTCCCGGACCTCGGTCGTCGCCACGACCTACGACGTCCTGTGCGACTTCAAGTTCGCCGAGGAGGCCCGGAACCACCTGGCCAAGCTGGCGCTCAAGGGTGAGGTCCATCCGCTGCTTCCGGACCACTCCACGCCGCAGCCGGTGCAGGACCAGGCCTCCGTACAGCCTCCCCGCGACTAGGCCCTAAGCTCACGGCGCCGACAGCGCCTGCGCGGGATCCAGCCGGGACGCTCGGACGGCGGGATAGAGACCGGCCACGGCACCGATCAGCAACGTGGCCCCGAGTCCACCGGCGAGCCCGGTCAGCGGTACGGCGATCGGCCAGCCCTGACTGATCGCGTAGCCGCCGGTGATCGCCGCCCCGAGCAGCAGACCGGCCACGCCGCCGAGTCCCGACAACAGCAGCGACTCCGCGAGGAACTGGACGCGGATGTGGCCGCGGGTCGCACCGAGTGCGCGACGCAGCCCGATCTCGCCCCGGCGCTCGAGCACCGAGATGATCATGGTGTTCGCCACGCCGACCCCTCCCACGAGCAGCGCGACCGCGCCCAGACCGAGCAGCAGGGCGGTGAACGTCTCGTCGGTGGCATGCTGCGCGGCGAGCGCGTCGGACGGTCTGCTGACCTCCACCTGATCCGGGTTCTCCGGGTTGGCGGTGCGCGCGAGCACGTCGCGGACCGCGTCGACCGAGTCCTCGCCGGAACGCTCGTACACGGTGGTCGGCGCGCCGTCGAACCCGAAGTACTGCTGCGCGGCCGGCCAACCGATCAGCGCGGCGGTGTCGAGTTCGGGGGCGAGCGGCACCGGCTCGAGGATCCCGATGACGTTGACCCAACGGTCGCCGAGCCACACCAGGGTCTCGGGCGTGACCTGGTCGATCCCGAGCCGCCGGGCGGTCGTGGCGCCCAGGATGACGGCCGGGTACTGCGCGGTCGCCGTCGTCAACCAGTTGCCCGTGGCAACGGTAGCGCCGACGGCGGCGGGCAGGTCGGTGCGGGCGGCGAGGACGGCGATCCCGCCGCTCTGCTCTGCCGGGACCTTGTCGGTCCGGTAGACCTTCACCGCCACTTCGCCGGTGGCAGAGACGGTCTGCACCGGACCGATCCGGCCGATCATCGCGACCGACTCCGGCGGCAGCACGGCCGGTTCGCCGAACAGGGTCTGGCCCGGCTTGACCGTCAGCAGGTTCGTGCCGAACCGGGAGAGGAGTTCGTCCAGCGCGGCCCGGCTCGACGCGGAGATGCCCAGCACAGACACCATCGCGGCGATCCCGATCGCGATGCCGAGCGCGGAGAGCACCAGCCGCACCGGTCGGCTGCGCAGCCCGGACAGGCCGACACGTCCGACGTCGGCAGGTGCCAGCCGGGCGGCCTTCGGCAGTTCAGACATCCTCGATCACCTCGCCGTCGCGCATCACGATCCGGCGCGGCAGCCGGGCGGCCACCTCCTGGTCGTGGGTGATCACGACGATCGTCGTACCGGCGGCGTTCAGCTCCGCGAGCAGCCGCAGGACGCCGGCGCCCGCGACGCTGTCCAGGTTGCCGGTCGGTTCGTCGGCGAACAGGATCGCGGGCTGTCCGACGACGGCGCGCGCGATCGCGACCCGTTGCCGTTCGCCGCCCGACAGTTCGTGCGGGCGGTGGTCGGTCCGGTGCGCCAGGCCGACTTGCTCGAGTGCGCGGGCCGCGCGGCGCCGGCGGGTCCGCTGCGGTACGCCGGCGTACAGCAGGCCGTTCGCGACGTTGTCGAGGGCTCGGACACCGGGGGACAGGAAGAACTGCTGGAAGACGAAGCCGATCCGGCGCGATCGCAGGGCCGCGCACTGGCGGTCCGACAGCCGGGCGACATCGTGTCCGTCGACGCGGACGTGACCCTCCGACGGGCGGTCCAGCGTGCCCATCAGGTGCAGCATCGTGGACTTGCCGGACCCCGACGGGCCGACGACCGCGACCAGTTCGCCGCGGTCGATCCGCAGCGAGACACCACGGACCGCGTGGACACCGCCCGCGTAGCGCCGGTGCGCGTTCTGCAACTCGATGACAGCGTTCATGTCTGCGGCACCTCCACCATGGCACCAGCGGAGATGCCGGCGCCGCTGATCTCGACCCGTCCGTTCGCGAACAGCCCGACCTTCACGGCGACCACCTTGGAGTTGCCCTCGGCAACCACTTGGACGCCGTACCCGCCTTCGGCCAGCGCGAGCAGTGCGGTCACCGGGACGGTGAGCACGCCCTTGCGCTGTTCGGCGGTGAAGTGCACCGAGGCCGGCGCCTCGTCGAGCGTCCCGGCCGCCGCCGGCTTGTCGAGCCGCACGATCACGTCGACCGTGGCGTCCTCGACGTTCGCCTCCGGCTGCCCAGCGCCCTCGGACTGCGGTGCCGCCTTGGCGACGGTGCTGACCGACTCGATCGTCCCGGGTGTGGTTCCGCCGCTCGGAAGCTCGACGCCGACCTTCGCGCCTTTGACCGCGAGTTGTTGATCGCCGACCGGCAACGGCACGGTGACGAGCCGGGTGGTGCCGGTGTAGCTGAGCACCGTCCCGCCCGCCGGGCCACCGACGACGCTGCCGTGGCTCGCGACCCGCACCGCCGTCGCGGTGAAGACGACGTCACCGCGCTGGACCTTCCCGGTCTCCTCGCGCCCGAGGTCCTCCTGCCACTCCTCGACCGCCTCCGCGGTCGCGCCGGTGTACTCGTCGTCGACCGTGAAGCCGGTGTACCCGAGCTTCCGCAGGTTCTCCTCCAGCTGCTGTACGTCGGCCCCTTCCACGCCGTCCTGCAACGTCCGGTACATCGGCACCACGCCGTACAGCAGCGAGACCGGGCGCTGGTCGACCTTGTAGAGGGTCTGCCCGCGCGACACCACCGAGCCCACCGGTGCCAGCCAGGTGACGGTGCCTTGCTGCCCGGGGACGGCGTGCTGCTCGCCGTACCCGAGGGTCCCGTCGACCTCCTGCGTCTCGACGAGATCCTGTTTCGTCACCTTGACCGTCGGCAGCGGCGCCGGGGCCGGTGCTGCGGCCACGCCACTGTCCGGTCTGGTCAGCGCCCAGCCTGCCGCGCCGGCCGCGGCGAGCGTCGCCACGGCGATCACGGCGATCCTGCTCCGTCGCCTCGCCATCACGCGCTCGACTTCGGGCTCTGACCGGCGTTCGGCAGTTTGTCGTGGCAGGCCTCCAGCGCCGCCTTGACGTCCGGGTCGCTGCGGTCGAGGCCCTTGCCGCCGAACCCGCCGTTCGGGTCCGGATCCGGTACGTCGGCACCGTGGTCCCGCATGCACTGCGCGAAGGCCAGCAGTTGCGCCTGGTACTCCGGCGACGACGGGTCCCCGCCCAGCCCCGACAGGTACTGCTTGCACTTCGTCATCGCCGGCTTGAAGTCCGGGTCGTCGCGGTCGATCTCACCCATCCCGGTCAGCCCCTTGGCCGGGTCCGGATCGGGTACGTCGACACCGTTCGCGCGCATGCACTGCGCGAACTTCAGCAGGTCCGTGCCGGTGGGTGTGCTGCTCGGCGAACTGGTCGGCGCCGGCGTTCCGGTCGTCCCTTCGGCACTGGCGACGCCGGGATCGGCGCCGGTCGGCCCGCCGCAACCGGTCGCGGCTGCCAGCAGCAGCCCGGTGATGCTCAGCCAGATGAATCGCATGGTTCCGCCTCCTGATCCGTTCTTGATGCGATTCCAGCGGGCAGCGCATAAGGCGGGCGTCAAGAACGAATTCACGGCCGATCCTCAGCAATTCTTATGCCGGCTTTATGCATCGGCCGCGATGCTCTGGAGGATGAGGGTGCTGGTGGTCGAGGACGAGCAGCTGCTGGCCGACGCGATCGGAGCGGGACTGCGGCGCGAGGCGATGGCCGTCGACGTGGTGTACGACGGGGACGCGGCGCTCGAGCGGCTGGCGGTCAACGCGTACGACGTGGTCGTCCTGGACCGGGACCTCCCTGAGGTGCACGGCGACGAGGTCTGCCGGCAGATCGTCGCGGGCGAGGAGCCCGGGCGGGTGCTGATGCTGACCGCGGCCGGTGACGTCACCGATCGGATCGACGGGCTGTCGCTGGGCGCGGACGACTATCTGGCGAAGCCGTTCGTGTTCGCGGAGCTGGTGGCCCGGGTGCGGGCCTTGGCCAGGCGCAGCCGTCCGGCGGTGCCGCCGGTGCTGGTGCGGTCCGGCGTACGGCTCGATCCGTTGCGGCGTGAGGTGACGCGGGACGGGGCCGCCGTGCCGCTGACGCGGAAGGAGTTCGCCGTACTGGAGGAGTTGCTGCGGGCCGACGGGGCGGTGGTGTCGTCGGAGCAGTTGCTGGAGAAGGCGTGGGACGAGAACGCCGACCCGTTCACGAACGTCGTCCGGGTGACGGTGATGACGCTGCGCCGCAAGCTGGGCGAGCCGCCGCTGGTGCGGACGGTGACCGGCGTCGGGTACCAGCTCGCATGAGCAGGTTCACGCCGACGCTGCGAGGCCGGCTGAGCATCCTGTACGCCGGGCTGTTCGCGCTGGCCGGCGTACTGCTGGTGGTGCTGTCCTACCTCTTCGTCAGCCGCAGCCTGCCGGATCCGGGGACGCAGGCGCAGAGCCTGGCGGGCGCGCTCAGCCAGCTCGGCCGTACGCCGGTCCGCGCCGCCGACGGGTCGATCGCCTTCGAGACCAAGGACGGGCGGCTGCTCACAGCGGTGGAGTTGCGCGCCGAGGCCGAGCGGATCGCCAGAGAAGCGGTGGAGCAGCAGCGGGCGGACACGCTGCGGTCGTTGTTGCAGCAGTCCGGCATCGCGCTCGCCCTCGTCGCGACGACCGCTCTGGGTGCCGGCTGGCTGGTCGCGGGCCGGGCGCTGCGGCCGCTGCAGGCGATCACCGGTACGGCCCGGCGGGTTGCCGACCGGACGCTGTACGGCGATCGCAGCCTGCACGAGCGGATCGCGCTGGACGGTCCGGCGGACGAGCTGAAGGTGCTGGCGGACACGTTCGACGAGATGCTCGAGCGGCTGGATCGGGCGTTCGCGTCGCAGAGCCGGTTCGTGGCCAACGCGAGTCACGAGCTGCGTACGCCGCTCGCGGTCAACCGGACGCTCCTCGAGGTGGCGGTGGCGGACCCCGCGGCGTCCGCGGACCTGCGGCAGGTGGCTACCAGTCTGCTCGCGGTCAACGAGCGGAGTGAGCGGCTGATCGACGGGTTGCTGCTGCTCGCGCGGAGCGAGCGGGCGGTACCGGACCCGCGGCCGGTCGATCTGGCCGCCACCGGGCGGCATGTCGTCGCGATGCTGGGGGAGGAGGCGCGGCGGGCCGAGGTCGTGGTGCGCGAGCGTTGCGAGCCGGCCGTCGTACTGGGGGATTCAGTGTTGCTGGAGCGGGTGCTGACGAATCTGGTCGACAACGCGATCCGGTACAACCGGCCGGGTGGCTGGGTCTCGGTGTCGACCGGGCGTGCGCGCGATCCGGCGTACGGGCAGGTCGAGGTGAGCAACAGCGGGCCGGTGGTCGCGCCGCACGATGTCGAGCAGTTGTTCGAGCCGTTCCGGCGGGGTGGTGGGCGGACGGCCTCGGTGCGGGGATCCGGGCTGGGGCTGTCGATCGTGCGGTCCGTGGTGGAGGCGCACGGTGGGACGGTGGCGGCCACGGCGCGGGCCGGTGGCGGGCTCGCCGTCCGCGTGACCTTGCCCACGCCGGGCGGGGCGGTGAGATACCCCACGCGGGCGGCTACTGCCGAGTTACCGTCGGGTTCGGGCAGCATGAGCGGGGGAGGGTAGCCGGAGAGGAGCCGAGATGCAGTTCGGGCGCAGTTACGAGGAGTTCGAGGTCGGTGCGATCTACAAGCACTGGCCGGGCAAGACGGTGACGGAGTACGACGACCACCTGTTCTGCCTGCTCACGATGAACCACCATCCGCTGCACCTGGACGCGCACTACGCGGAGGAAACCACCCAGTTCGGCAAGAACGTTGTGGTCGGCAACTACATCTACTCGATCCTGCTCGGCATGTCGGTCCCGGACGTCAGCGGCAAGGCGATCGCCAACCTGGAGATCGAGTCCCTGCGCCACGTGGCCCCCACCTTCCACGGCGACACGATCTACGGCGAGACGGTCGTGCTCGACAAGTGGGAATCCAAGTCCAAGGACGACCGCGGCGTCGTCTACGTGGAAACCAAGGGCTACAAGCAAGACGGCACGGTCGTCTGCCTCTTCCGCCGCAAGGTGATGGTCCCCAAGAACAACTACCTCGAAGCCCGCGGCGGCGAACAACCCGCCCGCCCGGTTCCCTCGGACACCTGACCCCGCGAACCCTCCAGGTCAGCGGTCACCCCCTGAACTGGAGGGTTGCCCAGCGAAAATCCGAGGGGGCAACCCTCCAGCTGGGTGGGCAGGCTCAGCTGAGGAAGAGCTCGATGACCGGGACCAGCACGTTCGGCTTCTGGATGGGGAGTTTGAGGGTGAGCGTCTCCGACGAGACCCCGCCCATGGTGGTGTTCTGGGCTTGCTGGTGGGGGTCGTTGACGATGCGCTTGATCTCGGAGGCGTCGTTCAGGAGTTGGGCGTACTTGACCTTGCCGGCCAGGCCGTGCAGGTGGATATGGCCCATCGGCCAGGAGAACAGGTGCAGGTAGAGCCGGTCGCCCTTCTGGGTGAACCGGCAGTCGGCGGGAGCCGTGTACTCGGCCGGCCGCGCGCCCCGGATCGACCGCTCGTGCAGCCGCATCCACTCGCCGATCGACGCCAGCGTCGCCAGCGCCCGCGGGTCGAACTCGCCGCGCCCGGTCGGGCCGACGTTGAGCAGCAGGTTGCCGTCCTTGGACACCGAGTCGACGAGCATCTTCACCAGCAGCTCGGGCGACTTCCAGTCCAGGTTGTCCCGGTCGTACCCCCAGCTGCCGTTCAGCGTCTGGCACGCCTCCCACAGCACCGGTACGCCGTCACGCTGCATCGGCGAGTCCGGCTGGTACTGCTCCGGCGTCACGAAGTCGCCCGGGATGTCCAGCCGGTCGTTGATCAGGATGTCCGGCTGCAGCTCCCGGACCATCGCCATCAGCTCCTCGGACCGCCAGTCGTCGCGGCCCTTGCCGTGCCCCGGTGACCCGTCGGGGTAGTTGTGGTTCGGGTACGAGAAGTCGAACCACATGATGTCGATCGGCCCGTAGTTCGTCAGCAGCTCACGGGTCTGGGCGTGCAGGTAGTCGGCGTACACCGCGATGTCCCGCCCGGCGGCCTTCGCCTTGGCCTCCTCGTCGTCGCGCTGCGGGTGTACGACGTCGATCGGGAACTCCGGGTGGTGCCAGTCGATCAGCGAGTGGTAGAACCCGACCCCGAGCCCCTCGGCCCGGCAGGCCTCGACGAACGGCCCGACCAGGTCCTTGCCCCACGCCGTCTTCGCGACCGTGTAGTCGGACACCTCCGAGTCCCAGAGGCAGAAGCCCTCGTGGTGCTTGGTCGTGAGTACGGCGTACCGCATGCCGGCCTCGCGCGCCGCCCGGGCCCACGCGCGCGGGTCGTACAGGTCGGGCTCGAAGTGGTCGAAGTACGGCTGGTAGTCCTCGTCGGTCAGCCGTTCGCGGTTCTTCACCCACTCGTGGCGGGCCGGCAGCGAGTACAGGCCCCAGTGGACGAACAGGCCGAACCGCCAGTCGCGGAACTTCTCGACGGAAGCCGCGGGAGGCGTGTCAGTCATCTCATTCTCCTTAGGAAGTTAACGGCCGCCCAGACCGGTGACGAGCAGGCCGCGGACGAGGTGTTTCTGCAACAGGACGACGAGCAGCACGGTCGGGATCATCGCCAGCACCGAGGCCGCCATCATCAGGTTCCACTGGGTGCCCTGCTGGCCGATGAACTGCGCCAGGCCGAGCGGGACGGTGCCCTTGGCCTCGACGCTGTTCACGATGATCAACGGCCACAGGAAACTGCCCCAGAAGCTGATGAACGTGAAGACCGTCAGGACGGCGATCGCCGGCCGCGCCAACGGCAGCATGATCCGCAGGAACGACCCGAACGGACCGCACCCGTCCACCCGGGCCGCCTCCTCGAGCTCGGCCGGGACGGTCAGGAAGAACTGCCGCAGCAGGAAGGTGCCGAACGCGGTGAACGCCCACGGCAGGATCAGCGCCCAGTAGCTGTCCACCCAGCCGAGCGACTGCATCAGCCAGTACATCGGGACGATCAGCACCTCCTGCGGCACCATCAGCGTCCCGAGGAACAGTACGAACAGGTGCTCCCGGCCCCTGAACTGCAGCCGCGCGAAGGCGTACGCCGACATGCTCGACGCGATGACCACCACGAGCGTGCCGACGACCGCGACGAACAGGCTGTTCAGGAAGTACCGCCCGAACGGCGCGAACGTGAACGCGTCGGCGTAGTTCTGCCAGCGGATCTCGGAGCCGAACAGTTCCGGAGTCGGCGTGAACACCTCGTCCGCGGGCTTCAGCGAGGTGGACACGGCGTACACGAGCGGGCCGAGGAAGAGAAGTGCGACCAGGATCAGCAGCGCGTGCGAGACGCCGCTCCGGACCCGGCGTGCGGCGACAGACGGCTCAGACATCGTAGTTCACCCACTTCCGCTGGCCGACGAACTGGATCGCGGTGATGCCCATGATGATCACGAACAGCACCCACCCGGCCGCCGACGCGAGTCCCATGCTGAGGAACTGCCAGCCCTGGTTGTAGACGTACATCACGATCGTCTGCGTGGACACGCCCGGACCGCCCTGGGTGAGGATGAACGGCTGCGCGAACACCTGGAACGAGGTGATCAGCGTCATCGTGGTGGCGAAGAACAGCGACGGCGTGATCATCGGCCAGGTCACGTACCGGAACCGCTGGAACGGCCCGGCGCCGTCGATCTGCGCCGACTCCAGCTGCGACTGCGGCACCTGGTCGAGGGCGGCGGAGAAGACCAGGAAGTTGTACCCGAACCCCTGCCAGATCGACATCGCCACGATCGCCGGCATCGCCCAGTCCGAGGAGCCGAGGAAGTTCGGGGCGTCGACCCCGAACCAGCTCTGCAGGCCGCTGTCGAGCAGCCCGCCGGGCTGGAACAGCAGCCGCCAGACCATCACGTTCGCGACCATCGGCGTCATCACCGGGATGAAGAACAGCACCCGGAACGCCTGCCGGCCGCGGATCTTCGGCCCGAGCCAGGTCGCCAGCGCGAGCGAGACGATCACGTTCAGCGGCACGTACAGCACCACGAACAGCGTCGTGTTCAGCACCACCCGGCGGAACACCGGGTCGCCCAGCAATTGCGTGTAGTTCTCGATCCCGAGGAACTTGCGCTCGCCGAACACCGGCCAGTCGAACAGGCTGATCGCCAGCGCCATCGCGGTCGGGAACAGCGTGAACAACGCCAGCCCGCCGAGGCTCGGCGCCAGGAACACCGACGCGTAGCGCCCGTCACGCCGCAGGGCGGGCCGCCGCCCCGGCCGGGCAGTGCCGGCCGGGGCCACGGTGTCGTTGACGGTAACCATCAGGATCCGGCGCCCGCCTGGTCCTGGATGGTCTTCAGGGCCTGGTCCGGCGGGAGCTCACCGTTCAGCGCCTGGGTGCCGAACCGGGTGAGCAGGTCGTTGACCTGGACCCAGTTCTTCGAGGTGACCAGCGGCACCGAGTTCTCCGACGCGTAGTCGATGACCTCCTTGGCCTCCGGGATCTTCGCGGCGGTGAACCAGGCCGGGTGCGCCGACGTCCGCGCCGGGTACGCACGGCCGGCCGCGGCCAGCGTGGTCTGCGGCTTCTCGCTGGTCATCGACATGATCGCCTGGAACGCGGCGTCCGGGGTCTTGCAGGACCGGGAGATGCCGAAGCCGGAGCCCGCGGTGTAGGTCTTGGAGCCGTCCGGACCGGCCGGGATCGGCGCGATGCCGAGGTTGAACTTGACCTTGCCGAGGGTGTCGATCAGCGACCACGGGCCGTTCAGTTGCATCGCGGACTTGCCGGAGACGAACTGCGTGGTCTCGAAGTCGGTGTTGCCGGACGGCACCTGCGGCGCGATCTTGTCGGTGCGGACGAAGTTCGCCCAGTTCGTGAACCCGTCGACGAACTTGGAGTCGGTGAGGTTCAGCTTGCCCTCGGCGAGGGGTTCGGCGCCGGTCATGGTGCGCACCCAGGACGCCGTGCCGAGGTCGGAGGGCGTCGTCACCAGGCCGGTCTTCCCCGCGCTCGTGAGCTTCTTGGCGGCGGCCTTGAACTCGTCCATCGTCCAGCCCGGCTTCGGGTCCGGTACGCCGGCGGCCTTGAACAGGTCCTTGTTGTAGAAGATCACCATCGGGCCGGAGTCGTACGGGATCGCGATCTGCTTCCCGTCGGACTTCAGGCCGTCCATGATCGGCTTGTCGAACTCCTCGGTCTTCAGCCCGTACTTCTGCATCAGGTCGTCGAGCGGCAGCATCGCGTTCGCGTACGACGTCAGCCGCAGCGACTGCATGCCGATGATGCACGGCGCCTTGCCGCTGGCGAGCAGGGTGCCGATCTTCGACCAGTAGTTGTTCCAGTCGGTGCCCTGCAGCTTGACGGTGATCCCGGGGTGGTCGGTGTGCGCCTGGTCGGCGACCTTCTGCCAGGCCGCCTGGTCCTCGGTCCCGCCGATCCAGAACTGCCAGGTCAGGTCGGCCTTGTCGGCCGAACCGGACCCGCTCTCGCCCCCGCCGCTGTTGCCGCCGCAGGCAGCCACCGCGGTCAGGGCCAGCACCGCACCGGCCGCGGTGAGCCAGCGGCGTGCCCGCGCTGGTGTTGCTCTCATCCTGACCTCCAAGGAAAGCTCTGAGTCATCCGATCAATATGCCGAGAGGTCGGCGCGAGTCAACAGCTCAGGCTCTTATTTCAGGAGATAAAGTTCGTCGCCAGGCTCTAGCGCAAGCCCTAGACCTCCGATGTATGGTCCAGATACATCGGAGGTTTGCCGGGTGAAGGGAGGGCCGCATGGCGGTCACCGATGCGGCGATCGACCGGATCAAGCAGATGATCGTGACCGGTGAGCTGCGGCCCGGCGACCGGCTGCCGCGCGAGGCCGACCTGGCCGCGCGGCTCGGCCTGTCCCGGAACTCGCTACGCGAGGCGGTCAAGGCACTGGCGCTGATCCGGGTCCTCGAGGTCCGGCAGGGCGACGGCACCTACGTCACCAGCCTGGACCCGGCGCTGCTGATGGAGACGATGGGGTTCGTCCTCGACCTGCACCAGGACGCCTCGGTCCTGGAGTTCTTCGAGGTACGGCGGATCCTCGAGCCGGCGGCCGCCGCGCGGGCGGCGCTACGGATGCCCGACGAGGACATCGCGGCCCTGCACAAGCTGCTCGACGACCTCGGCCCGGAGCCCTCGGTCGAGGAACTGCTCGCCAGCGACGGCGAGTTCCACAAGGTGATCGCGATCGGCAGCGGCAACCGGGCGCTGGCCTCGATCATCGACAGCCTGCGGCAGCCGACCTACCGGGCCCGGATCTGGCGCGGCTTGACCCAGAACGACGCGGTCGCCCGCACCCTCGCCGAGCACCGGGCGATCCTGACCGCGATCGAGGGCCGGGAACCCGAGGTGGCCAGAGCGTGGGCGACCGTCCACATCGCCGGCGTGGAACGGTGGATCCAGGAGGCGGTCAACCTCGACGAGGACCCAGCTCCACGAGGACAGCGGAAGGCATCGGCAGCGTCAGCTCGACCGCTCCGTCGCGTGACTCCAGTGGAGTACTGACCAGCTTCGTCCGGTCCGCCAACTCGGCCAGCTGGTCAGCTGTGGGCCAGTCGGGCAGGCCGTCGGCGGTTGTCGCGAGGTCGCCGACGCCGATGGCCAGGGTGGTGGCGGTAGCTTGCCAGGACGGGTCGACGCCGGCCAGGTGGAGCTGGACGTGGCGAGTCAGTTCCGGTGCTCCGTCGGCCTTCGACTGATCCAGGGTGAGGTTCCACAGCAGGACCGCGATCAGGTCGCGGTCGCGGGACGCCCACGCCTCGATCAGGCTGCCGCCGCCGTCACCGTCGTACGTGACCGGCAGTTCGACCGAGCCGAGGCGGCTCAGCAAGGTCATCGCGTGGTACCGCGGCTTCGCCAGGCCGCCGACGGTCTGCAGGCCGAAGCCGCCGTGCAGGAACCGTGGCGGCCGCCCGAGCTCCTCGAAGTGGTCGGACGCGACCCAGTACGACAGCGCGTCGATCCGTCCGGCCGCGGACCGCATCCCGCGGAGCAGGAACACGCCCGCGAACACCGAGTCGTTGATCGGGTTGAAGTGCCGCGGCGTCACACCCCATTCGGTCCACAGGATCCGCGCGTCGCCGTACCCGTGCCGCTTCAGCGACGCCCGGACGTCGAGCGGCGGACTGCCGTACGTGTGCGTGGACACGAAGTCCACCGGCGTACCGTGCTGCTTGGCGTGGGCCAGCAGGTCGTCGACCCAGCCGGCCGCGGCCGACGACGGGCCGCCGACCGCGAGCCGTTCGTCGACCGACTTCACGGCGGCAGCGGACACGTCGTACAGCTGGAGCCACTCGGCCTTGGTGCCGGACCAGAAGACCTCGAGGTTCGCCTCGTTCCAGACCTCGAAGTCCCAGGTCAGCACCTCGTCCAGCCCGTAGCGCTCAACCAGGTGCTCGACGAGTGCGCGGACCAGGTCGTACCAGGCCTGGTACGACGCCGGCGGTGAGATGATCGCGCCGTACTCGAAGACCGTCTTCGTCGGGTCGCTCGCCAGCTCGCGCGGCATGAACCCCAGCTCGACGACCGGCCGCAGCCCGATCGCCAGGAGCTTGTCGTAGATCGCGTCCACGACGCCGAAGTCGTAGCCGTCGCCGTCGATCACGTGCGTGTCGTCGTGGAAGATCGCGTGCGCGCGAACGGTTCGGACACCGAGCTCGTCGTGCATCCGGCGCAGCGCCTGCTCCAGCTCGACACCGATCTCGTGTCCGCCGGTCTCGTCCTTGCACAGCAGTTGGCTGAGCCGTTCGCTGCCGATCATCGGGACCCACGGCCGCGGCAGCTCGGTGCCCTCGGCAACCACGTCGACGGTCACCCCGACCGCCGGCGGCACGCTGCCGGCGACGAGCGGTACGGCGCCGACGGTGTGGCTCGGCCGCCCGTGCGTCGTCACCTCGGGCACACTCGCCACGGCGTAGCGGTACGGCGTACCCGGGGTGCAGGTGGTGTCGACGTACGGCGGCGACGGGACCGAGAGCACGTCGCCGCTGTGATGGTCGACCGGCTCGAGCGGTCCGTGCTCGCCGGCGCCGCGCAGGATCAGGTACCCGACGGCGCCGTCCACCGGTGACCAGTCGATCGTCACGTGACCGACCCCGCCGACCGCCGTGACCTCCTTCGGCGGATCGAGGTCCGGGAAGGCGAACGCACGCTCCTCGTCACTGCGGAGCGCGATGCGTTCGTCCCAGTCGGCCTTGGCGTCCTCCGGCATCTACGCGACTCCCGATTCGAACTGTTCCATCCCGATCACCGGCCGGATCCGCGACTCCACCCTCGGGCTCGCGAAACTCCGCCGGATCACGTCGTTGCCGAACACGTTGCCGATGGCACCCATCACCATCGCCTGGTCCAGCGACAGGTAACGCCGCGCGATCAGCCCCGACTTGACTGCGACCGAGTCGTAGAACCCGCCGCCGCCGTACGCGTGCAGCGTGTTCTCGATCTTGCGCAGGTTGTCGATCGCCTGCCGCGGCGCGTAGGCCATTGCCAGGAACGCCGCATGCGGGGTGACCACACCGTCGCCGTACGTCGGGTTCGGGTTGGTGCCCTCGCGGCAGCCCTCGAAGCCGGCGTCGTAGTTGGTCGCCTCCAGGTCCGACGGGTAGCCGCCCGGGTCCATCCCGATCGCGTCGACGCCGTAGACGGCGTACCCGCCCTTGGGGTTCGACGCGGGGGAGAAGCCCCAGTAACCGTACTTCGCGTCGTCCAGGCCGTGCTCGATGTGCGCGCGGACCGTGAGTGGGTGGTTGATGCCCCAGCTGCGCGGCGCCCAGGTCGCCTCGGGGACGAACAGGTCGGGCATCAGCGACTCGAACATGTCGCCGCCCCACGACGGGACGAGGCGCATCCCGCGGTACTCGTACGTCCCCTCGAAGACGTCCAGGCCCAGGTACGTCCGGTGCACGCCCTTCGGCTTCTGCTCCACCCACGACCAGTCGCAGGTGTCGGGGAAGGTGCGGTACGTCGCGAAGTACTGCGTTGCCGGGACCTGGCCGAGCGCGAACCCGACGTACCCGGCGATCCGCGCCTCGGTGTTGCAGGTGTCGTAGTGGAACTTGCGGTAGTACACGTCCGGGCCGACGCCGGCGTGGTTGCCCTGGTCGGTCGCCTCGTCCAGCGGCGGGGTCTCGAAGAACCCGCCGCGTATCAGGCCGCCCGGGCGGGCCGCGGGGTTGTAGTAGAACTTGAAGTTCATCTTGGACAGCAGGGACTCCGCGAGGGCACGGGCGCGCGGCTCGGCGTTGCGGACCACCATCAGCGCGCACGCGAACCAGGCGTTGTCGACGCTCGACACGAACGGCGTGATCGGCCTGGTGCCGTCCGGGTCGGTGTACAGCACCTCGCCGGTCGCCTCGTCGTACCAGTTGAAGTACATCCCGCTGGGCTCGTGGTGGTCGACCCTGTGCATCGTGGTGAGGGTCTGCGTGATGCGGCGCAGCGACTCCTGCGGCGAGATGATGCCGAGGTGCTTGGCGACCACCGTGCTCCATAGGTAGCCGCCGATGTTGGTGGGCGAGGTGTACTTGCTGCGCACCGGGTTCGTGACGGACTCGCCGATGTTGTCGGCCGGCAGTCCGGTCCGCTCGTCGGTCATCGCGACCAGACTCCGCCAGGTGTCCCGGGCCCACCTCCCCACCAGGGCCTTGTCTTCCCGGCTGGGCGTCCAGCCGTCCTTCAGTAGCTGAGTCGGCGATGGCGTTCCGCCGTACGCGGAGGATCCGTAGCCGGCGAGTGCGAGTGCTCCGGTGGTGGCGAGGACGGTACGGCGACTGATGATGGCGGTCATCCGAAGTCTCCTATTTCAGTCCGGTAATGGCGATGCCCTTGGTCACGTGGCGCTGGAACGCCAGGAACATGACGAGCACCGGAACGACGACCACGACCGCGCCGGCCATCAGCAGGCCGTAGTTCTGCGCGTTCTGGCCGGTCGAGTACAGGGCGAGGGCGACGGGCAGCGTGTACTTGTCCTCGGTCTGGGCGATCACCAGCGGCCAGAGGAAGTTGTTCCAGGATCCGAGGAAGGTGAGGATGCCGAGCGTGGCCAGCGCGGGCCGGGTGAGCGGCAACATGATCCGGGCGAAGATGCCGAGCTCGCTGGTGCCGTCGACGCGCCCGGCGTCGATCAGGTCGTCGGGCAGGCCGAGGAAGAACTGCCGCATCAGGAACACGCCGAACGGCGAGACCAGGAACGGCAGGATCAGGCCCGGGTACGAGTTCGCCAGCCCGGCGTTGGTGACCAGGACGAACAGCGGCACGAACGTGACCATGCCGGGGATCATCAGCGTGGCCATGACGACCACGAACAGCGCGTTGCGGCCCTTGAAGCGCAGCTTCGCCAGCGCGTAGCCGATCATGGAGCAGAAGATCAGGTTGCCGGCCGTGACCGCGAGCGCGACCAGGGTCGAGTTGAGGAAGTAGCGCGGGAAGTTCGCCTTGCTGAACAGCTCTTCGTAGTTGCCCGTCGTCGGCTGCTCCGGCCACCAGGTAGGCGGGACGCGGAGGAGTTCGCCCTGGGTCTTGAAGCTGCCGAGCACCATCCAGAGGAACGGCGCCGCGACGGCGACGAGTCCGAGGACTCCGATCAGGTAGATCCACCAGGTACGGCGCATCACTTCTCCCTCAGCAGCCGGAACTGGATGAACGTGATCACCGCGATGACGACGAACAGGATGTACGCCATCGACGTCGCCAGCCCGTAGTTGCCGAAGCCGAACTGGTCGTACGTCGCCATCGACACCGAGATCGTGCTGTCGAGCGGGCCGCCCTGGGTCATCACGAACGGCTCCTCGAAGAACTGCAGGTAGCCGATGCCGGTGGTGACGCTGGTGAACAGGACCGTCGGGCGGAGCAGCGGCAGGATCAGGTACCGGAACCGCTGCCAGGCGCCGGCGCCGTCGATCTGGCCGGCTTCCTCGACGGACTCCGGGATGCCTTGGAGGCCGGCGAGGAAGATGATCATCGCGGAGCCGAAGTTCCGCCAGACGGCCATCGCGATCAGCGACGGCATCGCCCAGGTCTTCGAGGCCAGCCAGTTCGGCCCCTCGATGCCGACCCAGCCGAGCACGGTGTTCAGCAGGCCGTTGTCCGGCGACAGCACGAACCGCCAGATCACCGCGATCGCGACGATCGAGGTCACCACCGGCAGGTAGTACCCGACCTTGAACAAGGCCTGAAACCGCTTGATCCCCCGATCCAGCAACACCGCAGCCGCCAACGCGACGACCAAGGTCAACGGCACCCCGATCACCACGAAGTACGCCGTGTTGAACGCAGCCTTCCGAAACGTCTCGTCCGACAACGCCTTCACATAGTTGTCGACCCCAACCCCGTTCACCGAAAACGGCGTCCGCAAATCCCGCTGCCGGATATCCGTGAAGCTCATCCCGAGTGACCCGAGCACCGGCCCAGCCGTAAACCCCAAGAACAACACCACGAACGGCAAAGCCAGCACCCAGGCCGCCACGGTCTGGCGGTCGAGCCGTCGTCGGCCGCCGGCCGCGGCGCCACCTGCCACCGAGGCCGACCGTCCGCCCTTCCTTCCACCCGACGAGGCGCGCAGCGCCTCGTCGGGTGCCGTCTTTTGACTCATGATGGTTCAGCTACCGCCGGTGCCGATGGCGGATGCCTTGGTTTGGATGGCTTTGGCGGTGTCGGCGGGGGACTGGCCGGACTTGGCCATCTTCTCGATCTCGGTGTCGAACGCCTTCGCGACCTGTTCCCAGTTCACGATCGCCGGCGGCGCCTTCGCGTCCTCCAGTTGCTTGCCGAAGACCGGCAGCAGCGGGTCGGAGGCGATGCTCGGGTCCTCCCACGCGCTCTTCACCGCCGGCAGGTCCGACGACAGCTTGAACCACGCCGCCTGCGTCTTCGGATCGGACAGGAACTTGACCAGCTTCCACGCACTGTCCTTGTTCTTCGACGACTTGAACACCACGAAGTCCGACCCGCCCACGAACGACGTCGACGTCTTGTTCTTCGGGATCTGGAACACCCCGATGTTCGGCTTGATCGCGTCCCCGCCGGCCTTCGCCACCGACCCGGCCATCCACGGCCCGGAGATGAACATCGGCACCTGCCCGTTCACGAACTGCGCCTCGGTCTGGTTCGGCGGCAGCGCCGTCCCGGCCAGTCCTTCGGTGAAGAAGCTCTGGTAGTACTTCAGCCCCTCCTGCATCTCCGGCGTGTCGAAGGTGAACTCCTTCTGGTCCTCCCCGGTGATCTCCGCCCCGGCCGACCACGCGAACGGCATCACCGTCTGCCAGGACCCGTCCCCGCCCGGCTGCAGGTTGATCCCGTACTTGGCGCCGGCCTTCTCCTTCATCGCCTTCGCCATCGCCTTCAACCCGTCCCAGTCGGTCGGCGGCGTACTGAACCCGGCCTTCGCCGCCAGGTCCTTGCGGTAGAACACGAGCCGCGTCTCGACGTACCACGGGACGCCGTACTGCGTCCCGCCGACCTTGGTCGTGTCCAGCGCGCCCGGGTAGAACCCGGAGTTGTCGAAGCCCTGCGGTGTCGGGTCGAGCGCGCCGAGGTCGGCGAACTCGCCCATCCAGGTGGTGCCGACCATCGCCGCGTCCGGCAGCGTGTTCGCGGTGATCGCGGTGGTGAACTTGTTGTGCGCCGCGTCCCACGGGATCGGCGTGACGGTCACGTTCACGCCGGGGTTGGCCTGCTTGAACTGTTCCATCAGCTTCGGCAGGTGCTCGCCCTCGGTGCCCATCGCCCAGACGGTCAGGTTGCCGGTCGCGGGTCCTTCACTGACGGTGGTGGTCGGCTGGGACCCGCCACCGGGCGTGTCCTCGGACCGGCCGCAGCCGGCCAACGCGAGCGCGCTCGCGGTCAAGGCAGCGCTGCCGATCACCAGCCGGCGGCGGATGCTGTGGGTGAACATGGATCTCTCCTCACTCGACTACTGCTGTGCATCCCCCGGATTGGTGCCGCAGCTGTCCCGCAGCACCAGTTGTGTTGCCAGTACGTCGTTCCGCGCCCGGGTACGGGCCCCGGTCACCCGCTCATGCAGCCGCTCCGCGGCCACCCGCCCCAACTCGGCCATCGGCTGCCGCACGGTCGTCAAACCCGGCGACACGTACCGCGCCGCCATCACGTCGTCCCACCCGGTCACGACGATGTCCTCCGGTACGCCGACCCCGTGCGCGGCGAAGGCGGTCATGGCCGCCAGTGCCAGCTCGTCGTTCGCGCACACGAGCCCGTCCGGCCGTCGGGTGGTTGCCTGCAGCACCTTCTCGGCGACCGTCCGGCCGGCTTCCTCCGTCAGCGGCACCCGCACCGGCTTCGGTACCTGCAGCCCACGCAGCTCGTGCGCCTTGCTGAATCCGGCGTACCGCTCGGACACGTCGTACGAACTTGCCGGATCGCCGACGAAGACGAGGGTGCGGCGGCCGTGCTCGAGCAACCGCGTGGTGAGTTGCTCGGCGCTCGCCGCGCTCTCGCTGCGGACCGAGTCGCACCCGGTGACCGGCGGATGCGCGATCAGCACCACCGGTACGCCGGCCTTGCGTAGCCCCTGCACCGCCGGCAGGTCCAGGGCGTTGCCGTGGACAACGATCCCGTCGACCCGCCCGGCCAGGTCCATCACCGTGCGCTGCGGATCCGGGTTCCCGTGCGTCACCGTGATCACGACGCTCTGCCCGTGCTCGCCGGCCCAGCGCTCGTACCCCATCAGCAGGTCGCCGTAGAACGGACCGGCGAGATCCGGCAGCACCAGCCCGTGCGCCTCGTGCCGCTGTACGGCGAGACTCCGCGCGGCCCGCAGCGGTACGTAGTTCAGCTCCCGCGCCGCCTGGTCGACCCGCTCCCGCGCCTTCGCCGACACCGGGCCGGTGCCCTGCAGCACCCGCGAAACCGTCGCGATCGACAGCTTCGCGCGGGCCGCGACGTCGTAGATCGTCGCCGGCCGGCCGGTGGGTCCGGGAGCCACGGTGTGCACCTTCCTGCGAAAGTGGAAGCGCTTACAGTTTCTGTACCTTGCCGTGGATCGTCCGAACGGTCAAGGGGTCGGGCCCGGCCGGTCCGCGGTTCTGCGAGGATGCGAGGGTGACCACAGAGGAGCGGAAGGACCGGGTCTTCCTGGTCCGGCACGGGGAGACCGAGTGGAGCAGGTCGGGCCGGCACACGTCCGTCACCGACCTCCCGTTGACACCGGAGGGTGAGCGGGTCGCCGCGAGTCTGCGGGACCGGCTGGCGGGGGAGTCCTTCGACCTGGTGCTGACCTCACCGCGGCAGCGCGCCCGGCGGACGGCGGAACTCGCCGGCTTCCCGGACGCGGAGGTCGAGGGGGACCTCGTCGAGTGGAACTACGGGGACTACGAAGGCATCACCACCGCGGAGATCCGCGAGACCGTCCCGGGCTGGACGGTCTGGGACGCCCCGGTACCCAACGGTGAAACCGCGGCCCAGGTCGCGGCGCGGCTCGACCGCGTCAACGCCCGCCTTGCCGCCGTCCCCGGCGACGTGCTGGTCTTCGGGCACTCGCACGCGCTCCGCGGCCTGACCGCCCGCTGGCTCGAACTCGACGTCACCGAGGGCCGCCACTTCGTCCTCAACACGGCCACCGTCTCCACGCTCGGCTGGGAACGCGGCTCACCCGCCATCCTGCGCTGGAACAGCTAGCTCCCGGTCAGCCGCGAGACCAGCAGGTCGGCGCGGGTCTTCCGGTGGGTAGGACGTAGCCGCGCGGAGTGGTCGAGCGTGGCCTGGCCGTGCAAGGCGCTCCAGAAGACCTCGGTCAGCGTTTCGGGGTCGTCGCCCGCGAACGGCTGTACGCCGGCGACGATCTCCTCGAAGGCGTCCTTCAGCGGCGACGGGCTCTCCGGCGTGCCGAACGCCAACTCGGTGGGGCGCACGAAGATCGCCTCGTAGACGGCCGGGTGCTCGGCGGCATAGTCGAGGTACGCCTGCGCCAGTGCGCGCAGGCCGCCCGCTTCTCGCGCCGACCGCATCGCGGCGGTCAGCTCCTGGACGCCTTCCAGGGCGACCGCGTCGGCGATCGCGTTCATGTTCTTGAAGTGGCCGTAGAGCACGGGCTGGCTGTAGTCGACGGCCTCGGCCAGCCGGCGGGTGGTGACGGCCTCCCAGCCCTCGGACTCGGCGAGCTCCCGGGCGGTGCGCAGGATCAGGTCGCGGCGCTCCGCGCGGGCCCGCTCGCGGCGTGACTGCGTCGGCATACTCCGGATCCTAGCACTGCTAGACAATCTAGCGACGACAGGCTTAGCATCGCTAGGAAAGTTAGCGCTGCTAGATCAAGGAGAATGCGATGCGCCGCTTCACCACTGTCCTGACCGTCCTGCTCGGCGTCTTCCCGCTCACGTTCGGTACCCAGTACCTGTTCGACGGGGCGAGCGCCGCGGCGAACTTCGGGATCGATCCGTGGCCGACCGGCACCGCCGCCGGGTACTTCGCGGTGAAGGGCGTCCGCGACATCGTCCTCGGACTCGTCGTACTCGCGCTGTTCGCAATCCGGCAGCGCCGCGCGACCGGCGTCGTGCTGGCGATCGTCGCACTCGTCCCGATTGTGGACATGATCACGGTCTTCACCCACGGCGGCCCTGCGGCGACCGCGCTGGGCGTGCACGGGCTCACCGCGGCCGTCGTGCTCGTGGACGCGCTGCTGCTCCTGCGGGAGCGTGAGGTCGCTGTTCTTCAGCCGGCCCACTCGTAGAGCTCGATCGTGCAGTACTCGCGGAACCCGAGCGCCTCGTACACCGAGCGCCCGGCCGGCGACGACCCGAGGACGGCGTACTCGATGCCGGGGCGCGCGCCCGCCCGCAGTGCGCCGTACGTGATCGCCGCCCCGATGCCGCGCCGCCGTGCCTCCGGCACCGTCATCACGAAGTACACCCCTGCCACGCCCGCGCCGAGGAACACGGTTGCCGTCGCGACCGGCGTCCCGTCGAGCCATCCGAGGTAGTGCTGCCACGGGTCGCCGTACCCGAGCTCGCGGTACACCGACGCGACCCACCGCGCCTCGCGCTCACCCTCGCCGAAGCCCTGCCCGAGCGTCGCCTCCCACACCGCCAGCGCGTCGTCGTCACCGACCCGCGTGATGGTCAGCCCGGGTACGGCGGCGGGCGCCCGGAGCTCGGCGATGCGCACCGCCATCCCGGGCTCCGAGCCGGCCGCGACGAACCCGGCCGCGGTCAGCGCGGTACGGTCGATCGGCATCGACGGGCCGGCGTGCCAGGTGCCGGGTACGCCGTGTTTCTTCAACGCTGCCAGGGATTCGGCAGCGACGCCGGCGTCCGCGGCTCGTACGACGGCGTTGTGGTAATCGATGGGCGAACCACCGATCGTCCAGGTGGCCCGGTCGTCGGCGCGCTGCGACCCGCCGCCCGCGGCGCCCATGGCCATCAGCAACTCGGCGGCGTTGTCCTCGATCGCTCTGACGATGTCCATCAGCCCGGCAACGCATTCCACTGTTCAAGGGTGGAGACGAGCAGAGTCGTCGTGGGCAGGGCCACGAACTCCGAGCGGGTCACGAACCGGGCGTCGGACGCGTCGTCACCGGGCGTCAGCGTGCCGCCCACGGCCGTCGCCTCGTAGTCGCGGATCACGTAGAGCTGCCCGCGCGGACCCGGCCGCTCGACCTCGCCGACCAACTGCCCGACCTCGACCGTCAGGCCGGTCTCCTCCGCGACCTCCCGCGCCACCGCCGCCGGATCGTCCTCGCCGGGCTCGACGCGGCCGCCGGGGATCGACCACAGCCCGCGGCCCGGTTCGTGTGCCCGGCGTACCACGAGCAGCCGGTGCGCCTCGTCGTACACCAGGGCACCCACACAGTCGACCCGCTCCATGCAGCCCGAGGATAACTGTGCACAACTCCCAAGTCCCGTCCGTGGACGCGGATAGCATCAGCCGTGACAGCTTGACCCGGCGAAGGGACGCGAACCGCTCGTGCGCATCGACCTGCACACCCATTCGAACCGCTCGGACGGCACGGACACCCCGGCCGTCCTGATGACGCACGCGCAGCAGGCCGGTCTCGACGTGATCGCGCTCACCGACCACGACACCACCGACGGCTGGGACGAGGCGGCGCGGGCGGCCGAGCGGCTCGGGATCGGGTTCGTGCCGGGGCTGGAGATCTCCTGCAAGCTCAACGGGATCAGCGTCCACCTGCTCGGCTACCTGCCCGACCCGGCGTACGCACCGCTCGCCGACGACCTGCGGGTGGTGCGCGAGGGCCGCACCGACCGGATCCCGACGATCGTCGAACGGCTGAACAGCATCGGCGTACCGCTCACCGTCGAGGAGGTACTGGCCCAGGCGACCGGGACGCCGTCGGTCGGCCGCCCGCACGTCGCGGACGCGCTCGTCGCCAACGGCACGGTCGCGAACCGCAGCGAGGCCTTCGACAAGTACCTCGCCGACGGCCGCGCGGGTCATGTGCCGCACTATGCGCTCGAGCCGGGCCGCGCGATCGACCTGGTCCGGCAGGCGGGCGGCGTGCCGGTGATCGCGCACCCGTGGGGCCGGTCGAGCTACAAGGTGATGACCGAGGACACCCTGGCCCACCTGGTCGCGGACCACGGGCTCGCCGGGATCGAGGTCGAGCACCAGGACCACTCGCCCGAGTCCCGGGAGGCGCTGCGGGCGATCGCGCGCAACCTCGGCCTGATCTGCACGGGTTCCAGCGACCACCACGGGCTCGGCAAGATCGACCACGACCTCGGGGTGAACTCCACCGACCCGGAGCAGTTCGACCGGCTGCTCGAGGTCGCGAAACGCAACGCCGCCGCCTTCGACGTCCGGGTCCCCGAGGCGTACCTGCCGTGAACAGCGTCATCAACCTCGGGCTGCTCAGCGAGGTCGTGGTCACGCTGTTCGTGATCATGGACCCGCCGGGCACCGTGCCGGTCTTCATCTCGCTCACCGCCGGCCAGTCCCGCGCGGTGCGGAAGAAGGCGGCCTGGCAGGCGGTGCTGGTCGCGTTCGGCGTGATCGTCGTGTTCGCGGCCTTCGGCCAGCAGATCCTGCACCACCTCGGCATCACCCTGCCCGCGCTGCAGGCGGCCGGCGGTCTGCTGCTCCTGCTGATCGCGCTGCAGTTGCTGACCGACACCGCCGAGGACCCGGTGCAGACCAAGAACGTCAACATCGCCTTCGTCCCGCTCGGTACGCCGCTGCTCGCCGGCCCGGGCGCGATCGTCGCGACGATGGTGTTCGTGCAGCGCGCCGACGGTTCGCTGCCGGACGTGGTCGCGATCTCGGTCGGCATCGTCGTGATCCACCTGGTGATGTGGCTGACGCTGCGGTTCTCCGGCGTGATCATGCGGATCCTCGGGGAGAACGGCGTACTGCTCGTCACCCGGATCGCGGGTCTGCTGCTGAGCGCGATCGCCGTACAGCTGGTCGCCGACGCCGTCACCGACTTCATCAAGGCGGGCTGACTCGTGGACGATCTGCTCCCCGGGATGCCGAAGCGGTTGTTCGTCGCGACGCCGACCAAGCTGCTCACGTTCGCGGACTGCAAGCGGAAGTACCGGTACACGTACCTCGAGACGCCGCGCCCGCCGAAGGGGCCGCCGTGGGCGCACAACACGGTCGGCGCGGTCGTGCACGAGGTACTCGCGGACTTCTTCGGTCGCTGGCCCGCGTCCCGCCGTACGCCGGACGAGGTCGTCGCCAAGATGCGCTCGAGCTGGCGCAGTGAAGGGTTCCGCGACGAGCGGCAGTCGCTGGACTGGCGGGACCGGTCGACCGAGATGGTGCTCGGCTACCTGCGTGATTCCGACCCGTACTACGAGCCGCGCGGAGTCGAGCGCACCGTCGCCTTCACGACGGCGCGGGCCTCGCTGCGCGGCCGCGTGGACCGGATCGACGAGCGCCCGGCGCGCGACGGCAGCGGCGGGACCGAGCTGGCGATCGTCGACTACAAGACCGGGCGCCGCCCGCTGACGCCGGTCGACGCGCGGTCCTCGCTGGCGATGGCGTTGTACGTGCTCGGCGCGCGCCGTGTGCTGCACCGCCCGTGCACGCGGGTCGAGCTCCACCACCTACCGACCAACACGATCGCCGCGGCCGACCACGACGAGGACTCGCTCGCGCAGCACCAGAAACGTGCCGAGTCGATGGCCGACGACGCGGCCGCCGCCGAGGCACGCTGGGCCGAGGGCCTGACCCCGGCCGAGGCCGACGCGGCCTTCCCGCCGGAGCCGTCACCACTGTGCGGCTGGTGCGACTTCGCCAAGATCTGCCCCCAGGGCCGCCGCGAGGCCCCACCCCGCGAGCCATGGGCCGGCCTGGACGACGGCGACCAGGCCCCGATCGCCGAGGCAGGCTGAAGCTCCGGGCCCGTGCCAGCGCCGTGTGCGTCCCGTGCCAGCGGGTGGGTGGAAGCTGAGGGCGAACGAAAGGGGTTCGCCTGATGGGTGCGAAGACTGTGAACAAGCTGGCGGTGCCGGGGGCAACGTTGCACTACGAGGTCGCCGGCGCGGGGCCGGTGCTGCTGCTGATCGCCGGCGGCCGGACCGATGCCGGCGTGTACTCCGGGATCGTCGGGCAGCTGGCAGCGGAGTACACGGTCGTCACGTATGACCCGCGCGGCAACTCCCGCAGCCGGTACGACGGCGACCCGGCGGACGAGTCCGTCGAGCAGTCGGCCGCCGACGCGCTCGCGCTGATCGACGCGGTCGGCGGCGGCGAACCGGCGTACGTGTTCGGCAGCGGCTCCGGCGCGATCACCGGGCTCGAACTGATCACCCGGACCCCGGACCGGGTGCGGATGCTGGTCGCCCACGAACCGCCGTGCACCGAGATCCTGCCGGACGCCGCCGACGCGCGGGCGTTCTTCGAGGAGGTGGAGCTCGCGTACCGCGAGGACGGGCTGACCGCGGCCGACGTGGTGTTCATGATGGGCACCGGCCTGGACGACGACGCGATGCCGCCGCTGGAGGACCTGCTGCCGGAGTACCGCGAGCTCGCCGAACGGATGCAGGCGAACGCGGCGAACTTCTATGAGCACAAGCTGTTGCCTTTCACCCGCTACGTGCCGGACCTGGACGCGTTGCAGCGCGTCGCGGACCGGGTGGTGCCGGCCGCGGGACTGGGGTCGTACCGGCATCTGCCGGGGCGGCCGGTCGACGAGATCGCCGAGCAGCTCGGCTGGCCGGTGGTGATGTTCCCGGGCGGGCACGGCGGGTACTCCAGCCACCCGGGGCCGTTCGCGACGCACCTCGCGCAGCTGCTGAAGAGCGACCCGGTGTAGCTTCCGGTCACCGGTCCGGGCGTGGGTCTGAGGGGTACCGCGCCCGGACCGGTTATTTGTGTTGACGGCTGCTCCGCGCCCGGCGTACCGTCCCTGTCCTGCCTTTGACAATCGGCGTGGTTCACCCATGCCGTCACAGTGGTGTCTGAACCCCCGGGTCCTGCCGGATCCGGGGCAGTTCTGCGTGCCGCTGTGCTCTCGGACACCACCCGGAGTTGCGAGAGGAGGTTGCAGTGGGCGTGTACTGGGCGATCGCCGTACGGTCCTTCCGGCGGTTCTCGACGTACCGGATCGCCACCGCGTCGGGCGTGTTCACCAACACGGTCTTCGGGTTCATCCTCTGCGGCGTGTACCTGACGCTGTGGCACGAGCGCCCGGGGCTCGGCGGGTACGACGTACCGGACGCGCTGACGTTCGTGTGGCTGCAGCAGGGACTGCTGATGCCGAACGGGATCTTCGGCGCGACCACCACGAACGAGCTCGGCGAGCGGGTGCGCACCGGCGAGATCGCGGTCGACCTGTACCGGCCGACGCACCTGCTGCTGTGGTGGCTGTCGGTCGACCTCGGGCGGGCGTCGTTCCAGCTGCTGGTCCGCGGCGGTGCGCCGTTGCTGGTCGGGGCGCTCGTGTTCGACCTGAAGTTTCCTTCCGATCTGCTCACCTGGCTCGCGGTCGCGGCCGGGTTCCCGCTCGGGATCCTGATCAGCTTCTCGATCCGGTACCTGGTCGCGCTGTCCGGGTTCTGGATCGTGGACTCGCGCGGGATGGAGCACCTGGCGCTGCTGCTGTCGTTGTTCTTCTCCGGCACGATCCTGCCGCTGGTGGTGTTCCCGGGCTGGATCGGCGAGTTCGCCCGGATGACGCCGTGGGCCGCGACCATGCAGGTGCCGATCGACATCTGGCTCGGCCGGAACCCGGGCGGTGTCGGCGCCGCGCTGGCGTTCCAGCTCGGCTGGCTGCTGGTCCTGCTGCTGGCCGGTCAGCTCGCGACCTCGCTGGCCACGCGGAAGGTGGTGATCCAGGGTGGTTGAGCGCGTGCTCCGGGCGCCGGCGCAGTACTGGCTGCTGATCGTGCTGTGGATCCGGTCGGCGCTGGTGTACCCGGCGTCGTTCGCGCTGATGCTGGTCAGCTCGATGCTCGTCACGCTGACCGATTTCGTGTCGGTGCTGATGATCTTCAGCCACATCAGGTCGTTCGGCGGGTTCTCGCTGGGGGAGATGGGCTTGCTGTACGCGACGGCTTCGATGACGTTGGGCATCGCCGACCTGTTCACCGGGTCGATCGAACGCGTCGGCGAGCGGATCCGGACCGGGAGCTTCGACGCGTACCTGATCCGGCCGGTACCGGCGTTCCTGCAGACTGCGGCGGACGGGTTCGCCTTGCGCCGGATCGGGCGGCCGATCCAGGCCGGCGCGGTGCTGGTGTTCGCGCTGACCTCGGTCGACGTCGACTGGACGGTTGCCCGCGGCATCATGCTGGTGGTGTCGCTGGTCACCGGGTCGGTGATCTTCGCGTCGCTGTTCGTGCTCGGCGCCGCTTTCCAGTTCGTGTCGGTCGACTCGGCGGAGCTCGCCAACTCGGTCACGTACGGCGGCCAGGCGCTGGCGCAGTTCCCGCTGCCGGTGTTCGGCAAGGAGATCGTGCGGGCCGTGACGTTCGTCGTACCGATTGCCTTCGTCAACTACTACCCGGTGCTGTTCGTGCTGGGTAAGCCGGCCCCGCTGGGCCTGCCGTCCTGGATCGGGCTCCTGTCACCGCTGGTCGCGGCGGTGATGGTCGCGCTGGCAGCGCTGGCGTGGCGGGCCGGTCTTCGTCGCTATCGCAGTACAGGGAGCTGAACAGTGTCTGGGCCGGTCATCGAGTTGTCGGACGTGTCGCGGGCGTTCACCGTGACATCGCGGGTCGGGCTGCGGCGGACGCGCCGGGAGGTGCGGGCCGTGGACGGGCTGTCGTTCACCGTGCAGCCGGGGGAGGTGATGGGGTACATCGGGCCGAACGGCGCCGGGAAGTCCACGACGATCAAGATGCTGACCGGGATCCTGGTCCCGTCGTCCGGGTCGATCCGGGTGGCCGGCGTGGACCCGTCGCGGCACCGCTTGAAGCTGGCGAAGCGGATCGGGGTCGTGTTCGGTCAGCGCACGACGCTGTGGTGGGATCTGCCGCTGAAGGACTCGTTCGCGGTCCTGCAGAAGATGTACGACGTACCGCCGGCACGTCACCGGGAGAACCTGGCGACGTTCGTCGAGCTCCTCGACCTGGGCGACCTGCTCGACGTCCCCGTCCGCCAGTTGTCCCTGGGCCAGCGGATGCGCGGCGACATCGCGGCCGCGCTGCTGCATGACCCCGAGATCGTCTACTTGGACGAACCAACGATCGGCCTGGACGTGATCAGCAAGTCCCGCCTCCGCGAGTTCCTCGCCCGCATCACCGCCGACCGCGGCACCACGATCATCCTCACCACCCACGACCTCGACGACATCGAGGCCCTCTGCACCCGAGTCATGGTCATCGACCACGGCCACCAGATCTTCGACGGCACCCTCCCCCAACTGAAATCCAGCCAGTCCGCCCCCCGCACGTTGGTCGTAGACCTAGCCACCCCGATGCCCCCCATAAACATCCCCGGCGCCACAGTGGTCAAAGTAGAAGGCCCCCGCCAACACCTGACCTTCCCCACCACAACCAGCGCAGCCCCCCTGATAGCCCACCTGGCCGCCAACTACCCCCTGGCAGACCTAACAGTCACCGAACCCACCATCGAATCCGTCATCACCCAGCTCTACACCCCTAGGCGAGATCAGCAGCCATCGAAGCAAACACGACCTCAGGCTCCATAGCCTCCCGATCCTCCAGCCACCCCCGCACAGAATCCGGCTTCCGCTCCGCATCCACGACCCCCACACCCTCAGCCATCAGCCGCTTGGCCTCCGCGATCCCGATCACGGTGTACTCGGCCTCGTTGTTCACGAAGTAGTCGTCCCGCACCCCCTCGTTACGGTGGAACTTCCCGGTGTTCCCCACATACGTCCAAACATCCTCATCCACCAACGCCGCCACCCAAACCCGCCGGCCACCCTGCTGGACCAGAAACAGACGTGTCATCTCGCCATCCCACTCTTCCGGTTGTTGTCGATCGATTGACTGGCTGGTGGCTGCTCGGTGGGCGAGGGCCCGGTACCGCGGCCTCGCCCAGCCGGTTGACGGCCTCCTCTACCGTAGACTCTGACCTCGACCGGCACCCCGCCAAGGGAGTCCAAACCGTCGATCCCGGCAGGTTGCCGCATCTGCGCCGACAGCGCGATGGCCGCGTTCCGCGCCTCGGTGCGTCGGCCGCGGGGCTGGCTCGGGTCACGCTCGACGACGTACATCGGCGTCGTCGCGGTCTTCACCGCGATCGACTCGTTCGAGTGGAGTTGGACCTCGACCCGCTCGCCGAGGTGCTGCAGAAACAGGTGCAGCCCTTTGTATCTGCTGCCGTCGGCGTACGAGTGAACGGCGCCGCTGATCTTCCAGCCGCGTCCCGCGAGGGAATCGTGCGCGCCGACTGCTCCCGGGACCAGGTCGTCCGGGTCCGGCATGACGATCGTGTAGCGGACGACGTCCTCGATCGGTTGGGTGTTGAACTCCGTGTCGGCCATTTTGCGGATCTTCCGGGCCAGCGACTGCGGCGACTTCAATCGGCTTTCGAGCTGGTGCGGACTCGCGTCGTCCCAGATCGAGGCCACGAGGTCGTCGGTGAGCGCCCGTTCCACCTGCGCGGCGCGGGCCAGCAGTGTGAGGCTCTGCACGGCTGCGCCGGATCCGTACGCGGCGGCGATCTCGGCCTTGGAGGGGATCGGATCTCCCCAGTCGAGCGGGCGCCGCTCGGACAGCCGGGCGTGTAGCTCCGCCGGCTCTGGCAGGTTGTCGAGCCCCGTGGTCATCTGGCTCCTCAGGCGTCGTGGTTGTCCTTCGACCGTAGGGAGTTCGAAGCGGGCTGTGGGGTGGGTTTTCGGGATCTGTGGATAACTCGGGTGGGTTACGGATGTGGGGGTGGGGGTGACCTTGGGGTGGTGGGGTCGTTGAAATGCGGGTAGGAGCCAACCGGGTGTGGTGATCGGGGGTAGAAGAGGTATGCCGACGATGACGGATGAGCCGGTGGCGGGGGTGGTGGGGCCGCCGGGGGACGGGGCTGGGTTCGTCGCGTGGGTGCGGCCGCATCTGGGAGCGATGGCCCGGCTGGCGGCGCGGCTGGCGGTGGGGGCGGACCGGGACGACATCGTGCAGGAGGCGCTGGCGCGGGCCTGGGCCAAGCGGGCGCAGTACGACCCGAGCCGCGGTACGCCGTCCGCCTGGCTGCTCGCGATCACGGCCGACCAGGCCCGCAAAGCCGTACGGCGGATGCGCGCGGGCGGCGCGTCCTTGTCCGTGGTCGAGGACGCGGGGCCGACGACGCGGCCGGATCTCGACGCCCGGATGGACGTCGAGCACGCGATCGGTTCGCTGACCAACCGCCAGCGGCTGGCGGTGGACTGCTACTACTTCGCCGACCTGTCGATCGCCGACACCGCCGCCGTCATGGGGTGCTCCGAAGGCACCGTCAAATCCACCCTGTCCGACGCCCGCGCCCGGCTGCGCACACTGCTCGAGGTCACCGAATGAACCCTGTTGACGAAGTAGACGACCTGCTGACCCGCGCGGGCGCCCGCTGGCGGGCGGACCAGGCGCCGCCGCCGGAGCCCGATCTCGAGTACGTGACGAGCGGCGGCCGGAAGCGCCGTCGCTGGGTTCCGGCGCTGGCCGCGGCGAGCGTGGCGGTGATCGCCGCCGGCGTCGTCGCGGTACTCCCGGACTCCCGGCCCCCAGCGACGCAGGCCCCGGCAACCCAGGCGCCGGCGAGCCAGGCGCCGAACGGTACGACGACCGCGGCCGGCGTCCCGCAGACGCTTGCTCAAGGCAACGACAAGCTGCTGGTGAAGCCGGGCGACAAGGTCCGGGTGAACGGGCAGATCCTCGCCGCCCCGGGTCGGACGCCGGTGTTCTGCGCGCCGCTGCTGGTGCGCGCCATCGGGTACCCGCCCGGCCAGGAGCCGGCGCCGAGCTGCCCCGACGAGTTCGCGGTGAAGCTCACCGGCCTGGACTTCGACCGGATCTCCGGAACCAAGACCACCAAGGGCGTCCGCTCCGGGTACGCGAGCGTCACGGGCATCTGGCGCGACGGCACGATCGACGTACAGCAGCAGGGGGAGCTGATCAGGCCGACCCCGGCCGCCCCGCCGAAGCTGCCGTGCGCGGCCCCGGCCGGTGGCTGGCAGTCGAAGCCGAGCAACTTCGCTTCCGCCCCCGTGCAGGCGTTCCTGAAAGCGCATGCCGCCCAGGCGTACGGCCCGATCACCTACTACCCGAACGGCACCTCCCGCAACGCCCCGGTGGTGATCATGGTCGGCGTCGCGCACGGTGACCTGGCGGCGTTCCAGGCGGCGTTCGAGAAGGTCTACAGCGGCAACCTGTGTGTGACCCCGGTCCTGATGAGCAATGCCGACAGCGACCGCGTCAGCAACCAGGTCAGCAGCCTGCAGCAGAAGCATCGGCTAGGCGTGTTCCAGAGTGGCGGCGCCGAGGGGATGACCGGCGGCCCCGCACCGACCGGCCTGCTCGTCTACACCGAGCAGGTGAAGGCCACGCTCGCGCCCGTCGGTCTGGACCTGCTGGCGCTGCACCCGGAGGTCGTGCCGGTCAGTTAGTCAGCAGGCTCGGGTAGTCGTGGAAGAAGTCGACCAGCAGGCGCGCGGTCTTCGCCGGCTGGTCGATGGCCGGGGAGTGCCCGGCGTCCGGGATGACCTCGGCCTCGACACCGAGCGCGGCGGCCATCGCCTGCTGCACCGGGATCGGCCAGCCGTCGTCGGTGGCGCCGTACAGGACCTGCGCCCGTACGCCGGTCTTCGCGAGCTGATCCGTCTTGTCCTCGACGTCCGTCAGCCGGCGGGTGATCTCCGCCAGGCTGGCCGGCACGTTGCTGGTGAACCGCTTCCGCAGGAACGCCGCCACGTCCTCGGCCGGAGCGACGTACCCGGGGGCCTTGCGGTCGTGCTCGAGCTTGAGGTCGTACACCTGCTCGATCGGCAGGTTCTCCAGCCCGAAGGCGAGCATCTGCAGGCTCTGTAGCGTCGCCTCGTCCGTGAACGCGGCAGGGCCCGAGCAAAGCAGGCTGATCGTGGAGAACACCGAGGGGTCGATCAGCACGGCCTCCCGCGCCACCAGACCGCCGAACGAGTGCCCGACCAGCTGGCTGTACCCGCCGAGCGCCCTGCTCATCGCCACCACGTCCGCGCCCAGCTCCGCCAGCGAGTACGCCGACGCGTCGGACGGACCTGTGGTCTCGTACTGCCCCCGCTGGTCGACAGCCACCGTCCGCCAGCCGTACCGGCACAGGTGGTCGACGAGGGGGGTGAAGTCCTCCTTGCTGCCCGTCCAGCCCGGCACGAGCAGCACCGTACCCAGCGGCGTACCGATGTCCGGTACTGCGGTCAGCGTGGCGAACGGTCCACGCTCGGTCTCGAGCGTCTCCGGGTGCACCCCATCGGGCAGCGTCAACGTGCGCGGCGTACTCACAAGTAGAGCGTACCGACGAACGGGTACTGTTCGCCGGGCGCACTGACGGCACGCCGGTCGCCGGTGACCGGACGCCTGCGGGCCGCGCACCACTACCCGTTCTTCGGTACGGCACAATGGCCGGGTGCCTCGCACTCTCGCGGTCGCCAATCAGAAGGGCGGCGTGGCCAAGACGACCACGGTCGCCACCCTCGGAGCAGCCCTGGTCGAGCTCGGCCAGCGGGTGCTGCTGGTCGACCTGGATCCGCAGGCGTGTCTGACGTTCTCGGTCGGCATCGACCCCGAGGACCTCGACAAGTCGATCCACCACGTGCTGCTCGGCGGTGTCCGCGCCCGCGACGTGCTGATCGAGTCCGACGACGCCCCGGACCTGCTGCCCGCGACGATCGCGCTGGCGACCGCCGAGGTGCAGCTGGCGCGGGAGAGCGGGCCTGAGCAGGTACTACGGACCGCGCTGCGCCCGCTGCGGACGTCGTACGACTGGATCCTCGTGGACTGCCCGCCGACGCTCGGACTGCTGACCGTGAACGGGCTGTCCGCGGCGTCCGACGTGCTGATCCCCTTGCAGTGCGAGACGTTGGCACATCGTGGCGTAGGGCAACTACTCGACACCGTGCACGACGTACAGCGGCTGACGAACCCGGGCCTGCAGGTGCTCGGCGTGCTCCCGACGCTGTACGACGGACGCACGACGCACGCACGCGCCGTCCTGGAGACAATCGCGGACACGTACTCGCTGGACGTGCTGCAGCCGGCGATCCCGAAGTCGATCCGGTTCGCGGAGGCGCCGGCGATCGGCGACACGGTGCTCACGACGGCGCCGGCCTCGCCCGGTGCGAAGGCGTACCGGGCGCTGGCCGGCGCACTGCTTCACTGACCGCTGCCGGCCGGCGGTGGAGTGGGCTGCACCGCCGGCTGCATGGCCGGCTGGCGGCGCAGCTTGTGCCGGAAGCGCCACAGCGGTACGAGGATCAGCGCGAGCAGGACCAGGAACGGCAGCAGGGCGCCGAACGCCGTCGCGATCGCGGAGAACGCCGCGGTGAACGCCTTCCAGCCGCTCTTCAGGCCGGCCACGAAACCCTTGTCCGGCTCCTCCTCGACCTTCACCGGCGGCTTGCCCTTCTCGATCAACGTCAGGGTGAGCGTCGCGAGCTCAGTCTGAAGGGCGAGGTTCTTCTGCTTGGCCAGCAGCGATTCCAGGTCGGCCTCGCGGCGGGTGAGTTCGCTCTCCACGTTGACGATCTCGCCGATCGTGTTCGCCCGCGCCATCAGCGCGCGCATCCGGTCGAGGCTGGCGCGCTGCGACTGGATCCGGCTGGCGACGTCCACGACCTGTTCGGTGACGTCGGTCGACTCCTGGTGGATCTGCAGCCGCTTGCCGAGGTCGGAGAGCCGCTGGATCGCGGTCTCGAACGACTTGGTCGGGACCTTGAGGACGAGGTTCGCCCGGGTGATGTTGCCGTCGGTGTCGCTGCCGGTGTCCTCGGAGGCCACCTGGCCCTGGAGGGAGGTGATCGCGGCGACGGCCTTCTGGCGGAGGTCGGAGACGTTCTCGCCCTCGACGGTCAGCGAACCGGTCTTGATGATCGCGCGGGTGATCGTCGGCTCGTCCTTGCTGTCGCCGCCGGCGCCTTGGGACTTGCCGGCCGCCGGTTCCTGCGGTTTCGCGGCGCCGGCGGACTCACCGGAGTCCTGGCGCGCGGCGGGTGCCTCGCTGGTCGCTTGGTCGTTGCCGGAGCCCCCGCATCCGGCCAGTACCACGATCCCCACCACAGCCATCGCGGCCGCCACTGCTCTGATCCGCCCCATCACCCAGCCCCTCTCTCGTGGTTTACCGCCCTAGGACGGCCCGCGAGGGGCTGGGTGTTGCAGCTTCAGACCACCGTTACGAAACAGTCACTCCGGCGCCTTGAACAACGGCGCAGCCGCCGCCTTCCGAGCCCGCTTAACCGGCTTCTCAGCAGCAGCCGCAGCTTCCTCCGCCGGCGCAGCAGGCTTCGCAGCAGCTGCCTTGCGTGTCCGCTTAGCAGGCTTCGCCTCCTCCGGAGCCTCAGCAGCTTCCGCCGGCGCGGCGGCCTTTGCGGCGGCCGTCTTGCGGGTGCGCGTCCGCTTGGCAGGCTTGGCCTCAGCCGAACCCTCCGCAGCCGACCCGGCTGGCGCCGCGGCGGCTTCTTCCGCCGGTGCGGCGACCTTCGCGGCGGCCGTCTTGCGGGTCCGCTTAGCGGGCTTCGCCTCCGCCGGAGCCTCAGCAGTAGCCGCAGCTTCCTCCGACGGCGCAGCAGCCTTCGCGGCGGCTGTCTTGCGGGTCCGCTTGGCGGGCTTCGCCTCTGCCGGAGCCTCAGCGGCTTCCGCCGGTGCGGCGGCCTTTGCGGTGGCTGTCTTGCGAGCGCGAGTCCGCTTGGCCGGCTTCACCTCGACAGTCGGCTCGGCTGCAGCCTCGGCAGGAGCCTCGGTGCTCGGCTCAGCGGCCTCCGCGGCACCCGCCGGTGCCGCGGCCTTCGCCGCAGCCGCCTTGCGGGTGCGCGTCCGCTTGGCGGACTTGGCCTCAGCCGAACCCTCCGCGGCCGACCCGGCTGGCGCCTCGGCAGTCGCCGCAGCTTCTTCCGCCGGGGCGGCGGCCTTGGTCGCGGCCGTCTTGCGGGTGCGGGTGCGCTTGGACGGCTTTGCCTCTACCGGAGCGTCAGCGGTTGCCTCGGCCGGAGCTGTAGGAGTCGGCTCGGCAAGCGTGTCGGCGGTCGCCTGGGCGGCCTCGTCGACGCCTCCTGGTGCGGGGGTGGTGGCTTCGGCGCCGCGGGGCTTGCGGGTGCGTTTGCGGGGCTTGCGCGGCGCGGTGTCCTCTGCCGGGAGTTGCTCGGACGGCGCTGGCACCTCGGTCTTGGTGGTGACGTCGGCGCGTTCCTCGAGGGGCTGGCCGGCTCGGGTGCGTTTGCGGGTCCGGTTGCGGTTGCGCTTGCGGGCCGGGCGCTCGTCCGACTCGTCGCCCCGCCGGCCCCGCGGCCGGTCGGTGCGTTCGCGGGTCTCCTGCGGTGCGCGCGCCGTACGGATCCGGCCCTTCGCCTCCGACGGGATGCCGAGGTCGTGGTACAGCTCTGGCGACGTCGAGTAGATCTCCTGCGGCTCGTCGTACGGCAGGTCGAGCGCCTTGTTGATCACCTTCCACCGGGTCACGTCCGGCCAGTCGACGAAGGTGACGGCGATGCCGCTGGCCCCGGCGCGCCCGGTCCGCCCGATCCGGTGGATGTAGGTCTTCTCGTCCTCGGGGCAGGTGTTGTTGATGACGTGCGTCACGCCCTCGACGTCGATGCCCCGGGCCGCGACGTCGGTGCAGACCAGTACGTCGATCTTGTCGCCGCGGAACCGTGTCAGCGCGCGCTCGCGGGCCTGCTGGTTCAGGTCGCCGTGGATCGCGGCCGCCTGGAACCCGCGCTCCTGCAGGTCGTCGGTCAGCCGGGACGCCTCGCGCTTGGTCCGGCAGAAGATCATCACCCGGCCGCGGTCCTCGGCCTGCAGGATCCGCGCCACCACCTCGGGCTTGTCCAGCTCGTGCGCCCGGTAGACGAACTGTGCCGTGGTCGGCACCATCTGGGTGTCCTCGTGCGACTCCGCGCGGATGTTCAGCGGGTGCCGCATGTGGGTGCGGGCCAGCGCGATCACGGCCGACGGCATGGTTGCCGAGAACAACATGGTCTGGCGCAGCTCGGGGGTCTTGCGCAGGATCCGCTCGACGTCCGGCAGGAAGCCCAGGTCGAGCATCTCGTCGGCCTCGTCCAGGACGAGGACCTTGATGTGGCTCAGGTCGAGGACGCCGCGGTTGGCCAGGTCCAGCAGGCGTCCCGGCGTACCGACGACCACGTCGACGCCGCTCTTCAGGGCGTCCAGCTGCGGCTCGTACGCGACACCGCCGTAGATCGTCAGGACCCGCACGGTGCGCACGGTGGACGCGGTCACCAGGTCCTTCGCGACCTGGATGGTCAGCTCCCGGGTCGGCGTGACGACCAGCGCCTGCGGCTTGCCCGGGGCGGCGAGCTCCTCGTAGTCGGCCTCGCCGGGGGAGATGGTGCGCTGCAGCAGCGGGATGCCGAAGCCGAGCGTCTTGCCGGTGCCGGTGCGGGCCTGCCCGATCAGATCGGTGCCCATCAGCGCGACGGGGAGCGTCATTTCCTGGATCGGGAACGGCTCTTTGATGTTGACGCGGTCGAGTGCGTCACAGATCTCGGGCAGCACCCCGAGCTCTCGGAAGGTGGTCAGGCTGATCGCCTCTCACATGCTTGTGCGGACAGTGTGCTCAGTGGCCGGGCGCCTGGGGCCGGATGGCCCCGATCGTGAGGCGCGGGGACACTGTGCAAGCACCTCGCACCAGCTTGCCCATGTGGGCGCGTCACCGGCGAATCGCCCACCAGTGTAACCGCAGCAGCTGTCAACGCCGCTTCGTGTGGCATGCGCCACTCGCGGGGGCGGCCCGATAGGGTGCCGGGCATGGAGCAGACGGCCTTTGATGATCCCGCCTACCGGGCCGCGGCGGTGGATCTGCTGGGAGTGCTCGCGTACGGCGAGCTGACCGCGTTCGAGCGGATGGCGGAGGACGCCAAGCTGGCGCCGACCCTGGACGACAAGGCGGAGCTGGCGGCGCTGGCGACGACCGAGTTCGGGCATTTCCAGCGGCTCCGGGACCGGCTCGTGCAGCTCGGGGTGGACCCGATGGACGCGATGCGGCCGTTCGTGACGCCGCTGGACGCGTTCCACGACCACACGGCGCCGTCGGACTGGCTGGAGGGCCTGGTCAAGGCGTACGTCGGTGACGGGCTGGCCAACGACTTCTACCGGGAGATCGCGTCGTTCGTGGACGCGGAGACCCGGGCGCTGGTGCTGGAGGTGTTCGCGGACTCCGGGCAGGCCGAGTTCGTGGTCGACCGGGTGCGGGCCGCGATCGACGAGGACCCGAAGCTCGGCGGCCGGCTGGCGCTGTGGGGCCGCCGCCTGGTCGGTGAGGCGCTCAGCCAGGCGCAGCGGATCGCGGCGGACCGCGACTCGCTGGCCGCGCTGCTGGCCGGCAGCGTCGACCGCCCCGGCCTGGACCTGGCCGCCATCGGCCGGATGTTCACCCGTCTCACGGAGGCCCACACCGCCCGGATGACCGCCCTCGGCCTCCAGCCCTGACCGAAGTCGGCGCGACCGGCTGAAACAGTCACGGCCGTCACCTTGAAGGGTGACGGCCGTGCACAGCTGCAGCTGATGTCTCAGGTCTTGATCTTGCGCCGTCCGGTCACCATGGCCGCGACGACGACGAGGACCGCGGCGACGAGGATGCTGACGATCCAGCGGATCCAGTCGATCCCGCTGGTGGCTTCGACGCCCAGCGCCGCGGCGACGTAGTAGCCGATGAGCACGCCGCCGATTCCGCACAAGACCGTGAGCCAGAGGGGAATGTTGTCCCGGTCGCCCGGGGCGACCCACTTACCCAGCAGGCCGATGATGATGCCGGCCACGATCACACCGATGATTTCCATGACGCTGGTTCCTCCCTGTGACGACCGCGTCCACGCGGCGTGACGATTGTCTCGCCCACCACCACGGTTACCGGCCGCCAACGCACGCAAACGTGGTTGCGATCAGGCGTCACTGGATTGCAATCCCGCCTCAGGAGGCTCGCGGTCAGATCGCGCCGAACCCGACCTTGCGGGTCGACACCTCGCCGATCTCGACATACGCGAGCCGGTCGGCCGGGATCAGCACCCGGCGCCCCTTGTCGTCGGTCAGCTGGAGCAGACCGGTTTTGCCGGTGAGCGCCTCCGCGACCTGCTGCTGGACCTCATCCGGCGTCTGGTCGCTCTCCAGAACCAACTCACGATTGGCGTGCTGCACGCCGATCTTGACCTCCACGAAACCCTCCGGGCACGCTCCGACCGGCGGCTCTCGCCGGTGACGGTTCGAGCCTATCCGGTGGCACTGCCCAGCTCTCACCCGTCCGCCGAGAGCAGAACCCGGGACAGGGTCAGCCCTCGGTGCGGGGGAAGCCCCGGATGCCCCGCCAGGCCAGCGAGGCGACCAGGTCGGCGGCGTGCTCCTGGGGGATCGACGGGTCGCCGGCGCCCAGCCAGTAGCGGGCGCTGACCTGGGCCATCCCGACCAGGCTGACCGCCAGCACCATGGACTGCTCGCGGCTCAGTCCGGCATCGGCGCTGATCACCTCGGAGACGGCCTCGGCGCAGGCGTGCGTGACCCGGTCGACGCGCTCCCGGACGGCCGGCTCGTTGGTCAGGTCCGACTCGAACACCAGCCGGAACGCGCCCTGGGCGTTCGCCACGTAGTCGTAGAACGCGTGCATGGTCGCCGCGACCCGGAGCTTGTTGTCGTCGGTCGACTTCAGCGCGTCCTGCACGGACGCGACGATCGCGTCACAGGAGGTGTCCAGCAGCGCCAGGTACAGCTCCAGCTTCCCGGGGAAGTGCTGGTACAGGACCGGCTTGGACACGCCGGCGCGGTCCGCGATGTCGTCCATCGCGGCGGCGTGGTACCCGTTCGCGACAAAGACTTCCTGGGCCGCCTCGAGCAGTTGCGCGCGACGCGCCAGCCGGGGCAGGCGGCTGCCGCGCTTGGGTGCGGTCTCCGGTGTCGTCGACACGTCGGGCTCCTTCGGTGGTGCACTCGGCGACGGTCTTCGTCCGCCAGGTCGTTCCCCGAATCCTACCCAGCAGTCCTCCCGGCCAGTAGCTTCCCCGCCGACAGGCTCTGCATCGTGGTAGACCCGAGCGCTTCCATCGTGGTAACCGTCACGTCACCGATAGTCGTCCTCGTCGGTGTCGGGGACCTCGCGGCGCTGCTCCGCGACGTCCGCCGGGTCCGCCTCGTCGGGGCGGCCGGAGTCCTCGGGCCGGCCGTCCACCACGGTCGACGTACGGCGCTGCTCGAGGGCGTCGGCCTCCGGGGCGTCGTCGGGCAGGCCCTCGTCGCCCGGGCCCTCGTAGTCGGTCTCACTGGTCATGCGACTCGCTCTCCTCTCGGACTGCGACAGCTACGACTCGGCTTGCGACTGCTACGACGGTAGCGGCTGTGGATCGTCGTACAGCCCCTCCAGGACGTCGCCGTACTCCTCGATCCGGGCGAGTACGTCGTGCGGGAGGAACCGGAGGTCCTCCGGTGCCCCGGCCGAGGCCACCTCATCCCAGTCGATCGGTGTCGACACCCGCGGCTCGTCGGAGCCGCGCAGCGAGTACGGCGCGAGAGTGGTCTTGGCGCTGTTGTTCTGGCTCCAGTCGATGAAGACCTTGCCGGGACGCAGGGCCTTGGTCATGTTGGCGGTCACGTTCTCCGGCAGCGCCTCGGCCAGCTGCTCGGCCAGCTGCTTCGCGAAGGCACTGGTCTGCTTCGACGAGGCAGGCTCGATCGGCACGTACAGGTGCATGCCCTTGTTCCCGGAGGTCTTCGGCCAGCCCTCCAGCCCGAAGTGGCCGAGTAGCTCCCGCAGCGCCAGCGCCACGTCGCAGCAGTCGACGATGGTGGCCCCCGGCCCCGGGTCCAGGTCGAAGACGATGAGGTCGGCCTTCGGGTCCTTGCCGTGGTTCGACTGACCGATCCGCCACTGCGGCACGTGCAGTTCCAGCGCGGCCAGGTTGGCCAGCCAGACGATGGTCTGTACGTCGTCCGCGACCACGAAGTCGGCCTCGTCGCGACCGGTCGAGCTGCCGGGTGTGGGCAGCGTCACGGTGCGCACCCAGGACGGCGTACCGCGGGGTGCGTTCTTCTCGAAGAAGTACTGCGCCTCCGTGCCGTCCGGCCAGCGCTTGCGGGTGAGCGGCCGGTCGGACAGGTGTGGCAGCAGCAAGGCGGCCACCTGGTGGTAGTAGTCGATCACCTCGGCCTTGGTGAAGCCGGTTTGTGGATACAGCACCTTGTGGAGGTTGGTGAGCTTCATCGTCTGCCCGTCCACCTCGGTCGTCAGCTGCTGCTGCGCTCCCGCCATACGTCCCAGTCTCCACCTCGCACCCGTCCTAACATGGGTGCCGTGGATAGTTACGGGCCAGTAACCGGGGACGACGCACCCGCCGAGCTGCGGCAGTGGCCGGAGCGGCGGGTGCCGGTCGCAGGCGTGGACCTGCTGGTCAGGGACGTTCCCGACGCCGCGCCGGAGCTGCCGCCGGCGCTGTTCGTCCACGGCCTCGGCGGGTCCTCGCTGAACTGGACCGCCCTCGGCCTGCTGCTCAACGACCGCATCCGCGGCATCGCGCCGGACCTGCCGGGTTTCGGCCGTACGCCGCTCTCCGGGGTGACCGGCATCCCCGAACAGGCCGCAGTGCTGATCCGGCTGCTGGAACGGGAGTACGACGAGCCGGTCCACGTCTTCGGGAACTCGATGGGCGGGGCCGCGTCGGTGGCGCTGGCCGCGCAGCGTCCCGACCTGGTGGCGTCGCTGACCCTCATCTCGCCCGCACTGCCGCATCCGCGGGTGTCGGCGAGTGCCCTCTGGTTCACCGCGCTGGCGACGCCGCGGCTCGGTCCGGTCGTCCTGGAGCGGACGGCGCGGTTGCCGTTCGCGCAGCGCTTCGAGGCCTCGCTGGCGCTGGTGTTCGGGGACCCGCGGTCGCTGACACCCGAGGTGCGGGCGGCGTACGAGGCGGAGCTCCATCGGCGCGACACCGACCCGTGGGGACGGCAGGCGACCGTCGAGGGTGCTCGCAGCATCCTGCGCTCGTCACTGGCCAGACCGCGCAGATCCCTCTGGGCGGACGCTGCCCGGGTGCAGTGCCCGGTGCTGCTGGTCTACGGCGGCAGGGACCGTTTGGTGGACGCACGGATCCGTACGAAGGCCCAGCGCACGTTCCCGAACGCACACCTGCTCTACCTGCCGCAGTCCGGCCACGTCGCGCAGATGGAGCACCCGGAAGAGGTGGCGCGTGCGTTCCGTCAGTTGATCGCCTGATCGAGTCGAATCCGAGCCGCGGTTGAGACACGGCTGAGCGGCACGTCAGGTCAACTTGTCCGCGTGATTGGCAGAACCGCCCGAAATCTGTCGTTGTCCGTCGCTGTGCTGCTCGGGGTGGGAACCCTCCCCGCCGCGGCCGCCCCACCGCCATCGGTTGCTGCAGGCAACCAATGGGACGTGCGCGCCGTCGCCGGTGGTTATCGACTCGCGCTGCGCCTGAACTCGCCGGCACCGCTGCGTGCCTCGCTGCCCCTGCTGGAGGTCGACGGCAGACCGGTGGGTGTCGCGACACAGTCCCCGGACCGGAAGACCCTCACCCTCGTCAGCACCGATCCAGCGGTCGCCAAGGCGCGCGACGTACGGCTGGTGTGGTCAGGCGACCTGGGCAAGCAGAACGCCCACCGGGGTCGTGACGCGGCCGGAGCGCCTATCGATGCCTACTGGCTGAAGGCGCGGCGCGGTCCGTTGCTGCCGTCGGATCCTGGCGCACTGGGGAAGTACAAGGTCGACACGGCCGAGTACAACCTGGGCGACGAGGCGGTCTACCTGCCCGGTCTCGCGCACCGCTCGGAGCTGCGCGGCAAGGTGTACTCACCGCGCGGTGCAGTCGGTCCACGGCCCCTGGTCGTGTTCCTGCACGGCAGGCACGAGGTCTGTTACGGCGACCCCACCAACCCCTCCGACGTCGACAAGCCGTGGCCCTGTCCGCGCGGAATGAAGCCTGTCCCCAGCTACCGCGGCTACGACGCACCTGCGACCGCTCTGGCCAGCAACGGCTACCAGGTCGTGTCGATCAGCGCCAACGCGATCAACGGCTGGGACAGCGAGGCGTACGACGCCGGCGCACAAGCGCGGGCCGAACTCGTTCTGGACCACCTGGCCCTCTGGCGGAAGTGGTCGACCATCGGCGGCGGCCCTTTCGGCAGCCGCTTTGTCGGCAAGCTCGACCTGCGCAACGTCGGCCTGATGGGTCACTCACGAGGCGGCGAAGGCGTCGCCCGAGCCGCTGTGCTGAACGCGGACCGCGGCGGCCAGTACGGCATCCGCGCCGTACTGCCGCTGGCTCCCACGGACTTCGCCCGGGCCACGGTGCCGGGTGTAGCGATGAGCGTCCTGCTGCCGTACTGCGACGGCGACGTCTCCGACCTGCAGGGCCAGATGTTCTACGACGACACCAGGTACTCCGTCGGTGGCGACGCCGCGCCGCGGTCCACCGTCACGGTGCTGGGTGCCAACCACAACTTCTTCAACACCGAGTGGACCCCCGGACAGTCGGCCGCGCCTTCAGGCGACGACTGGTTCGGCGACGAGAAGGCGTCGCCCTGCGGAGCGAAGTACCCGGGCCGGTTGACAGCCAAGCAGCAGCAGGCCGTCGGTACGGCGTACGTCGCGGGCTTCTTTCGGCTGCAGATGGGACACGAGACACAGTTCCTGCCGCAGTTCGACGGCTCGGACGCGCGGGCGGCGTCTGCCGGCAAGGCCGTCGTACGGGTGGTGTCGCAGGCACCACTAAGGCGTGACCTGCACCACTTCGACTCGGCCCTGCAGGCCGGAGCGGTCAGCGGGAAGGTGTCGGCGACCGTGTGCGCCGGTGTGACCAGTACTGCGGTCCGCGCCGCCCTGCCGACCTGTATGACGACCGACGCCTGGGGCAATGCGCCGCACTGGGGGATGGCGTGGTTCGCCCCGAGGACGCCGACGACCGCGGTGACGAAGCTGCGCTGGACAGGTACGAACGGCGTGGTCCGGGTCGCCGTACCTGCCGGGAAGCGTGACGTACGGCGGTTCGCGGCGCTGACGTTCCGCGCCGCGCCGGACCCGGCCGGTGCGCCGCGGACCGACCTGAGTGTCCGTGTCGTCGACGGGCACGGCCGCGCGGCCGCCGTACCGGTGTCTGCTGTCAGCGACGCGCTGGTGCGGATGCCGGGGAGCGACGACAGCGGCCTGCCGAAGAACCTGCTGCGGACGGTACGCATCCCGGTGTCGTCGCTGAAGGGCGTGGACCTGCGCGACGTGCGGGCAGTGGAGCTGCGCACGGACCGCGTCGCCGGCGGATCGGCGTACGTGAGCGATCTGGCGTTCTCGTCGCCCGGCCTCGGGTTCTCGGCACCTGCCGTGTTGCTGCCGAAGCTGTCCGCGTCCAGCGTCACTGTGAAGGAGGGGGACCGTGGGACGCGTTCGATGGACTTCTGGGTCACCCTGTCGCGGCCGAGCATCCGACCGGTCAGCGTGTACGTCGAGACGAACGGGGAGCTGCGTGCGTCGGAGGGCGTGGCGCGGCGGCTGGTGTTCGAACCGGGACAGATGCGGCACAAGGTCCCTGTGACGATCGAGGGGAACACCCGGGACAGCTACGACGTGCCGTTCGACCTGGTGCTGTCCGTGCCGCACGGCGGTCTGCTGGACAAGTCGTTCGGCCGCGGCCTCGTGATCGACGACGACCCCACGCCGAAGCTCACGCTCGGGAACCTGCGGACGACCGAGAAGGCCGGCGTCGTGAGCTTCCCGGTCAAGCTGTCGGCACCGAGCGACAAGCCTGTGAACTTCTCGGGCGTGCTCAAGGACGGGACGGCGGTCGTCCGCAAGGACTACGCGGGCCTCGACGACGACGGCACCGGTCCGGCGGAGCGGATGATCGAAGGGTCGGTGACCCCCGGCAGGACCACCGGCGAGCTCCGGGTCCGGATCCTCGACGACAAGGTGAAGGAGCCGGCGGAGTCCTTCAGCGCCGTGATCGACGTCCAGGACGGCGCCGTCCTGGACGTCCCGACGACCCTGACCGGGACGATCACCGACAATGACTGAGACGCGGGTACCGGGATGTGGACTCTGTCCGGGGTGCTTGGGATAGTGCGGGAACATGGAGGAGGGACGGATGGTTGAAAACCATCAGATCCCGTTCGACGTCTTCCTGAGGAGCCGACACGTGTCACTGCCACCGCTGGTCGAACCGGCCGACGAGCTGACGATTGACGAGGTGCGGCGGTACTCGCGGCACCTGATCATCCCCGAGGTCGGGATGGCCGGGCAGAAGCGGCTGAAGAACGCCAAGGTGCTGGTGATCGGCGCCGGCGGCCTCGGCAGCCCCGCCCTGCTCTACCTGGCCGCCGCCGGTGTCGGCACGCTCGGCATCGTCGAGTTCGACACCGTCGACGAGTCCAACCTGCAGCGCCAGGTCATCCACGGCCAGTCCGACGTGGGCAAGTCCAAGGCGCAGTCCGCCAAGGAGTCCATCCTCGAGGTCAACCCGTACACGAACGTCGTCCTGCACGAGACCCGGCTGGACAACGACAACGTGTTCGAGATCTTCGAACCGTACGACCTGATCGTCGACGGCACCGACAACTTCGCCACCCGCTACCTGGTGAACGACGCCGCGGTGCTGCTCGGCAAGCCCTACGTCTGGGGCTCGATCTTCCGCTTCGACGGCCAGGTCAGCGTGTTCTGGGCCGAGCACGGCCCGTGCTACCGCTGCCTGTACCCGGAGCCCCCGCCGCCCGGCATGGTCCCGTCCTGCGCCGAGGGCGGTGTGCTCGGCGTGCTCTGCGCGTCGGTCGGCGCCGCGCAGGTCACCGAGGCGATCAAGCTGCTCACCGGCATCGGCGACCCGTCGCTCGGCCGGCTGAACATCTACGAGGCGCTCGACCTCAACTGGCGCACGCTCAAGGTCCGCAAGGACCCGAACTGCGCGATCTGCGGCGAGAACCCGACCGTCACCGAGCTCATCGACTACGAGAGCTTCTGCGGCGCCCTGACCGAAGAGGCGGCCGACGCGGCCGTCGGCTCGACCATCTCGGTGAAGCAGCTCAGCGAGTGGATCAAGCTGAAGGACAACGGCGAGAAGGACTTCGTGCTGATCGACGTCCGGGAGCCGAACGAGTACGAGATCAACAAGATCCCGGGCTCGGTGCTGATCCCGAAGGCGGACTTCCAGACCGGTGTGGCGCTGGAGAAGCTGCCGCAGGACAAGCAGCTGGTCTTCCACTGCAAGTCCGGCGTCCGCTCCGCCGAGGTGCTCGCGATCGCCAAGGGCGCGGGCTTCTCCGACGCGGTGCACGTCGGCGGAGGTGTCGTCGCCTGGGTCGACCAGATCGACCCGAGCCAGCCGTCGTACTAACCGTCGTACTGGAACTCGTTCAGAAATCCATCCGGCAGGACGCGACCGCCTCGGTGGCGACGGGATCACCCGTCACCGCCGGGGCGTCGTCGCGCCCGGACAGCGTGCGCATGTACGCGACCGCGTCCACCGCGGCGTGACCTACCGGCTCACCCCTCCCCAGCAGATAGGTCCCACCTCCCGGCCCGGTGAGTTCCAGTACGACGGCCGGCCGGTCTCCCCAGAACGGCCCGCTCGCCTGCAGGTCGTACACCACCTGCGCGATCAGCTCCGCGGCGTACGGCCCCGGATCGAAGGGCCGGCCGAGCGCCTGGCAGATGTCGTTGCGGTGCATCCAGAGATCGCGCGCGAGCAGGATGTCCTGCACGTACCCGAGCGCCATCCGCGGCGCCGGGTCCACCTGCATGGTGATCTTCCGGAACACCTCCGGGTTGCGCGAGATCTTCTCCGTGGCCTTCGCCCACACCCGGTCGAACAGCGCGCGCAACTCGGTGGGCGGCGTACCGCGGTGTTCGTCGGCCTGCACCATCATGTGCGCGTCGAACCGCGGCACCCCCGGATACGCCCGCTTGTTCTTCAGCCAGCGGCGCGGGAACGAGGTCGGCTTGATCACGTCCTCGGCCTGCCCGATCAGGTGGCCGGCGATGTCCGCGACGTCCCAGGCGTCACAGACGGTACGGCGCTGCCACTCGTCCCCCTCGATCGACGCGAGCAACTCGTGCCACGCCTTCAGCTCGGCGTCCCGGTGGATCCGGCACCGCGGCCGGTCGGCTCGTCCGATCTGCTCTGCGAGTACTGCGGTCATCTCTTCCCCCTGGTCGGTGCGTAGTGCTGGTAGTACATCTCGAGTACGACGGGCAGCAGCCGGCTGAACCGCCCCTCCTCGAAGGGCACGTCCGGCTCGTTCGCCATCTGTTGCGAGAGCACTCCGGACGTGACGGACGTGAACACGGCGACCCCCTCGTCGCTCGCCGCGTCCGGGTGCAGCCGGCCGGCGTCCACGGCTGCCTGGAGATGCTTGCGCAGGTCGGCCAACGCCTCCTGCGCCGGTGCGAACGCCTCCGGGCTGGGCTCGAAGCCGGGGATCGTCCGCCAGAACAACAGCTGTGAGTACACCGGGTTCCGCATGCACCAGCGCGCGAACGCCGTGGTGCCGATCAGCTGCAGCTCGATGACGTCGTCGGTCGTCGCGGCGGCGATCGCGTCCCGCTGCGCGGCCAGGAACAGCTCCGCGCCGCGCTGGAACAACGCGTCGTAGATCGCCATCTTCGACGGGAAGTACTGGTACAGCGACGGCGGCCGCATGCCGAGCCGCCGGGCCACCGCGGACAGGCTCAGCGCCGGGACGCCCTCGGCCTCCATCAGCTCGATGGCGACATCGAGGATCTCCGCGATCGTCTCCTGGCGACGGCGGGTCCGGCGGTCCGGTACGGCGGCAGTGCTCATGCCTTGAGGAAAACCTAATGCCATTAGGGTTGTCAATACCTCGTAGGACTCTGGAGACTGTCGGTCGCGCCGCGTACTGTCTTCAGGCATGTGCAGAAACATCACCGTGCTCCGGGGCCTCGAGCCGTCCGCGACCTCCGAGGAGATCTACGCGGCCGCGCTGCAGTACGTCCGCAAGGTGACGGGGGTCGGCTCGCTGAGCGCGACCACCCGCGGCCCGATCGAGCGCGCGGCCACCGAGGTCGCGCGGATCACCGAGCAACTCCTGGAGGAGATGCCCGCGCGCCGCACGCCGCCGCAGACGGTGCCGCCGCTGCGGCGTCCCGAAGTACGGGCCCGGCTCGGCCTCGACTGAGCGAAACTCCGGCGCCGCCCGATCGCGGCGCGGGGTAGTGTCGCGTCCCGGAAACGTTTACCCCTGGACGGTTGCCTTAGGGAGGCGCGGGATGCGGTTCGCGATCAAGACCAGGCCGGAACACACCACCTGGCAGCAGATGCGGGACGTGTGGGTCGCGGCGGACCAGTTCGAGATCTTCGAGTCCGCCTGGCACTGGGACCACTTCTACCCGCTGAGCGGTGACATGCAGGGCCCGAACCTGGAGGCCTGGACCACGCTCGCCGCGCTCGCGCAGGCGACGTCCCGGATCCGGCTCGGCTGCCAGGTCACCGGGATGATCTACCGGCACCCCGCGGTGCTGGCGAACATGGCGGCGACCACCGACATCATCTCCGGCGGCCGGCTCGAGCTCGGCATCGGCGCCGGGTGGAACGAGATGGAGACCGCCGCGTACGGCATCGACCTGTACCCGCTGAAGGAGCGCTTCGACCGCTTCGACGAGGGCACCCAGGCGATCATCGCGCTGCTCACCGAAGAGGTCGCGAACTTCGACGGCAAGTACGTCAAGCTCACGGACGCGTACTGCAACCCGAAGGCCGTGCAGACGCCGCACCCGCCGATCACCATCGGCGGCAAGGGCCCGAACCGGACGCTGCGCGCGGTCGCCAAGTGGGCGCAGCAGTGGAACGTGATCGTCCCGAGCCCGCAGGAGTGGAAGCCGCTCAAGGACGTCCTGGTTCAGCGCTGCGAGGAGGTCGGCCGCGACGTCGGCGAGATCACCTGCTCGGTCAACGTGCGGATCGATCCGGACAGCCCGCTCGACAAGGCGGTCGCGGAAGCGGCGGCGTACGGCGAGGCGGGTGTCGACCTGGTCGTGATGAACCTGCCGCTGGACGCACCGCCGTCCGTCCTCGAGCCGCTCGCGAAGGCACTCGCGCCGCTCGCCTAGATTGGGCTGGATCATCACTGTGGACAGGGAGGAGTACGTCGAGGCGGTGCTGCGGGCCGTGGAGTCGATCCCGGAGGGCAGCGTCGCGACGTACGGCGACATCGCGGAGTACGTCGGCCAGGGCGGACCGCGGCAGGTCGGCGCGATCATGCGCGAGTACGGCGCGAGTGTGCCGTGGTGGCGGGTGATCCGCGCATCCGGCGTACCGGCCGACGAGGTCGGTGACGAGCAGCTGCACCGACTGCGGTCGGACGGGGTACGCGTCACCGACGGCCGGGTCAGCCTGCGCGAGGTCCGCTGGGATCCGCGGGACTGACGAAGCTGTCCGGTTTCCGACGATTTACAGGGTTCCCGGGGTGCGTCGCACGTTTTGTCGGTGGGGTCTGTTGAGATGTGTCGGTGGTCAGCAGACAGGGGTCCCGGTACCGGTTGGTCCGGGAGGAGCGACGGAGCACGGCCGCGCCTGTCCTCGATGCCGATCAGCAGGCCGTGGTGGAGCATCCCGGTGGACCGTTGCTGGTGCTCGCGGGGCCCGGCACCGGGAAGACGACGACCTTGGTGGAGGCCGTCGTCGATCGGGTCCGCAACCGCGGGCTGAGTCCGGACGAGGTGCTCGTGCTGACGTTCGGCCGCAAGGCGGCGACCGAGCTGCGGGACCGCATCACCGGACGGCTCGGGCGGACCACGCGGGTGATGCCGTCGATGACCTTCCATTCCTTCTGCTACGCGTTGCTGCGCCGGTTCACGCCGGCCGACGCGTTCGACGTACCGCTGCGACTTCCATCGGGTCCGGAGCAGGCGCTGCGGTTGAGCGAGGCGCTGTCGGGCAGTCGTGAGGTCGGCGCGGTGCACTGGCCGGGCAGCCTGCATCCGGCGTTGAAGACGCGCGGGTTCACCGACGAGGTGCAGGCCGTGATCGGCAAGGCGCGGCAGCTGGGGCTCGACCCGGAGGACCTGTCGGCGATCGGCCGGTCGGCGGAGCGGGCGGAGTGGGTCGCGGTCGGCGACTTCTTCGAGGAGTACCTGCAGATCCTCGACGCGGAGCAGGTGCTGGACTACTCCGAGCTGATCCACCGTGCGGTGATCCTGGCGCAGCAGCCGCAGGTGCGGGCGAAGCTGCGCAGCGAGTTCAAAGCGGTGTTCGTGGACGAGTACCAGGACACCGATCCCGGCCAGACCAAGCTGCTGCAGGCGATCGCGGGCGACGGCCGCGACCTGGTCGTCGTCGGCGATCCGGACCAGTCGATCTACACGTTCCGCGGGGCGGACGTGCGCGGCCTGCTGCGGTTCACCGACGAGTTCCGGACCCGCGACGGCGCCGAGGCCGCGCAGATCGCGTTGGGTACGACGCGACGCTTCGGGACCACGCTGCAACGGGTGTCGCGCAACGTCGTGAACCGGCTCGGCGTCCCCGGATCGCTGGACCGGGACACCTTCGACCGCTTCCGGAACCCGGATGCCTCGTCGTGTGTCTACGGCCCGGGCAAGGTCGAGGCGAACCTGTACTCGACGAGCGGCGCCGAGCTCGAGCACATCGCGGACCTGCTCCGCCGGGCGCACGTCCAGGACGGCATCGGGTGGAGCGAGATGGCCGTCCTGGTGCGCTCCGGGAGCCGGTCGATCCCGCCGCTGCGCCGGGCGTTGTCGGCGGCCGGCATCCCAGTCGATGTCGCCGGTGACGAGCTGCCGCTGTCGCGTGAGCCCGCCGTACGGCCGATGCTGCTGGCGTTGCGCGCGGTGGCCGATCCGGAGACGCTGACCGTCGACGTCGTGCGGGCGCTGGCGCTGTCGCCGTTGGGCGCGATGGACGCAGGGCAGTTGCGACGGCTGGCACGGGTACTGCGACGGCGGGACCGGGACGCGGCGGGTGGCCAGCGGTTGCCGCGGTCGTCGGACGAGCTGTTGCGGGACGCGTTGCTGAATCCGTTGCTGCTGGACGAGGAGGCGTCGCCGGCCGAGGCGCGGTTCGCGGCGCTCGGCGAGCGGTTGCTCAAGGCACGGAACATCGTGACCGCGGGCGCGGCGCCGGACGAGGTGATGTGGTCGCTGTGGTCGGACTCGCCGTGGTTGCGGCGGTTGCGCGGCCAGGCGTCGGCGGGCGGCGAGACCGCGCGGACCGCGAACCGGGACCTGGATTCGTTGTGCGCGCTGTTCGACGCGGCCGGCCGCGCGGAGGAACAGGTCGGGTTCAAGGGCGTTTCGGCGTTCCTGTCGGAGTTGGAGTCGCTCGACATCGCCGCCGACAACCGGTTCGACGGGACCTATCGCGAGGCCGGCGTACAGCTCATGACGGCGCACCGGTCGAAGGGCCTGCAGTGGCGGCTGGTCGTGGTCGCGTCGGTCCAGGAAGGCCAGTGGCCGGACCTCCGGCGGCGGGGTTCGTTGCTCGAGCCGGACCGGTTGGGGACCGACGGCCTGATCGATCCGTTGTCGGCGGGCGCGTTGCTGGCCGAGGAGAGACGGTTGTTCTACGTCGCGATCACGCGCGCCCGCGAGCGATTGATCGTGACCGCCGTCCAGGCGCCCGAGGCCGACGGCGATCAACCATCACGTTTTCTTGCCGAGCTGGACATTCCTTTGAAACTCGTGGCGGGACGGCCGCGGCGCCCGCTGTCGTTGCCCGGTCTGGTCGCGGATCTGCGCTGCGTGCTGGCGGATCCGGCGTCGTCGCCTGCCTTGAAGCGGGTGGCGGCTGATCGGCTGGCCAAGCTGGCGGACGCGATCGACGAGCGGGAGCAGCCGCTGGTGCCGACCGCGGACCCGTCGCGCTGGTGGGGCGTGCGGGAGCGGACGGAGTCCGTGCGGCCGGTCGCCGATCCCGACCAGCCGGTGCCGTTGTCGGGGAGTGCGCTGACGACGATCGTGGACTGTCCGTTGCGCTGGTTCCTGACCCGGCGGGCGGGCGGCGAGACGCAGAGTACGTCGGCGCTCGGGTTCGGGTCGGTGCTGCACGCGCTGGCGGACGCGGTCGCGACCGGGACGCTGCCGCCGTCGGTCGACGAGCTGAACGGCTGGCTGGACAAGGTGTGGACGCAGCTCGAGTTCGAGTCCGCGTGGATCTCGGACCGCGAGCGCGGTGAGGCCGAGCAGGCGCTGCGGCGGTTCGTCGCGTGGCACCAGGGCCGCCCGGACCGGACGCTGGTCGGCACCGAGGTCGAGTTCGACGTACTGCTGCCCGACGAGGAGAAGCCGGCGGTCCGGGTGAAGGGGCGGATGGACCGGGTCGAGAAGGATCCCGAGGGGAAGATCCGGGTCGTCGACCTGAAGACCGGCCGCTCGATCCCGACGAAACCCGCGCTGGAACGGCATGTGCAGCTGGCGATCTACCAGCGCGCGATCAACGCCCGGCAGCTGAAGAAACTCGGCGAGGACGCGGAGGCCGGCGGCGCCGAGCTGGTGCAGCTGCGCCACGACGACAACGGCGGCTTCCCGAAGGTGCAGCCGCAGGCCCCGCTGGAAACCGACGAGGACGGCCGGACCTGGCTCGACGAGGCCGTCGACGAGGCCGAGTCGATGATCCGCACCGAAGAGTTCACCGCCCAGCGCAACGACGGCTGCAACCGCTGCGAGGCGCGGTCGTTGTGCCCCATCCAGCCCGAAGGCCGGGAGATCGTCTGATGCCCGCGGAACTGCGCACCACGGCCGACCTGTGCGACCTGCTGGGGATCCCGTTCAGCGACCAGCAGCTCGCGGCGATCACCGCGCCGCTGGAGCCCGGCGTGATCGTGGCCGGCGCCGGCTCCGGCAAGACGACGGCGATGGCGGCCCGGGTCGTGTGGCTGATCTGCACCGGGCAGGTGAAACCGGAGGAAGTGCTCGGGCTGACCTTCACCAAGAAGGCCGCGAACGAGCTCGACGTCCGGATCCGCGAGGACCTGACCAAGGCCGGCGTCCTCGGCTCGACCCTGCCGCCCGACCAGCACCCGATCCTCGCCGCGCACCTGCGCAGCAACATCCCGAACTGGGAGCCCGAGGAGTCGGGCGAGCCCGTCGTCTCGACGTACCACGCCTTCGCCGGCACGTTGATCGCGGAGCACGGGCTGCGGCTCGGGCTCGAGCCGGACTCGCGCGTGCTCGCCGACGCCACCCGGTACCAGCTGGCCGGTCGCGTCGTGCGGCGGTCCGCCGGGCCGATCCGGTTCGCGTCGCATCACGTGCCGACGCTCGTCAACAGCCTGCTCGCGCTCGACGGCGAGCTCGCGGACCACCTGCTCCGGCCGGACGACATCCGCGACCACGACGACGCCGTACGGCGGGAGGTCGCGGCGGCGCGCAAGCAGACCGTCGAGGTGCGCAAACTCGCGGAGACCGCGTTGAAGCGCGGGGAGATCCTGCAGCTCGTCGAGGAGTACCAGGCGTACAAGGGGGAGCGCGGCGTCGTCGACTTCGCCGACCAGATGGCGCTCGGCGCGCGGCTGGCCGAGGAGTGCCCGGAGGTGGCCGCCGTCGAGCGGGCGCGGTACAAGGTCGTGCTGCTCGACGAGTACCAGGACACCTCGGTCTCGCAGCGCCGGATGCTGACGGCGCTGTTCGCCGGGCCGGATCGGGAGCACGGCCGGGGCCACCCCGTCACTGCGGTCGGTGACCCGTGTCAGGCGATCTACGGGTGGCGTGGGGCGTCGGTCGCGAACCTGGACGAGTTCCCTCAGCATTTCCCGCAGGCTGATGGTTCTCCCGCTCGGCGCTACGTGCTGAGTGTCAACCGGCGCTGTGGCAGCCGGATCCTCGCCGCCGCGAACCAGCACGCGGCGGAGCTCTACGAGCAGCACCCGGGCGTGATCCCGCTCGAAGCGCCGGAGAACGCTCCGGAAGGTGCGATCACCGTCGGGCTGTTCGAGACCCGGTCGCAGGAGATCGAGTGGGTCGCCGACGCGATCGTCGCCGCGCACCGCACCCGGAACCGCCGCTGGAAGGACATCGGCATCCTGATGCGGACGAACGTCGACCTCAGCGCGGTGCACGAGGCGCTGATCGCCCGCAAGGTCCCGGTCGAGGTGGTCGGCCTCGGCGGGCTGCTCGCGCTGCCGGAGGTCGTCGACGTGGTGGCGACGCTGCAGGCCGTGAACGACCTCACCGCGAACGCGGCGATGCTCCGCATCCTGACCGGTCCGCGGTACCGGATCGGTCATCGCGACCTCGCTCTGCTCGCCAACCGCGCCCGCGTGCTGGCCGATGCGGGGGAGCGCCCGGCCGCCGACGACCTGGTCGCCGCGCTGGACGCGGCCGTCGCCGGGATGGACTCGACCGAGGTCATCTCGCTCGCCGAGGCGGTCGACGACCCGGGCCCGGCGGAGTACGCCCCGGAGGCTCTGGTGCGTTTCAAGGAGCTGTCGACCGAGCTTCGCGAGCTGCGTGCACATGCGGGCGAGCCGTTGCTCGACCTGGTCCGGCGGGTGATCAGCACGATCGGCCTGGACGTCGAGCTGACCGCGACCCCGGACCACGTCGACGCCGGCCGTCGCGATCACCTCGCGGCGTTCTTGGATGCAGTGGGCAACTTCGTGTCGACCGAGTCGGACGGGTCGCTGGACGGTCTGCTCGCGTACCTGGCCGCCGAGGAGGAGTACGCCGCCGGTCTCGATCTCGCCGTACCGAGTGAGGCGGACTCGGTGAAGCTGCTCACCACGCACCGGTCGAAGGGGCTCGAGTGGCCGGTCGTGTTCGTGCCGACGCTGGTGTCGAAGGTGTTCCCGTCGGATCGTGGCCGGGACAAGTGGACGACGAACGCCAAGGTGCTGCCGTGGCCGTTGCGCGGTGACGCCGACACGCTGCCGGACTTCCACGACCTGTCGAACGCCGGGTTGAAGGCGTTCGCCGACGAGTGCAAGGACATGAACGCGCTGGAGGAGCGCCGGCTCGGGTACGTCGCCTTCACGCGCGCGAAGGAGCTGCTGGTCGCGACCGGGCACTGGTGGGGGCCGACGCAGAAGCGGCCGCGCGGACCGTCGTCGTACCTGGAGACGTTGAAGAAGCACGCCGGCGACCGGGTGATCGCGTGGGCGGACCAGCCGGAGCTGACCGCGGAGAACCCGGAGCTTGCCGAGCAGACGCAGGCGCCCTGGCCGGCGCCGTACGACCGGGAGGCGTTCGAGCGGCGCCTGGAAGCGGCCGCGCTGGTGCAGCAGGCGCGGCGCGAGGGCCCGTCGATCGATGCGGAGGAGTCGCTGCTGCTCGACGAGCAGGCGACCGTCGCGCGCTGGGACTCCGAGATCGAACGGTTGTTGTCCGAGGCAAGGGAAAGCCGGAGCCGGAAGGCGTACGACGTGACGCTGCCGGCGGCACTGTCCGCGACGCAGGTGATGCGGCTCGCCAAGGACCCGGACGGGTTGGCCGCGGAGCTGGCGCGGCCGATGCCGCGCAAACCGAACCGGGCGGCGCGTTTCGGGACCCGCTTCCACGCCTGGGTGGAGAGCTACTTCGGCCAGCAGTTGCTGCTCGACCCGGACGATCTGCCCGGTGCCGCGGACGAGGACATCGTCGACGACACCGACCTCACCGACCTGATGGACGCGTTCCGCGACGGCCCGTTCGGCGACACCACGCCGTACGAGATCGAGGCCCCGTTCGCGCTGGCCATCGACGGCCGCGTGATCCGCGGCCGCATCGACGCCGTCTACCAGGTCGTCCGCCCTGACGGCTCCCGCGGCTACGACGTCATCGACTGGAAAACCACCCGCGGCGAAACCGCCGATCCGCTCCAGTTGGCCATCTACCGGGTCGCCTGGTCCGAGCTCATGAACATCCCGCTCCACCAGGTGACCGCGGCGTTCTACTACGTCCGCACCGGAGAAATCACCCGCCCGGAAAGCCTGCCGGACAAGCAGCAGCTCATCGGGTTGCTGAACGGCTGACCGTCAGTTGTTCAACGCCTCGGCGAGTAGGGCGATCTGGTCGTGGTCGGCGGACGCGGAGTAGAGGATCACGTCGGTCGCACCGGCCGCACGTACGCCGGCCAAGTGGTCGTGGAGCGCTGCTGGGGTCGTCAGGGTGTCGGCCCGCGCGGGCTCGAAGTACGCATCGCCGTAGTAGTGGTGGATGTACTCGTCGGCGATCGCGTCGGCGTCGGGGCCGAGCGCGAAGTACCGCCCGGTGACGATCCGCGGCTCTCCACTGCGACCGGCCTCCTGCCAGGCCTTCCGTACGGCGCTCGCACCTTGCTCGAGCACCGCCGTACCGAACAGCGGAGCCACCCATCCCTGCCCGTGAACGGCAGCGCGCCGGTAGGCGGCCGGTACCAACCCTCCGAACAGCAGCCCGGGACGTCCGTCGGGGAGCTGAGGCATGCCGTCGAGCTTCCCCGCCCACGCCAGCCGCCAGGTCTCCAGCGACGTCTCCCACAGCTCACGGAATCCGTGCCGCGCGGCTCCACTGGCGGCGAAGTCGTCCGGCCAGCCACCCAGACCGAGACCGGCGGTCAGCCGGCCGCCGGACAGCTGATCGACCGACGCGAGCTGCTTCGCCAGCAACACCGCGTTGTTCCGCCAGCCGATGTCGAGCACGGTCGTGAAGAGCTCCACCCGAGACGTCCGCGCGGCCGCGGCCGCCAACGCGATCAAGGGCTCCAGATTGTCGTACACCAACCGATCGATCACCCCGACAGCATCGAACCCAGCCACTTCCGCCGCAGCCGCCCAATCCCCCACCCGCCGCGCATCCACCCCAGGAACCGCCGCAGGCAACCCGATCCCGACCTTCATCCCCGACTCCTCTCATCGCTCCAAGAACGACGCTAGGCGTCCACCCCACCCAAGGTCTTGAACAGATCGGGCATCCCCAGCCCACAGACTTGCGAGCGGGTTCGTCAGACGACGAGATCGCCCGGAATGATCCGCACCGGGAACGGCAGCTCAGCCTCGAAGGAATCCTTGCCGATGACAACTGCCCGCTCGACGTAGGTGTCGCCGTCGAGCTCGAGCACGGTGAGCTCTTCTTTGGCCGGGTCGAAGATCCAGTACGACGCAACGCCGGCCTGCTCGTACAAGCGCCGCTTGAGAACACGGTCCGCCAGGCTCGTCGACTGCGACAGAACCTCGACTGCGAGCACCAGTGGCTTCTCGATCGTCCGCTCCCCGACGTGCCTCCGGTGACAGACGAGCACGTCCGGCTGCACCGAGCGTGTCGGCGTCGGTCGGAAGTCCACCGGCGCGACGAAGACCTTCAGATCCTCCGGGCAGCGTTCTCGCAGTGCAACCGCGAGCTCGAGCACTGCGGTCTGATGGATCGGCAAGGGCGCGGGTGTCACGAGCAGCATCCCGTCGACCACCTCGTAGCGGTTCCCGTCGTCGGGAAGCGTTTCGAGATCAGCCAGCGTGAAATGACCCGGCTCAACTGTTTCCACGTACACCATCGTGGTGCCTCCTTCTCGATCACACAACCAGCATGGCGGCGCTCGGCGGGTGGTCTGTGCCGTTTCGTCGATCTGCCCCTGGATGCCCTTGGATGCCCCGGGATACGTCTCATTTAGTGAGATCCGCCGGTGAAAGGGATAGAGGAAACGGGTGTGTGGCGTGGAAGGGTTCTTCGGCCTGGATGACGGCTTGGCAGGTGTAGCCGGTGGGGGTTAGGTGCAGGACTGTGAGTTCTTGGGTGTCGGGGTCGAAGAGCCAGTACGACGGGATGTGGTGGGTTTCGTAGAGGGTGCGTTTGAGGACTATGTCCGTGGTGTGGGTGGTGGGGGAGAGGACCTCGACGGCGAGGAGTGGGGGTGTGGTCAGGAGCTGGGCGTCGGCGGCGGTGCGGTGGCAGACGAGGAGATCGGGGCGGAGGGACGTGGTCAGGGTCGGGCGGAAGTTCAGGGAGCCGACCGAGACGAGGAGGTCTGGTGGGCAGGCCTGTTTCAGCGTCACCATCAGGGCGACCACCGCCGCGTGGTGGGCGGGTGGTTGCGGGCCGGTGATGAGGAGGCGGCCGTTGGCTATCTCGTAGTGGCGGGTGGCTTCTGCTGTGGGCACCAGGCCAGCGTGACCGATGTCGGCGTACCGGCGCGGAGGTTATCCACAGGCAAGGGGATTCTCCAGGGTGCCGGCGAACTGGAGGGAGCCGGCGACGTCGGTGAGGTCGACCATCTGCTGGTTGTTGCGGAGCTGCAGCCGGTTCAGGCACGACAGGGCGAACTCCGGAGCGAAAAGGTCGTACCGAGCGAACGCCTCCGCCAACTCGGGCGTCGCCGCCTGGTAGTCGCGGACCGACGAAGCCACCACCGCCCAGAACTCCGCCGGCGTCAACAGCCCTTCCCGATCCAGCAGCGGCGACAGGAACCGGAAGATGCAGTCGAACACGTCGGTGAAGATCGACAGCAGCTTCTCGTCCTCCGGTACGTCGGCCCGCACCCGCTCCGCCTCGGCCGGTACCGGCGTCGACGGGCTCAGCACCGCGATCTCCTCCGCGATGTCCTTCATGATCACCCGGATCGGGATCGCGTCCCGCAGCACCAGGATCAGGTTCTCCCCGTGCGGCATGTACACCAACTCGTACGCGTAGAAGCTGTGCACCAACGGGATCAGGTAAGCGTCGACGTACGCCCGCAGCCAGTCCGCCGGCGCCAGCCCCGACGCCCGCACCAGCGCCACGGCCAGCGACGAGCCGTGCCGGTCGACGTGCAGCAGCGACGCCATTGTCGCCAGTCGCTCACCGGGCTCCAGCGACGGCACCGGGCTCTCCCGCCACAGCGCCGACAGCATCTTCCGGTACGGCGACGTCTTGTCGGTCGCGTTCTCGTAGTAGCGGTTGTGGTACCCGGCCGCGGCGATCTCCCGCAGTACCGAGAACCCGTACCGCTTCAGTACTACGTCGTTCTCCACGACCGAGTGCACCCAGTCGTTGATCGCCGGCGTCGCGGCCATGTACGACGGTGACAGCCCGCGCATGAAGCCCATGTTCAGCACCGAGAGCGCGGTCTTGACGTAGCACCGCGACGGCTCCGACCGGTTGAAGAACGTCCGGATCGACTGCTGCGGCTGATAGACGTCGTCGGTCGACCCGACGTGGATGATGTGCCGCTGGGCGATGTCGGCGGCGAACGTGATCGAGGTCTTGTTGTCCCACTGCCACGGATGCACCGGCAGGTACACGTACTCCGCCGGATCGGCGCCCACGGCAACGATCTCGGCGGCGAAGCGCTCCAGCACCTCGTCGCCCAGCTCGGACCGCAGCAACTCGTCGTACGTCAACGACGAACTGTGCGAGATCGTCGTCCGGTCCCGCCGCGTCGCGATCCACGTCAGCCGCACGCCCGCGCCCGTCTCCGGCGCGTACGCGAGGTAGTCCGTGAGCCCGAACCCGAGCCGCCCGTTGTTCGCGACGAAACACGGATGCCCCTCCGTCATCGCGGCCTCGACGGTCTGGAAGTCCGCGTCGACCAGTTCCGCCGCGGTCAGGTCCGGCTTCGACAGCTTGTACGCCGCCGACGCCAGCGTGCTGCTGATCTCCTCCAGGTACACCGGCAGCATCTCGCGCCCGATCCCGAGCTGCTCGTGGAACTCGGTGACGAACTCCAGCGCGTCCACCGGCCCGCCGTCGTCCCGCACGACGTCGGAGACCTCCCAGTGGTTCAGCGGATACCGCCGCGCCGCGAAGCCCCACCGGCCGACGGCGTACCGGTCGCCGACCTCGACCGGCTCGAGGATCCGCTCGTGGGTGAACTCCGCCAGCGCCTTGCGCACCAGCGCCTGGTTGACGACGGCCCAGGTCTCAGGATTCATCAGCCCGCCTCGTTCATCCGGAGCGCGTCGGCGTACTGGTCACGGGTGCAGAAGCTCAACCAGGCCTGCTTGTCCGGCAGCTGTACGACGCTGTGCTTGCGGAACCCCATCCGCTCGTTGAGCGCCTGGATCTTCAGGTTCCGGACGTCGGGCTCGACAACCACCCGGTCCACCAGCGGATCGCTGAACAGGTAGTCCATGATCATCTCGAACACCGCCGCCGTGAACCCAGGGACGGGCGTGTCCGGCGGCCCGACCAGCACGTGCATACCGACGTCGCCCGGCGCCACGTCGAACGTCTGCCCGACGGCGTCGGACGCCGGCTCGTAGCGCTCCATCAGGAACGCCGGCCGCCCGTCGTGCTCGCCGAGGAAGGCGTGGTGGTGCGCGCTCCGCTCGATCCGCAGGTACTCGGCGTGTACGTCGGCGACCGAGGCGTCGAGCAACCCCCAGTACCGCGCGTACGGCCGGGTGACCCAGCTGTGCAGGGTCGTGACGTCCTCGGTCAGGTCGAACGGCCGGAGGGCGAGGGTGCCGATTCCGGGGGCGAACCGCCGGTACGTCGGCTCGGGCACTGCTCTGGTCATGGCGGAGGTCTGCTTTCAGCTGGGCGGCCTGTTAGCTAAGGCTTACCTTACTAGAGACTCCATGGGGATGACTTGTGAAGTAGCTCGCGCGGCGGATGTGCCCCGCGACCCGTCCTGCCTAGGTTGGTGCCATGCTGATCGCCGAGGACCTGCTGCTGCTCCTGTACGACGACGCGACCGGGAAGCCGATCGCCGGGTCGCCCGGGCTGGACTACGCGCTGGCCGGTGCGGTGCTGATCGAGCTGACGATGCAGCGGAAGCTGGACATCACGACCGAGGGCAAGCCGGGCCGCCTCGAGGTGCTGGACGGCGCTCCGACCGGGGACCCGATCCTGGACGAGCGGCTGGCGTACGTCGTCGGCAAGCCGGGGAAGAAGCCGAAGGACCAGCTCGGCAAGCTCTCCAAGCACCTGCGCGACCAGTTGCTCGCGAGGCTGGCGGAGCGGGGCATCCTGCAGGCGGACCAGGGCAAGGTGCTCGGGCTGTTCCCGGTGACCCGCTGGCCGGCGCGGGACGCGCGGCACGAGCAGGAGGTCCGTACGCGGCTGACCGGCGTGCTGATCCAGGGCCTGGCGCCGGACGAGCGGACCGGTGCGTTGATCGCGCTGCTCAGTGCGCTGAACGCCGTACCGAAGGTCGTCACGGACGCGGTCGACAAGCGCGCGCTGAAACAGCGCGCGAAGGAGATCGCCGAGTCCGACTGGGCCGCGGAGGCGGTGAAGAAGGCTGTGGCCGAGATGCAGGCCGCCGTGACCACCGCGATCGTCGTCTCGACGGCAGCAGCGTCAGCCGGTAGCTAGTCGGGCCTTGATGTCCGGCTTGACCACCTTGCCGACCTTGGAGCGCGGCAGGTCGGGCCAGACGAGCACCTCCTTGGGCGCCTTCACGCTGCCGATCCGCGCCTTCGCGAACGCGATCAGCTCGTCCGGCTCGACGGCACTGCCGGGCTGGAGCTGTACGACGGCCACCACCCGCTCGCCCCACTTTTCGTCGGGCAGGCCGATCACCGCGCAGTCCTGGACGGCGGCGTGGGCCATCAGCGCCTGCTCGACCTCGGTGGAGTACACGTTGAAGCCGCCGGTGATGATCATGTCCTTCGCCCGGTCGACGATGTACAGGTAGTTGTCGTCGTCCAGGTAGCCGATGTCGCCGGTGTGGTGCCAGCCGTACGCCGACGCGGCCGCGGTCGCCTCGGGATCGCCGTAGTACCCCTTCATCACCAGCGATCCGCGGACCACGATCTCGCCGCGCTCGCCGTGCGGCAGCAGCGTGCCGTCCGCGCCCATGATCGCCACCGTGACGAGGGGGGACGGCCGTCCCGCGGATGACAGCCGTCCCCGGGCGATGTTGCCGCCGGCATCGAAGTGTGCGGCGGGCGGCAACATCGAGATCATCATCGGCGCCTCGGTCTGCCCGAACAGCTGGGCCATCACCGGGCCGATCCGGCGCAGCGCCTCCTCGAGCCGGGCGACGGACATGGGCGCGGCGCCGTACCAGAAACACCGCAACGACGACAGGTCCGTGGAGTCGAGCTCCGGCGCCGCCAGCACCATGTAGATCAGCGTCGGCGGCAGGAACGTGTGCGTCACCCCGTGTCGCGGTATGAGTTCCAGGAAGGCGTGGACGTCGGGCGCGCGCATGATGACGATCTCGCCGCCGCACGCGAGCACCGGGAAGCACAGTACGCCGGCCGCGTGCGTGAGCGGCGCCAGCGCCAGGTAGACCGGCCGCTCGCCGAACGGGTACCCCATCAGCGTCAGCGCGGTCATCGTCTCCAGGTTGCCGTTGCCGAGCATCACTCCTTTCGGGCGTCCCGTCGTACCGCCGGTGCCGACGATCATCGCCAGGTCGCCCGGGTCGGTCAGATCGGGTGCCGGCTGGGACACGCCGCCAGAGAACGTGTCCCAGCCGACAGTTCTCCGGCCGCTGGGGTGGGGGTCTTGGCCGGAGTCGGAGGGCTCACCGTCCAGACACACGAAGGTGTGGATCTTCGGCAGTGAGTCCCGGATGCGGTCCACCAGCGGCGCGAACGCCGCCTGGTAGATGAGTACTTCGCAGTCGAACTGGTCGAGCAGCTCGCGGTTCTCCGCGGCCTCGTTGCGCGGGTTGACCGGGCACCAGATCGCGCCGGCGCGGCTGATCCCGAACACGCAACTGAACGCCACCGGGTCGTTCGCGGACAGGATCGCGACCTTGCCACCCGGCCGGACGCCGGTCGCCGCCAGCGCACCCGCGATGCGGTACGAGAGCTGCTGTACGTCGGCGTACGTCAGCGTCTCGCCGTCCGTGGTGAGGCAGGCGGCGTCCGGCGCGAGCGATGCGCCCTTGTCCAGGTAGTCGACCAGTCGCACGACAGGCTCCTAGCGCTGCACGGTCAGCTGTGGCTCGGACACCAGTCCGAAGCCCCGCAGTACGCCGAGCAGTTCCCGGTGCCCGAACGCCTGGCATCCACTGGCGAAACCGACCCGCTTCGGCGGCGTCTGCAGCAGCGAGTACGCCGCGTACGCCTGGAGCAGACCGGTCTGCTGGTAGTTGCTGTTGCCGTGGATGACGCAGTGCGCCCGGCCGAGCGGTCCGGACGCGTGCACCGAGTCCAGCGACTTGTTGACGCGCGGGTTCTCGCGGGGCGGCATCTGGTCCATCACCTGCCGCGCTGTTTCGGTGAGAGCGGTGTTGCGGTCGTCGGGCGACATGTCCTTGGTGGCTTCCAGTGCGGCCGCGACGATCTGCGGGACGCCGTTCATCAGCGCAGCGTTGAACACCCCGCCCTGGGCCTTGCAGTTCGCCACCCGCGGATCCCGCTTGAACCAGACCGGGTGGGACGTGCCGCCCCAGGGCAGCGACAGCGCCAGCTCGTGCTGCCCGGGTACGACGAGTGGAACGAGACCCTGCTCCGGGAACTCGACGTACGCGTTCTGGTCCAGGTAGTGCGCTTTCGACGTCGCAGCGTTCACCAGGATCGTGCGGGTCGAGGCGATGGTCGGACTGCCGCCCCAGAACACTGCGATGTCCAGCGTGTCCAGCCCGGGCTCCTCCAGGCACAGCTGCGCAGCGATCTCACCAGTGGTGTACATCTGCGCGATGCCGGGCGCGAGCAGTAGGCCCGCTTCGGCGAACTGTGCGCCGTACTTCTCGTCGCAGGTGATCAGCCAGTCCTGCTCGCCGGTGGTGTCGGTGTAGTGCGCACCCGCGGCCAGTGCTGCTTCGACAGCGGCAGGGCCGAGCTCACTGAACGGCCCGACCGTGTTGAGTACGACGGACGCGCCGGTGAACAGCTCTGTCAGCGATGCCACGTCATGGTCGACGGCGGCGATCTCGTAGTCGGCCGTCTCGATCCCGGGCACGTTGGCGTCCATGGACGCCTTCAGCTTCTCCTCGCTCCGGCCGGCCGCGACGAACGGCACGTGGTAATGCCGCAGGTACTCACACACCAGCCGCCCGGTGTAGCCGGAGGCTCCGTAGACAACGACAGGCTTGGTCGCCATCACATCCCCATTCCGCCGTCGACCGGGAGGCCGATTCCGGTGATGAAGCGGGACTCGTCCGACGCGAGGAAGACGACGGCGTCGGCCATGTCGGAGACCTCGCCGAGTCGCCCGGCCGGTGTCAGTCCGACCACCGCGGCGACCGCGGCCTCCGGCGACTCGAACAGGCCGAGCTGTGCCACGTCGTTCGCCAGGCCGGCGCCCATCGCGGTCGGCACCAGGCCCGGGTAGATGCAGTTGACGCGGACGCCGTACCCGAGCTTGCCGGACTCCATCGCCGCGACCCGGGTGAGCCGGTCGACCGCGGACTTGGTCGCGGAGTACACCGCGATGCCGGGGAACGCGATGGTCGCGGCGACCGACGCCACGTTGACGATCGAGCCGCCCTGACCCGCGAGGCCGTCGGGCCGCATCGTCCGCAGGCCCCACTTGATGCCGAGCGTGGTGCCGAGCACGTTGACCTCGAGCATCTTGCGGATCTGGTCCGCGGTGACCTCGGTGAGCAGGCTGGTGATCTCCACCCCCGCGTTGTTCACCAGGATGTCCAGTCCGCCGAGGATGTCGTTGGCGGCGACGACCGCGTTCTCCCAGTCGCCGTCGTCGGTGATGTCGTGGGCGACGAACCCGTTGCCCGCGCCGTACGTCGCGTCGAGGGCGTCGGCGACCGCCGCGCCCGCGTCCTTCTGGATGTCGCTGACCACCACTTTGGCGCCGGCCGCGGCGAGTGCCTTGGCCATCCCTTCGCCGAGACCCTGCGCGCCGCCGGTGACCAGGGCCTTGCGGCCGGAGAGATCGAGTGAACCCATCGGAAGCTCCTTTGCTCGTACGGGTTGTTCACACTGTGGTCCCGACTTTTGACACTCGTCAAGACTTTGTTTGACACTTGTCAAGAAAACTCCCCGCACCGGGACGCGCCTGGCCCGGGGCGGGGTACTCTGACGCAACCGACAGGTCTCGATCCGGAGAGTGGGTGAGTGCTGTGGCGTCCGCGGCCGAGGAGCAGCCTGCCCGCGTCTCCGGGATCGACAAGATCGAGCGCCGCCGGGTCGCGCTCGCGGAGTCCGCGCTGAAGACGCTCGGCGAGCTCGGGTACGCGCGGACCAGCCTGCGCGAGATCGCCAACAACTCCGAGTTCACGCACGGCGTCGTGCACTACTACTTCCGCGACAAGATCGACCTGATCAGCTACTGCGTGCGCTACTACAAGACCAAGTGCGCCCGGCGGTACGACGAGGTCGTCGAGACCGCGGCGTCCGCGGAGGACCTCGCGACCGGCTTCCTGGGCAAGATGACCCAGACGCTGGTCGAGGAGACCCCGATGCACAAGCTCTGGTACGACCTGCGGGCGCAGAGCATGTTCGAGGACCAGCTCCGCGCGGACGTGGCAGCGATCGACAAGCTGCTCGAGGAGATGATCTGGCGCATCCTGCTGCGGTACGCCGAACTCACCGGGACGGCGCCGTCCGTCGACGCGCCGACGGCGTACGCACTGCTGGACGGCCTGTTCGAGCAGGCCGTGGTCGGCTACGGGGCGGACCCGGAGAAGACACCGGACCTGCTTGCCGACCGGATCAAGCAGGTCCTCCCCAAATTGGTCTCGGCCTAGTACCTACTCCGCTCCGCAGTTCGCCTTGCAGAGCGTGTCGGTGAGCGTGAGGATCGCGCCCGGCGCCTCGGTGTCGACCTCCGTCGAGTACTCGACGTTCCAGTCGCCGATGGTGGTCTTCGCGGCCGGCTTGTCGACATGCTGCTTCAGCCAGGCGGTGATCTGGTCGCGCGGGTTCACGTGCGCCAGCTCCAGCGCCTCCGGTACGAACTCGGTCAGCCGGGTCGTGGACTCGGTCGCCGGTCCGGCTGCCTGCAGCGAGATCACCGGCGGGCGCGGGTGCTTGCCGATCAGGACCTGCACCGACCGCAGGCCGCTGCTGCAGGTCTCGTAGGCCTCGTCGGTGCTGCATTCGTACTTCTTGGCAGCGAACGCGGCCACGACCTGTGCGGCCGTCAGATCCGGCAGCGTCTGCTCCGGGCTCGCCGACGTGGAGGCGCCGGCTGTCGGCGTGGCCGACGTACTTGTGCTGCTGCTCGCGCTGGGGCTGGGGCTTGTGTCGTCCGACGAGCCCGAGCAAGCCGTGACGAGCAGCAGCGCGGCGCCGGCCAGCAGGCCGACGCCGGACCGGCGGTTCAGACCGGCACCTCGATCGCGGCGTCGAGGGCGATCGTGATCATCTCGGAGAACGTCGTCTGCCGCTCCTCCGCGCTGGTCACCTCGTGCGTGATCAGGTGGTCCGACACCGTCATGATGCCGAGCGCGCGGCGGCCGAACTTCGCCGCCAGCGTGTAGAGCGCCGCGGCCTCCATCTCGATGCCGAGCACGCCGTACTCCGCGGTCCGCGAGACCAGGTCCGGGCGGTCGTTGTAGAACAGGTCGCCGGAGAACACCTGGCCGACGTGCACGTTCAGCCCGGCCGCCTCGGCCGCGTCCACCGCCGCGCGCAGCAGCCGGTAGTCGGCGGTCGGCGCGTAGTCGATGCCGTGGAAGCGCAGCCGGTTCATCTGCGAGTCGGTGCTCGCGGACATCGCCACGATCACGTCGCGGACCCGCACCGCCTCGGTGAGCGCGCCGCAGGTGCCGACCCGGATCAGGGTCTGGACGTCGTACTCCTCGAAGAGTTCGTTCGCGTAGATCGAGGCGGACGGCTGGCCCATCCCGGAGCCCTGGACGGAGATGCGCTCACCCTTGTAGGTGCCGGTGAACCCGAACATGTTGCGGATCTCGGTGTAGCAGGTCACGTCCGACAGGTAGGTCTCCGCGATCCACTTGGCCCGCAGCGGGTCCCCCGGGAACAGCACCCGCGGTGCGATCTGCCCCTTCTCGGCGGCGATGTGAATACTCATGCCGGGATGCTCTCACGGGCCCGGGATATGTTGAGTCACGTGGCCTACTCCATCGCACCCGGTTCGCTAGCCCTGTCCCGGTCCGTCCTCGACCGCGCCGCCGATCGCCGACGCGACGACGACTGGCTCGAGAAGGCGTGGGCCGCCCCCGAGACCCAGGTGGTCGCGGTGATCGGGGACAAGATCCAGGTGACCGGCGACCGCGACGCGCTGCGTTTCGTGCCGCCGTCCGAGGCCCCGGAGGGTGTGCGCGTCTTCCTCGGCATCGACCGGGAGTCCGGAGCAGGGATGACCGCCGAGGGCCGCGCGGTCTTCGGCGTCCTGCTCGACGGTGAGGCCGACGAGTCGTACGGCGGCCTGCGCGAGCTCGGCGCGGTCCTGAACGACCGCGAGGCCGGCATCGCGGTGCACGTGATCGGCCTGTCCAACTGGCACGGCGTGCACACCCACTGCGCGAACTGCGGCGAGCACACCGAGGTGGTGGAGGCCGGGCACGTCCGGCGCTGCCCGGCGTGCGGGCTGTCGCACTTCCCGCGCAGCGACCCGGCGATCATCGTGCTGGTCACCGACGACCAGGACCGCGCGCTGCTCGGCCGCAACGAGGCCTGGCCCGTCGGCCGGTACTCCACGCTGGCCGGCTTCGTGGAACCGGGGGAGTCGCTGGAGGCCGCCGTACGGCGTGAGGTCCTCGAGGAGACCGGGGTGATCGTCGGCTCCGAGATCGAGTACGCCGGCAGCCAGCCATGGCCGCTGCCCGCCAGCCTGATGCTGGGGTTCTACGCGAAGGCGACGAGCTTCGACATCGACGTGGACCAGGACGAGATCGCCGAGGCGAAATGGTTCACCCGGGAGGACCTCCGTGTGCTGGTCGAAGCCGGCACGATGGCCCTCCCGGGTGCGATCTCGATCTCCCGCCGCCTGATCGAAGGCTGGTACGGCGACAGTCTCAGCGGGAGCTGGTGATCACCGGCCCACGTCGGAGCGAGCCGCGGCGATCCTGATCAGTACGCCCTCCCAGCGTTCGATCGAGCCGGCCCGTTCGAGCTCACGGACCTTGCGGTTGACCGCCTCGACGTACGCGCTGTGGCTCGGCCAGTCGGCCTCGGCGTCCGGTAGTACGTCGGTCAGCGTGCAGCCGTACTCCAGGAAGCGGTTCTGTACGTGGCTGTCGATGTTGCCGGTCCACACCGTCGGCCGGACGTCGGACTGCGGACAGGGGTCGACGGGCGGCGTGTACGACGCCAGGTTGGTCGGGTTGATGTAGCCGTCCGGCCGCAGCAGCGTGTAGTAGGTGCCGTTGGGCGTCTGCGTGAGGCGGTTGAGGCCGCGGTTGCGCAGTACGGTCGTGTGGCCGCTGAGGACGTCCAGCTCGAACAGGCGGCCACCTGTCACGCCGTACAGGTAGCCGTCGCGCCAGGAGAGTGCGCCGTCCTGTGAGCCGGTGTAGCCGCTGAACACCGGCAGCAGACGCAGTACCTCGCCGGTGTCCGGGTCGGCGGCGAACACGATGCCGTCGGCCAGACCCCAGATGTTGCCGTCCGGTCCGATGGTCAGCTCGTTGACGCTGGCCGCGCCCGGCACCGGTACGACGTCCGCGAGGACCTGTCCCGTTGCCGGGTCCACCTTCACCAGGTGGCCCTCGGTGGCGATCGGCTCGGTACCCTGGCCGCCCTCGATGCTGGAGCCGACCCAGACGTTGTCGCCGTGCGGCAGTGCGGAGGCGATCGTCTGGTCGGCCACCAGGTTCCGGTAGACGGTGTGGCTGCCGGTCGGTACGTCGTACACGGTCAGCGCGCCGCCGTACTCGCCGTACGCCGGTGTCGTGCCGACGTACACGCGGTTGCCGGCGGGGACCACGGCCACGGGCCTGTTCTGGTGGTCGCTGTCGACCAGGCTGAACAGTTCCTTCGGGTTGGTCGGGCTGTCCGGGAGCCTCGGGTCCCAGAGTGAGAGCCGGCCGTACGGGTAGATGCCGACGTACATCTTGCCGGTGCTGCCGTCCCACGCCCAGCCCTCCACCTGTCCCTGCCGGGTGGTGACCGTGGACTTGCCGGTGGCCGGGTCGTAGATGGCGGTGGAGCCGTTCAGGTAGACGTTGACGAACACCTTGCCGGTCGCGGGATCGGCCAGCGTGTGCATGAGCGGCGAGGGTACGTACTGGAACGGTGAGCTCCACTGCGCGAGTGTCCCGTCCGCCGGGTTGTAGCGGAACGTGCCACCGGAGTAGTTACCGGCCAAGCCGTACAGCACCTGCTGGCCGTTCTCGGTCACCCAGCCGTAGCCGATGGAGGCACCGCGGGTCACTGTGCGCGGGGGCGACACCGGACCGACCGTGTTGGTCTCAAGGTCGTAGTGCGTGAGGGACAGGGTGTTGTTGGTGAAGTACACGCCACCTGGTCCTGCTGGTGACACACCACGGGCAGCGATCGGGTAGTCCATCACCAGCTGGCCGGTGGTCGCGTCGGTGTACTTGACTTGCTCACCCGTGACCGCGTCCACCACGACCAGGCGGCTGCTGGCGTTCGCGAAGATCTTCCCGCCCGCGTAGTCCAGGTCGATGAAGTCCTTGGCCGTCGTACCCGGGGGAGTGATGTCCTCGACCGCCTTGGTCTCCGGGTCGATGCGGAGCAGCCGGGCGTTCGGTGTGGAGACGCCGACGAACAGTTTGTTGTGGTCGGGGTCGTAGACGGTGGAGCGCGCGTACTGCTGCACCGGGTCCAGCGAGCCGTAGTCGGTGACCTGACCGGTCGAGGGGTCGTACTTGAACGCGTGCGCGTTCGGATACGTACCGGCGTACACGTTGCCGGCCGGGTCGGACGTGAGGCCGTAGATCTGGGACTGCCCGGGGATGGGCTGACCCAGGTCGGTCACCTCACCCGTGACCGGGCTGTAGCGGTAGAGGTGCGCGTTCGCGTACGTACCGAGGTAGACGTCTCCGTTCGGCGTGACGACGATCGCCCAGCCGCCCGCGGCGCCTTGCAGCGGCACGGTGCGGATCAGCTGCCGGCTGTGCAGGTCGACGACGTTCAAACGAGCGTTTTCGCCTGCCGGTACGGCGTACACGACGTCGCGGCCGTCAGGGGTGCGGCCGACCGCGCCCTCCATGATCGTCAGCGAGCTGACCGGCGAACCGAGGTCCTTGATGACCTCGGCGCTCGGCGCGAACGGCTTCGTAGGCGTGCCGAGCGGCCAGTTCTCCGACGGGAACGGATCAGGCAGGTCGCCCGGCGGGGCCGCCGACGCGGGCAGGCCGCTCGTGGCGAGCAGGCCGAGCACGGCGGTGAACGTGATCAGGGCACGGCGGAATGAACGGCGCGAGAACATGGGCGGACTCCCTGCGACGGCGTTCATCGCAAGGTATAACGGCCATGACCGTAAAGTCCATAACTCAGGCGGTATGACCTGAGCCGGGGGTTACGCCGCCAGCTTCTCCGCGACCTGGGCGAGCGACGGGTTGGTCATCGCGGTGCCGTCGGCGAAGACCACGGTCGGCACCGTCTGGTTGCCGTTGTTGATCTTCTCGACCAGCTTGGCGGCCTCCGGGACCTGCTCGATGTCGACCTCGGTGAACTCGATGCCGGCGCGCTTCAGTTGGCCCTTGAGCCGGTGGCAGTAGCCGCACCAGGGGGTCGAGTACATCGTGAAAGCAGCCATCGGGCTGTCTCCTTGGGACTTGGGAGGGGTTTTGTCGGGCCGCCCGTCTAGGGTGGCCTTCGACGTATCCGAACCATGCCGCAGGTGGTGCTGTTCCCGCATGACCCAGCCCGTGAGCGACTTCACACGACCGGCCTCGGCCGACGACCTCCTGGAGGCGCTCGACCCGGAGCAGCGGGCGGTCGCGACCGCGTTGCACGGCCCGGTCGTGGTGATGGCCGGCGCGGGGACCGGGAAGACCCGGGCCATCACCCACCGGATCGCGTACGGCGTCCGCACCGGGACGTTCGACCCCGTCCGCGTGCTCGCGGTGACGTTCACCCAGCGGGCGGCCGGCGAGATGCGCGGGCGGCTCGCGCAGCTCGGCGTCCAGGGCGTCCAGGCCCGCACGTTCCACTCCGCCGCGCTCCGGCAGGCCCGGTTCTTCTGGCCGAAGGTGTACGGCGGGGAGCTGCCGCCGATCGCGGACCGGAAGTTCCCGCTGCTGACCGAGGCAGCCTCCCGCTGCCGGGTCCGGGTGGACACGCCCGCGCTGCGCGACCTGGCCGGCGAGGTCGAGTGGGCGAAGGTCAGCAACGTCCGGCCGGACGACTACGCGAAGCTGGCGCCGCGCTCCGGGCGGGCCCTGGCCGCGTTCGACGCGCCGACGATCGCGCGGATCTTCGCGGCGTACGAGGACGTGAAGCTGGAGCGCGGGCGGATCGACCTCGAGGACGTGCTGCTCTGCGCGGTCGCGCTGCTCGCGGAGGACGAGCGGGTCGCGGCAGAGATCCGGCGGCAGTACCGGACGTTCGTCGTGGACGAGTACCAGGACGTCTCGCCGCTGCAGCAGAGCCTGCTAGACCTGTGGCTGGGCGGCCGCGAGGACGTCTGCGTGGTCGGCGACCCGGCGCAGACCATCTACTCCTGGGCCGGCGCCGAGCCGGAGAACCTGGTGCGGTTCGCGTCCCGGCATCCGTCGGCCACCGTGATCAAGCTGGTCCGCGACTACCGGTCCACGCCGCAGATCGTCGACGTGGCGAACAAGATCCTCGACGCGGCCGGTCCGACCGGACTGCCCGGCCGGGTCACGCTGCGGTCCCAGAAGGAGTCGGGCCCGGTTCCGGTCTATCGCGAGTACTCCGACGAGGTCGCGGAGGCGGACGCGGTGGCGCGGGCCGTCGTACGGCTCAAGGACGAAGGCGTGCCGCTGCGCGACATCGCCGTACTGTTCCGGACCAACGCCCAGTCGGAGAACTTCGAGCAGGCGCTGGCCGAGCGGAAGATCCCGACCGTGCTCAAGGGGGCGGAGCGGTTCTTCGAGCGGGCCGAGATCCGGCAGGCCGCCGTACTGCTGCGCGGGCAGGTCAAGGCGGGCGAGGTGTCGGACGACCTGGTGTCGACCGTGACCGCGGTGCTGGCCGGTGCGGGCTGGACGGCGGAGCCGCCGACCGGGACCGGTGCGGTGCGGGACCGCTGGGAGTCGCTGAGCGCGCTGGTGACGATGACGGCGGACTTCGCGGCCGAGCACCCGACGGCGCGGCTGCCCGAGCTGATGGCCGAGCTCGACCGGCGCGCCTCGATCCAGCACGCGCCGCTCGCGGAGGGCGTCACGCTGGCGACGCTGCACGCCGCGAAGGGTCTGGAGTGGGAGTGCGTCTTCATCGTCGGCGCCCACGAGGGGACGCTGCCGATCAGCTACGCCCAGACGCCGGCGCAGGTGGAGGAGGAGCGGCGGCTGTTCTATGTCGGCGTGACCCGGGCGAAGCAGCAGTTGTTCATCAGCTGGGCGACGTCCCGGTCGCCGGGCGGCCGCGGCCAGCGCGGGCCGACCCGCTTCCTCGACCCGATCGGCGTCCGGAGCGCGCGCTCCGAGTGGAGCCCCTCGTCGAACGTCGGCTGGGAGCGCCCGTCGGCCGAGTCCCGGGCGGCGTCGCGCTCCGGCCGGCCGATCCCGAAGTGCCGGGTGTGCGGCAAAGGGCTCCTCGACCCGGGCGCGCGCAAGCTCGGCCGCTGCGAGGACTGCCCGTCCACGATCGACCAGAAGCTGTACGACGCCCTCGTCGAGTGGCGCACCGAGCAGGCGGAGAGCGAGCGGATCCCGGCCTTCGTGATCCTGACCGACGCCACGCTCACCGCGATCGCCGAGACCCGGCCCGGCGACGCGCAGGAGCTGCGCCGGATCCCGGGCATCGGCCACACCAAGCTGACCAAGTACGGCGAGCACATCCTCAACCTCTGCACCCGCTGATGCCTGATCGGGCAAACCTGTTGCCAGGCACGCGAACCCGGGCGCATCCTGGAGGACGTGCCGCGTTCTGCTGACGGCAGACGTGGCAGTTAGGTGACACAGGCAACGATCCCGGAGCGTGCGGGCGGCGTCCCGGAGCGTGCCGGAAGTACCGGATCAGGCCGCGCGACACGGTCGCAACAGCCAGATCCGGCCGCCGCGACGGCAACTTCCGGCCAACTTCGCGAACTGGCGATAAATAGTTTGCGGGCTCCGCGACGGACGGCGTACTGTTCTTCCTGCGGTCAGAGCCTGGCCGAAAACTTCAAACCACCATAGCGATCGAGCTAACCGCCCGCTTCGCCACAACGAGAGGAGGTGCCCTGGAAATGAACATCAACACGGTCAAGAAGCCGTTCAGCGACGCTGCCGCGCTGCCGTGCGCCCACATTCCGGGCGCCTCGCCGCGTCTGCACGTCGCGACCGTTGTGCTCATGGCTTCCGGCGCTGCCCAGTTCCAGGGCGGAGCTGTCGGCGATGTGAAGTACGGCGGTTCGGGTTCTCGAGCATGGAGTCCACCGGTCTGACAAGCGTCAGAGCCGGCACCTCCAAGGCCGCGGAACCCGAAAAGGGTCCCGCGGCCCTTTTGTTTGTCCACAGATTTGGGGTCTACCAACCGGTAAGCCTCACCGACGACAAGAGATCAGCACCAAAAGTCACTGGGAGGTGACCGGAATGAGCGTCAGCTTCCTCGATGTCTTCACCGAGGTTGCAACGTCGCAGGACCTGCCCTGTCGGTCCTACGCACCAGAACTCTTCTTCGCCGAATCGCCGGCGGACGTCGAGTACGCCAAGTCGCTGTGCACCACCTGCCCGCTGAAGGCGGAGTGCCTGGCCGGAGCGCTCGAGCGTTCCGAGCCGTGGGGCGTGTGGGGCGGCGAGCTGTTCGTCCAGGGAGTGGTGGTTCCGCGCAAGCGGCCCCGTGGGCGTCCCCGCAAGAGTGACACCGTAACTGCCGCCTGACGAACCCAACCCATCCGAATCGAGTCCGAACGTGACCACTCAGACTTTCACCAGGAGCACCGAAATGCATTTACTTCATGAAGATCTCGCCCGAGCTCATTGTCGTGCTTCGCTGAAGGACGCAGAGCAGAACCGGCGCTTCCGCCTCGCTCACCAGATCGAGAAGGCGCAGAAGCAGGCCGAGCGGGCCAGCCGGCGAGCCGAGAGGGCCAGCGCACGCGCGCGCCTCGCACTCGCCCGCCTGGTCTGATCCACCAGGAACACCACTACGCCCGAAGCCGGCCCCACAAGGGCGGGCCGGCCCCGGGCACCCAGCCTGACCAGCTGAACCACTGAGGGGCGGCACCACCGGTGCCGCCCCTGAGCCACACCCCGACGCGACCGGGGTCCACCGCGCACTAGCCACGCCCAGGCAGCACCTGACGCCGCCGCGGCTCAGCCATGTCCGGCGGCCGCCGGGAGCCGGCCGTGCCTCAACCATCTCCCGGCAATACCCAGGCCGCGGTGTCTCAGCCACCTCCTGTCAGCGCCGCTCCGCGGCGCTCCGGCTGCCGCGGCCGCGGACCGCATCCGCGGGCGGACCGTCAGGTGCGCTCGAGCAGGAGGAGTTGTTGGAGGCCTATCAGGGTGATGCCGCTGACTATTTCGTGGCGGGTGATCATTGTGGGGATCTTGGACAGGGGGATCCACTCGATGCGGTCCGACTCGTTGTGTTCTGTCGGCGGGCCGGCGTAGCGGACGTTTGTGGTGCGGTACACGAAGTGCCGGGAGTCCATGATGCCGGCGGCGGGCTCCGACTGGATGAGTTCGGTCAGGCCGTCCGCCCGCCACCCGGTCTCCTCCTCGAGCTCCCGCGCCGCCGCGGCCTCCGGGCTCTCACCGGGCTCGATGATCCCCATCGGGATCTCCCACGCCCAGGTGTCGGTCAGGAACCGGTGCCGCCACATCAACAACACCTGCTCGTCGCGCGTGACGACAGCCGCGGCGATGTCCTTCATCCGCACCGCGTGGTACTCGAGCCGCTCACCATCCGGCTGCTCGACGTCCAGCCGCCGGACGCTCAGCCACCGGTTCGTCCAGACCTCACCCTCACCGTGAATCACCCATCGCACCGGTGCAGACTAGGGCATGTCTCCCGACCCCGCGCCTACTGCGCGGCGCTCGGCACGGCACCTCGCCGCACGGGAGCAAAGGCCACGATGGATCCGCATCGAAACCTTCGCTCCCGTGCGCCGAGCTACCGCACCGAGCACCTGCTCGCTACGGCGCGGGATCGGGAGACATACCCTAGTGCCATGGCAAGTGCGACCTGTGCGTTGTGCGGTCGGCAGGCGGAGTCCGAGGAGCCGCCGCTGACCTGGGTGACCTCGATCGAGGACGGCCGCAAGCTGCTGTACTGCGACCGCTGCGCCCGGGAGAACGTCCGCAACATCGAAGGCAAGCTCGACTCGGTCTACTGGTGAAACCTTTCTGACCCCGGGGGTGTCGATCCCGGCCAGGTCCGCTCGACGCAGTGAGTGAAGACAGACTCCTGCGGAAGGACCTCCGGATCATGACCACCACCCTCGAGGCGGACGCCGTGGCCACCGGCAAGCGGCAGTGGATCGCGCTCGGCGTGCTGTGCCTCGCCACGCTCCTGGTGTCGCTGGACCTGTTCGTGATGCTGCTGGCGGTACCGGCGGTGACCGAGGCGCTCGGTGCGACCAGCAGCCAGCAACTGTGGATCCTGGACGTGTACGGGTTCATGGTGGCCGGCCTGATGATCACCATGGGCAACCTCGGTGACCGCCTCGGCCGCCGCCGGCTGCTGCTGATCGCCGCGGCCGTGTTCGGCGTCGCCTCGATCGTGGCGGCGTACTCCGTGACGCCCGGCATGCTGATCGGCGCCCGAGCGGTGCTGGGGATCGCCGGGGCCGCGATCGCGCCGTGCACGCTGTCGCTGATCTCGACCATCTTCCCGGACGAGCGCCGGCGCGCCACCGCGCTCGGCGTCTGGGGCGGCTGCTTCACCGTCGGCGCCGTCGTCGGGCCGGTCGTCGGCGGCGTGCTGCTCAACCACTTCTGGTGGGGCTCCGCCTTCCTGATCGGCGTTCCGGCCATGGTGGTGCTGCTGGCGGTCGGGCCGTTCATCCTACCGGAGTACCGCAACGCGCGGGCCGGGCGGATCGACGTACCGAGCGTCGTGCTGTCGCTGGCCGCGATCCTGCCGGTGATCCACGGGCTCAAGCACCTGGCCGCGCACGGCGCCGGGGCGCAGGCGTTCGGGTCGCTGCTGGCGGGCGGTGTGTTCGGGTGGGTGTTCGTACGGCGGCAGCTGCGCCTGGCGGATCCGCTGGTCGACGTACGGCTGTTCACGCGCCGGACGTTCAGCGTGACCCTCGGCAGTATGACGGCGTACTCGATGCTGTCCGGTGGCGTGATGGTCTTCATCGCTCAGTACTTCCAGCTGGTGAAGGGGATGACGCCGCTGGCCGCCGGCCTCGCGCTGGTGCCCGGCATGATCACCTCGACGATCGGCTTCCAGCTCGCGCCGCGGCTGGCGCAGCGGATCCGTCCGGGCATCCTGATCCCGGCCGGCGTCGCGTTCACCGTGGTGGGCATGGTGGTCGTCAGCCTGACCACGTCGACGACCGTGCTGGTGATCGCGTTCGCTTTCGAGTGCTTCGGGCCCGGGGCGCTGGTCATCCTGGGGACGAACCTGGTCATCGGCGCGGTACCGCCGGAGAACGCCGGCTCCGCCGGTGCGCTGACGCAGACCGCGAACGAGTTCGGCTACTCGCTGGGCATCGCGGTGCTGGGCAGCGTGGTGACCGCGGTGTACCGGGGCCAGCTGGACGGCCGCGGCGGCAACTCCCTGGGCGAGGCGATGGCCCAGGGTGTGCCGGGCGACGTACTCGACGCCGCCCGGCACGCGTTCACCACCGGCTTTCACCTGGCCGCGGCCATCACCGCGGTGGTGCTGGCAGGGGTAGCGGTCCTGCTGGCCGTCACCCTCCGTTCGGTGCCGGCGCTGGGGCGCCGAGGCTGAAACCGCTGAACTCGGCGGCGCCGCGGGTCCCGGCGCCGCCGTTCGCCGCCGACATGAACAGGCCGCCGTCCAGGACCGCACCTGCCGGTACGACGGAACTTCCGACCGTCGTCCACGTCGTACCGTCCGGGCTGCAGTCTGCGCTGACCGTGTCCGCGTCGCGGGTCAGCCGCAGCCACTGCGGCGCAGCACGCCCGGTGACGTTGCGGAACTGGTCCAGCGAGCCGTTGCCGTCGGAGTCCCAGGAGTACACGCACCCGTTGTCCGGCGTGATCGCGATGTTGGCGATACCTGCGCTGCCGGTCCTGGTCAGGTCGGGGCTGACGACCAGTCCGGCGCGCGCCCAGGGCCCTGTGCGGTCCTGTGCCACCACACGCGTCACGAGCGACCCGCCCGGCGGGAGCGCGTTCGGCTGGTAGATGGCGCCGAACTGCTTCGTCGTACCCCACATGTCGTTGCCGGCACCCTCGATCAGGTAGGCGTCGCCGGACTGGGCGAAGACGGCGTTGTTGGTCGTGATCGTCCGGTTCGGCGCCTGGACCGCTCCGGCGCGGATGACGCGGACCGTGGTCACCACCTCGGCCGTCCGCGCTGTCAGAACAGCAGTCAGCCGTGCTGCGGGACCTGTCGCTGTGACGTTGAAGGACACCGAAGTACGCGCGCCGGGCGCCAGCTCTGGCACGACGACTGACTGCGGCTGGACGGTCAGCCCGCTGTCTGCGGGAGCTGTCAGGGTCACCTCGACACCGGACGCGGTCCGGAACGGGTCGGCGTTGCGCAGGTTGACCGTCACGGTGGTGGACGCGTTGTCCGGTACGTTCACCGGCGACGCGGTAGCGGTCAGGCTGACCGGCTCGGGGTGAGCGGTCAGGTAGCCGAGCACCTGCTGCGCGACCTGGTGGATGTCACCGGTCGGCTCCTGAGGCAGCGGTGTGCTGGTCGCGGCCCAGTCGGCTCCACGCTGGTACCAGTCGAACGTCGACGGAGCACGGTTGTCGCGCAGAGCACCAGACAAGTCGTCAAGGTAGGCCTTCCAACGCGGGGCGTAGTACGTGCTGATCAGACCTGCCCACTCGCGGTTGGCGTAGTCGCCGAGGCCGGCGTTGAACCCTGCCCTGGTGCCCCAGACGGTGAGAAGCGTCCGGGCGCTCCGCTTGAGCGATTCGTCGCCCGCCTTGTCCAGCCACGGCCCGAGCATCGTCTGCGGGTTCGTCGCCGCCACCTGTTCCAGCAGCGCCATCTGCTCCAGCCACTGCGCCTTCAGCTTGTCGAACGTGGCCAGGTCCTTGGCGTCGTACGCCACCTTCAGCCGCGGCAGCAACGTCCTGCTGCGGTTGGACAGCACCTGCCGGGTCACGTCCATCAGGTCATAGCGGTACGCCGAACTGCCGCGCAGTGCTGGTTCTACCGACAGCAGTGCGGGCAGGGCCGCCGCGAACTCGGTGGCGTCGTACTGCATCGACCCTGGTGACCAGGTCGCGGCGGTGCGCGCCGTCAGCGAGGGGCGGGCCGCATAGAGACCGTCCTGCGCTTCGCTGTTCCCGGCGAGCGAGTACGCCGTGCGGCCGATCGCGGCCCACCCGGTCGCGGCCGCGGCGTCGGACCCGCCGTACCGGCGCTGGGACCAGTCACGGAACCAGGTGTCGCGGTCGACCGGGCCGTTGCGCCAGGCGAGGCCTGTCAGGTAGTCGAAGGCGGCGGGGTTGTTGTCGCTGGCCTCCGGCATCACCGCGATGCCGTCGAGCGTGCTCCCGGCCTCGGACCGCCAGCGCCAGAAGCGGTCCTCCCACTTCGTGGTGGCCGCACCGATCGTCGTGTGGCCGCCGAAGTTCCAGATCGAGCCGAACGCGTACGGCGAGTCCGGCCAGGTCCTGTTGCGGTTCTGGTCGGTCCGGTCGGACAGGCCGTCGACGATCAGGATCCGCGAGCGGTCGATGGCCGCCAGCGTGTCCGGCCGCGGGTTGTTCTGCCAGCCGAGGAACACCCAGGTGCTGCCAGGACGGGCCGCCTCGAGCGAGTCCTGGACCGCCTTGCTGGCCGGGCCGACCGGCACCGGACCGGGCTGACCGCCCTCGTGCAGCAGGTCCATCTTGTAGTGCGTACTGCGCCCGAACAGCCGCTCGGAGCTCGCGTAGAACGCCTTAGCGACGTCGGCGAACGGCGTACTCGTCGGGTCGAGCCAGTCGGGGCGCTGGAAGCCGACCCAGTTGCCCTGCGGGACGGTGCGCGCGCCCGCGACCTTGGCCGCGAAGCCGGGCGGGACCGTGCCGAAGTACCCCGGAAGCACCGGCGTGATCCCCAGTTCGCGCAGCCGGCTGACGATCTTGCGGCCGAGGTCGGCACGCTGCCGGACCTGGTCCGCGGTGACCGCGGCGGGGAAGCCGGACATGTTCTGCAGCAGCCACCACGGCTGGTGGCTCGGCTGCGGGATCCAGCGCAGCAACTCTTCCTCGGAGTACCCGAACTGGCGGAAGGTGTCGAGGTACACCGCCTCGGCTCCGACCGGGACGAACACCTGGTTGATGCCGTGCAGCGCCAGTACGTCGATCTCGCGCTGCCAGTCGGCCCAGGTGCGGTACGCGCCGGTGTAGCCGTCGTCGGTGTCGTTGAGTGCGAAGCGGTTGGCCACGGTCGCCGCCTGGTGCAGGGGCTCCTGCGGCGTGGGCAGCGTGCGGGGAAGCCGGGACAGCGAGTCGCCGTTCCAGGACACGTCGACCCGGGCCACCTGGTCGAGGTAGGCGTTGAAGCCGGCCAGCATCGCGCTGGGGCCGGTCGCGGAGATCCGGATGTTGTCCCCGCGCCGGTCGACGTCGTAGTACTCGCCGTCGGAGGGGAGGGCGCGGAGCTCCACCTGATGGGCGTGGGCCGGGACGATTCGCTGGATCAGGGCCTGGACCGAGGAAGTGTCCCAGGGCGGCGGGCTTGCGTGGGCGGTGGAGGCGGTGGTCGCCAGCAGGGCGAGGGGGAGGGTGACAGCCAGCAGATGTCGGCGCATGGGCGATCCTTCGGGGAAAGGAAAGGTCGCTACATTAAGAGGGTGTAGCTGCGCAGACGTCAATACTTCAGCGCACTAATGCGCAAGAAGTCAGTCAGTCCTCCGTGAAGCCGGGCAGCAGCTCCTCCAGCACCGAGCGGAACGGCGCCTCAGCCTCGAGTTGCGACAGCACCGCGATGCCGCCGATCCACACCCGGTGGATCAGCAGGTACGACGGCGGCAGGTTGAGCCGCAGCGCCAGCGACGCGTTCGGGGACCGGAAGTCGCCGGTCCGGTTCGCCTGGGCGCGCATCCAGGCCCGGCTGAACTGGAACGTCTCCTCGCGGGCCGGCTCCGCGAACGGCGCCAGGTAGTCCATCAGCTGGTCCGGGTCGATCTCCATCCGCGGCTTGATGAAACCCTCGGCCTTGAGGCCGTCCCGGACGGCGAGCCCGTCGCCCTTCAGCGAGATCCGCAGCAGCCGCCCGATCGCCGGCGGCAGCCCGTCCGGGAGCCGCGCGCAGAGGCCGAAGTCGACCACGCCGAGCCGGCCGTCGGCCAGCACCCGGAAGTTCCCCGGATGCGGGTCGGAGTGCAGCAGCCCGGCGTACTTCGGCCCGCTGAACATGAACCGGACGTACTTGAGCCCGATCGCGTCCCGCTCCTCCTGGGTGCCGTCGGCGATGTACGACGACAGCGGGCGGCCCTCGATCCACTCGGACACGATCACCGTCGGGGAGTGCTTCACGACCCGCGGGACGACGAACTCCGGGTGGTCCTTGAACGCGTCGGCGTACTGCTGCTGGGCCTGCGCCTCACGGTCGTAGTCGAGCTCCTCGCCGATCCGCTCCTGGAGCTCCGCGACCAGCGGCTTCACGTCCAGGCCGGGGATCAGCGTGCCGATCGTGCGGCCGAAGCGGCCGAGCTGGCGCAGGTCCGCGCGCAGCGCCTCGGCGGCTCCCGGGTACTGCAGCTTGACCGCGACCTCGCGGCCGTCCTTCAGCCGTCCGCGGTGCACCTGGCCGATCGAGGCGGCCGCCGCGGGCAGGTCGTCGAACTCGTCGAAGCGGTCCCGCCAGCGCTTGCCGAGCTCGCGCGACAGGATCGTGTGCACGGTCGAGGCCGGCATCGGCGGGGCCGAGTCCTGCAGCTTCGTCAGGGTGGCCCGGTACGGCGCCGCGAGCTCCTCCGGCATCGCGGACTCCATCAGGCTGAGCATCTGCCCGAACTTCATCGCGCCGCCCTTGAGCTCGCCGAGGACGGCGAACAGCTGGTCCGCCGTACGGCGCTGGAACTCGGCGAGCACGGCCTCCGCGGGCGCGCCGCCGATGCGCTTGCCGAGGCCGACCGTCGCCCGCCCGGCGGCACCGAGCGGCAGGCTGGCGAGTTTCGCGGTCCGGCTCAGCGCCTTACGAGGAAGGTCCGACACCCTCCCATTCTGTCCGGTCGCCCAAGCCGGGACGACGGAGGGGGGGGGGGGGGGGGGGGGGGGGGGGGGGGGGGGGGGGGGGGGGGTCCCGCACCGCCCCTACGACTTGGTGCGTCAGGCCTTGCCGAGGATCCGGTTCAGGTTCGTACCGCACTCGGGGCACTTGGCCTTGGCCATGCGCGTGCCCTTGTCGTTGACCTTGACCTCGCCGTCGGCGGTGCGCTTGGCCTTGCACTTGACGCAGTAGAACTCGCCGCTCCAGGTCTCTGCCATGAGGGCCCTCTCCTTGCTCTGAATTCCAGCCCGGGGTCTCGCCCGGGCAGTCGTTGGATGCTGACGGCAGACCGTCCTGCCGTAGGCCGTTCGGCCCAGTCGGGATTCACCCTACGGCCTCCTGGCGCAGGCTCAAGCGCACCCGGGGGTCCGCGCGCCGCGTGAATCCGGCGAGGAAAGCCCTTACCGAAACTTTCGGCGACACGGAACAGGCTCCCGGTGGTCCGCCTCCGGAACCGCCCGGCTTCCCCTCCGAGCGGCCCCGGAAGCGGTCCGGGAGCCTGCTACCGACGACGCTAGGAGGCGCCGGCCGAACCGGCAAGCCCACGCTGTCCACCCCTGTGGATAACTCTGTGCGCAACCTGTGGGACGCGCCGCCGGGCGCTGTGGACCGGCGGGGGAACAGGGTGTGAACAACGGGGGACGGCGGGATCAAGATCAGGCGCCTGACCTGCGGAAACGTCGGTCCACAGGGTGTGCACCGAAGAAAGTTGCCGGATTCGGGGGGTACATTTCTGAGCCATGGCCGACTCTCCACCGCGCCCGATCCCGCCGTACGTGGACATCCGTCGCAGCAAGCGCCGCAAGCGCACGGTCAGCGCGTACCGCGACGGCGAGCGGGTGGTCGTGCTGATGCCCGACCGGCTGTCGGCCGCCGAGGAGGCGCGCTGGGTCGAGACCATGCTGGCGCGGCTCGAGAAGCAGCGCAGCCGGTCGCGCGTGTCGGACGAAAAATTGTTGGCCAGAGCACACGAACTCGCGTGTCGTCACCTCCCCGAAGTGCCCGAACCTGCGTCGGTGAGGTGGGTTTCGAACCAAAACAGACGGTGGGGCTCGTGCACTCCGGCGGACCGGTCGATCCGGTTGTCGACCCGGCTGCAGTCGATGCCGGGGTGGGTCGTGGACTACGTCCTGGTGCACGAACTGGCCCACCTGATCGAGCCGACCCACAACGCGAACTTCTGGACCCTGGTCCGCCGCTACCCCAAGGCGGAGCGCGCCGAGGGCTACCTCGAGGGCGTCTCGGCCGCCTCCTCGCTCGACCTCGACGACTTCTGATCCCGTCGGCGCCGCGTCCCCGCGGACATCCGATCACCGGGTGCGTACGGCGTACGGAAAAGGGTGGGGTGGGGTTTTCCCCAGGGGTGACTGGGGGGCTTCCTGCATGGTGGCGGCCGGTCCCGGACAGCGAGGCTTCTTCCCGTAGCCGGTGCCGCGCCAGGGGGTGCCGGGTGGGGCGCCTGAGGGGGCGCAGAGGGGCAGGGAAGGTATGGCCAGGGGACAGATCACGGTGCGGGCGGCGCGCTGGAGCGCGACCCATCCGTGGCGGGCGATCGCGATGTGGGTTGTCGTCGTGGTCGCCTGTTTCGCGCTCGGCTCCGTGACCGGGACCAAGGAGTCGACGAACGAGGGCGACATCGGCGAGGTGACCCGGGCGGACAACATCGTCAAGTCCGGCAACTTCGACGACCCGGACGTGGAGTCGGTGCTGATCACCGCGCCGTCCGGACAGCTCGACCAGGCGGCGGCCGCCAAGGCCGCGGCGACGGTGACCCAGCAGATGCGCGCCCTCGGTGGGGTCGCGGAGGTTGCTCAGCCGATGCCGTCGCCGAACAAGGACGCGCTGATCGTCCAGGTGACGCTCAAGGACGCGCCGGAGGACGCGGACGACGACGCCCGGGTGCAGCCGCTGCTCGACACGACCGCCAAGGTCCAGCAGCAGTACCCGGATCTCCGCATCGAGGAGGTCGGCGGGCTCTCGATCGGCAAGGCGCTCAACGAGACGCTGGGCAAGGACTTCAAGCGGGCCGAGATGTTCAGTCTGCCGGTGACGCTGGCGATCCTGCTGGTCGCCTTCGGTGCCCTGATCGCCGCTTCGGTTCCGGTACTGCTGGCGCTGTCCGCGGTCGCCGCCGCCATCGGTCTCTCGGCCGCGGCCTCGCAACTGGTGCCGGCGGTCGACGCGGTGAACAGCGTGATCCTGCTGATCGGTATGGCGGTCGGCGTCGACTATTCGCTCTTCTACCTCCGCCGCGAGCGTGAGGAACGCGCCAAGGGCCGCGGTCATGTGGACGCCGTCGAGATCGCCGCGGCGACCTCGGGCCACGCGGTCGTCGTGTCCGGTACCGCGGTGATCATCTCGATGGCCGGGCTGTTCCTCGCCCGGGACGCGGTGTTCTCGTCGTTCGCGGTCGGCTCGATCCTGGTCGTCGCGGTGGCGGTCGTCGGATCGCTGACCGTGCTGCCCGCCGTCCTGGCCAAGCTCGGCCGTTGGGTGGACCGCCCGCGGATCCCGCTGCTGTGGCGCCTCACGGCGAGCAAGTCGCAGCCGCGCTTCTGGCCGACCGTGCTGAAGCCGGCCCTGAAGCACCCGATCGCCACGCTGCTCGTCTCCGTCGTCGCACTGCTCGCGGTCGCGTCGCCGGCGCTCGGGATGACGCTGAAGTTCCCGGGGACCGAGGACCTGCCGCGCAGCACGTCGGTGATGCAGGCGTACGACCGGCTGACCGCCGCCTTCCCGAGCACCGGCACCAGCCACGAGGTCGCCGTACGGGCCCCGGCGAACCAGCAGCCCGCGGTCAAGGCAGCGCTGGCCGAGCTGATGCAGCGCACCAAGGGTGACCAGCTCTTCGCCGCCGACGGTCTCGAGGAGCCGCGGTTCTCCAAGGACGGTACGGTCGCGACGCTCGAGGTCGCCACGCCGTACGAGGGCGGCAGCGACCAGGCGCGGGACTCGCTGGCCAAGCTGCGCACGGAGCTGATGCCGCAGACGGTCGGCAAGGTGCCGGGGGTCGAGTACGCGGTCGGCGGGTTCGTGGCCGCGGACGTCGACTACGCGGCCCACACGCGGGACAAGCTGCCGCTGGTGATCGGGTTCGTGCTGCTGCTGACGATGATCGTGATGATGGTGACGTTCCGGTCGGTGGTGGTCGCGATCACGGCCATCGGGCTGAACCTGCTGAGCGCCGGAGCGGCGTACGGCGTCGTCACCGCGGTCTTCCAGAACACCTGGGCCGAAGGCCTGCTGGACTTCCGCTCGAACGGAGCCGTGGTCAGCTGGCTGCCACTGTTCCTCTTCGTGGTGCTGTTCGGATTGTCGATGGACTACCACGTGTTCGTCGTCAGTCGGATCCGTGAGGCCGTACTGCGCGGCGTACCGACGAAGCAGGCCGTGGCCGAGGGGATCACCGGCTCCGCCGGCGTCGTGACCAGCGCCGCCGCCGTGATGATCGGGGTGTTCGCGGTCTTCGCGACCCTGAGCACCCTGGACATGAAGCAACTGGGCGTGGGCCTCGCGGTCGCGATCCTGATCGACGCCACGATCATCCGCGCGGTCGTCCTCCCCAGCATCATGACCCTCCTCGGCGACGCCAACTGGTGGGCCCCCAAGTGGCTCCGCCCCAAGCCCGCCAAGCACGCAACCCAAACCCCACCCGCCGCGGAGGAGGAGCGCGAACTCACCCCCGTCGGCTGACACTCTGACGACCCCGCTGCCCCACCCGAAAACCACTCGGGTGGGGCAGCTTTCGTACTGCAGGATGTGGCTCATGGGTGACCGGGCTGAGGTGCTGGGGGAGTTGGCCGACGAGGTACTGCGGGTCGCACGGGCGCATCCGGTGCGGATTGGGGTTGATGGGTGTTCGGCGGCGGGGAAGACGACACTGGCTGATGAACTGGCGCAGGTGGTGCGGGAGCGTTGTGGGCGCGAGGTGGTGCGGGCCGGGCTCGACTACTTCAAGCGGGCGCCTGAGTTGCGGACGAAGTACCCGATCGACTCGGCGGAGAGCTACTACTTCGAGGTGTACGACTACGAGGCGATTCGCGAGCGGCTGTTGGGGCCGCTGGGGCCGGGTGGTGATCGGCGGTACACGACTGGTCTTCGGGACAGCTCGGCTGCGACAGCGCTCGAGCTACCTGTGTGCGTTGCCGCGCCGGACGCGATCCTGATCGCCGACGGTGCGTTCCTGCAGCGGCCGGAGCTCCTCGACTGCTGGGACCTGTGCATCTACGTGCACGTCAGCTTCGAGACCGTGCTCCGCCGCGGCATCGAACGCGACCAGGCCTGGATGGTCTCACCGGAGGCGGCCGAACACCGTTACCGGACCAGGTACATCCCCGGCGAGCAGATGTACGTCGACCAAGTCCACCCGGCCGACCGCGCACAGCTCCTCGTCAACAACGAGAACCCGGCCGCGCCAACCCTGACCCGCCGTTGACGCGTGCGGTGGGGTCAGGTCGCGGATTGGCGGGCTCGGTGGGCGGCGGCTTTGACTCGGCTCTGGCATTGCGGGGAGCAGAAGCGGCGTTGGCCGTTCTTGGAGACGTCTACGAAGACGCGGTCGCAGTTCGGGGCGGCGCAGACGCCCAGGCGGCCGGCCAGGTCGCTGCCGACGGCTAGTGCGAGGCCTGCCGCGCAGCCTGCGGCCCAGCCGTTCGCCAGCTGTTCGTCGGGGCCGTGGAAGTGCAGGCTCCACGGGCGGTCCTTGCCGCGGTCCAGTTGCGGGCGCGCGTTCGTGTCCAGCAGCAGCGCGTTGATCTCGGTCGCGGCGGTGTCCAGGTCGCCGGCGCTCGCGGCCTCGAAGACGATCCGCATCCGGGCCGCGAGCTGGACCAGCCGGTGCGAGTCCTCAGCCGGCGGCAGCGCCGCCGGGGGATAGCCGACGGCGGTCAGCGCGTCCGCCACAGCCTGCTGTTCGTCGGTAGGCGCGGTGTACTCCGCGCCGCCGGAGTACCCGGGCGTCAACCGGTTCACGTACTCGACCGACGCGGCCAGCACACTGCGGGCATGACTATCAAAAGACACTTGACCAGTCATGTGGACCTCCCTAGGCTCGAGCTTGCGTGACCGATCATAGCCATTTAGACAGTCATGGGGGGTTGCTATGGGTGCCGTTGCCGCCGTCGCCGCGCCGTGGCGCGGAGTCTCACGGACCGTCTGGATCCTGGTGGTCGCCCGGGCCGTGAACCGGATCGGCGCGTTCACCCTCCCGTTCCTCGGGGTGGTGCTGACCGTCGAGTTCGAGGCCTCGCTCAGCCAGACCGGCCTGATCCTCGCGGTCTTCGGGGCGGCGACGATCCCGTCCCGGCTGCTCGGCGGCCAGCTCGCCGACCGTCTCGGCCGCCGCCGCACGATCGTCCTCGGCCTGACCGGCTGTGCGATCGCCCAACTGTGGATCGCGGCCAGCCATTCGCTGTGGTCGGCCGTCGTCGCGACGGTCCTGCTCGGCCTCGCGTTCGAGATCTACGAGCCGCCCAGCCAGGCGATGATCGCCGACGTCACCGAGCCCGCGAACCGGCCCGCCGCCTACGGCTTGTACAGCGCGGCGCTAGCGGCCGCGGGAGTTCTCGCCGGCCTGCTCGCCGCCGCGATCAGCCACTGGGATCTCCGCTGGCTGTTCGTCGCGGACGCGATCACCTGCCTGTCCTGCGCTGTGCTGGTCGCCCTCGCGCTACCGACCGACGTACGGCGACCACAGTCGACCGGCCGGGCACCGGGGTCGGTAGCGGTCTGGCGGGACGGCCGCCTCTTGCTGTTGCTCGCGGGCGGCACGATCTTCGCGACCATCTACATGCAGCTCGTCATCGGCGTACCGCTCACGCTGATCGAGCAAGGCCTGCCGGAGTCGGGCACCGGGATCATCCTCGCGGTCTCCGCCGTCACCTGATCGCCGCGCAACGCCTGCTGCGCGTGCAGCACCTCGACGACTTCCGCGCGATTGCGATCGGCTACCTGCTGGTCGGCGTCGGTCTCGTGGTGACCGCGGCTGCCCACAGCCTCGCGGTCTTCCTGCTCGCCGCGGTCCTCTGGAGCCTCGGTGAGCTGTTCCTGCTGACGCGTTACCTCACGCAGGCCTCGGGTCTCGCCCCGGAGCAGGCACGCGGCCGCTACCTAGCGGTGTTCGGCCTGAGCTGGGGCATCGCCACCACGATCGCCCCGCTCACCGTCACCCAGCTCCTCGAGACCACAGGCCCCGCAGGCCTCTGGCTGACCACAGCTGCCGTCGCCGCGCTGCTCGCCGTACTGCAGCCGTGGTTCAGGAAGCGACTGGCTCCAGCCTGACCGTCAGGCCCTTCGCGACCGGGGTGTTGCTGCCCTTCGCGAGGTCGTCGGCCGACATCAGCACGTTCGTCTCGGGGTAGTACGCCGCCACACAGCCGCGGGCCGTCGGATAGGACACGAGCCGGAAGTGCGAGGCCCGCCGTTCGACGCCCTGGAACTCGCTGACGATGTCGACGTACCCGCCGTCGCGCAGCCCGAGCTCCGCCAGGTCGTCCGGATGCACGAAGACGACCTCGCGCGTCCCGTGGACACCGCGGTACCGGTCCTCGAGCCCGTAGATCGTGGTGTTGAACTGGTCGTGGCTGCGCAACGTCTGCAACAGCAATCGTCCCTGCTCCGTCGGCAGCCAGGTGAGATCGTTCGCGGTGAACTGCGCCCGCGCGTCCGACGTCCGGAACTCCCGCTTGTCCCGCGCGGCGTGCGCCAGCAGGAACCCGCCGTCGCCGGCCCGCAACCGCTCCTCGTAGTTCTCATACCCTTCCGCGACGCGCCCGATCCGCTGCCGGATCAGGCTGTAGTCGTCCGCGAAGTCCGCCCACGGGATCTGCCCGACGTCCGGTACGACGGCCTGCGCCAACCCGCACACGATCCCGATCTCGGACTTCATCTCCGGCGCCGGCGGGATGAGATTGCCCTTCGACAGGTGTACGGCGCCCTGCGAGTCCTCCACCGACACCGACTGCGGGCCCGCCGCGGTGTGGTCGTGGTCGGTCCGCCCGAGCGTCGGCAGGATCAGCGCCTCCCGCCCCGTGACGGTGTGCGAGCGGTTGAGCTTGGTCGACACGTGCACGGTCAGGTCGCACTGCCGGAGTCCGCGATGCACGACCTCGGTGTCCGGCGTCGCGGACGCGAAGTTCCCGCCCATCGCGAAGAAGACCCGGACGTCGCCGTCCCGCAGCCGGCGCACCGTCGCGGCCGCGTCGACGCCGTGCTCGCGCGGTGCCGTGAACGCGAACTCGCGGTCGAGCCGGTCCAGGAACGCGTCGGGCATCTTCTCCCAGATCCCCATGCTGCGGTCGCCCTGCACGTTCGAGTGGCCGCGCACCGGGCACGGGCCGGCGCCGGGCTTGCCGATGTTGCCCTGCAGGAGCAGCACGTTGACGATCTCGCTGATCGTCGCGACCGCCTCGCGGTGCTGCGTCAGCCCCATCGCCCAGCAGATCACGGTCGCCTTCGACGCGATGAAGCGCTGCGCCAGCTCCTCGATCTCGGCGCGCCGCAGCCCGGTGGCCTGCTCGACCGCGGGCCAGTCCAGCTCGGCGTTGTGCTTGGCGTACAGCTCGAAACCGCTGGTGTGCGACTCGATGAACGACTTGTCCAGGACGGTGCCCGGAGCCGCCGCCTCGGCCTCGAGCAGAAGGTGGCCGAGGGCAAGGAACAGCGCCTGGTCGCCGCCGATCCGGATCCGCAGGTGCTGGTCCGCGAGCTTCGTGCCCTTGCCGACCAGGCCGCGGGGCTTCTGCGGGTTCATGAACGTCATCAGGCCGGGCTCGGGCAGCGGGTTGACCGCGACGATCGAGGCGCCGTTGCGCTTGGCGACCTCGAGGTGCGTGAGCATCCGCGGCGCGTTGGTGCCCGGGTTCTGCCCGACGATCACGATCAGCTCGGACTCCTCGAGCATCTTCAGCGTGACCGCGCCCTTGCCGCTGCCGATCACCCGGGAGAGCGCCGTACCGGACGACTCGTGGCACATGTTCGAGCAGTCGGGGAGATTGTTGGTGCCGTAGGCGCGGACGAACAGCTGGTAGAGGAACGCGGCCTCGTTGCTGGTCCGGCCGGAGGTGTAGAAGACGGCGTCGTCCGGGTCGGCGAGGGCCTTCAGATGCCGGGCGACGACCTGGAACGCCTCGTCCCAGCCGACCGGCTCGTAATGCGTGGCGCCCGCCCGGAGCAGCATCGGCTCGGTGATCCGGCCGAGCTTGCCCAGCTCGAACTCGGGGATCCGGTCCAGGTCCGCGACCGAGTGCTCGGCGAAGAACTCCCGCGGCACCCGCTTCCGCGTCGCCTCCCAGGCCACCGCCTTCGCGCCGTTCTCACAGAACTCCGCGGTGTGTTTGTGCTCCGGATCGGGCCAGGCACAGGACGGACAGTCGAACCCGCGGTCCTGGTTCATCTTCAGGAAGACGCGCCCGGTCCGGACCGGGCCCATGTCGCGGAGCCCGAACTTGAACGACGACAGCACGGCGGGCAGGCCGGCGGCCTTCTGCTTCGGGTGTTCGATGTCCATGTTTCAACAATAGGTCCAGCTATCGTCACGCGCCGCTTTGATAGCCGGGCTGGTGGACAAGTGGCCCATCGGCCCACCTGGTACGTCCGGGATATGTGGTGCGATCCCATAGTCCCGGCGCGACCGGATTCCTACAGTCGTCGGCCATGGAGACCCGTCGAGCCCTCGTCACCGGCGCAGCGTCCGGGATCGGCGCCGCGTGCGCCCAACGCCTGGCAGCGGACGGCGTCCACGTGGTGGCCGTCGACCTCGACCGGTCCGGTCTCGACGCGCTGGACGGCGTGGAGGCGGTAGTCGCCGACCTGTCCGACCTGGACGGGCTGGCGCAGCTCCCTACCGACGTCGACATCCTGGTCAACAACGCCGGCGTACAGCAGGTCGCACCGGTCGAGCAGTTCCCGCCGGAGCGGTTCAGCTACCTGCTGCGGCTGATGCTGGAGGCGCCGTTCCGGCTGATCCGGCAGACGCTGCCGCACATGTACGGCGCCGGCTGGGGCCGCGTGGTGAACATCAGCTCGGTCCACGGGCTCCGCGCCAGCCCGTTCAAGGCGGCGTACGTCGCGGCGAAACACGGCCTGGAGGGACTCAGCAAGGTCGTCGCGCTGGAGGGTGCGCCGCACGGAGTGACCAGCAACTGCGTGAACCCGGCGTACGTCCGGACGCCGCTGGTCACCGCACAGCTGGCGGACCAGGCCGCCACCCACGGCCTGTCCGAGTCAGAGGTGCTGGACAAGGTCCTGCTCGAGCCGGTCGCGGTGAAGCGGCTGATCGAGCCGGCCGAAGTGGCGGAGCTGGTGGCCGTACTGTGCGGTCCGGCGTCCGCCTCCATCACGGGGAGCTCGTTCGTACTCGACGGCGGCTGGACCGCCCACTAACAACTCAGGAGCCCGCCCATGACGGCAACACAACCAACCGAGACACGTCCGTCGATCGTCCGGGTGGTCGGCGCGAGTCTCGTCGGTACGACGGTGGAGTGGTACGACTTCTTCCTGTACGGGGTCGCCGCATCGGTGGTGTTCGGCGACCTGTTCTTCCCGAAAGGGGAGGAGCTCACCGGAACGCTGCTGAGCTTCGCCACGTTCGCAGTCGGTTTCTTCGCGCGCCCGATCGGAGGCGTGGTCTTCGGCCACTTCGGTGACCGCCTCGGCCGCAAGCAGCTGCTGGTGCTGTCGCTGCTCATGATGGGTGTGGCGACGTTCGCGATCGGCCTGCTGCCGACGTACGCACAGGTCGGTGCGCTCGCGCCCATCCTGCTCACCGTGCTGCGGCTGATCCAGGGGTTCGCGCTGGGCGGTGAATGGGGAGGCGCCGTCCTGATCGTGTCGGAGCATGGTGATCCGGCACGGCGTGGTTTCTGGGCGTCCTGGCCGCAGGCTGGTGCGCCGGCCGGCCAGCTGATCGCGAACGGCGTACTGGCCGGCCTGGCTGCCTTCCAGTCGGATGCGGCGTTCGACTCGTGGGGCTGGCGGATTCCGTTCCTGCTGTCCGCAGTGCTGGTGCTGGTGGGGCTGTGGGTGCGGCTGCGGATCGAGGAGTCGCCGGTGTTCAAGGAGGCGCGTGCCAAGGCGCAGGACCGGCCGGCGGAGCGGATGCCGCTGCTCGAGGTGCTGACGCGGTACCCGCGTGAGGTGCTGACGGCGATGGGCGCGCGGATGGCGGAGAACGTCAGCTACTACATCTTCACGATCGTCATCGCGACGTACGCGAAGGAACAGCTGGGGATGGGCAAGTCGTTCGCGCTCAACGCGGTACTGATCGGCGCGGCGATCCACTTCTTCGCGATCCCGTTGTGGGGTGCGCTGTCGGACCGCATCGGCCGGCGGCCTGTGTACCTGATCGGCGCGGTCGGCGTGGGGGTGTGGGCGTTCGTCTTCATCGCGCTGGTCGACACGCGCAACTTCGCGCTGGCGACACTGGCGGTGGCGGTCGGCCTGGTGCTGCACGGTGCGATGTACGGACCGCAGGCGTCGTTCTTCACGGAGCTGTTCGGGACCCGGGTGCGGTACTCCGGCGTCTCGGTCGGGTACCAGCTCGCGTCGATCTTCGCGGGTGGCCTGGCGCCGTTCATCGCGGTGGCACTGCTCAAGGCGTACGACTCCGGCTACGCGATCGCCGTGTACGTCGCCGCGTGTGCGGTGGTCTCGATCGTCGCGGTGACGTCGTACTCCGAAACACATCGCCGGGATCTCACTACGCTGTAGAGCCATGGAGGAGCTTCTGCGGCTGCTGGCCGAGGATGCGCCCGGGAGCGAGCTGGCCCGGGCGGCGGGCGAGGACGCGGTGGCCCGCGACCTCGCCCTGCGCATCCGGGCCGGCATGGACGCCAGCAAGAAGCGAGAGGCCGAGCTGTCGGCGCTGGTCGACGTGGCCCGTGAGTTGGCGTCGGCCCGCGATCCAGGCGGCGTACTGGACACCATCGTGCACCGGGCCCGCACCCTGGTCGGTACGGACGTCGCCTATCTGACGCTGTACGACGAGACGCGAGGCGACACGTACATGCGGGCGACGGACGGTTCTGTGTCCGCTGCCTTCCAGCAGTTGCGGCTGCCACTGGGTGCGGGGCTGGGCGGATTGGTCGCGGAGACCTACAAGCCGTACTGGACTGCGGACTACCCGTCTGACCGGCGCTTCCGGCACACCGGGCCGATCGACGACGCTGTCGGTGAGGAGGGACTCGTCGCGATCTGCGGTACGCCGTTGGTGGTCGACGGCCGGTTTGTCGGTGTGTTGTTCGCGTCCAACCGGACCAGGCGGCCGTTCAGCCGGGACGAGGTGTCGCTGCTCGGCTCGCTGGCGACACTGGCGGCTGTGACGCTGGTGCAGGTCCGTGCGGCCGCGGAGACGGCTGCGGCGCTGGACCAGTTGTCCGCGGCGCATGCGGGTGTGGAGCACGCGGCTGCGGCACACGACCGGTTTGCGGAGATCGTGCTGTCCGGTGGCGACGTGGATGCCATTGCGGCCGCCCTGGCTGAGCTGCTCGACGTCTGGGTCGTCCTGGTGGATGCCAGCGGCAACGAACTGGCAACGGCCGGCAGCGTGCCTCGTACGGCGGTTCCGTGGGAGGAGTCGGAGTCCGGCCGGTTGACGCGCGTCGGCGACTGTTGGGTCGTTGCCGCTACAGCCAAAGGCGAGCGGCTCGGTGCATTGGTGATCGGCGGTGCTGACGAGCTGTCCGGTGCCGACCAGCGGATCGTCGAGCGGGCGGCCGTCGTCACCGCGCTGGTTCTGCTGTTCCGCCGACAGGCAGCCGAGCAATCCCAGCGTGCACAGGCGGATCTACTGGCCGACGTACTGAGTGGCAGTGCCGATCCGCGGACGCTGACCGATCGGCTCCGTCTGCTCGCGCCGAACCATCGGCATGACCACCTGGTCGTCGCGGTGTGCCGTGGCGACCACTCCGCCGTCCGTGCTCGGTTGTCTGCGCCACTGGAGGACAGGCTCGTGCTGTCTGGTCCGTACGGCGGGGACTTGGTGCTGCTGTTTGCGCGGACGAGTGCTGTGGCCGCTGCTCGGGACCTGTCCGAGCTGGCGAAGCGGACTGGTGTCACGGTCGCGGTCACCGGTCCGGCGGCCTGGGGTGAGCCTCTGGTCGAAGCTCACCACCAGGCCTCGCGACTCGTCACCACGATGCTTCGGCTGGGCCGTACGAGCGAGTCGGCTACACCGGATGACTTGGGTGTGGCCGGTCTGGTCGGTGCGTCCGAGGTCGACGTACGTACCCACGTCCAGCATGTGCTCGGACAGGTCCTCGACTACGACAGGCAGCGCGGTACGGATCTGATCGGGACTCTGAACGCGTACTTCGCGGCCGGCCAGAGCCCGACGCGTGCTGCGACGTCGCTGCACATCCACCCGAATACGGTGCAGCAGCGGCTCGATCGGATCACTGCGCTGCTCGGCGACGGTTGGCAGTCGCCGGATCGGGCGCTGGACGTGCAGGTCGCGCTTCGGTTGCACGCTGCCGTCGACTGAGCGGTTACGGCAGCAGTACGAGACGGCCGCGGACGCCTCCCTCGGCGAGCCGCTTGTAGGCGGTGGCTGCATCTTCCAAGGGGTAGGTCTCAGCTACTCGGGTGGAGATGACGTTTGCGTCGACCAGGGCGACTAGCTCGTTGAGTTCCTCGGTGTTGGCGTTGACGAACAGCTGCTCCACCGTGATGCCGCGGAGGTGCGGCGGCCTTGTCCCTCCTTGCGGGTGGATGTGGTGGCCGCCGTTGCGCACTGCTTCTTGTGCGGCGATTCCGACCACTGCGGCGTCCACTACGGCGTCGACGCCGGCTGGTGCGTACCGTCGTACCGCTGCTGCCAGGTCTTCGTTGCGGTCGACGAAGTGGTCTGCGCCGAGTCGTCGTACCAGGTCCTCGTCTGATGCGGCTGCACTGGCGATCACGGTCTTGCCGAAGTGCTTGGCCAGCTCGACGGCGTACCCACCGACGCCGCCTGCGGCTCCGGTGACGAGGACCGTCTGTCCGGCGAGCGCCTTGACGGCCTGAAGTGCCGTGAGCCCGTTGAGCCCGAGTGTTGCCGCGTGGTCGAGTTCGACGGTTCGCGGTGCGCGGGCGACCGCGTCGGCGTTCAGGACGACGTACTCGGCGTGCGTCTTGAGTGTCTGGGCCAGCAGGTCGGCCACGCCGATCACCCGCTCGCCCTCCTGTAGCTGGGTGCCTGGGCCAGTGGCGTCGACGGTGCCGGCGACGTCCCAGCCGAGACCGAACTGCGGCCGCGGCGCCGTCAGCCCGAACTCGACCAGCATCCCGTTACTGACCGCCAGATCCACCGGGTTGACCGCGGCCGCGGCTACCTTGATCCGTACCTGACCCGCGGCCGGCTCGGGTACGCCGGTCTCGATCAGCTCGACGGCCTCCGGCCCGTCGAGCCGCCGGGCGACAACTGCGCGCATATCGTGCTCTCCTCGTGGTGTCCGATTGCACACCATCGTTGGAGAGCTACTCTCTCCTGGGAAGTACGCACTTCGGAGTGCGTACCGCACGACGAGGAGAGCCATGCCCACCCGCACCGCAGCCCAGCTCCGCGAGGAGGCAGCCCGCGAGTACGACGCCTTCCTGGCGACCTGCCCGGCGCGGCAACTCCTCGACCGGATCAGCGACAAGTGGGTCACGCTCGTCATCTCCGCGCTCGCCGACGGCCCGCAGCGCTACTCCGACCTGTCACGCCGCATCGCCGGCGTCAGCCAGAAGATGCTGACCCAGACCCTCCGCTCCCTGGAACGCGACGGCCTCCTGACCCGCTCGGTCACCCCGTCCGTACCCGTCCGCGTCGACTACGAACTGACCCCGCTGGGCCGCACCCTGATGCCCCTCATCGCAGCCATCAAGTCGTGGGCGGAGTCGCACATGCCCGAGGTCCACACCGCCCGCAGCCACTACGACGACGCGAGCACTCCGGCATGACCGGACCGGATGCCGCGGACCGGCGGGTTGTGGTGGTCGTCGTACCGGCCGCCGGCACCTGGGCGCCTCCCGGCAGGGACCCGGAGAAGTGGCGGCTGGCGATGGCCGAGGACACGTACGAGGTGATCGCGGCGCTCGACCGCGTCGATGTCGCCGTCGCCGTGGCAGGTGGCGACGAGGCGGCCGTAGCCGAACTGAGCGCCCTGACCTGGCCCGGCACCCCGACGTACTCCGTAGACGCGGATCGCCCGGTACTGCACGCCGTGGAACTGGCCGGCCCCGCCGCGGCGGTGGTCGCGGTCTCGTACGACGTACCCGACCTCCCCGGCCTGCTCATCGGCAAACTCTTCCGAGCCCTGAGCCACGCCGACATCGCCGTGACGCCGGCGGAGGATGGCACCCTGGCCGCGATCGGCGTCAAACTCCCCGTGGCCCCCTGGCTAACCGCCCGGGCCCCCACCTTCGACACCTCGCTGACCCTCCTGGAGTCCCAGAAGCCCCGCCGCCACGCCGTAGCCATGGGTCCCGGCTGGCACCGACTACGCTCCAACGCCGACATCGCCCGCCTGGACCCCGGCCTGGAAGGCTGGCACGCCACGAAATCCCAACTCCGTCACCCCTGACCCGTCACCTTTCCCGCGTCCGCTCGTTCACCATGCAACGGGGAGCACCACCGATCGCCGATGCCGTTCAGGGGCGGCACCCGACGACAGCCCGACCGCAACCGGGGGGATGCGGCTTGGGCAAGAACTACGGGGACCGCACGGGGGAACGCGCACGCACCACGCGGGCATCGCAGCACGGGGGAAGTTGTACGACGGGGGACAGGTGCAACGGATGGCAGGGCGCGGGGGTGCTCTGCCTGGGGGAGGTGGGCCGGCCAACTCAGGTCGGCCCACAGGACACGGCGCCGCGGGCCCTGGAGCCGCGTGTTCAGCGCTGTGTGAGGTGGTGTGCTGCTCGGGCGGCCAGTTGCTGGACCGAGGTGTCGGTGTCCGGTGGGAGGGCGTCGAGTGGGAACCAGGCGAGGGCGTGGGATTCCTCGCTGACGACGTACTCCGTGGACGTCGCGGTCACGAGGAACTGGACGTCCAGGTGGTACGCGCCCGAGCAGCCGCCTGCTTCGAGCAGGTGCCGGGACAGCTGGAGCGGCTCGCGGCTGACAGCCAGGTCCGCGAGGCCGGACTCCTCGGTTGCTTCGCGCAGCGCGGCACCGCTGAGCGTGGTGTCGCCGGGCTCGCAGTGGCCGCCGAGCTGGAGCCAGCGGCCGACTGTCTTGTGCAAGGTGAGCAGGGTCTTCTGACCCGAACCGTCGACCACCAGCGCGCTGGCCGTCACATGCTCCGGACGACAGCCTCGCCACATACCGTCGGCGTTCGTGGTCAGGTGGCGTAAGTAGTGCGTCCGGAGCTCTTCTTGTTCGGCGTCGGGCGCGCGCCAATCCTGCAAGACCCTGAGGGCGTCCGCGTGCAGCATTCGGACAGTGTCCCCGGACCCGCCTGAGCGTTCTCAGGCGGGTCGACGGCTGCTACTTGGACGGGTTGTCGCCCTCGTCGTCCTGGGACATCTCCTCGTCGGTGAGGAAGTCGGTGATGTCGATGTTCGACAGTTCACCGGCGTGCTGGGCGAAGCCGATCGGGTCGTCGAGGTCGCTCGTGCTGGGCATCAGGTCAGGGTGGGACCAGAGCGTGTCGCGGCCTTCGACCCCGCGGGCGTCGCGGACGGCGGCCCACAGGTTCGCGGCGTCGCGGAGACGGCGCGGGCGGAGCTGCAGTCCGACGAGGGTGGCGAAGGTCTGCTCTGCGGGGCCTCCGGCGGCGCGGCGGCGGCGTACCGTCTCGGCGAGCTGCACCGCGGCGGGCATCCGGTCCTTGGTGGCCTCGCGGACGACGTCGTCGACCCAGCCCTCGACCAGTGCGAGCGTCGTCTCGAGGCGGACCAGGGCCGCCTTCTGCTGCTCGGAGTCCTCGGGCTCGAACAGGCCGCCGGCCAGCGCCTCCTGCATGGCCTCCGGGTTCTGCGGGTCGATGTCGGCCATCGCGCGCTCGATCTTCCCGGTGTCGACCTCGATCCCGGCGGCGTAGTCGGCGACCGCGGCGAGCAGGTGCTGCCGCAGCCACGGCACCCCGGCGTACAGCCGCTGGTGGGCCACCTCGCGCAGGGCGAGGTACAGCCGGACGTCCTCGTCGGTCAGCCCGAGCCCTTCGGCGAACTTCGCGACGTTGTCGGGCAGCAGGATCGCCTGGCCGGTGGGGCCGAGGGGCAGCCCGATGTCGGACGAGCTGACGACCTCGCCGGCGAGCTCGCCGAGCCCCTGACCGACCTGGGCGCCGAAGACGGAACCGCCCAGCTGCCGCAGCATGCCCGCCATCGGTCCGGCGAACTGCTGCGCCTCGGCGGGAAGCGCGTTCCCCATCGCGCCGGCGACGTGCTCGGCCACCGGGTCGACGATCGTCTGCCAGACCGGGAGCGTGTTCTCGACCCATTCGGCGCGGCTCCACGCCTGGGACGTCGCGGAAACCTCGGGCAGCGTGGTGGCGGCGTCCAGCCAGTGCTCGGCGAGACGCACCGCGTCCGCCACCCGATCACTGTCCGTGGGCGTCATCGACCGGTCTCCGGCGGCGGAGACGGTCTTGCGGGCGATGTCCTTGGCCAGGTCCCAGTTCACCGGCTTGCCGTCGGCCGAACCGCTCAGCAGCTGCTGGACCTGCGCGAAGATCGCGTTCAGGTCCGGGGTGCCGCCCGCGCCGGCCGCACCGGAGAACTGCTGGAACATGGCCTCGAACGGCGTTCCCTTGAACGGGTTGTCCGGTTCGTCGCTCATCGGAGGGCCTTCCTGTGCGGGTGGGGCGTACTACTCCAAACGTACTGGTTCGCTCGGCGAGTTCCTCCCCCGGCGAACGCATCGGGGCGCGCGTTCGCCCGGAGCAGAGAGGGGGCTGAGCGGGAGAAGGGACCCTGGAGGGAGAATTGGGCGACCGGGGATGCGATGGTGTGGTGTGAGTGTGGGGACCTGGCGGGAATGAGGAACCGATGAGCGACGCGATCAGACTCCTGGACATCCGTGACAAGGCGTTGTCCAGCGACGAGGTGCTGGCGGCCGTCGGCGACCCGACAGCGGGCGGTACTGCGCTTTTCATCGGCACCGTGCGCAACCACGACCAGGAGAAGCCGGTCGACCGGCTCAGCTACGAGGCGCACCCGGACGCGCTGGAGCACCTCCGGAAGGTTGCACAGCGTGTTTGCGACGACCCGGCCGTCACCGCGCTGGCCGCCGTACACCGGACCGGGGACCTGGCGATCGGCGACGCCGCCGTGATCGTCGCGGTGGCCGCGTCGCACCGCGACGTCGCGTTCGCCGCCTGCCGGCAGCTGATCGACGAGCTCAAGGCCGAGGTCCCGATTTGGAAACACCAGCACTTCAGCGACGGTGGCAGCGAGTGGGTCGGCGCTCACTGACACGTACTCTGGGCGCATGAAGGTGGCCGGATGAAGGTTTTGGCGTGGTTGGCGTTCCCTCTCGCCGCCACGCTGCTCGCGATGTGCTGGGCGGGCTGGCGCGGGTGGCGCAGCCGCGAGCCGCGCCGGTCCGGCGGCCCCTTCGCGTCGGTGGACGAGTTCCGCCGCTTCAACGCCGCGCTCACCGCGCCGGGCCCGCGAGCCGTTCCGGAACGTCGCCGGGGCCTGGTTCGTCGTCATCATCAGCAGGCCTCCGCCGAGGTCCCTGGCTCCGGCTCCACCAAGATCGCAGGGCAGGGTTCGTGACACGTCGTACCGCCACATTGGTCACCTCGATCATCGTGCTCGTCGCCTCGCTGGGGCTGGTGACCGCGTTTCCGGTGCCGTTCGTCTCGTTCAGCCCGGGCCCGGTCAAGGACACCCTGGGCGCCGCGAGGAACAAGCCGGTGATCGAGATCTCCGGGCACGAGACCTTCCCGACGACCGGCCAACTGGACCTGACCACGGTGTCGGTGACCTCCCCGGACCGGGAGCTGACCCTGCCGCAGGCGATGCGGAACTGGCTCGACCCGCACCACGACCTGTTCCCGCGCGACATCATCTACCCGCCGGACCAGAGCGCCGACGAGGTCGAACAGCAGAACACCGCGGAGATGACCGGCTCGCAGGACAGCGCGGTCGCGGCCGCGCTGCAGGCGGCGAAGGTCCCGTTCCACACGAAGGTGTCGACGGTCGCCGACAAGTCGCCCGCGCAGGGCAAGCTGAAGCCGGGTGACCTGGTGCTGGCGGTCGACGGCCAGCCGGTGACGCAGGTCCCGCAGGTCGGTGAGTACGTCCGCAAGCACAAGGTCGGCGAGAACGTCGTCTTCCTGGTCCGCCGCGGCACCGCCGAGCAGACCATCCAGCTGAAGACCGCTCCGACCCCCGGCGAGGAGACCCGCCCGATGGTCGGCATCACGATCGGCGTCGAGTCCCAGGTGAAGGTGACGGTCAACCTGGGCCAGGACATCGGCGGCCCGAGCGCGGGCACCGCGTTCGCGCTGGCGATCTACGACAAGCTGACCCCGGGCCCGCTGCTGAACGGGAAGCATGTGGCCGGTACCGGGACCATCGACGCGCTCGGCCAGGTCGGCGCGATCGGCGGCATCCAGCAGAAGATCGCCGGCGCCAAGAACGACGGCGCCACGGTGTTCCTGGTCCCGGCGCCGAACTGCGAGGCCGCCGTACACGCGGGCGTCGACGGCATCCAGCTGGTGAAGATCAGCACGCTGACCGAGGCTATCGGCGCCCTCGAGGCGCTCTCGAGCGGCAAGGGAGAGGTCCCGTCGTGCAGTCAGTGAGGTACCTGAACGAACCGGCGAGCCGAAGGGAAGACCAGCCGGCATGGAATCCGTAGGCATGCTGCCGCCCGACGCGCTCAGCCGCGCGGTGATCGAGATCGAGAAGCACGTGAGCAGCGCGGGCTGGGACCAGCCCGCGCAGTTGTTCGCCCTGGTCCCGACCGCCGAACTGCTGGCCGCCGAACCCCAGCTCGCCGCCGAGCTCGGCGCTGAGGACGCCTCCCAGCCGCTCACCCCGGTGGCCCAGGGCGAGCTCCCCGGCGGGGTCGAGGACGACAACCTGGCCGACACGCTCGGCCGGATCGAGTGGCCGGACGGCGTCGCCGGGTGTGCGCTGGCGATCGAACGGATCGTGCTGCCGGCGGCGGCCGAGTCCGGGATGTCCAGTGCCGAGTCGGACGCCGAGCTGGCCCGGCTGGCCGGCAGCGATCCGCGCCGGCACGAGGTGCGGATGGTCGCGGCCGTGCTCCGCGAAGGCGACCGGTTCGGCGCGGTCCGGCTGCGCGCGCACGACGAGGACAGCGCGGTGCTCACGGGTATCGACTTGGTCCCGACGCTGTGCGAAGTACTGTCATTGACATTCGAACCTTCGGTCGGCAGCCGGCCGGGTGAAGGTCCTGGGGTCGACGGCGTGAGCAACGACGAGGAGAAGCGACCATGAGCGACGGCGTCTACGACATGCCTGAGGAGCCGCCCGCCCGCCGAACGCGGCGGACCGGCGGCCGTCCTCGTGCCCTGCTGCCGACGATCGCCACGCTGATCGTCCTGCTCATCCTGTTCAGCGTCTTCACCGACGTCTGGACCCAGCGGCTCTGGTACCGCTCGGTGGATCTCGGCTCGGTGTTCAGCACCGTCCTCGGGACCCGGGTGCTGCTCTTCGTGGTCGTCGGCCTGCTGATGGGCGCGGCGGTCGTGGCGAACATCATCGTCGCGTTCCGCACCCGGCCACGGATCGCGCTCGCGCCGTCGCCGAGCCCGGGATTCGAGCGGTACGGCGACCTGCTGCAGCAGCACGGGAAGATCGCGATCGGCGCGGTCGCGACCCTGATGCTGGTCTTCGGCGGCTCGGCCGCATCGGGGGAGTGGAAGGTCTTCCTCGCCTGGCGGAACCGGACGCCGTTCGGCGTCACCGACAAGCACTTCAACAAGGACATCGCGTTCTTCGTCTTCGACTACCCGTGGCTGCGGGTGCTGCTGGGCTTCGGCTACTCGATCGTGCTGCTGTCGCTGGTCGCCGCGATCATCACGCACTACCTGTACGGCGGGTTCCGTCCGTCCGCGAAGGGGCAGAAGGCCTCGGGCGCGGCGCAGGTGCAGTTCTCGGTGCTGCTGGGGCTGCTCGTGCTGCTGAAGGCCTTCAGCTACTGGCTGGACCGCTACGGTCTCACCACGTCGGACGGCAGGCTGTTCACCGGTATCTCCTACACCGGTGACAACGCGATCCTGCCGAGCAAGGAGATCCTGGCAGTCATAGCGGTCCTGTGCGCGGTGTTGTTCTTCGCGAACGTGGTCCGCCGCACCTGGCTGCTTCCCGGCGTCGGCACCGTCGTGCTGATCCTGTCCGCGATCCTCCTCGGCGCCCTGTGGCCGGCCGCGCTGCAGCAGCTGCGGGTACGGCCGAGCGAGCCGGTGAAGGAAGCGCCGTACATCACGAAGAACATCGAGGCGACGCGCCAGGCGTACGGGCTCGAGGGCGCCGCTGTCACGGAGTACCGAGCGCAGACCACGGCCAAGCCGGAGCAGCTGACGGCGGACGCAGAGGTGCTGCCGGGGATCCGGCTGATCGACCCGACCGTGATCGGGCCGACCTTCGAGCAGCTGCAGCAGGTGCGTGGCTTCTACTCGTTCCCGACGGATCTGGACGTCGACCGGTACAAGATCAAGGGCAAGGTCAACGACACCGTCATCGCCGTCCGCGAGGTCCAGGTCGACCGGCTGCCGGCCGGCCAGCGCAACTGGAACAACGACCACACCGTCTACACCCACGGCTACGGGGTCGTCGCCGCGAACGGCAACCAGTCGGCAGGCGGTATCCCCGTCTGGACCGAGAAGGACCTGCCGCCGACCGGCGAGCTCGGGGACTACGAGCCGCGGATCTACTTCGGTGAGCAGTCGCCGGACTACTCGATCGTCGGCGCCCCGGAAGGCGCGCCGCCGGTCGAGCTCGACACGCCGGAGGCCGAGGGCAAGGCCGGTGGCGACCCGACGCTGAACACCTACGAGGGCAAGGGCGGCGTGCCGATCGGCTCCTTCGGCAACCGGTTGCTCTACGCAACCAAGTTCCGGGACGCGAACATCCTGCTGTCCAGCCGGGTGAACTCCGAGTCGAAGATCCTCTACGACCGCACGCCGCGCGAGCGGGTCGAGAAGGCGGCGCCGTGGCTGACGCCGGACGGCGACCCGTACCCGGCGATCGTCGACGGCCAGGTGGTCTGGATCGTCGACGGCTACACCACCTCGGAGAACTACCCGTACTCCGAGAAGGTCGATCTGGACGTCAGCACCCGGGACACCACCACCGGCCGCGGCACGATCGCGCAGCAGCCGAGCGAGAAGATCAACTACATCCGGAACTCGGTCAAGGCCGTCGTGAACGCGTACGACGGCTCGGTCGAGCTGTACGCGTGGGACGAGAACGACCCGGTGCTGAAGACCTGGATGAAGGCGTTCCCGGGCACCGTCAAGCCGCGCTCGGACATCTCGCCGGACCTGATGTCGCACCTGCGGTACCCCGAGGACATGTTCAAGGTGCAGCGCGACCTGCTCGCCAAGTACCACGTCCAGGACGCGGGCACCTGGTACCAGAACAGCGACCTGTGGCGTGTGCCGGACGACCCGACCGCGGTCTCGTCCGGTGGTGACGCGGCGACACATGTCAGCCAGCCTCCCTTCTATCTCTCGTTGCGGATGCCCGGTCAGAGCGAGCCGAAGTTCTCGTTGACGTCGGTGTACGTACCGAACGGTGAACGGGAGAACCTCACGGCGTTCGTGGCTGTCGATGCCGAGGCCACGTCGCCGGACTACGGCAAGTTCCGGGTGCTGCGATTGCCGGGGAACCTGCAGATACCTGGTCCGGGACAGGTGTACAACAAGTTCCAGACCGACGAAGGCATCAGACAGGCGCTGCTGCCGATCAACCAGCCGAACAGCGGAGCGAGAGCGCAGTACGGGAACCTGCTGACGCTGCCGCTCGGCGGCGGTCTGCTCTACGTCCAGCCGGTGTACTCGGTGCGGACCAGCGGTCCGGGTAGTTATCCCGTCCTGCGCTACGTCCTGGTGGCCTTCGGTGAGCGCGTCGCCTTCGGCGGGACGCTGCAGGACGCGCTGACCAAGGTCTTCAACACCAACGTTGACACCGGTGAGCTACCGCCAGGAACCGAGAAGCCGCCCGCGCAGCAGCCGAACCAGACGGTCAAGCAGGCGATCGCCGACGCACAGGCTGCCTGGACTCGTGCGCAGGCGTCCCTGAAGAACGGCGACCTCGCCGGCTACGAGACCAACCTGAAGCAGATGAAGGCAGCACTCGACCGGGCCGCGACCGCCGCGGCGGGAACCACCACGCCGACGCCGAACCCGACAGCACCGCCGTCCGGCAGTCCGTCGACCCCACCGGCGTCGACGACACCGACGAGTCCACCGTCATCACCGACAGGCTGACCCGCAGCGCGGTTCCCCGGGGCGGCGACACCGACACCAGTCGGCGTCGCCGCCCCGTTCCGTTGCGCTGGTTGCCTACGGCATCAGCCGGCCGGCTGCTCCGGATGGAACCCGGCCGCGGTGTCGAGCACGTCCTCGTCGGTGAAGCGCTCGTGGTCGATCGTCACCTCGGCCGCGACTCCCGGCTCGATGAAGTAGAACACCTCGTCGCCCGCGAAGAGGCCGTCGTACCCTCCGACCTTCACCGGCTCGAGCTGCCAGGAGCCCGGCTCCTTCTCCTCGTACTCGACGAGGAAGTCCTTCACGGCCTCGAGGTCGGTGAGCCGCTCGCCGCGCAGGGTCTTCACGGTCAGGTCGACCTTGAACGCACCCTCCGGATCCGGGCCGGTCTCCCACACCCTGCTGTGGAAGGAGACGTCCTCCCACTCGTACTCGAAATCGCTCGGCGTGCCGATGCCTTCGGGCAGGTGCTCGATCACGAAGCCGTCCAAGGTGCCAGTCCTTTGCTCGATCGACGGAGGCGCTGTGAAGGACGCCGGCGGCCGGGTGAACTCCGACGCCGAGGCGGGAACGGTCGCCGAGGCCCCTAGCGCGGCCAGGACGACCGCGCTCCCGGTCACGATACGACGGGCGGACGGCACGACTCGGGAACGAAGCGATGAACGCGACATGGCTGCCTCCTGGGTACGGCGTCCCGCCTGCTGCGAGACGCCTTCGTGCCCAAGAAGATGCAGCGATCGGCCTCCGCCCCGACGGACGAATTCGCACCTGTGGACAACCGGAATGCCGAGTTTCAGTGCCCGATCAAGCGATGCAACCGATGGAACGTCTGCCGGAACCCGAGCCGCGGCCAGGCCCGCGACGACAGCAGGTTCGTCACCCGCCAGTCGGTCACCACCGACGTGTACCCGGTCTGCGCCGACCACTGCAGCACCGCCTCACCCAACGCCCGCCCGGCACCCAACCCACGTGCCGATGGCAGCACGGCGGCGAACCCGAGAAATCCTGCGTTGTCAGGCTTCGCCAGCCCGTTGTGCGAACTCGACTTGTCCAACGAGCACCCGACCGACGAGCCGATGACCTCTCCGTTGTACGAGGCAACAAAGGTCACGAAGTCCGGGTCGTCGATCGACTGCTCCCAGTCCGCGACTGCCTCGTCGAGCGTCGGCAGCTCCCCGGACGAGAACACCGGCGACAAGCCCTGATGTTGGGGGAGGACAAGATCGAGCTCCGCGAGGACAGGGATGTCCGCACGTGTCGCCCGTCGGACGGTGAGCGACGACGGAGGCGGTAGCGGCGCATCCGGCACCGGACGGACCGCGTGCGCGTGCTGCGATCCGAACGCCAGCCGGAACCACGCGTCGATCAGCTCGGCGTCATCAGGCACCAGGACGTAGTGCGCGATGCGGCCGTCGTCGACCCACTGCGCCGCGGCCGCGCCGTACAGGTCCCGGATGTGTTCCGGATCACGTACGGCATGACCGGCGGCTTCGACCCAGATGTTCGGTCCCCAGACCGGGGACTGCTTAGGTGCGGCGAGCAAGTATCCGGTCACTTCGCCGGCCTCCACCATGACGGCGCCGGACGCACCTTCGGTCTCCCACGCCGCGGTCACCTCGACCAGCGCGAGCCGTTCGTCCTCGTAGTCAGCGGGAAGCAGTGGGTGACGCTTGCGATGCGCCTGATGCCGCTGGGCGAGCAGTCCGGCCGCAGCCGGCAGATCCGCCTCCTCGAACGGGCGGACGACGTGTCGGGACATACTTCGGACGGTACGCCGCAACGCCGCCCCCAGACACGGGTTTTCGGTGGTCCGGGGCCACACCGGAACTGATTTGGCTGCTCTGCCCAGATCCTCTAGACTGTAAACACAACGACGCGGGGTGGAGCAGCTCGGTAGCTCGCTGGGCTCATAACCCAGAGGTCATAGGTTCAAATCCTATCCCCGCTACCACGGAAGGCCCTCGGACCAGGTAGAACCTCGGTCGGAGGGCCTTCGTCATTCGCGCCGGATCAGGCCGACTGCGTCCAGACATCGCGTTCCTGGTCCTCACCGAGGGCGGTCCCCGGCCCTTCGTGAAAGCGTTTTGAAAGCCGGGTGGTTCACGCTTGCCGGGTCATAGTGCGGGCTCGCGCAGGGGGTGGCTTCGTGATCCGATCCGGGCAGTGGCGGCGCAGGCGGGTTGCGGTGATGGGAATCGCCTGGGTGACGGCTCTGGCCGTCATGCTGCAGGTGGGCGTACCGGACCCAAGTCTAGCGGCTCCGCCTGCCCGGGCCGGGGGCGCCGCGGGCGGCACTGACAAGCCTCCGGAGCAGCAGACAGGGTCTGCTGACGAGCCGCCGAGTGCCGGATCGACCGATACCTCGGTGCCGGGCGTGCCGGGTCGTCCGGCGGTTCGTCCTGCGGGTGCCGTGCCCGAGCGGCTGAGGATGCCTGTGCTGACAGAACCCGTACCGACCGCAGGCAAGCTCACCGAAGTGGTAGTTCGCGAGGACCAGCGCAAATCCGCCTCCGCGAAGGTTGCCGAGGTGCGCGGCGAGTGGTCGGAGCGGGAGCGGGTATACCGCAACGCAGACGGGACCATGACCCGGCGGCTGTACGACGCGCCGGTGAACCTGCGTGCCGACGACGGCACCTGGACTCCGATGGATCTAGTCCTGGCCGCTGGACAGGACGGGCGGCTGGCTCCCCGCAACGCGCGGTACAAGACCAGCTTCGCGGCAACGACCGGGAATCGTGACCTAGGGGTCATGGAGCTGGACGGCGAGCACAGCGTCGCGTTCGGCCTCCGCGGTGGGCCCGCGGCGATGGCGCACGTCGAGGGTGCGGAGGTCAGGTACCCGGCGGTGCGGCCGGGCGCCGACCTCGAGCTTGCAGCGACGGCCACCGGTCTGAAGGAAGACATCGTGCTGCGCTCTGTCGCCGCGCCGACGGTCTACGAGTTCGATCTCCGGCTGCGCGGGCTGACGCCGGCGCTGGATCGCAGTACCGGGGAGATCAAGTTGTCCGACACGGCCGGCGCGATCCGGGCCGTGATCCCCGCCGGCTGGATGGCCGACGCACGGGGTGCGGTATCCCGCGAGGTCGTCTACACGCTGGCCCGGGCAGGGGCCGGCTGGGTGTTCCGCGTGACGGTTGATCCGAGTTGGCTGCGGCAACCGGGGCGGACGTTTCCGGTAACGGTCGACCCCTCGGTGCAGGCGGTCGACACCCTGAACGACGACCTGGACGACACCTACGTCACGAAGGGCTCGACCGCTGACCGGTCGGGTGAGATCCAGCTCCAGGTCGGCAACTCCGGCGGTGGTGCGATCTCGGCCTCGTACATGCACTTCTCCAGCCTGACCAGCAAGCTCCGCAACCAGTACATCGTCGGCGCCTCGCTGGTCCTGCACAACGCGAGCAGCGCATCGTGCACTCCGAAGCCGGTCGACGTCTACGCCGTCGGCGCACCCTGGTCCGGCCCGACACTCACAAGGTGGCCAGGCGCCCCACTGGCGCAGCATTTGTCCCAGAAGTCCTTCGCGTTCGGCCACCCGTGCGGCGAATCGGGGTACGCGGACTTCCCGCTGCCCGCCGACGTGGTGACGGACTGGACGCATGGAGCTCCCTTCTACGGGATGTCCGCCAGGGCCGCGAACGAGTCGGATACCGGCGCCTTCAAACGCTTCTCGTCGGCCAACGCCGGCAATGACGGCGTCCCGTATCTCGACGTCGAATACTCGGCTCAGGGCGCGGCGTACCGGGTGGACGAGGTGACACTGCCGACGGCCGCACACAACGGCCGGATCAAGGCGCGGGTGACGAACCGAGGCTCGGCCACCTGGACGCCGGCCGGACCTCACAAGTTCGGCTTCATCGTCAAGCAGAACGGCGTGGTCAAGCAGACCTCGCCGAAGTTCTCGATGACGGGGAACGTGGCGCCGAACGGCACGGTCGCAATGGACGTCCCGATGGCTCCGTTGACACCGGGCGTCTATCAGGTCTACCTGACGATGTACGACGGCGCGGCGGACTACCGGTCGGCGTACGGTGTCCCGTACGGCGTGTTCGACCTCAAGGTGGAGAACGTCCCGCCGAGTGTGAACTACGAGCAGCCCGCCAGCGGCGCTGCGGTCGACTCGATTCTGCCGACCCTGTACGCCGAGGGCATCGACACCGACGGCTGGCCGGGCACCGGACTGAAGTACAACTTCAAGATCTGCACGAACCCCGAAGGCACGGCCGGTTGCACCAGTTCGGGCTGGACGAGTGCGACCTGGACGCCGCCGGCAGGCCGGTTCCAGTGGAGCAAGACCTACTACTGGTGGGTGCAGGCGCACGACAACGTGAAGGCAGGCCCGTTCGCAGGGCCACTCGTGTTGACCACCGAGGTACCGCAGCCGCAGATCACCGCGCACCTGGGCGGTACTCCGGAAGGCGCCCCGGCCCCTGGTCTCGATCCGCAGGTCGGCAACTACGGGATGTCCGCCAAGGACGCCGCGGTCGCGACGGTCGGACCCGACCTGACCATCGAGCGCACCTACAACAGCCTCGACCCCCGCACCGACACCGCGTTCGGGCAGGGGTGGGCCTCGCGACTCGACACGCAGTTGGCCGGTGACGCGGACGGTTCGGACAATGTGGTCGTCACATTGCCGAGCGGTCGCCAGGTCCGGTTCGGGCGCAACGCCGACGAGACCTTCTCGCCGCCACAGGGACAGAATCTCACGCTGGTCTACGACAAGAGCAGTGGCGAATACACCCTGCGAGACGTCACCGGCACTCGCTGGATCTTCAACCTGCACGGCCGTTTGCGCACGATCATCGACCCGGCCGGTCTGGTCGAGGAGCTCGTGTACGACGACGCAGGGCCGGGCGGCAAACCGACCAGCATCCACAACCTCACCAGCAAGCGGCGGCTCTACCTGACGTGGACCGGCGGACACGTCACCGAAGTACGCACCGATCCGCCTGCCACCGGCCGGCCCGCACTGCGTTGGACCTATACCTACGACGGCAACCAGTTGCTTACGGCATGCAATCCCGCGGCGGCGCCGAACTGCACGCAGTACAGCTATCAGCAAGGGTCGCACTACCGCTCTGTCGTGCTCGACGACAATCCACGCGGCTACTGGCGACTCGGCGAGTCCACCTCGACTGCCGGCGCGGCGAGCGCTACTGCTCGCAAGCCTGGCGTAGACAGCGGCACCTACACCGGCGTCGCGCTAGCGGCCCAGGGAGCACTGGCCGGTACTGCGGACACTGGCGCAGCCTTCAGCCCCGACAGTGCCAGCCGAGTGGTGCTGCCGCAGAAGCTGACGAGCCCGACCATGTCGCTGGCCGTGGAGCTGTGGTTCCGCACGACCAGCGGTGGTGTCCTGATGAGCTACGCCGACAAGCCGTTCGGTACTGCGGCTGCCTCGTGGGCCCCCATTCTGTACGTCGGTCAGGACGGCCACCTTCGTGGTGGCTTCTGGGTACCGAAGCCGACCGGCCAGCGACAGATCCAGTCAACCGAGCCGGTCAACGACGGCCAGTGGCACCACGTCGTACTGTCGGGAGCGATCGACAAGCAGGTCATGTACGTCGACGGCACGGCACAGCTCGCGTCGCCAGGCGATGCCGAGCCCGCAACGATTCGCGGCGTGATCGACCACGACAAGCTGCAGCACCTGGTGGTCGGCACCGGCAACACGAAGAACTGGCCGTCCGGCAACGACGGTGACTACTACTTCAACGGCGGGATCGACGAGGTCGCGGTCTACCAGCACCCGCTCGGCGCCACAGCGGCCGCGCAGCACTATGCCGCCCGTGCTGCCGTCGTCCAGCTCACCAAGGTCACCCTCCCGCAGGACGGCCGCGTCGCGGCCGCCTTGACCTACGACGACATCAACGACCGAGTGGCCACGCTGACCGACCACGACGGCCGAACCTGGCGGCTGGACAACCCCGCCCGCAACGAAGCGGTCCGCACGGTCACGCTGCGCGGTCCGTATCCGGACTGGAGCTACGAGTTCGACGCCGATCACGGCGGGCGGCTGATCTCGCGGACCCACGACGGCAAGAAGCGCGGCTACGCCTACAACACCGCGGGATTCCTCTCCGAGCAGCTCGACGAACTCGGCCACAAGGCAACGTTCACGACCGATGCCCGCGGCAACGTCCTGTCCAGGACCACCTGCCGCGCCGCAGGGTCCTGCCAGACGTCGTACTCGACCTACTACCTGAACACGGCCGATGCCCTCGATCCACGTAACGACCGCAAGCTGACCGACTCCGATCCGAGATCATCGGGACCGACCGACACGACGTACCGGACCAGCTACACCTACGACACCGTCGGACGCCAGATCTCGGTCAGCTATCCCGAGACGGCGGCCGGTGCGAGTCCGACGGAGAGTTGGAGGTACTCGACCGGATCCGAGCCCGCGATCGGCGGCGGGACAACCCCCGCCGGCCTGTTGGTCGAGCACACGGGTAAACGGGCGGGCCAAGTCACCAGCTACCTGTATCGCTCGACCGGCGACCTCGCCGAACAGGTGGACCCGGTCGGGCTCCGGACCCGTTACGAGTACGACGCCATCGGCCGGCGGACCGTGCAGCGGACACTGTCGGAGACCGGTGCGGAGTTCAGCAGCGAGACCACGACGTACACGCCGCGGTCCGAGGTCGACACTGTTACCGGCCCGCTGGTGCGCAACGCGGTCACCGGCGCCGAGACCCGCCTCGTCGTCGATCACGACTACGACGCCAACGGCAACCGCATCCGGACCACCCAGTCCGGTGCTGGAGTCACAGCGCGTACGACGAGCTACACGTACAACGCCAACGACAATCTCGAGACCACGACCTACCCGGACCGCACGGTCGAGCGCAAGGAATACCGGGACGCGGGCCGTGAGATCCGGACGACCGATCCGGCCGGAACCACCTGGATCGAGTACTACGACTCGCAGTCGCGCCTACTGCGCAAGGTCGCGAGCGGACCGAACGTGGACCCCCAGGACCCGGCGGCCACGGTACTTACTCTCGAAACCCACACGTACGACGCGGCCGGCCGCTTGCGCAGCAGCCGAGACGCGATGGGCTGGGAGACGACCCGCACCTACTACGACGACGACCGCCCGGCCACGACCGTCCGCGGCGGCGTGGTACAGGAGCAGTTCGAGTACGACGCGGCCGGCAACACGACCAAGAAGACCACTGCCGGTGGGCGGGTCACCACCACGTCCTATGACCCGGCCGGGTATGTCGCCGTTACTACGCTGGATCCGGCCGGCCTGGCGCGGACCACGACCTACGTGCGGGCCGAGGACGGCCTTGCTGCCAAGGAGACCAGGACAGGCGCGGCGCAGCCGGGCCGCGCGGAGAGCACGTCGTTCGGGTACGACGCAGCCGGGCGCCTGGTCCGAGAGGATGTCTCGCCGAGTGCGGGTGACGTCCTGACCGTCAGCCACACCCGCGACGAGCGCGGTCTCGTCACTGCGACCACCGACCGAAGGCGGCTCACCACCAACTACGAGTACGACGCTGCGGGCCGGGTGACCGCGCAGACACTGCCCGAGGTGGAGACGTGGGTGGGCGGCGTCCGCCAGGCCGGCGTCCGACCGCGAACCACCTTCGGCTACAACGCCTTCGGCGACCTCACAGACCAGAAGGACGCCAGCGGCGCTGTCACGACACTCGGCTACGACTCGCATAGCCGGCCGACGTCGGTACGGTTGCCGGCGTATACGCCGCCGGGTGGATCCCCGGTTGCCGCGGTGGAGATCACGGAGTACGACGCGGCCGGTAACCCCGTCAAGAGCGTGGATCCGCTGCAACGGGTGACAACCCGCACCTTCGACCCGCACGGCCGAGTGCTGACGCAGTCGCCGCCGAAGGTCGGGGACCAGCCCAACACGACGACGTTCAGCTACAACCGAAACGGTGAGCTCCTGTCGACCACCGACCCGACCGGGGCGCAGCGGCTGTCGACGTACGACGCCTTGGGGCGCCGGCTCACCGACACCGTTGCCGAGCGCCACCCGCAGCTCACCTACCTCACCACGACCTACTCCTATGACGACGCGGGCAACCAGACCGGGGTCAAGACGCCGACCGAGGCCGTCACGAAGACCACCTACAACAACGCCGGCGAACCGTTGACTCTGACGGACCCGACCGGCCGTGTCGCCAGGACGGAGTACGACATTGCCGGCCGGCCGGTCTCCGACACCGACCCCTCCGGGATCGTCACCCGCACCAGCTACGACTTGCTGGGACGGGCGACTCTCACCACGCAGCTCGGCGGAAGCCCGCTGACCGAGCGGCGCCGCAGCCAGCAGGCGTACGACCCGAACGGCAATGTCATCCGGACCACCTCGCCCGAGGGGCGGAACCAGACGTTCGTGTACGACGCAGCGAACAGGCTCGTCCGCCAGGACGAGCAAGTTGCCGAAGGCAAGCTGATCCAGACCGCCTTCGGCTACGACGCCGCCGGCAACAAGACCAGGCTGATCGACGGCCGGCAGAATGCCACCGACTACACCTTCACGCCGTGGGGGTTGCCGGAGTCGACCATCGAGCCCGGCGGGGTGAAGTGGACCTCGGTCTACGACGCCGCCGGCCAGGTGGTCCGCAGCAACGCGCCAGGCGGCGTGGTAGTCACCTCGGAGTACGACGCCCAGGGCCGGATCGTCAAGCAGTCCGGCAGCGGGGCGGAGGCAGAGACCTCCGACAAGACCTTCGGGTACGACGCCGTCGGCCGGCTGACCAGCTTCGGTACGCCGACCGGCACCAGGACAGTGTCGTACGACGACCGAGGCAATGTCCTCGCGATGACCGGCGGGACCGGCCAGGCGACGTACCGGTACGACGGCGACGGCCGGCCGGTGACACGGACAGACCCGACCGGCACGTCGTCGTTCAGCTATGACAAAGCGGGGCGCCCGACGGCGGTCGCAGACGGGCTGTCCGGGCGGACGATCGACCACACCTACGACGCCGGCGGACGGTTGGTGTGGACCGCGGAGCGCGGCCTGGAGCAGGGCGTCAAGCGGATCCGGACGTACGACGCACTTGGCAGGCTCGGGTCCGACAAGGTGTCCGAGGCCGACCCGGCGGGTGGGGCGCCACGTGTCATCCACGGCACGGAGTACGGGTACGACGGGGACGACAACCTGACCGCGAAGACGACGATCACCAACAACCAGCGGTCGGCCAACAGCTACGGCTACGACGGTGCGAGCCGATTGACATCGTGGACGGCGCCAGGTGGTGCGGTCACGCCGTACGAGTGGGACGAGGCAGGTAACCGCACACGCGCGGGGGCGAAGACGTTCACCTACAACGACCGGAACCAACTCCTCTCCGACGGCACCACGAGCTACACCTACACTCCGCGCGGAACATCGACTGCAGGAAAGTACGACGCGTTCGACCAGTTGATCTCGGAGGGGTCGACGACGTACTCCTACGACAGCCTGGGGAGGGTCGCATCGCGTGGCGGTAGCGCGTTCACGTACAACAGTTTCGGCAACGATGTCATCTCGGACGGCTCCCGCCTGATCAGCCGAGACCCGACCGGCGTACCGCTGTCGGACAAGGAGGCCGGCTCGACCGCGACAGCCAAGCTTCTGTACTCGGACCAGCACGGCGACGTCACCGGCAGGTTCCGAGGGCTCGACTCCTACGGTCAACGGACCTTCGACCCCTTCGGCCAGGTGACGTCGTCAACCGGTGAACAGTCCCCACTCGGCTACCAAGGCGAATGGACCGACCCCGCCACCAACGCCGTCAACATGCACTCCCGCTGGTACACCCCCACCACCAGCACCTTCACCAGCCGCGACACGTGGACGGTCACGCCTAGCTCTTCCACGGCCGCAAACCGTTACACGTATGCCAACGGCAACCCTCTGGTGCGCGTGGATCCGACGGGACACCTCGCGTGGTTCGTGGTGTTCTGGCTGGCTGTACTTTTCCTGTGGAGAGCTGCGATCTTCCTGATCGCGCTGGCGGAGGCGGCCTGGATCATCTATCAGGGCTCCGGTCCGATCAGAGGCGGGATCGAGCGTCTGATCGATCTCACGAACGAGAAGGTCGCCGGGACTCCGAAGGCCGACCCGGAGGCGATGCGTCGATTGCAGGCGCAGTCCGCCCGGGAACTTGCCCTGGCGGTCATGAGAGCTGCCATGACTGCGCAGATCAGGCGGATGCTGGCCAACCTGGCGCTGAACCACAAGCTCGGGCGGGCGGGCGGTGCGTTCTACGGAAAGGGCCCCGGGATCGCGTTGCCGCCGCCTCCGCCGCCGCAGTGGTTGTTGAACATTCAGAACCCGCCGCCGCGGCCGGCGCCTGGGTCGACTGTGCAGCCGCGGCCGTACGCCGTGTCCGCCGGTGATCCGGTGATCATCGATCGGTCTGACGAGTACGCCTGGAACGCCACCAAGACCACGGTCGCGGAGGCCGGGGCGACGCAGCTGTCCGGTGGGCTCGGAATGGCGCGCTTGCCGAGCGAGCCGGCCGCGGCTGAGCCCTCGGCGGCTGAGCCGACGACGACGTCGTCCGGATTGCCGGAGGTACCGCAGTTGTACCGGGTGCCGCGGCAGAGCTGGTACGGCGACGCGTTCCCGGATCCGCTCAAGATGCTCCAGCTCGGTTCCGGACAGCCGGCCCAAGGGCCGGGACAGACAGGAATGAGGACACGGTGAAGCACTGGAGAATGTTCGTGGGGTGGGTGGCGGTGCTGGCGACCGCTACCGGACTGACCGTGGCATCAGGCCCGGTCGCGAGTGCCCGACCTCCGGGTAACGGCCGGATGGACGGGGCGGTGGCGCGGGCTGCTGGGTTGGCTTCGGCGCCGTTGCCGGGGAAGGCGGCGACCAGTCCGTTGGCGACGGACAGTGCCGGGCGGGTTGTCGTGTACGTCGAGGGCGAGCCGGCCGCGGTACGGACTGCTGTGGCGCGGGCGGGGGGTGCTGTGTCCGATACCGCGGGGCGTCGCGTTCGCGCCGCAGTACCGCCCGGCAAGCTGGAGGCGCTGTCCGCATCGCCTGGCGTGCAAGATGTGCGTAGGCCGGAGACGCCTGTGCCGATGGAGATCATCTCCGAAGGCGTGCAGCCGTCGGGTGCGCTGGCGTGGCATGGCGACGGCCGCAAGGGCGCCGGCGTCAAGGTCGGCATTCTGGATGTCGGGTTCGGCCGGCTCGAGGCCGCCCAGGCGAACGGCGAGTTGCCGGCTACGGTGACGAGGTACGACGGTCGCTGCGGCGCCGAGCACAGCTTCTCGCACGGAACGACCGTCGCAGAGGTCGTCCACGACGTCGCCCCGGAGGCCGAGCTGTACCTGGCCTGCGTCACCGACTCGATGGACTTCGACGACGCCGCCCGCTGGCTCGAGGCACAGGGCGTGCAGGTCGTCAACGTCTCCATGGGCTTCCCCGGTACCGGCCGAGGCGACGGGCTTCCGGATCCGAACCAGACCGACTGGTCACCGGCCACCGTCGTCGCCTGGCTGCGCGGCGAAGGCATCACGGTCGTCGCTGCGGCCGGCAACGAGGGCGAGCAGCACATGAGCGGCCTGACCGCGGATCCCGAGGCCAACGGCTGGATGAACATCGCGGGTGCTACCGAGAGCCTCGGGTTCTCGATCGGGGCCGGCGCCACCGTGACGGTCGAGCTCAAGTGGGACGCCTGGCCGCGGACGACCGACGACTTCGACCTGTTCGTGATGGATCACGGCACCAGGCCGGTCGACCTGAACGATCCGCACCTCGGCGGCAGGTACTCGGTCCGGGCGCAGAAGACGACGCCTGGCGGCCTGTCGCCGTACGAGACGGTGAAGGTCATCAACTCGAGCGGGGTCGCCCAGACCTATTGGGTCTACGTCCAGAGCCATGGCGCCAGGACGAATCTCCGGTACGACCTCACGGCGTACGGGCCGGCGAACGGCTTCACCGACAAGACGCCGGCCGGGAGCATCGCAGAGCCGGCCAGTTCGCCGGTAGCACTGGCAGTCGGTGCGATCACGCCGGCCAACGCCGGCGCCGGTGGCACTGTGGAGAGCTACAGCAGCCGGGGTCCGAGCATCGACGGCCGGATCAAGCCGAACCTGGTCGGCTTCACCAGCGTGAGCACCTACACCGGCGGTACTGCTCCCGGTACTACGAAGTCAGGCACCTCGATCGCGGCAGCACACGTCACCGGCGCCGCAGCGCTCTACAAGGGCGCCAACCCGAGCCTGGACCCGGCCGAGCTGGAGGCGCTGCTACTGGACAGCTCCAGCCGCCCGGGACGGAGCAACACGTTCGGGTACGGCATAGTCAACGTGGGCGCATCGCGAGTCCCACAACCGCCGACCGGCAACGGATTCACGCCGCTGCAGACTCCGCAACGGGTCCTGAACACCAACGACGGCACTGGTGGCCAGACGGGTCCGCTGACAGCAGGACAGACGCACACGTTGCAGATCACGAATCTGCCGGCGGATGCGACTGCCGTCGTACTCGACATCATTTCGACCGGTGGCGGCGTCACCAGGTTGGAGGTGTTCGGCGACGTCTCCACCGACGTCCACGCGCTTGACGTGCTGCCCGGCCGAAGCAACCAGGTGACGGTCGCGGCAACGCTGCATCCGGTGGACAAGGTCGTCCGAGTCCGCAACACGTCCGCGAACGCCAGCGTGATCGTGGACCTGCTCGGCTACTTCAGTCCGTCCTCGGCGTCGACGTACTTCCCGCTCCAGCAGCCGACGACGCTGCTGGACACCAGGACCTGGGGCGTGCCGTCCCCGAAGCTCGCGAACGCCGAGGAGCAGGTCGTACCGGTGCGTGGCGTCGCCGGGGTCCCGTCGAACGCGACAGCCGTGATGGTCAACGTGACCTCGAGCGATGCCAGTACGACGTCGTACCTCGACCTGTACGCGAAGAACTGGCCGGCCAAAGGGATGCTGACGGCGTACCCGGGGGAGCGGCTGACGAAGCTCACCGTGGTGCCGATCGGCGACGACGGCGCGATCCGGATCCGTGGCCGGGGCGGCGAGGTCCACGCGGCGATCGACCTGATCGGCTGGTTCGGCGGCAGTGGCGGTGCGCGGTACGTGCCACTGCGGTACACCGAGCGCGCCTTCGACACCAGTACCGGCGTTTACACCATCCCGACCCCGTTCGGGGCCGGTCAGACGCGGGAGTTCCGGTTGACCCTGCAACAGCGGGTGCCGGTCGACGCGTCGGCTGCTTGGCTGACGGTTCGTGCTACCTCACGCGACCGGAACCCGTCAGCGATGGAGGTGTCGGCTCGTGAACACCCGCGGACCGGTCATGCGCAGCTCACCACCCAGTGGTACCAGTCCGAGACCCACAGCACGGGGACTGCCCAGAGCAACGGTGTCGTCGTGCCACTGGGCGCCACCGGCATCCTCGGCATCCGTAGTGAGCTCGGCACCGCCGCCAGCGGTCCGGTCAGGGCGGCGCCCGATGTGTCGGTCGCGCTGCAGGGGTACTTCACCGGTGCTACTGCCGTCGCCCCGGCCGCGCAGCCGGCACCGAACGGGCATTGGAAGCTGGACGAGGCGAGCGGCACCACGGCCGCAGACGCGTCCGGTCGCGGCCAGACGGTGACGATGCAGGGCGGCAGCGAGTGGATCGGCGGGCGGACCGGGCGGGCCGCGTGGCTCGACGGCACAAGTGGCTTCGGTACGACGGCCGCTCCGGTACTGCGGACCGACCAGAGCTTCTCGGTCGCGGCCTGGGTCTACCAGAACAAGCGCGGCGGCTACTACACCGCGGTCAGCCAGGACGGCAATCACGCGTCCGCGTTCTACCTGCAGTACGATCCGAAGGCCGACCGTTGGAGAATCGTTGTCCCAAGCAACGACAGCGTCAACCCTGCGAGCTACGCCGCTGCCACCGACGTGAACCCGGCCCGGCTGGGTGAGTGGACCCATCTGGTCGGCGTGTACGACGCGCCCGCGCGCAAGCTGAAGCTGTTCGTCAACGGCGCCATGGCCGGCCAGACGACCGCGACCGTCTGGCGGGCGGACGGCCCGTTGAGCATCGGCGCCGCCAAGGCCGCCGGCGTACGGCAGAATTTCTTCCCGCGGGGCATCGACGAGGTCCGGACCTACGACCGGGCCCTGGTGGATTCCGAGGTTCGCGAGCTGCACACCAGCACCGCGGGGATCAACCTCGACCGTTGGGCGTTCGACGAGGGAACCGGCACAGTAGCCAAGGACTCGACCTCACGAGCGATCGACGGCACGCTGTCCGGCGGCGCGGCCTGGACGACCGGGGTGTCCGGGACGGCGGTCCAGCTGAACGGCTCGACGGCGTACGTCGGGATGCCGATCCGGGGTGTCCTCACCAAGGGCAGCTTCACCATCTCGGCCTGGGCGTATCCGACCGCCAAGCAGGCGAACGCCGTTCTCGCCCAGGACGGCAACCGGATGAGCCCGTTCTTCCTGCAGTACTCGCTCGCCCGGGACCGGTGGATGCTCGGCGGCATGCAGGCTGACACCGATGCGGCGCCTGCCTTCTGGGCAGCGCTGTCCGACAGCCCCGTCGCGCTCAACCAGTGGACGCATCTGGCCGGGGTGTACGACGCAGGTGCGCGTCAGTTGCGCCTCTACGTCAACGGGAAGCTGACCGGGACGAGCGAAGGGATCAACCTGTTCGACGGTACGGGCGGCTTCAACGTCGGGCGGGCGAAGTACCAGGGCCGTTATGTCAATCACTTCGCCGGGGCGATCGACGACGCGCGAACCTACCAGGGAGTACTCACCGCCTCCCAGATCAAGGCACTTGCGGTCCGCTGATCCCCATCGCCGGTTCCGTTTCGATGCGCCAGGTCGAGGCGCGACGCTCGGGGCGGAACCGGCCCCCAGCGGGGCCTGATTTGGTCCCGCAGCAGCCATGACCTAGACTTGAGCAGGTAAGAACGCGACGCGGGGTGGAGCAGCTCGGTAGCTCGCTGGGCTCATAACCCAGAGGTCGCAGGTTCAAATCCTGCCCCCGCTACGGAAGAAGGCCCGGACCAGGTGGTCCGGGCCTTCGCTTTTGTTCTAGGCGGTTGGCACTGACTGGCGGGCGACGAAGGCGGCGATCGGGTCGGCGACGGCTGCGGGGTTCGTGGCGACCGAGAAGTGGTCGCCGTTCTCGAGGTCGGTGTCTTCGCACTGCGAGAACAGGCCGTGGAGCCAGGCGCGAATGGCAACCGGTAGCGGGGCCGAGGGTTGTGCGCACCAGGACAGGACCGGGCAGTGGATCGCGGTTGCCTGTGACGGGCCGAAGGTCCACTCGGGCAGGGCCTGCGCCTCGTGTTCGAACCACGTCGGCGCGTCCTCGATGCCTTGGCTGATGACCTCGGGACCGGCCGCGTTGGCCGCCGTACGCCAGTCCACGCCCTGGGGTGTGAACAGTGCGTCGTACGCGCCGATGACGTCACCGGCCTGGTAGCGACCGGCCATCGCTTCCATCAGCGGCCCGAAGACCTCGAGGATGCCCGCGTGCTCGCTTGCGGCGAGCCAGCCGAACGCCGGCAGCGGTTCCAGCAGCACCAGCGAACGCACACGCTCCGGATGCGCGGCTGCGACGTCCATCGCGATCATCGCGCCCTCGGAGTGGCCGACGAAATGGGCGCTGTCGACCTCGAGGTGGTCGAGGAGCGCGACCGCGTCGGCCACCTGGTCGGCGAAGCTGCCCGCCGGACCGCTGCTGCCACCCATGCCGCGGCGGTGGTACCGGATGCGGCGGACCCCGGACAGCGCGGGCTGCGTGGCCAGCGGACGCAGGAAGTCGGCCCAGATCGCGCCGTGGACGAACACCACGGGTGCGCCCTCTCCCTCGACGGAGTAGGCCAGCTCGATGCCGTTCACCGTTGTTTGCTTCATCGGACTCTCCCTTGTCCCGGACGAACACTGGTTCGACTGTGGATCGCGGCGGCACCGGCCTGGATCAGCATTGGCTGCCAACCTGCGGCGACGGAGGTGGGTACTACTACCCACCTCTGCGCAGCTGGGTCATGCTGGTCGCATGGAGGCCGTCGCTGCGGCTCACCTGACCCGTGCGCGGGAGCTTCACCAGGCGTCCCGCTGGGAGGAGGCGTGCGCGGAGTACGCCGCCGCGGACGCCGTCCAGCCGCTCGCCGTCCAGGACCTGGAGGCGTACGCCGAGGCAGCGCAGGTCTCGGCCCGTGGCAGCGAGGCGGTGGTCCTGCTGCGCCGGGCCTTCGACCTGCGTCTCAGCGCCGACGAGATCGAGGATGCGGCGTACGCGGCCTTCTGGCTCTGGTGGGCGCACTTCACCGGCAACGAGCTCGTTCAGGCGAACGGCTGGCTGCAGCAGGTCGGCCGGGCGCTGGGACCGGAGCTGGCCGGTAGTCCGTGGCTGCGGATCCCCGAGGCGATGTTCCACGGGATGACCGGGGAGCGGGCGCAGGCCGAGGAGCTGTTGAGCGCGATCGTCGCGGGCAACCGCGGTGACATCGTCCCCTGGGCGCTGTCCGTGTGGGGCCAGACCCTGATCGACGAGGGCCGGCTCCGCGACGGGCTCGATCGCCTGGAGGAGGCGATGGCCGCGCTGTACGACGGTGGTCTGTCGGCGCGGGTCACGCCCTGGATCTACTGCGCCGCGGTCCGCGGGTGCTGCCTGGCGCGCGACTTCACTCGGGCCCGCGCGTGGAACCGGTCGATGGCCGGCTGGCTCGATTCGCTGACCAGCCTGGGCGGCGCGTACCTCGGGAACTGCCGGATCTACCGCTCACGGTTGATGTGCCTGACCGGTGCGTGGCGGGATGCGCTCAACGAGATCGCCGCGGTCTGCGAGGATCTCGACGGGTACGCGGGGTGGGTCTGCGGGCACGCGTTCTACCAGCTCGGCGAGGTGCAGCGGCTGCGGGGCGAGTGGGTGATCGCCGAGGAGGCGTACCGGCGCGCGGCGCAGTACGGCTGTCCGACTCAGCCCGGGCTCTCGCTGCTGAGACTTGCGCAAGGTGATGTCGAGGCCGCGTCGGCCGGTGTCCGTCGTGCGTTGGCCGAGGTGACGACGATGCCGGACCGGCTGGACCTGTTGAAGGCTGCCGTCACCATCCACATCGAGGAGGGCGATCTCCAGGCGGCGCGGGATGCGGTGACGGAGTTCGACAGCGTCACGGCGGAGGTGACGACGGTTGCGATCGAGGCGGAGGGCTCGGCGATCAGGGGTGCGCTGGCGCTGGCCGAGGGTGATGCCGGGGCCGCGTTACCGCTGCTCCGGCGGGCGGTCGGCGCGTGGCAGGCGCAGGAGGCTCCGCACGAGGTCGCGAAGCTGAACGTGCTGATCGGGCAAGCCTGCCGCGCGCTCGGTGACCATGACGGTGCTCGGCTCGAGTTCTCGGCGGCTCGGGAGACGTTCGAGCGGCTGGGCGCGCAGCCGGACCTGGCGCTCCTGGACCGGATCGCCTCCGGCGCCGGTGCCCACGGGCTCACGCACCGCGAGCTCCAGGTCCTCTGCGCCATAGCCCAAGGCAAGTCGAACCGCGCGATCGCCAACGAACTCCACCTCAGCGAACGCACCGTACACCGTCACGTCGCCAACATCTTCACCAAACTCGGCGTCGACTCCCGCACCGCCGCAGTCGCCCACGCAATCAAACAACGCATCGTCGAGGTCGGAATCCTCTAGACGGCGAGTTCGCCGAGTTCGGACCAGTTGTTCTGGGGGAGTTTGAAGTTGACGATGCGTGGGGTTTCCACCAGGTGGGGTGGCAGGTGTTGCTGGGCGGACTTGAAGTGGTCCGAGGTGACGTGGTGGGTGGCTGCGTCGTCGTCGGTGAAGGCCTCGACCAGGACGTATTCGTTCGGGTCGTCGAGGGAGCGGGACCAGTCGAACCACAGGCAGCCCGGTTCGGCGCGGGTCGCGGTGGTGAAGTCGGCGGTGATGGACGGCCAGTCGGCGGCGTACTCCGGCTTCACCCGGAACTTCGCGGTGATGAAGATCATGAGCACCAACCTAGCCGAGCAAGCGAAAGCCGCCGTCCGCCCCGGTGACGAGGGGCAGGCGGCGGCTCGAGCGGCCTGGACGGTTGGGTCAGGCGGCTTGCAGTACGCGGTTCCGGGCGGCCCAGACCGCTCGGCGCAGTTTGGCCTTGTCCGGGTAGCCGGCCTCGCGGCCGACCAGGTAGACGTCGTGGTTGCGCATCTTCACCATGGCGGCGACGTACCAGACCGGGTTCCCCTCGGCCAGCATGGTGACGATCATGTTCCGGGTGTCGGTGGTGATGTTCATTCTGACCCTCTCCTTTGGTCGCTCTCACTGATACGTCGAAGCAGAGCGGCCGGATTCGACACCCTCGACACAAAAATCCGGAGAAAACAGAGCGCCCCGATCGATGATCGGGGCGCTTGTCCGTGTGGGTCCCGGGGGGAGTGGGACCACCACACGTTGGGGGGACTTCGACGTTAACCCGGCGAAGGGGTCACCGTCAGTCGTTCGGGGCGTCCCGAAGAGTAATTCCATTCGACGGCACGAGTTCAGCGACTGGTGCGCCGCCGGTACAGCGAGGTCGCCAGCACGATCGAGATCAGGAGCAGACCACAACACCACGCCAGCGCGAGCCGCCCGTTGTTCTCCATCGGCGTCCCGATCAGCAGGCTGCGGACCGTTTCGATCACCGGGGTGATCGGCTGGTGCTCGCTGATCGGGCGCAACCACGCGGGCATCGACTCCGGTCGCACGAACGCACTGCTCAGGTACGGCAGGAACAGCATGAAGAAGCTGAGCGTGCTGGCCGATTCGACGGTCTTCGCGACCACCCCGAGCCCCGCGGCGAGCCAGGACAGTGCAACGACGTACAGCAACAGCAGACCGATCGCGGCGAGCCAGTCCAGCACCCCGCCGGCCGGACGGAACCCCATGGCGAGCGAGGCGAGGATGACGATCGTCGTCGCGGTCGCGTTGCGCGCGACACTCGCGACCACGTGTCCGGTCAGTACGGCGAAGCTGTGGATCGGCAAGGACCGCAGCCGGTCGATCATGCCGCTGTTCATGTCGTCGGCGACGACCATCGCCGTCGACGCGGCGCCGTACCCGGTGGTGAGCAGCAGGATGCCCGGTACGACGTAGTTCACGTACTCCGTGCCCGTGTCGATCGCGCCGCCGAACACGTAGACGAACAGCGCCATCATCAGCAGCGGCAACAGGATCGACGCGAACACGGTGTCGGCGTTGCGGCGCGCCAGCCGCACGCTGCGGTCGATCATGGTCGCCACGTCCGAGCAGGCGGCGACAACTCCCTGGTGTGACATCAGCAAACCCCCTCAGGCGGTCAAGGCGAGGAACACGTCGTCGAGCGTGGGCCGGTGCGAGGACACCCGCTCCGGCTGCAGCCCGTTGTCACGCAGTACGTCGAGCACGTGGTGCAGGTGGGCCGCCGTACCGTCCGACGGCACGTTGAGCACCAGCTGGTCGACCACACCGCTCACGACACCGGCAGCCTTCAGCAGCTGCACCTCGTCGCTGAACCGGAGCTCGATCCGCTCACCGCCGATCTGCGTCTTGAGCGCGTCAGCAGTGCCACTGGCCACGATCCGGCCCTGGTCGAGCAGCACGATCCGGTCGGCTAGGCGGTCCGCCTCCTCCAGGTACTGCGTGGTGAGCAGGATCGTCGTCCCGCCACGGACAAGCTCGACGATCGCGTCCCACATCGCCGAGCGGCTCGCGGGATCGAGACCAGTGGTCGGCTCGTCGAGGAAGATCACCCGGGGCTGTGCGATGAGGCTCATCGCCAGGTCGAGCTTGCGCCGCATGCCGCCGGAGTAGGTCTTCACGCGCCGGTCCATCGCGCCGGTCAGCCCGAACTGCTCCAGCAGCTCGGTCGTACGACGCTGCGCGGTCCGCCGGCCGAGGTGCATCAGCCGGCCGACCATCACCAGGTTCTCCCGGCCGGTCTGGTTCTCGTCGACCGCGGCGTACTGCCCGGTCAGACTGATCACCCCGCGGACCCGGGCCGGTTCGCGCAGCACGTCGTACCCGGCGATGGTCGCCGTACCGGAGTCCGGCCTGGTCAGCGTGGTCAGGATCCGCACCGTGGTGGTCTTGCCGGCGCCGTTCGGGCCGAGCAGTGCGAGCACCGACCCCTCCGCGACGCGGAGGTCCACCCCGGTCAGCACGTCGGTCGCGCCGTACGACTTCTTCAGGCCGGTCGCCTCGACGATCATCGTCCCCTCCTTACTGCGTATTGGATACGCTAAATAGCGTAGCAGGTACGCAGTATGGCTCGGCAAGCCCTAAACTGCGGGAGTGGAGAACAACGAGCTGCCAGCCGACGTCGCGTTGATGTGGCGGTTGCGGGCGGCGCCCCGGCGCGGGCCGAAGCCGTCGCTGACCCTCGACGACATCGTCGCGGCGGCGATCGCGATCGCGGACGAGGAGGGCGACCTCGGCGCGGTGTCGATGGCGCGCGTCGCGGAACGGCTCGGCAACTCGACGATGGCGCTCTACCGGCACGTGAAGAGCAAGGACGACCTGTTCGTGCTGATGTCCGACGCGGCGCTCGAGCGCCCCGAACCGCTGCCGGACGGCATCGACTGGCGGACCGGGCTGACGTTCTGGGCGGACGGCGTCCTGTCCGCGATCCGCAAGCACAAGTGGTACGCGAAGGTCCCGATCTCCGGGCCGCCGGCCGGGCCGAACAACCTCGCCTGGTTCGACCTCGCGCTCGGCGCGCTCCGTGACACCGGCCTGCCCGAGGAGGCGAAGGTCGGCATCGTGATGGGCCTGATCACCTACGTCCAGGGGGAGATCCGGGTCGCGTTCGACCTGGCCGCTGGCTTCGACGAGAACCCGGCGGCGTTCCAGCAGTACGGCGCGACGCTCGCGCGGGTCGTGGATCCGCGGGTGTACCCGTCGGTGGCGAAGCTGATCGACGCGGGCGTCTTCGAGACCGACACGAGTTTCGAGGAGGACAACGACGCGGACTTCGACTTCGGCTTGCAGCTTTATCTGGACGGCGTCGCCGCGTTCATCGACCGGGTCGGATGATCGCGTCCGCCGCCGATGCGCCGGCGGCGATCAGTTGCGCGTTGCGCTCGTCCGATCCGTAGGTGCGTTCGCGTGCTTCCTCGGGCGATCGGCCGAAGCGGCGGTGCCGCGCCTCCAGCCGTTCGTGGCGCAGCTCCTCGGGTACCTCGACGTACCAGCACTGGTCGAGCAGCTCGCGGACGGCCGACCAGGGCGACTCGTCGAGTAGCAGGTAGTTGCCTTCGGTCAGGACGAGCGTGACCTCGGGCGCGACACCGATGCTCGCCGCGATCGAGTCCTCGATGCCGCGGTCGAAGCGCGGCGCCCAGAGTTGCTCGTCAGGCGCCTGCTTCAGGCGCCGCAGCATCGCCACGAACCCGTGGCCGTCGAAGGTGTGCGGTGCGCCCTTCACGTCGGCGATCCCGAGTTCCTCGAGCACCGACTGGGCGAGGTGGTAGCCGTCCATCGGCACCAGCGCGACCTGGTGTCCGTCGGCGAGGAGCTTCGCGGCCAGTTGTTCGGCGTACGTCGACTTGCCGGCGGCGGGCGCCCCGGTGATCCCGAGGAGCTGCCGCCGCCCCCGCGTCGCCAGCTCGACGGCGCGGTCGTAGGCGGCGGCGGAGTCCAAGGTCTGCACCTAGGCAAGATAGCCGTCGGGACGGACCAGGATCTCGTCGCCCGGCTCGGCGTGATAGATCGCGAACGCCTCCGGCGAGGTGATGTCGACGGTGTGCGGGTGCGTCGACGCGGTGGTCGGCGCGAACCGCAACAGCGTCTCGTGCGGGCCGCGGAGCAGCTCGAACAACCTGACCTTGTTGCCTGCGGCATCTACCAGTGGGGCGTCCGGCGCGCGGTCGCCGGGTGCGAGCGGCCGGGTGTCCGACGGGTCGCGGTACGAGATGTCCAGCTGGCGGGTGTTCTCGCCGCGCTCGAGCGCCGCCTCGTCGCCGTCGAGGTGCTTCTGCATCAGGTCCTCGCTGATCCCGAGCACCCGCTGTGCGTTCGTCCGGCGCTCGGTCTCGTACGTCGCCAGCACCTCCTCGCGTCCGTCCGCGAGCTTCCAGCCGAGGTTGTATGCGTCCTGGACGCCGGTGTTCAGGCCCTGGCCGCCGGTCGGCGGGTGGACGTGGGCGGCGTCGCCGGCGATGAAGACCCGGCCGACCCGGAACTTGGCGGCGAGCCGGACGTTCGGGCGCCAGACCGTCGACCAGGTCAGGTCGCGAAGCTTCGCCGTACCTGGGCCGGCGAACTGGTCGACAACCGCCTGCAGTCCTTCCAATGAGGTGTCGGCGTCGTCGCCGTCGAGTGGGGCGCCGAACTGGAACTGGTCGCCGCCGGACAGCGGCGCCATCACGATCCCGGACATCGGGTTGTCGGCCGCGCCGAACCAGTAGCCGTACTCGTGATCGAGACCGTCCGCCGCGACGTCGCCGAGCAGCATCCGGATGGAGTCGTCGGTCGTCCCTTCGAAGGCGATCCCGAGGTGCTTGCGGACGAAGCTCTTCCCGCCGTCCGCGCCGACCAGGTAGTCAACGGTCAGCGTCTCGCCGGTGGACAGTTCGGCCGTCACGGCGTCCTCGGTCTGGGTGAAACCGACGAGCGCGGCGTCCAGTTCGACCTTGACGCCGTACTCCGCGAGCTTGTCGCGCAGGATCCGCTCGGTGCGGGACTGGCTCAGCATCCAGCCGTTCGGGTACGGGACGTCCGGGGTCGGTTCGAGCAGCTCGCCCATCCGGCGCTCGTCGACCAGCCGGCCGCCGACGTGGACCTTCAGCAGCGGGGACGGCCGGCCCTGCCGCAGCACCTCGTCGAGTACGCCGAGGTCCTCGAAGACCTCCAGCGTCCGCGGCTGCAGACCGTCGCCGCGCGATCCGTTGAAGAACTCGGCCGCCTTGTCGATCACCCGGACCGCGATGCCGCGCCGGGCGAGCTCGATGCCGAGGGTCAGGCCGGTCGGTCCGGCGCCGGCGATCAGGACGTTCATGCTGGTCTCCTTGACTGAATTCTGATTCACTGAATTTAGATTCAGTTTGGAGGTGGTTAGGGTTTGCTGTCAAGGGAGGTTGTCGTGACGGAGACGGTGAGCCGCCGGCAGCGGGCGGCCGGGACCGAGGTGGCGCTGAAGCAGGCCGCGCGCGAGGTCTTCGCCGAGCGCGGGTACCTGACCACGAAGATCACCGACATCACCGCGGCCGCGGGGCGCGCGACGGGGTCGTTCTACAACCACTTCGCGAGCAAGGAGGAGCTGCTCGAGGCGTTGTTGCGCGACATGCTGGCGTCGGCCGACGACCTCGTGCTGGACGATGCCGGGCACGAGGCCGACTTCAGCAAGCTGTCAGCGATCCGCTGGCACGTGGCGGCGTTCTGGCAGTTCTACAAGGCGCATCTGCCGGAGATGATCGCCGTCAAGCAGGCCTCGATGGTGGACCCGGAGCTGGGGCAACGGCTGCAACGGATCATGTCCGACGACGACCAGCACATGATCGACCACTTCGCCCACCTGCCGAACCCGCCGGCCGATCCGCTGGTCGCGCTGTCCGCAATGAACGCGCTGCTGGAAGGTTTCGCCTACACCTGGCTGGTGGTGAATCCCGCGAACGGCCAGACGATCACGGACGAGACCGCGATCGACACCCTCGCCAACCTCATCCACCACGGCCTGGCCGGTTAGGGCCTGTCTGGTAATCCAGCGCCTACTGCGGGGCACTCGGCACGGCATCTCGCCGCACGGGAGCAAAGGCCACGATGGATCCGCATCGAGGCCTTCGCTCCCGCACGCCGAGCTACCGCACCGAGCACCTCCTCGCTACGGCGCTGGATTACCAGACAGGCCCTAGTCCTCCGGCGGCGGAGGCTCCTCGGCGCCCTCTTGCTCGTCGCGCTCCGCCCATTCCATCAGGGTCTGGAGTGAGTAGACGTTCTCGTCGATCGTGGCGTGCAGGTCGCCGAGTTCGGCGTACCGCGGGGGCACTGTCCGGATCGTGAAGTCCTTCGGGTTCACGTCGTCGATCTCGTCCCAGCGGATCGGGGTCGACACGGTGCCCTCTGGGTTGCCGCGGACGGAGTACGCCGCCGCGATCGTGTGGTCGCGGGCGTTCTGGTTGAAGTCCACGAAGACCAGGCGCGGGTCGCGATCCTTGCGCCACCACGTGGTCGTGACGTCCTTCGGCGCGCGCCGCTCCACCTCGCGCGCGAACGCGAGCGCGGCCCGCCGTACGTCGGAGAAGCCGTACGCCGGTTCGACCCGGACGTAGATGTGGATGCCGCTGCCGCCGGACGTCTTCGGGTACCCGACGGCGCCGAGCTCGTCGAGGACTTCGTGGGCGACGTGCGCGACCCGGCGGACCCGGTCGAACGGGCAGTCCGGCATCGGATCGAGGTCGATCCGCCACTCGTCGGGCTTCTCGGTATCGGCGCGGCGCGAGTTCCACGGGTGGAACTCGACCGTCGACATCTGCACCGCCCACGCGACGTGCGCGATCTCGGTGACGCACAACTCGTCCGCGGTCCGGTTGTAGCGCGGGAACTTCACCCGGACCGTCTCCATCCACGGCGGCGCCCCGTGCGGCAGCCGCTTCTGGTGCACCTTCTCGCCCGCGACCCCCTCGGGGAACCGGTGCAGCATGCACGGCCGCTCGCGCAGCGCGTTCACGATCCCGTCCCCGACCGACAGGTAGTACTTCACCAGGTCGAGCTTGGTCTCACCGCGAGCAGGGAAGTACACCCGATCCGGATTCGACACCCGAACCGTCCGCTCCCCGATCTCCAGCTCGACCGCCGGCGACTTCCCCTTCGCAGCCATGCCCCCAAACTAACGGGCGACGGGGACAACCGGCGTCAGGCCAGGCGGGTGAGCCAGTTGCGGGGGTCGGGGGTGCGGCCGTATTGGAGGTCCAGGAGGGTGGAGCGGATCTTGGCGGTGACCGGGCCGACGCCGTGGTCGACGGAGTGGTCGCCGATGGTGAGGTCGCCGTCGGGCCAGGCGAGGCGGCCGATGGGGGTGATAACGGCAGCCGTGCCGGAGGCGAAGACCTCGGTGATCTCGCCGGTGCGGACGCCGTCGCGCCATTCGTCGGCGGAGATCCGGCGCTCCTCGACCGGGTGGCCGAGGTCGGCGGCGAGGTCGATCACGGAGGCGCGGGTGACGCCTTCGAGGATCGAGCCGGACAGGGCGGGGGTCGCGATCCGGCCGTCGGCGTACACGAAGAACATGTTCATGCTGCCGATCTCCTCGAGCCACTTGTGCTCGGTGGCGTCGACGAACGCGACCTGCTCGCAGCCGTTCGCGACCGCCTCGGCCAGGCCGGCGAGGCTGGACGCGTAGTTGCCGCCGCACTTCGCCGCGCCCGTCCCGCCCGGAGTGGCGCGGATCGTCGACGTGGTCAGCCAGATGGAGACCGGCTTGGGTCCGGTGTCGAAGTACGGGCCGGCGGGTGACGCGATGACGCCGAACAGCACCTCGTGGGCCGGGCGAACGCTCAGAGCGGCCTCGGTGGCGATCATGTACGGGCGCAGGTACAGGCTGGTCTCGCCGTGGTCAGCCGACGGCACCCAGGCCTCGTCGACGGTCACCAGTGCGCGCAGCGCCGCGACGAACTCGTCCTCCGGGACCTGTGGCAGCGCAAGCCGCTCGGCGCTCGCGGTGAAGCGGGCGGCGTTCCGGTCCGGGCGGAAGGCCCACACCGAGCCGTCCGCGTGCCGGTACGCCTTGAGGCCTTCGAAGATCTCCTGCGAGTAGTGGAAGACGGCCGCCGCGGGGCTGAGCGAGAGCGGCGCGTACGCCGTCACCTTCGGGTCGTGCCAGCCGCGGGCGATCGACCAGTTGGCGACCACCATGTGGTCCGTGAACGACTGTCCGAACGCCGGCTTCGCGAGCACGGCTGCCCGCTCCTCCGCACTGGCCGGGTCGCTCCGCAGCTCCACCGCGAAGTCCCACGCGCTTGTCATCACCGTTCCCCGCTGTTCACCTGTCACTCGCAGCACGCTACCCCTGCCGTCCCGTCCAGCTCGACCCGCCGCCCACACTCCGGCCACTCCGGTACGTCGGATGCACCAGCAGTCGCCGCAGCTCGGCCGCACCAGGCTCTGCCGGTACGACGTGCAGCACCCGAGCTGCGGCGTCGTACACCCAGGAGTCGTGCCACTCGTCCGGTAGCTCGACCAGGACGCGCAGCGCCGTGGCCAGCCCGGCTGCGACCTCGCCTGCCACCGCAAGGCACTCGGCCAACGACAGGTCGAGTCTGGCGCGGTCGCCGATCCAGCTCTCCGGGCAGAGCTCCCTGGCGCGCTCCAGCAGGACACAGCCCGCCACGCCGTACCCGAGCAGCGTGCAGACGCGCCCCTCCGCCCAGTGCAGTCGGTACGGCGGGGTGTCGCGCTGCATGAGCTCGTCGCCGACACCGATCAGCTCCTGCAGCGCTTGCTGCGCCTCCTGACGCCGGCCGAGCTCGGCAAGCACCAACGCCCGCGCAGCCCGCGGCAGGCAACCTGCCGGTGTTTGCCGAGCCAGCGCGACCGCCTCGTCTGCCAGCTCCAGCAGCTCCGGCAACGGTCGCCGCTCGGTCAGGCCGCAGAGCGCCTCTCTGGCGCGCACCTCCGCTCCGCGGCCGGCACTGTCTGCGGCTACGCGGGCGGCCCACCACCAGCGTCTCGCCGTACTGCGGTCGCCCAGCCTGGTCAGGGTCTCGGCGATCAGGATGCTCAGCTCGGCCGCCTCTTCCCGGTCTGCGCCGTGCAGTTGGCGCACCAGCGTCGGCAGCAGTGCGGCCGGAGGCACGCTGCGGAAGTCCGTGAACAGCTGAGCTGGGTCGACGGTGTCGAGGGCGCCGACCAGGCCTCGCCACGCGGCCTCGAGCTGGTCGGCGACGACTGGCTCGGCAGGCAACAGCTCGGCCTCCGGCCGGAGCCGGCCTGCGCGGGCGGGCCGTCGCTCGAAGGTGGCAGTCAGCAGGCCGTCGGTGCCAAGCTCCCGGTCGCAGAGCCGCGCCAGGTCCGCGGAGCCCGGCCGCTGCCCGCGCTCCACCTGGGACAGGTAGCTGTGGTCGTACCCGACGCGGGCTGCCAGTTGCCGCAGGCTCAGTCCGGCCGCCTGCCTGCACTGGCGTAGGAGGGAACCGAAAGCTGTGTCGGTCACAGGACCACCCCGTTCGCGCTTCGAGCTCATGTGGTGCGTGCCGGGAACGCTACAAGCCCTCGCCGACAAAAACCGTGCAAAACAAGGGCATGTGGGCTGTGGGCTGATTCCGCGGCCCACAGCCCACACCTGTTGTCCGCAGTGCGTTCTGGGCGATTCTGCGGAGGTGAACACGCTGCAACGCCAGGCCCGGCTCTTCCGCCTGGTCCGCCACACCGGCGGGCCTGGCTCGCGGATGCTCGCGGAAGGGGCGGAGTGGTCGGACGGTGCGGTCGCGGTCAGGTGGCTCGGCCGCTGGCCGAACACCTCGGCCTGGGACAGCGTCGAGACGCTCCTGGCTGTGCACGCCACCGGCGAGCCGACCCAGCTCCAGTGGCTCGCCCCGCCGCCGGCAACAGCACCTGCCCCGCCGGCTGCAGAACCAGCGGCCCAGCCGGCCGCGCCACCGGTTCCTGGCCGCCGGGAAGCTCCGGTCTGGCTGCCCGCACCGGCGCCCGACGGACGGTGTTCCCGGTGCGGTCGCCCGTGGCCGTGCCTGGACTGCGGTCCTTCGGGGTGAGGTGACCAGGAGATGAGCGTGAGATGACGCTGTCTGGAGTTACTTGACGCGGTTTAGTGTGAGGGGGTTTGGGCTGGTTCGGTGAGGGGTGATGCTGATGGCGGACGGTGCGGTGGTCGATCCGCTGGACGAATTGGACGCTCACGTCGCCCGGCTGCGGCAGGTGGCGGGGGAGTTGCGGTCGGCGCGGGGGAAGCCGGTGCTGGACGGGAACCAGATCGAGCTGATCGAGGACGGGCCGACGCTGCTGGCGGCGTACGAGGAGATGCAGCGGAGCTGCCGGGAACAGATCCGGGCGCTGGACCGGGGGCCGTACTCGGCGCCGCCGGCGTCGCAGCAGCAGCTCGAGCTGGAGCGGCTGGGCGACGGCCTGGTGTACCGGGCGATCTACGGGTTCGAGGTGTTCGAGTCCGCGGAGGTCATGTCGGTGCTGCCGGAGCTGCGGGCCGCGGGGGAGCTGAGCCGCGTGCTGCCGCAGATGCCGATGAAGATGGTGCTGGGTGACGACAACATGGCGCTGGTGGCGCTGACGAAGCGGGCGCCGGCGGAGAGCCATCTGCTGATCAGGTCGACCGGCCTGCTCGACGGGCTGATCGCGACGTTCGAGATGCTCTGGGGCCTCGCGGTCCCGATGCCGGAGCTCGAGGCCAGTGGCGACGTGGCCGCGTTGCGGGCGCCGGACCGGGACATCCTGATGCTGCTGGCCGGCGGGGCGACGGACGACATGATCAGCCGCCGCCTCCGGATCAGTCCCCGGACGACCCAGCGCCGGGTCCGCGCGCTGATGGATGCGCTCGGCGCGCAGACCCGGTTCCAGGCGGGCATCCAGGCCGCCCGGCGGCGCTGGATCTAAGTCGCCTAGTTGATCGTCACCACCGTGCCGGCCCGGTTCGGGAACTCGACGAACCCGGTGGAGCGCCGGCCGGTCGCGAGCCCGGACCACGACGCCGTCACCTGGAACGGCTTGAACGCGGCCGGTGCCGCCGGCGGTGTCACCTCGAGCGAGGTGCCGGTCGAGCTCGTCACGACGTTCGTCTGCATCGTGTACTCCGTCGTACTGGCGCCCGGCGGGTTGGACAGGGTGATCGCCAGCACGCCCCACACACCAGGTGTCGGTGCCGCGAGGCTGGCCGAGGCCTGGTTCGAGCCGTCACCGACGAACGACAGGAACTGCATCTGGCCGTTCACGACCTTGTAGAGCACCAGCCAGATGCTGCCGGCAGGGTCGACGGTCTTGATGTTCCACTGCACTGCCTTGGTCTGTGCGGTGACGGTCACCGGGTAGGCGGGCAGGTCAGCGTCGGCAGCGCCCGCCGGGACAGCACCTGGCACCAGCGGAGCAGACACCACGCCGTACGACCGGATCGGGACACCGGCCTTGCCGACCGTGGCGGTGAACGAAGTGGAGCCGGACGCACCTGTGCCCGAGACGGCGTTCGGTGCGAGCACGGACGTCGGTACGACGACGATCGGGCTGCGGACCGACTTGTCGGCGCCCTGCCAGGTCAGCCAGCCGTTGGTGGTGGTGCCGGAGTCACCTGTGGCCAGCGTGAGCTGCACCTTGAAGGTCTTGGTCTCACCGGCCTTGCTGAAGTGCAGGATCGACGGAGTCACCACTGCCTTCATGCCGGGTACCGAAACGGTCGCCCGATAGAGGCCCGGAGTCACCGCGGTCACTCGCCGCGTGATCGTCTGCGTACCCAGCAGCTGGCCTACTGCGATCGAAGGAGCGTTGTAGTCGCTGGGGTTGATGGCCGGTACGCCGGTGCCGGTCTTGATGCCGGCGCCCTCCAGGTAACCCAGCCAGTCCGTGTCGCCCGAGTCGTAGACCAGGCCCGGGTCCAGCATCTTCGACGGCTGCACCTCACCGGCCCCGGCGTCGAACGGGTTGGTGTTCACAGCGCCAGTTGAGGTCAACACGTTGCCGGCAGTCGTCATCAGCGCCGACTTGACCGCCATCGGCGACCAGCCCGGGTGCTTCGCCAGGTAGAGCGCCGCCAGACCCGCTACATGCGGTGCCGCCATCGACGTACCCGACAGGAACGCGTAGTCCTGTCCGCCGTTGGTAGGCGGCGCTACTGCGGCCAGCACGTTGACACCCGGTGCAGCGAGGTCAGGCTTCAGCAGGTTGCCGTTGCTCACCAGAGACGGGCCACGCGACGAGAAGTCCGCCATCTGCGGGTACGGCGTCGCAGTGCCGGTCTGGTTGCCGGGAAGGAGGTCTGCGGTCGCACCTGCCTGTGCCGCATAGGACTTCACCGACAGAGCAGCCGGTGCGTTGAGGTGCACCGTGGGTACGACGTGCGAGTCGCCGACCACGTCCTGGTCGAACAGGTTCAGCAGCACCATTCCGACGCCACCTGCCCGCTGTACTTCGGCAGACTTCTCCACGCGGGCGTTGACGCCGCGGTCGCAGGCGACGAGCTTGCCGGCCGCCTTGCTCGGGTCGAGTGTGTTCGGCAGGCAGATGAGGGCGTCCGCGTCGCTCACACCAGCGTTCCTGACTGCTGCCCCGTTGACGAGAGGCTTGCTGCCGGTCGCGGTGGACACCGTAGTACTGACACCTGAGTACTTCTGGCCGTTGCCCAGCACCACCGTGCCGTTCCACGGTGCGACCGTGGTGGCTCCGACGGTGGTCACCCACGGAGAGGTGTTGTCGAGCGTCGACGCGTCCGGGCCGGAGTTGCCGCCGGCCGCGGCGACGAAGACACCGGCCGAGGCAGCGGACAGGAACGCCAGCTGGACCGGGTCCGTCACAGGGGACTCGATGATCGAGCCGACCGAGTAGTTGATGACATCGACGCCGTCGGCCACCGCCTGGTCGATCGCGGCGACCAGGTCCGACGTGAGACCGCCGGTGTCGTTGGCGGTCGTGCCGGACCACAGTGCCTTGTAGACAGCGATCTTGGCCGCAGGTGCGACACCAGTCACCGTGCCGAGGTCGCGGCCGCCCAGTACGACGTCCACGTCGGCCCGGCCGGCCGCGGTGGTCGCAGTGTGCGTGCCGTGGCCCTCACCGTCGCGCGGCGACTCGTAGTCGGCGCGCCGCTCCGGTGGAACCAGGCTGAGCCAGCCTTCGCCGAAGTACCTCGCACTGATCAGCTTGGTGTTGCAGAGGTCGGCGGTGAAGTCCTCGCCGGTCTCGCAGCTACCGGTGAAGGTGCTGCCGTCGGCCTTCGCCATCACGGTCGTCGAGCCGGACAGGTACGGGCGGTACGGGTCAGCTGCCGTCGGCGGCTCGGTGCCCAGCGCGGGGCCGGACAGCGACGCGCTCTCGGGCCAGATGCCGGTGTCGATCACACCGACGACGACACCGCGGCCCGCGTTCGCCGTACCGCCGAGCCTGTTCCAGACGCCGTTCTGGCCGGACAGCTTGAGGAAGTCGGTCGGGTTGCGGTCGTCCAGTGCGCGGTGCAGCTGGTCAGGGACGACGGACACGACGCCTGGGGTCTTGCTGAGCTCGTTGACCTGCTTCGCGGTCAGTGCGGCGGCGAAGCCGTTCAGGGTGGTCGAGTAGTCCTGGTCGACCTTCGCCCCGACCTTGGCCGCGACCTGTGCGTGCTTGCCGGTCAGGTAGGCGCGGTACGCCTTGCCGCTGGTGCTGTTGACCTCGACCTTCCGGCCGGCCGCCGGTTTGGTGGCCTTGAGCCCGGTCACGCCGCCCTGGTACGTCGCCAGCGGCTTGTCGGCCAGCGTGACGACGTACCGCCCAGGCGCGAAGCCGAAACGGCTGCCGGAGGGTGCGGCCGTTCCGGTGCTCGCGGAGCCTGGTGGAGCCACCAAGACGGTGGTGATCAGCGCGGCGCCTGCAAGCAGTGCGGCGCGCCGACGCAGGTTGGGATGGTTCACGTGATGCCTCCACGGCATGTAGTCCTGGCCGTGGCTGTAGCCCCGGCCGCCCGCCCCCGAGCTCGGACGCCGAAGAGCCTGCCAATCAGCCGCGCCGACTACACGGTTTTGGCTTCAACTAGCCGCTGGCGAGAAACTGCCACTCAGCGGGTGGCGGTTGCCAGCAGATACTGCGCTTTCAGCCGGACCTCGCCGGTGGGCGTGAGCCAGTTGTCGTTGATGGTTCGGAGCACCTGGTCGCGGACCTCGTCGAGGCGGCCGGCTCGTTCGAGGACGGGCAGGGTGCCGACGCCCAGCGGGTGGGTGGCGATCCGGGTCTGCCAGTAGTCCTCGGCGGACGGGGCGACGATGTCGAGCTCCAGGGTGCTGCCGGAGACGTCGAAGCCGTGGGGGCTTAGGAGTCCGGCGATGGCGTTCGGGTCGTGCCAGTTGAACTGCGTGCCGACCTCCTGGCCGGTGATCTCGCGGAGCGCGCCGAGGATGACGCCGACGAGCTGGCTGAGGACGCCTGGGTGCCAGGTGGTCAGGAGGATGCGGGAGGACGGCTTGGCGACCCGGGCCAGCTCGGTGAAGGCGGCGCCGGGGTCGGGCGCGAAGATGACGGCGAAGTTCGACAGGATCACGTCGGCGGACGAGTCCGGGAGCGGGATCGACGCCGCCGTGCCGTCGACGACGGTCAGGTCGCGGTCGAGCGCGGTCTCGGCGATGACCTCGCGAAGCCGCGCGGCCGGCTCGACGGCCGTGACCCGGGCACCGCGGTCGGCGGCGAGCAGGGCGACGTTCCCGGTGCCGGCGCCGACGTCCACCACGTGCTCACCGGGCTGGATCCGAGCGGCTTATACCAGCTCCCGCGCCGCCGGCACCAGGTCGGCCGCTGTCGTTTCGTACGTTCCCTGACCCCAGTCGATGTCACTCACGCGCCAAGCGTAGGCCGGTTCCCGACAGCGTCGGGTACCCGTCGTCGCGACACATTGACCAGCAGTTACGGAACCTCTCTACTCAATGACTGACGGCCCGGCTCGCGCCGCCCCCGCGAGCCGGGCCCGGCCCTGTGGATTACCGATGCCTGTTTGTAGGGCTCCGCTGGTATGAAGGAGGCATGACAGCGTCAACGACCCGCGCGGTGATCCTCACCGTCGACGACGATCCCGGCGTTTCCCGGTCGATAGCCCGTGACCTCCGCCGCCGGTACGGCGAGGAGAACCGCATCGTCCGGGCGGAGAACCCGGCGCAGGCGCTCGACGCGCTGAAGGAGCTGAAGCTGCGGGGTGAGCCGGTCGCGCTGCTGCTGGCCGACTACCGGATGCCGCAGATGTCCGGCATCGAGTTCCTCGAGGCCGCGATGGACCTGTTCCCGCTCGCCCGCCGCGTGCTGCTGACGGCGTACGCCGACACCGACGCGGCGATCCAGGCGATCAACGTGGTCGACCTCGACCACTACCTGCTCAAGCCGTGGAACCCGCCGGAGGAGAAGCTGTATCCGGTGGTCGACGCGATGCTCGACCTGTGGCGCTCGACCCCGGAGCCGTCCGGTGACGAGACCCGGGTGATTGGGCACCGCTGGTCCGCGCCGTCGTTCGCGGCCCGCGACTTCCTCGCCCGCAACGCGGTCCCGTACCGCTGGCTCAACGTGGACGACGACGAGGCGAAGCGGCTGCTCGACGCGGCCGGCGTCGACGGTACGTCGCTGCCGGTCGTGATCACGCCCGACGCGACGGTGATGGTGGCGCCGTCCGAGGCCGAGCTCGCGCAGAAGGTCGGGCTGACCACGGCGCCGGCGCAGGACTTCTACGACCTGGTGGTGGTGGGCGGCGGACCGGCCGGACTCGGAGCCGCGGTGTACGGCGCCAGCGAGGGCCTGCGGACCGTGCTGGTCGAGCAGTTGGCGACCGGCGGCCAGGCCGGGCAGTCGAGCCGCATCGAGAACTACCTGGGCTTCCCGGACGGCGTGTCCGGGGCGCAGCTGACCGACCGGGCGCGCCGGCAGGCGGTCCGGTTCGGGGCCGAACTGCTGACCACGCGGCAGGTCGTCGGCCTGGAGACGCTCGGCAACGCGCGCCGGCTGCGGTTCGCCGACGGCAGCGAGATCTCGGCGCACTCGGTGATCCTCGCGACCGGCGTCTCGTACCGGACGCTCCAGGCGCCCGGCGTCGACGACCTGTGCGGCCGCGGCATCTACTACGGCTCGGCCACCACGGAGGGCCCGGCGTGCGCCGGCGCCGAGGTCTACATCATCGGCGGGGCGAACTCGGCCGGCCAGGCCGCGGTCTATTTCTCCAGGCATGCGAAACGCGTGCATATGCTGGTGAGAGGACCATCTCTCACCGCGACGATGTCGTCGTACCTGATCGACCAGATCGAGCAGATCGACAACATCGAGGTGCACACCTGCACGCAGGTCGTTTCCTGCAAGGGCTCGGAGCACCTGGAGCGGCTCACGCTGGTGAACAGCGAGACCGGGGAGAGCCGGGAGGTGGACACGGAGTGGATGTTCGTGTTCATCGGCGCGGCCCCGCGGACGGACTGGTTGCCGGGTGACCTGCTCCGCGACGAGCGTGGCTTCGTCCTCACCGGCCCCGACCTGCACGGCAAGCCCACCGGCTGGCCGCTGGAGCGGGAGCCGTACCACCTCGAGACGAGCATGCCAGGCGTGTTCGCCGCGGGCGACGTCCGGGCCGAGTCGGTGAAGCGGGTCGCCTCGGCGGTCGGCGACGGGGCCATGGCCGTGACACTGGTGCACCGATACCTGGAGATGCTCTGATGACTGACCAAGCTGTGGAACCGCGGCGGTTGACGCCTGACGAGCTGCGCACGCTGTTCCTCTTCGAGAGCCTGAGCGACGAGCAGCTGCGCTGGCTGTCCGACGCCGGGTACGTCGAGAGCGTGCACGACGGGACGGTCTTCAACGAGGGCGACGAGGCGACCTGCTGCTACGTCCTGCTCTCCGGTGAGCTCCGGCTGTGCAAGCTGTCGCACGGCGAGCTGGTGGAGATCAACCGGACCGGCCAGCGCGGGGTGTACGCCGGTGCGTTCAACGCGTTCTTCGGCGCCACCGACCACAAGTCGTACACGGCGACGATGCAGGTGACGCAGCCGTCGGAGTTCTTCGTCGTCGGCGCCGAGACGATGGCGACGATGATGAACACCTGGTTCCCGATGGCCGTGCACCTGATCGAGGGCTTCGTGATGGGCATGCGGCGGACCAACGAGACGCTCGGCGAGCGCGAGCGGCTGCTCGCCCTCGGCTCGTTGTCCGCGGGGCTGACTCACGAGCTGAACAACCCCGCTGCGGCGGCGGTCCGGGCCGCGGCGACGCTGCGGCAGCGGGTGTCGGGGATGCGGTCGAAGCTGGCGATGCTCGCCGACGGCACGCTCGACGCGACCAAGCTGCATCAGATCGTCGAGCTGCAGGACGACGCGGTCGAGCGGCTGGAGAAGAACAAGGACAAGGACGTTCCGCCGATGGAGCTGTCCGACCGCGAGGACCTGCTCACCGACTGGCTCGACGACCACGACGTGCAGGCCAGCTGGGACGTGGCGCCGGTGCTGGCGTCCGCCGGGCTGGACGTGCCGTGGATGGAGAACGTGCTGGCGGTGGTCGGCCCGAAGTACCTCGAGGGCGCCGTCCGGTGGCTGATGTACACGATCGACACCGAGTCGCTGATGAACGAGATCGACGACTCGGTCACCCGGATCTCGACACTCGTTGGTGCCGCCAAGCAGTACTCGCAGATCGACCGGGCGCCGTACCAGACCGTCGACCTGCGCGAGCTGCTGAAGTCGACGCTGGTGATGATGTCGGGCAAGCTGCAGGGGTACGAGATCGTCAAGGACTTCGATCCCGAGCTGCCCGCGATCCCGGCGTACGCCGCGGAGCTCAACCAGGTCTGGACGAACATCATCGACAACGCGGTGAGCGCGATGGGCGGCTCCGGGACGCTGACGATCCGCACGCGGCGCGACGGCGGCTACGCGGTCGTGGAGATCGGCGACACCGGTCCGGGGATCCCGGAGGAGATCCGGCGGCGGATCTTCGAGCCGTTCTTCACCACGAAGCCGATCGGCGAGGGCACCGGCCTGGGCCTCGACATCTCCTGGCGGATCGTCGTCAAGAAACACCACGGCGACCTCCGCGTCGAGTCCGAGCCCGGTCGCACCGTGTTCAAGATCGTCCTGCCCCTCGAGCCCGAACGCGAACTGGAGTCCGACCCGGCGCTGCTGTCCTAAGTCAGTCAGCCGGACCCGCGGCGCGGAGCTCTTCGAGGGCTACTTCGAGATCACGGGCACGCCCGGCGTCGACGATCTTCCGGTACGTCGGATCGCCCGCGTCGGCGTTGCCCGTGAGAACGGACAGCTGGTGGGAGATGCGGGCCGCGATCAGGTCCGCGAAGTCCCGGGTGGTGCCCGGCCACCGGTAGGTCCGGAGGAAGAGCTCCAGCCGGCGCGGTCGCGCGCCGAGGTCGGTGAAACCCTCGGCGGCGATCACGTGGGACGCGTGGAACGGGACCCACGAGAACGCGACCCAGGCGGCGTCGAGTTCGGCAGTGACGGGGCCGGCCATGTCCCAGTCGACGAAACCGACCAGGCCGATGTCGTTCCACACTGCGTTGTACGGCGCCGCGTCGTTGTGGGCGATGATCTGGCCGGGTGTCCAGGCGCCGCCCTCGCGCCAGCACGACGACGCCGGGGGAACGAAGTCGGCGACGGCGGTGTGGTACCGGCGAAGCCAAGTCGCTACATCAACCAACGCCGCGTCGCTGTGGGTCCAGGCCGGCCACGGTCTCGACGTACCGACGGTCTGCCCGTCGAGGAAGCTGACCACCTCGCGCCCGGCCGCGTCGAACCCGAGCGGCCGGGGCGCACCGTCGAACCCAGCCGCCTCCAGGTGGGCGAGCAACGCCTGGACCGATGGCGTCCACGGCCCCGGTGTACGACGGACCGTGCCGTCGACCAGCTCCGCACCGCGGTCGAACCCACCTGGCAACCGATCGGACATGCGCGCCATGCTGCCAGAGCCGGGGGCCTTTGGCTGCGGCCGGCAGAGGCAGCTCAGGCAGCGCGGGCGAACCAGTCGAGGGTGCGGTCGGCGACCTCGGCCGGGGCGTCGTCGGTGATGAAGTGGGCCGCGTCGTCGACGTACGTGAACTCGACGCGGTCGGCGTACCGCTCCGGATTGCGGCAGATCCGGCTCAGGACCTCCTCCGTCCAGGGGCGGTCCCGCCGGCCGAAGACGACCAGGGTCGGCACCGTGAGCCGCCGCCGGCGGTAGGTCCCGCGCATCATCCGCAGCGCTTCGGGCAGGATCATGCCCCGGGTGAGCGGACGCACGGCGCCGTCGATCTCGGGTCGGCGCAGCGGGGCGAGGTGCGCCTCGATGGTCGCCTCCGGCAATGGATGGGCGACGTACGCCGCGGAGAAGACCCCCCGCAGGGAGGCGCCCGGGCGGTGCCAGATGAACGGCGGCAGGTGCCGGAAGCCCGGCGCCATCTTCGGGCTGAAGGTGCAGAAGCCCGGCGGCACCGAGAGTTGTACGGCGGTCCGTATCCGCTCGGGGTGTTCGTAGCTCAGCTGCATCGCGGTGATGACGCCCATGTCGTGGGAGACGACGTGCGCGCGTTCGATGCCGAGGGCGTCGAACAGGGCGAGCAGGTCGCGGAGCCGGGTCTCGCGCTCGACCCGCGGGTCGTCGGCGACGGTCCAGCCGGCGCCGCGCAGGTCGGGGCAGAGGACGCGGTACCCCGCGGCGGCGATGGCCGGCGCGACGGCGCGCCACTGCCACCAGTGCTGGGGGAAGCCGTGCAACATCACGACCGGTTCACCCTCTCCGATGGCCGCGACGTGGGTGCGCAGGCCGGGTGGTTCGACGACGAAATGATCGAAGCCGGGGGCCTCTGGCAAGGGCGGTGACCAGGCGGCGACAGGTTTGGATGTGGACATGGTGCCCCCCTCGCACGATGGCGATACTATATTTATAGTAGGCCTCTCGAAAGGCGGTGTCGATGCCGGCGGCGACCCGGAAACGCGGGCTCGAGGCGGCCGTGGAGCTGCTCGGCGCGGAGGGTGTTCGCGCGCTGTCCCATGCGCGGGTCGACGAACGCGCGGGCCTGCCGCCCGGCTCGACCTCGAACTGGTTCCGCACCCGCCGCGCACTGCTCGGCGGGGTCGTCGACTGGATCGCCGAGCGGGAGCGAGCCGACTTCGACCCGTCCGTGGCGGCGTCGATATCGGACGTCGACGAGCTGATCGACGGCTTGTGTACGGTGATCGAACTGCAGTCCGGGCCCTTCGCCACCCGGACCCGCGCCCGTTACGCGCTCTTCCTCGAGCTGGCCGAGGACCCGGAGCTCAGCGAGCCGCTGCGGCGGCAGCGCCGCGAGTTCGAGCGGTGGACCGAGCGGATGGTGGCCGCGGTCGGGATCGCCGATCCGGTGCCGGCGACGCGAGCCGTGATGGCTCTCGGCGACGGGCTCCTCCTGCACCGGCTCACCGTCGACCGCGAGCTCCAGGTGCGGCCCGCCGTCGAACGCGCGATCCGCGGCCTCGCGGCGACCTGAGGCTCTCCGCGCTGCTCGGGTATCCGGTCGGCCCCGCGGTGCTCAGCGGAGGGCAGTGCCCTGCGTGTGGGTGAGGAGCGTCAGGTCGTCGCGGGTGGGGAGCGATTCCCAATCGCCGTACGCCGTGACGCAGAAGGCGCCGGAGGTGGTGGCCCGGTCGAGGCGTGCTTCCACGGCGAGGCCGTCGAGGGTCGCCGACAGGTACCCGGAGACAAAAGCGTCACCCGCACCGATGCTGTCCACCACCGTCACCGGGAGAGCGGGCCGGTGGATCGTCTGCACCTCGGTGCCCTTGGTGTGCGACCACGCGCCCTTGCCGCCGGCCGTGACGACCACGGTGGTGACGGACGGACCGGCGAGCAGGTCGGCGATCGGGTCGGCCGCGTCGGTCAGCAGGTCCAGTTCGTCGTCGGAGGCGAAGACGGTGTGGACGTGGGGGAGGAGCTCGCGCAGAGCACTGGCTGCTTCAGGTCGGGACCAGAGCCTGGCGCGATAGTTCACGTCCAACGAGACCTCGGCGGCCGCCGTACGTACGGCGGCCAACGTCGCGGCCCGGGCCGACGCGGACAGGGCCGGCGTGATGCCGGTGACGTGGAGCAAGTTCGGCGCCAGCTCCTCGACAGCCGAGGTGGTCTCCTCGGGAGTGAGCGTCGAGGCGGCCGAGCCGCGGCGGTGGTAGCTGACCCGGGTGATGTCGTGCGACGGCTGGTCGAACGCGATGAACCCGGTGAACGCATCGTCGGCGAACCGGATCCGCGGCCGCACGTTCTCGGCGCGCAACGTCCGCTCGATCAGCCGACCCGGTTCGTCGTTGCCCACGGCACTCAACCAGGTGACGTCGTGGCCGAGCCGCGCGACGCCGATGGCCACATTGCTCTCCGAGCCGGCGATCGACAGGTGGGCGTCGCCGCCGAGCCGCATCGGCCGCGCGGTCCGCACCGAGACCATCGTCTCGCCGAGCGTCAGCAGATCGGTCATGTTCAGCACTCCTGGATGATCCGGGCGGTGGGGTCAGATGCCGAGTTCGGTGCGGAAGGTGCCGGCCCGGATCGCCAGTTCGGAGAGCGAACCGCCGGTCGCCGCGTCGCCGAGCAGCGGCGACCCGACGCCGACCGCGAGCGCACCGGCCGCGAGGTACCTCGGCGCGGACACGGCGTCGATCCCGCCGACGGCGATCAGTGGTGCGTCCGGGAGCGGGGCGCGCAGCTCGGAGAGGTACCCGGGGCCGTGCAGCTTGGCGGGGAAGATCTTGACGGCGGTCGCGCCGAGGTCGAGGGCGGCGACCACCTCGGTCGGCGTGAGCGCGCCGCAGAGCAGCGGGAGGCCGACCTCGACCGAGCGGTGCGCGCCGCGGGTGATCGCGGGCGTGACCGTGAAGTCGGCGTGCGCCGCCGCGACCTCGTCGGCCTGGGCGGCGGTGACCACGGTGCCGGCGCCGATCAGGATGTCCGGGTCGTACTGCGCCCGCGCCGTGGCGATCGCGTCGGCAGCGCCGGGCGTGGTGAGCGAGATCTCGAGCGCGGTGATGCCCGCCTCGACCAGGGTCTGGACGCAGGCGAGGGCGGTGTCGGCCCCGTCGGCGCGGATGATCGCGAGGAGTTTCCGGCTGCGCAGTTCGGCAAGCAGATCCATGGTCTCCAACCTAAGTGACGATTCGGACATAGGACGTCCCATGACCTCTGGCGTGGACGCCGATTGTGTGGCTCAATTACGAAGTGAACAACCGCCCCGTTGTTTACTTACAGGAGGCATCCGCTCATGCCCAGGCTCCTCGTCGCGCTGGCTCTTGTCGCGGCCGCGCTGACCTTCCCGGCTCCACCGGCCCAGGCGGCCGTCACCCAGACCGTGCTGTTCAACAAGGGCGACGCCGGCTACGGCTGCTACCGCATTCCCGCGATCGTGAAGACCAAGACCGGCGCGCTGCTCGCGTTCGCCGAGGCCCGCCGCGCCTGGTGCGCGGACTCCCAGGAGATCGACCTGGTGATGCGCCGCTCCGACGACGACGGCCGCACCTGGTCGGCGCCCCAGACCGTCCTGTCCGGTACCGACGCCGACCCGAACGCGGTCGCCACCCGCGGCAACCCCGCCCCGATCGTCGACTACGAGACCGGCCGGATCGTGCTGCTGACCACGATGGATCCCGGGACGACGAGCCGGCCGCGGACGCCGTACGTCCAACTCAGTGACGACGACGGCCGGACATGGAGCAAGGCGCGGAACATCGGCGACCAGATCGACGACCCGGCGTGGGGCTGGTACGCGACCGGGCCCGTCCACGGCATCCAGCTCACCCGCGGCGCGCACGCCGGGCGGCTGGTCGCCGGTACCAACTACGACAACGGCGCCGGCAAGAACGCGGGCCAGCTCGTGTACAGCGACGACCACGGCGTCACCTGGCACAAGGGCGCGACCGATCTCAGGTCGGACGCCACGCCGCAGGAGATCAGCGTCGTCGAGAAGGTCGACGGCGGCGTGTACGCCGGTGCGCGCAACAACGCGGGCACGTCGGGCGCGAGCCGGATGGCCGCGGTCAGCAACGACGGCGGTCACACGTTTTCCGCACCGTTTTCCACGATCGACGGGCTGACCACGCCGGTCGTCCAGGGCTCGCTGCAACGGCTGCGGGCGGTCGACCGGGGCGACAAGTACAACCGGATCCTGTTCGCGGCGCCCGCGGACCCGGACCGCAGGCGGTACATGACGATCCGGTCCAGCTTCGACGAGGGCAAGACCTGGCAGTCTGTTGCCGAGGGCACCCGAATCACCAGTGACTGGTCCGGGTACTCCGACATGGCGATCCTGGACACCGGTGAGATCGGCCTGCTGTACGAGGGCGGCACGGTCGACGCCCGCGACCAGATCCGGTTCGCGCGCTTCACCGAGAACGACATCGGCCACCCCGACGCACCGCTCGGCCCGACGACGCCGGACGTGTCCGGCCTGCACAACGACAGCTACCTGCGCGGCGGCACGACGGCGGTGGCCGGCAAGTTCGGGCAGGCGCGCGACCTCGACGGGGTCGACGACGCGATCCAGTTGCCGTTCGCCGAGTCGCTCGCGGTCGGCGCGGGGGACTTCACCGCGATGGCCTGGATCAAGTACGGCGCGTCCACCGCGCAGCAGGCGATCTTCTGGGGGTACGGGATCAACACGTACTCCCAGTTCTGGCTCCGCGCCGAGCCCGCGGACAGCCGGATCCGCGGCCTGATCACGACCAACGGCAACACCGCCGCGGTCCAGACGACGAAGGCCTACAACGACAACACCTGGCACCACGTCGCCCTGCAACGCAAGGCCGGCACGCTGTCGATCTGGGTCGACGGCGTCCAGTCCGCGAGCGTCACCGCCCCGGCCGGATCGGTCAGCCCCGGCAGGCCCTTCAAGATGTACGTCGGCCAGCGCCTCGACGGCCTGCACCACTTCGACGGTGCGCTGGACGAGGTCCGCATCTACAAGCGCGCCCTGACGGCGACCGAGCTCAACAGCATCCGCACCACCAACAGCACGTCCGTGCCCAACGCGGTCCTCGACCTGCCTCTCGGTTGACATCAGAACGGCCTGGCGGAGATCGTCAGCCGCCAGGCCAGTTCGCCACTCTCCGGCACCACCGCGGCATCACCCGGCCCGGCGGTCGCCAGGTCGAACACCCTGCCGAGCATCGGCTCCACCCCGAGACTCCGGTACGGCGCATCGGCCGGGAAGCCGCCCTGGTTCCGCCACAGCGCGGTCGACACCGGTTGCCCCGGGCAACTCAACGTCATGGTCAGCTCGGCGCCCCGGTCGCGCACCGCCACCGTCGGGCAATCGACGAGGACTGCGCCGGCGGCCGTCCCGTCCGTCGGGCCGAACGTGCCGAGATCCAGCGGCGTCGGCCACACGGCCGTCACCCACGGCACCTCGTCCGGCCAGGCCCAGGGCAGCCACGGCGCGGCCTCCGCGAACAACCGGCACGACGTCCCCGGCTGCACCGTGATGGTCGCCCCAGGCACACAGTCCAGCAGCGCATGCGCGGCCCAGACGAAGCTGTAGCCCGGCGGGGCCTCGAGACGGTAGTCGACCGAAAGCGTGTCCACTCCGCTCGTGAGCGTCCGCGTCAGCACAGCGCCGTCGTACGCGACCGTCCCGTCCCAGGGCTGGTTCCAGAGCCCGCCGTGGTCGGGTGTGCCGCGGACGGTCGGGAAGCACTCGTCCACGCCGCCGGCGTCGATGAAGGTGGCCAGCCCGGTGCGCGGGCCCTCGACCAGGCCGGGGCCGGCCCAGAGCCACTCGCGCCCGGCGAGATGCAGCGACGTCCAGCGACCGCCGTCCGCGTGATCGACCGTCACCAGGCCGTTCGTCCGTGGCGTCACCATTCGGCGAAGGAACCGTCGTCGTGCGTCCACACCGGGTTGCGCCAGGTGTGACCGGTCCGGTCGGCCGCGCGGACCGCGGCCTCGTCGATCGTGATTCCGAGTCCCGGCCGGGGATTCCACTCGGCATGCCCGTTGACCCAGGTGAACGGCGCCGGGTCGACGACGTACGACGTGAGGTCGCTGGTCAGGTTGTAGTGAATACCCCGGCTCTGCTCCTGGATCAGGAAGTTCGGCGTCGCGAACGACACCTGCAACGAGGCCGCCAGCGAGATCGGTCCGAGCGGGCAGTGCGGCGCGAGCATCGCTCCGTGCGCATCGGCGAGTACGGCGATCCGCCGCAGCTCCGAGATGCCGCCGGCGTGCGAGACGTCGGGCTGGACGACCGCGACGCCCGCGTCCAGCGGCGCCAGGAAATCGGAGCGGTGGTAGAGCCGCTCGCCGAGTGCGACCGGGACCGTCGAGGTCGCGACCACTTCCGGCAGGTGTGCCATCTGCTCCGGCAGCACCGGTTCCTCGACGAACATCGGCTGCAGCTCCTCGACCGCGTGCAGGATCCGCCGCGCCGCCGCCACGCCGACGCGGCCGTGCAGGTCGATCGCGACGTCCCGCGTGTCGCCGAGCACCTCCCGGGCAGCGGCCAGCCGGTTCACGATGTCGTTGATCTCGGCAACGGACGGCGAGGGCCGGATCAGCCCGCTCGCGTTCATCTTCACGGCGGTCATCCCGGCCGCAACCTGCTCCGCGACGGCGTCACCGACGGCGGCCGGTTCGTCCCCGCCGACCCACGCGTACACCCGCACCCGGTCGCGCACCCGGCCGCCGAGCAGCGCCGCCACCGGGGCGCCGTACACCTGGCCGGCGATGTCCCAGAGCGCGTGGTCCAGCCCGGCGACCGCGCTGCTGAGCACCGGCCCGCCACGGTAGAAGCCGCCCTTGGTCAGTACCTGCCAGTGCCGCTCGATCTGCAGCGGGTCCCGGCCGATCAGGTACTCCGACAGGACGTCGATCGCGGTCCGCACCACCTCCGCGCGGCCCTCGACCACCGGCTCGCCCCAGCCGACGACACCGTCGCTGGTCTCGATCCGGCAGAACAGCCAGCGCGGCGGGACCAGGAACGTCTCGATCCTCTCGATCTTCACGAGCGCCGCCCCCGCGTCGATCCCCGCCCCGATCGCTGCCCGGTACTGCGACTCGCCGTACCGCGCACCTCGGTCAGGTCCTCGGCGGCCTTCGCGAGCAGTTCGCGCATCGCGAGCTCGGCGCCTTCCGGGTCGTGCGCGCGGACCGCGTCGACGACCCGCCGGTGACTCGGCACCGGATCGTCGGACGGCTTGACCTTGTGCACCAGCCGGTCCCGGTCGGCGAGCCCCGTCTCCATGATCACTTCCATCTTCGTCAGCAGTTCGTTGCCGGTCGCCGCGAGCAGCGCCCGGTGGAACGCGAGGTCCGCGGTCACCGCGGCGAGGTCGTCACCCGCGGACTCCATCGCCGCCAGTGCCTCGTCGAGCGCGGTCAGATGCGACTCGTCGGCGCGTACGGCGGCCAAGCGGGCGGCGGCCGGCTCGACGATGCCGCGGACCTCGTGCAGTTCCTCGAGCAGTTCCGGCCGGGCGTCGGCGTCCTTGAAGTGCCAGCGGATCATGTCCGCGTCGAGCAGGTTCCAGTCCGACCGCGGCCGGACGAACGTCCCGCGCTTCTGCCGCGCGTCGACCAGGCCCTTCGCGGTCAGCACCTTCAGCGCCTCGCGGACGGCGGTCAGGCTGACACCGAGGTCGGTCTGCAGGTCCGTGACGTTGATCGTCGCGCCTTCCGGGATCTGTCCCGACAGGATCCGCTGCGCCATCACCTCCACGATCTGCCCGTGCAGCCCCCGCGACACCCCGCGTTGCATCCCCGTCACCCTGCTCTCCCTCACGCCGAGTCCTTCACAGCGGACCATCCGCCGTCGACCACCAGGCTGGTCGCGGTGACGAACGACGCCTCGTGCGACAACAGGAACGCCACCGCCTGCGCCACCTCGTCCGGTTGCCCGAGCCGCTTGAGCGCAGTCGCCTGGGCGCTCCGCTCGCGGCCCTCGGCGTCGACGCGGTCCCACATCGCGGTCACGACCGGCCCCGGCAGCACGCTGTTCACCCGGATCGACCGGCCGTACTCGACCGCGAGCTGCCGTCCGAGCGCGACCAGTGCGCCCTTCGTCGCGGCGTACGCCGGATGCCCGGGAAGTCCTGCCAGTGCGTGCACCGACGACACGAGGACGACGGAGCCCGCGCCGGCGACGAGGTCGTCGTACAGCGCCTGGAAGCCGAGGAACGCGGCCGTCAGGTTGACGTCGAGCTGGCGTTGCCAGGACAGGGGGGTGAGCTCGTGCGCAGGCTTCACCTCGACGACGACCGCGTTGCTGACCAGGCCGTCGATCGGGCCGAGCTCGTCGCGGCCGCGCGACCTGACCTCCGCCCAGGTGTCCGGCGCCGCGACGTCGCCGACGACGCTGATCGCCTTGCCAGGCAGCTCTTTGCAGGGCTGTACGTCGACCTGCACGACCTGCGCGCCCTCGGTCAGCGCGCGTTCCGCACAGGCCGCGCCGATCCCCGACGCAGCTCCGGTCACCACGATCACCCGTCCAGCCAGCCGCACCCGCGCCTCCTCGAAGTTCACTCCACCCAACCACAGCAGGCCGGGCGTCGGATCAGTTCACCGTGGCGGCACTGCCCGGTCAAGCGATTTGCTCGTAATTTACGAATTAATATTGACACCCGCGACGGGCCGCCGCAAGATCGTCCGCAACACACCAACTCACCCCGCCGGACGCACCGCCGGGGCAGACTCCAGGAGTTCGGGCATGACCTTGGCAGCGGATCGACGGACTTTTCTGAAGGGGCTCGGACTGCTGGGGGCGGCGACCCTGGTGCCCGGGTGCGCGACGTCGTCGAAGAGTCCGGGCAGCGGCAGCGCGGCCACCGGTCAGCTGGCGCTGCAGTCGAACCTTTCCAGCGAGCAGGCCAAGGCCGCGATGGAGAAACTCGTTGCCGCCTACAACAAGACCGGCGGTTCGCAGGTCAAGCTGAACACGGTCGCGGCGGAGATCTTCCGCACCCAGTTGCCGACGTACCTGACCTCGGCCAACCCGCCGGACGTGTACACCTGGTACGCCGGCTCGGTCGCGGACTCGTACGCGAAGAAGGATCTGCTGCTCGACGTGTCGAGTGTCTGGGACTCGATGGGCAACTACTCGAAGGCGATGCAGACACTGTCCACGAGCAGCGCCGGGCAGAAGATCTTCGTCCCGACCAGCTACTACTGGTGGGGCATGTTCTACCGGAAGTCGAACTTCGCCAAGTGGGGCGTGACGCCGCCGAAGACCTGGGCCGAGTTCGTCGAGGTCTGCCAGAAGATCCAGGCGCAGGGCGTCCCGCCGATCGGCATCGGGCTCGGCGACACGCCATGGGTCGCGTCGGCGTGGTTCGACTACCTGAACATCCGGATCAACGGCGCGCCGTTCCACCGGGAACTGCTGGCCGGCCAGGGGAACTTCACCGATCCGAAGGTGCAGGCGGTCTTCACCAAGTGGCGCGAGGTGCTGCCGTACTTCGACCCGAAGGGGAAGTCGTTCCCGTTCCAGGAGGCGACGTCGGCGCTGCTCGCGGGCAAGACCGGGATGTTCCTGATCGGCACGTTCTTCGCGGATTCGGCGCCGAAGGACGCGCTGGACGACATCGACTTCTTCCAGTTCCCGATCATCGATCCCGCGGTCCCGGTCGCCGAGGAGGCGCCGACCGACGGGTACTTCGCCTCGAAGAAGGTGCAGGACCCCGACTCGGTGAAGAAGTTCATGACCTGGCTGGCGACGGCGGAGGCGCAGGAGATCTACGTGCAGAACTCCTCCGGTACGGCGATCCCCGCGAACCCGGACGGGAAGGCGGCCGACACCGCGCTGGTGAAGAAGGGCAAGGCGATGATCGAGAGCGCCGCCGAACTCACTCAGTTCTTCAACCGCGACTCGAGCGACGCCCTGCAGCCGACCGCCGACGCCGCGCTCACCAAGTTCCTCGACAAGCCCGACCAGGTCGACAAGATCCTGAAGGACTGGCAGGCGGCAGCGGAAAAGGTCTTCAAGGCGTGACCGCTACAGCTGTGGAGCCGCGTCGCCGGACCGGAAACGGTGCGGCGGCCGCGCCCCGTCGTACCCGCCGCGTCTCGCCGCTGATCCTGGTGTTCGTGCTGGTGCCGTTCGCGGTCGAGGCGGTGTGGGTGTTCTGGCCCGCGCTGCAGGGATTCTGGTTGGCGTTGACCAGCTGGGACGGGCTGTCGGCGCCGCGGTTCGTCGGGTTCGGCAACTTCGCGGACATGGTGTCGGATCCGATCTTCCGGACGGCGTTGAAGAACACCGCGATCTGGCTCGTGCTGTTCGGCGGGCTCAGCGTGATCGGCGGATTCGGGATGGCGTTGCTTCTGCAACGCGAGCGGCGTGGGGTGGGCATCTACCGGGCGGCACTGTTCACGCCCGTGGTGTTCTCGCTGGTCGTCACCGCGCTGATCTGGCGCGTCTTCTACCAGCCGGACGGTCTCGTGGACACCGTGTTCCGGACCGTCGGACTGGGCGATTTCATCCGGCCCTGGCTCGCGGACCCCGACACCGCCTTGTACGCCGTGATCGTCCCGGCGCTGTGGCGCCAGATCGGGTACGTGATGGTGCTGTACCTGGCCGGCCTGAAAGCGGTCGACCCCGCGCTCTACGAGGCCGCGAAGGTCGACGGTGCCTCTGCTTGGCAGCGCACCCTGTACGTCACCATCCCGCAGCTCAAAGGCGTGAACTCGGTCGTCCTGTCGGTCATCGTGATCGACTCGCTGCGGTCCTTCGACATCGTCTGGTCGATGACCAAGGGCGGCCCGTACCACTCGTCCGAGCTGCTCAGCACGTACATGTACTCGACCGCGTTCCAGTCCACCCAGCTCGGCTACGCCTCCGCGCTGGCCGTGGTGATCTTCCTGCTCGCCCTCGCCGTCATCCTCGGCTACCTGATCCGCGCCTTCCGGGAGGAATCGTGAACCGGCTCAAGACGGGCGGTTACCACGTCGCGATGGGCCTCGTCTCGCTGCTCTGGGTCGCGCCGATCCTGTGGGTGGTGGTGATCTCGTTCCGGTCGTTCGACGACGTGGCGGCGAACGGCCTCGGGTCGTTGCCGCACTCGTTCACGTTCTCGACGTACAAGTCGGCGTGGGAGGACGCGGACGAGTTCCGGGCGCTGGTCAACAGCCTGCTGGTGACGATCCCGGCCGTGATCCTGAGCCTCGGCCTCGCCTCGGTCGCGGCGTACGGGCTCGCGCGCTACTCGATCCCGTTCCGGCGGACGATCCTGTTGCTGATGTTGATGGGGAACCTGCTGCCGCCGCAGATCCTGCTGATCCCGATCTCCCGGTTCGTGGAGCTGATCGGGTACTACGACACGCTGATCGCGCTGATCGCGGTGCATGTCGGCTTCGGGCTCGGGTTCTACACCTTCGTGCTGCACGGGTTCATGCGGGACCTGCCGCGGGAGATCCAGGAGGCGGCGACGATCGACGGCGCGGGACCCGGGAAGATCTACTCCGCGGTGATCCTGCCGCTGACCCGCCCGGCGCTGGCCGCGCTCGGCGCGCTGTCGTTCACCTGGATCTTCAACGACCTGCTGTGGTCGATCACCGTGATCCGCTCCGGCGAGAAGATGCCGGTCACGCCCGCGCTGCTCGGTCTGCAAGGGCTGTTCGTGTCGTCCTGGAACGTGATCGCGGCCGGCACGGTCATCGCGGCCGTTCCCACGGTGGCGGTCTTCCTGCGCTTCCAGAAGCACTTCGTCGGCGGTCTCGCGATCGGAGCGGTCAAGTGAGGACGTGGACCTTGCGCGGTACGACGACGTCGTACGTGGTCGGCGTACCGGAGCACGGGCAGTGGGCGCAGTTGGTTGCCTGGGGCCCGCAGGACGGCGGGGCGCCGGTCACGGTCGTCGGCACGGAGCACTTCGTGCCGCGGGCTGACGTGGAGCCGCTCGAGTATGCCGTTCGCGGTGTCCGCTACACGTCTCCGGTGGAGCTGGTCGTGAGTGGTCCGGACGGTTCGGACGAGCTCCGCCCGGTGTTCGTCGAGGCGCGTGAAGGTGACGGGCTCGAGTTGGAGTTCGCGGACGTCGTCCGGGTCGTACTGCACTACCGGATGGTCGGGGACGTGGTGGAGCGGTGGGTGTCGGTGCGCAACGACGGGCCGGACGAGCTCGTGCTGCACCGGCACGATTCGGCCGCGTTCGTGGTGCCGGTGGGGAACATTGTCAAGTACTTGTGGGGCGAGTGGAACAGCGAGTTCCAGCAGGCGTCGGTGACGTTGCCGCGCGGCCGGTTCACGATCGGGAGCGCGCAGGGCATCACGGGGCACTCGTACTCGCCGTTCCTCGCTACCGACGGGGACGTCGCGTACGGCGTCCAGCTCGCGTGGTCCGGGTCCTGGGAGCTGAGTGCCGAGGTCGACACCATCGGCCTGCTGCGCATCCAGGCCGGCCGGAGTGCTTCGAACCTCGGGCTCCGGCTGGCGCCGGGCGAGACGTGGGTTTCGCCGAAGGCCGTCGGGGCTTGCAGTGCCGAAGGTGCCGACGGGCTGGCGCGGGTCTTTCACGAGTACCAGCGGCGCGGATCGCGAAAACGTGTTCCGAAAACGCTGTACAACTCCTGGTTCGCGACCGAGTTCGGCATCCGCGCGGAGCACCAGCTCGAGCTCGCCCGGCGGGCCGCGAGCATCGGCGTCGAGACCTTCGTGGTCGACGACGGGTGGTTCGTCGGGCGGTCGGACGACACCGGCGGGCTGGGAGACTGGGAGGTCGATCCGGCCAAGTTCCCGGACGGGCTGGACGGATTCATCGCGCGGCTGAAGGACCTCGGGCTGGACTTCGGGCTGTGGGTCGAGCCGGAGTCGGTCAGCCCGAAGTCGCGACTGGCGGCCGACCACCCGGAGTGGATCCTGCGGACCGCCGGGCGGGAGCCGGTGCTGATCCGCAACCAGCTGCTGCTGGACCTGAGTCGCGAGGACGTCGCGGAGTTCGTGTGGAACACGCTCGACCGGCTGCTGTCGTCGTACAACATCTCGTATCTGAAGTGGGACGCGAACCGGCCCCGGCTGGACGCGGGAGATGGACGACGCGACGTGGACGGCCTGGCGGTGTCGCATCTCTACGACATCCTGGATCGGCTGCGGGACCAGCACCCACAGGTTGTCGTCGAGGGCTGCGCGGGTGGTGGGGCTCGCGTGGATCTGGGGATGGCCGCGCGCGTGGACACGTTGTGGCCGAGTGACAACACCGCCCCGCTGGATCGGCTCCGGATCCAGGAAGGGTTCCGCACCGGGTTCGCGCCGCACCTGATGAGTTCCTGGGTGACCGACGCCGAGGGCACGCACGACGGGCGCCGACGGTCCCTCGACTTCCGGTTCCATGTCGCGATGGCGGGTGTCCTCGGGATCGGCGCGGACCTCTCGCGCTGGACCGACGACCAGCTGAAGACGGCCGCCCGACACATCGAGCAGTACAAGGGCTTCCGGGAACTGATTGCCGACAGCAAGGTGTACGGACTGACCGCCGGCGTCCAGTACGTCGGCGTACGGCGGTCCGTGGTGTTCCAGTGGGAGACCGGTGACGGCAACGTGCGCGGCACGCTGCCGACCCGGCCGCGGCGGGTGCCGCTGGCCGGGCTGGATCCGGCGAAGAACTACCGGGTGGGCACCGAGACCTACCCGGGCAGCTACCTGCTGCAGGCCGGGGTCGTCGTCGACGACTCCGCCGACTCGCACTGCCTGGTCGTCGACCTGGTCGACTGACCGTCCGCTCACAACGGCAGCAAAGGACAACGGAATGAAGCGATTGCTGGGCGGGGTGATCGCGGCGGCTCTCGTGGCCGGCGCGCTCGCCACCACCACGACCCCGGCTGTGGCGGCTCAGGCCACAGCCAGGGACACGACTCCGGTACTCAGCCCCACGCCGTACCAGGGCTGGAACACCTACTACGGACTCGGCGGCGACTTCACCGAGGACACGATCAAGTCGGTCGCCGACGCGCTGGTCGATCGCGGCCTGGCCAAGGCCGGCTACGACATCGTCTGGCTGGACGGCGGCTGGCAGGCCGACCAGTCGCGCAGCGCCGCCGGCGACCTGGTCCCGAACCCGGCCAAGTTCCCGAACGGGCTGAAGCCGCTCGTCGACTACATCCACGGCAAGGGCCTGAAGGCCGGCATCTACACCGACGCCGGCCCGTACATCCCGGGCAAGTGCGGTCTCGGCAGCGGCGGGTACTACCAGCGCGACGCGGACCAGTTCGCCGCGTGGGGCTTCGACGCCGTCAAGGTCGACTACCTGTGCGGGATCGCGGCCGATCTCGACCCGAAGACGGTGTTCACCGAGTTCGCGCACGCGCTGCGCAACAACGCCAGCGGCCGGCCGATGATCTTCAACCTGTGCAACCCGGTGACGTCGCCCGACTGGGGCAACTACCCGGAGTCGCAGCAGTCGATCTACTCCTGGTCGTACGCGCCGGACATCGCGCAGTCCTGGCGCACGTACACCGACGTCGGCTTCCACGGCGACATCAAGTTCAAGGACGTTCTGCGCAACTACGACGCGAACGCGCGGCACCCGGAGGTCGTCCGGCCGGGCGCGTTCAGCGACCCGGACTACCTCGCGCCGGAGCTCGGGATGAGCGACGAGGAGTTCCGTACGCAGCTCACGTTGTGGGCGGTCGCGGCCGCGCCGCTGGTGATCGGCAGCGACATCCGCAAGCTCAGCACCACCACGATCGGGATGCTCACCGATCCCGACGTCCTCGCGATCAACCAGGACAAGGCCGCCGTCCAGGCGGTGCGCGTCGGTGCCGCCGGTACGACGGAGACGTGGGTCAAACGGCTCGCCGACGGCAGCCGTGCCGTCGTACTGCTCAACCGCGGTGACAGCGCCAAGACCGTCACCACCACGGCGGCGGCCGTCGGGCTGGGCGGGTCGAGGTTCACTCTGAAGAACGCCTGGTCGAACCAGGTGACCGAGAGCGCCGGGGTGATCAGCGCGGCGGTGCCGGCCCACGGTACGGCGCTGTTCCGCGTTGAGCCGGCTCGTGGCGTCCCCGGGATTCCGCACGTCACGGCCGGGATCCCGCAGGTGACGAAGGTCGGGACGGACGCCCAGCCCGAGGGCTCCGCACCGGTCGTGGCGGGTGGGGACGAGCTGACCGTAAAGGTTGCCGTCCGCAACGACGGTTCGCTGCCGGTGTTCGCTCCGGCGGTGACGGTGGCCGGTGGCTCCGGATGGACCGCGACGCCGGTGTCCAAGGCGCCTGGCCTGATCGAAGGCGGGCAGCAGGCGACGTTCGCGTTCACCGTGAAGCTCCCGCCCGTGGCACCGCCCGGTACTGCGAGCCTCACCGCCACCACGACGTACAAGACGATCCTGCACGGACAGCAGCGGCAGACGACGGTGCTCTCTCCGGTGGTCGTCGCGCCCGCGCCGCCGACCGGCACCGTGCCGTTGTCGCACCACCAGTGGATCACCGCGACGAGCGGCACCGGAACTCGATCTTCTTCGCCGACGGCGACAGCTTCTCCGGCTGGCCGTTCGAGGTCGACGTGCACGCGGACGAGCCGACGATCGAGGTGCTGAACGCGCTCGGCGTCGAGTTCTCCAGCGTCGGCAACCACGAGTTGGACGTGACCAAGAGCTTCCTCGTCGACCACATGGCGAAGGGCAAGTGCTTCGGCACGATCGGCGTCGACAGCTGCTTCACCGACTCGACGGGCCGGCAGTTCCGCGGCGCCGATTTCGACTTCCAGTCCGCGAACGTCGTCGACGCCAAGGGCCAGACGATCGTCGCGCCGTACACGATCCGCTGGGTGCGCGACGGCGGCCGGGCGTACCCGGTCGGCTTCATCGGGCTCACCGTCCCGGACACGCCGGTCGGCTCCACGTCGTACCAGCCGGACCTGAAGGCGCTCGACCCGGTCGAGTCGGCGAACCGGGCGGCCGACGAGCTGACCCGGCGTGGTGTGAAGGCGATCGTGCTGAACATGCACGACGGCGGCACGGACGCGTCGGCGACCTACAACAACTGCGTGAACCCGAGCGGGCCCGCGATCGAGCTCGCGCGCAAGGTGACCCCGCAGATCGACGCGATCGTGACCGGGCACTGGCACGCGGCGTTCAACTGCAGCATCCCGGACCCGGCCGGCAACCCGCGCCCGGTCGTCGAGGCCGCGAACCACGGCCGGCTGATCAACGAGATCAACCTGCAGCTGGACCAGCGGACCGGTGAGGTACTGCGGGACAAGACGACGTCGGTGAACCACGCGGTGACCCGCGACGTCACGCCGGACCCGGAGATCCAGCGGATCGTGGACTACTGGACCGCCGCCGGGGCGCGGAAGTACGCCGAGCCGGTCGCGACGATCACCGGTGACTTCACCCGGACGCCGAACGCGGTCGGTGAGAGCACACTCGGCGACCTGGCGGCCGACGTACACCTGTGGACGGCGCGGCAGAACGGACCGGCCGACCTCGGCGTCATCGCCGCCAAGCCCGCGACCGGGTCCACCGCGCTGCGCGGCGACATGCTGGTTGCCGCGAGCACCAAGCCCGGGGACGCCGCCGGCCGCGTGATGCTGGGCGAGTCGTGGGACGCGTACGGCTACGGCAACCCGGTGCTGACGGTGAGCCTGACCGGCGCGCAGTTGGACGCCGTACTCGAGCAGCAGTGGCAGACGCAGCCGAACGGGACGATCAAGTTCGCGCCGCTCGCGCTGTCGGGCAACGTGAAGTACGCCTTCGACGCCTCCCGCCCGGTCGGGGACCGCATCAACCCCGCGGACGTGAAGCTCGACGGCACCGCCCTCGACCCGGCGAAGACCTACCGAGTGGCCGCCCTCGCCTACACGGTGATCGGCGCCGACGGCTACTCCGCCTTCAAGGCCGCGACGAACCCGGTCCGCAACAACACCGACCACGAAACCTTCACGTCGTACCTCCGAACCCACAAAACCCTCACCCCGGCCCCACTCGACCGCGTAACCCAGAAGGGCTGACCAAGACCGAACTGCCGGGACCGTCACATGCGGGTGACGGCCCCGGCAGTTCTATTGGCCCGCCCGGTGGCGGGTGGCCAGGTCCTTCAAGTAGTGGGCGCTGGCCTTGGGGGTGCGGGTTTGGGTGTTGTAGTCGACGCGGACTATGCCGAAGCGTTTGGCGTAGCCGTAGGCCCATTCGAAGTTGTCGAGGAGGGACCAGGCCAGGTAGCCGCGGATGTCGGCGGCCTGGGTGATGGCGTCGGCGACCGCGGTGAGGTGGGAGGTGAAGTACGCCGTGCGGTCGGTGTCCTCGACGTAGCCGTGCTCGTCGGGGACGTCGTCGAAGGCGGAGCCGTTCTCGGTGACGACCATCGGGAGGTTCGGGTAGTCGCGGGCGATGCTGAGCAGGAGGTCGGTGAAGCCTTCCGGGACAATCTCCCAGTCCATCGCGGTCCGCGGCCGGCCGAGCGGTACGTCGCGGGTGATCGGCAGGCCGTTCGCGTCGGCGGTGCTGCCGTCCTCGGCGTACCCGGTGAACTTCTGGCTGAAGTAGTAGTTCACGCCGAGCACGTCGATCGGCGCCGAGATGATCTCCAGGTCGCCGTCCTCGACCGGCAGCGCGGCGCCTTCCCGCTCCAGGTCCGCGACGACGTCGGCGGGGTAGCGGCCGTGGACGAGCGGGTCGAGGTAGATCCGCCGGCCCATGCCGTCCGCGCGCCGGGCCGCCTCCACGTCCGGTGCCGCATCGCTGGCCGGGTACGCGGTGGCGACGTTCAGCGTGATGCCGATGTCGAGCTTGCGCGGCGCCGCCGCCCGCATCTCCTGCGTCGCGAGTCCGTGCCCGAGCAGCAGGTGGTGCACCGCGGCGATCGCGGCCGGGTACTCGCGCCGCCCCGGTGCGTGCAGGCCGTACGCGTACCCGAGCATCGCCGAGCACCACGGCTCGTTGAGCGTCGTCCAGGTGTTCACCCGGTCCTTGAGCGCGTCGAACACCAGCATCGCGTACTCCGCGAACCGGTACGCCGTGTCGCGCACCGGCCAGCCGCCCGCGTCCTCGAGCTCCTGCGGCAGGTCCCAGTGGTACAGCGTCACCCACGGGTCGATGCCCTGGGCAAGCAACTCGTCGACGAGCCGGTCGTAGAACCCGAGCCCCGCCGGATTCACCGGGCCCTTGCCGCGCGGCTGCACCCGCGGCCACGCCACCGAGAACCGGTAGGTGTCCAGACCCAGGTCCTTGATCAGCGCGACGTCGGCCGGCATCCGGTGGTAGTGGTCGCAGGCGACGTCGCCGGTGTCGCCGTTGTCGATCGCGCCCGGCACCCGGCAGAACGTGTCCCAGATCGACGGCGTCCGGCCGTCCGCGGCCACCGCCCCTTCGATCTGGTACGACGACGTCGCGACGCCCCAGCGGAACCCGGCCGGGAACCCCGCGGCCAGCTCCTCCGCCCCCGAGACTGAAGTTGTACTCATCTGTACCTTTCTAAGCGGTGCGGCCCGGAAGCCAGCACGCGACCGAACGGTTGGGGTCGTTGCGGGCCGATGGGATTCCCAGCACGGGGATCTCGGCCGAGCAACGGTCGAACGCTTGCGGACACCGCGGGTGGAAAGAGCACCCGGACGGCATCCCCCGCAGGTCGGGAGGTGAACCAGGGATCCCGGACAGCTCGCGCCGCTCGCCGCGCAGCGCGGGGAACGACTTGAGCAGGCCTTCGCTGTAGGGATGCAGGGAGTCCTTGTACAGCGCCCCGGACGAGGCCTCCTCGACGATCCGGCCGCCGTACATGATCGCGATCCGGTCCGAGAACTCGACCAGCAGCGACAGGTCGTGGGTGATGAACAGCACCGAGAACCCGAGCCGCTCGCGCAGTTCGACGAGCTGCGCGAGGATCTGCCGCTGCATCACCACGTCCAGCGCGGTGGTCGGCTCGTCCATGATGACAACCTGCGGCTCGAGGACGAGCGCCATCCCGATCATCACCCGCTGCCGCATGCCGCCGGACAGCTGGTGGGGGTACGCGTCCATCCGGTCCGCGGAAATCCCGACGAGTTTCAGCATTTCCTGAGCCCGCGCCGTCCGGGCCTGCGGCGACAGTTGCGGCTCGTGCGCCTTGATCACGTCGAGCATCTGGGTGGAGACCTTGTGCACCGGGTTCAGCGAGTTCATCGCGCCCTGGAACACGATCGACGTCTCCGCCCAGCGGAACTGCCGCAGCTCCGCGTCGTCCAGCGTCATCACGTCGTACGGATCGCCTGACGCCGGGTGGTAGACCACCGACCCGCCGCTGATCACCCCGGGCGGCGGCAGCAGCCGCGTCACGCCGTACGCCAGCGTCGACTTCCCGCTGCCGCTCTCACCGGCCAGCCCGAGTACTTCGCCACGGTGCAACGTCAGCGTGACGTCCCGGACGGCCTGCACGGCTTCGTCACCGAGACCGTAGTCGACGTGGAAGTTCTTGATCTCCAGCACCGGCGCCCTCACGCGACCTCCTCCTCACGACGGCGTACGACGGGAGTCACCGGCTCGGCCGGTGCGCCGAGGACCGGCGTGAACCCGACCCGCATCCGCACCGAGCGGCCGTCATTGGTCTTCACCTTGGTATGGCCGCTGCTCCGCAGCCGCGGGCTCACGAACTCGTCGATCCCGAAGTTGACCAGCGACAGCGCGGTCCCGAGGATCGCGATCGCCAGCCCGGCCGGGACGAACCACCACCACGCCCCCTGGGCCAGTGCCTGCTGCGACTGCGCCCAGAACAGGATCGTGCCCCAGTTCCACTCCGAGATCGTCGAGATCCCGATGAAGGCCAGCGTGATCTCGGACATCACCGCGAAGATCACCGTGCCGACGAAACCGGAGGCGATGATCGCGGTCAGGTTCGGCATGATCTCGAAGGTGATCAGCCGCCAGGTGCTCTCCCCGGTGGCCCGCGCGGCCTCCACGTAGTCCCGGCGGCGCAGCGACAGCGTCTGCGCCCGCAGCACCCGGGCGCCCCAGGCCCACGAGGTGAGACCGATGACCAGGGCAACCATCAGGTCGCCGGCCGACGGGATCGTCGAGGCCACGATGATGATCAGCGGCAGCGCCGGAATGACCAGGAAAACGTTGGACAGCGCGGACAGCCCGTCGTCCGCGGCCCCGCCCAGGAAGCCCGCGCTGACCCCGATCAGGATCGACAGCGCGGTCGCAACGAGCCCGGCGAGCAGCCCGACGAACATCACCCCGCGGGTGCCGACGAGGACCTGGCTGAAGATGTCCTGCCCGAGGTGCGTCGTACCGAACCAGTGCTTGCCGGACGGCGGCTGGATCAGGTCGCTGCTGCGCGCCGACGGGTCGTACGGCGCGATCCACGGGCCGATGACCGCGATCAGGCAGAAGAACGCGAGCACGATCAGCCCGGTCGCGGCCTTCGGGTTCGCGACGAACCGCAACCGGCGGCGTTTCGCCGGCGCGACCTCGACCTCGGGCCCTTCGGGTGTGACAGCTGTGATGGTGGTGGCTGGTGCCGACATCGTCAGCCCTCCTTCCGGGTGCGCGGGTCGAGGAGCAGGTACGCCACGTCGGCCAGCAGGTTGGCCACCAGCACCGAGAGCGTGATCACCAGGAACACGCCCTGCATCAGCGGGTAGTCCTTGGCGCCGACGGCCTGGAACAGGTTGTAGCCGATCCCCGGGTAGGAGAAGACGATCTCGACCAGCAGCGTCCCGCCGACGATGAAGCCGAGCGACAGCGCGAAGCCGGAGACGTTCGGCAGCAGGGCGTTCCGCGCCGCGTAGCTGACCATGACCCGGCGCTCCGGCAGGCCTTTCGCGTGCGCGACGGTGATGTAGTCCTCCGACGCCACCGTCACCATCATGTTCCGCATCGTCAGGATCCAGCCGCTGACCGACGAGATCAGGATCGTGATCGCCGGCAGCAGGCTGTGCTGCACAGCGCTCCCGATGAACTCGCCGTTCCACGAAGGCACCAGACCGGGCTCGTAGCCGCCGGACGACGGGAAGAAGCTGTCCGGTCCGGCCAGCAGCGTGATCGCCAGCAGCCCGAGCCAGAAGTAGGGGATCGACGACAGGAACGTTGTCACCGGCAACAGTCCGTCCATCAGCGACCCGCGGCGCCACCCGGCCAGCACGCCGAGCGCCGTACCGATCATGAAGCTGGCGAATGTCGTGATGCCGACCAGTGCGATCGTCCACGGCAGGCTCTGCTGCAGGATCTCCGAAACCGGCGTCGGGAAGAACGTGAACGACAGCCCGAGGTCGCCGCGGAACACCTGGCCCCAGTAGTCGACGTACTGACCCCACAGCGACGCGTTCTTGTCCAGGCCGAACAGCACGTACAGCGAGTTGATCGCCTCGGTGCTCAGCTGCCCCTGGAACTTGTTGATCAGCGACGTCACCGGGTCGCCCGGGATCATCCGCGGGATGAAGAAGTTGATGGTCAGCGCGGCCCACGCGGTGAAGACGTAGAACGCCAGGCGCTGCAGGAGGAACTTCACTGCGCCGTTCCTTCCTCGTAGAGCCAGCAGGCGGCCCAGTGACCCTGGGTCGGGAGCTCGAAGCGGGGCGGGAGCTCGGTCGAGCACTTCGGCATCGCGTGCACGCAGCGCGGGTTGAACCGGCAGCCGGTGGGTGGCGCGATCAGGCTCGGCGGCTCACCGCCGGCCTGGTCCTCGGGGGTGCTCAGCTGGCCGAGCCGGTCCGGGTCCGGCGCGCTCTCGATCAGCAGCCGGGTGTATGGGTGCGCCGGGTTCTGCGTGACGGTCTCGGAGTCGCCGCCCTCGACCATGCGCCCGGCGTACATCACCAGCGTCTCGTCGGCGAAGTACCGGGCCGAGGCGATGTCGTGGGTGATGTAGAGGATGGCGAGGTTCAGCCGCTCCTTGAGGTCACGCAGCAGGTTCAGGACGCCGAGCCGGATCGACACGTCGAGCATCGACACCGGCTCGTCCGCGAGCAGCGCCTCGGGATCGGCGCCGAGCGCGCGCGCGATCGAGACCCGCTGGCGCTGGCCGCCGGACAGTTCGTGCGGGAACTTGTCCAGGTAGCGCTCCGGGGGAGTGAGCTGGACCTGCACCAGGAGGTCGCGCAGGTTCTGCTCGAGGTCGCCCTCGCGGCCGTGGATCCGCAGCGACCGGGTGAGGTGGTACCGCACGGTGTGCGTCGGGTTCAGCGAGGCGAACGGGTCCTGGAAGATCATCTGCACGCGGCGCGCGTACGCACGGAACTTCCGGCCGCCGTGCACCGTGACCGACTCCCCGTGCAGGCGGATGTCACCTGACGTGCGGCCGTACAGCTGCGCGAGCAGTCGCGCGACGGTCGACTTCCCGGAGCCGGACTCGCCGACCAGCGCGGTCACCCGGCCGCGGCGCAGCGTCAGCCGTACGTCGTCGACCGCGTGCACGACCTTGTGTTCGCGGGACAGCAGGTCACGGATTCCCCGCCGTACCGGGAAGTGCTTGGTGAGGCCGTCGGCCTCCAGGACCACCTCGGTGTCGGTGACCGTCATAACACTCCAATCGTGCGGCCGCGGCGCCGGGCGGGCGGGCCCGGCGCCGCGGCCGGCGCATCACTGGCTGCCGGCCGGCTTCAGGTTCAGGACGATCTGCAGAGCGTTCTGCTGCGTCGGCTGCGCCGGCGCGTACTGGTTCTGCTCGTCGGGCCAGCCGGTCCAGTTCTTGGTGCTGTAGAGCCCGCCGACGTTGGACGCCGAGGTCGGGATGACCGGCATCTGCTCGACCATGATCTTCTGCAGCGTGTTCAGCGCGGTGGTGCGGGTCGCGTCGTCGGAGGCGTTCGCGTACTGGTCGAGCGCCTTGGTGGCCTCCGGGCTGTTGAACCGGCCGTAGTTGCCGCTCACGCCGCCCTTGCCGACCGGCTTCAGGATCTTGCCGTCCATGATGTTCTGGTAGATGTCGTACGGCGTCGCGCCGCCGTTGGTCCAGTGCATCCCGGCGTCGAAGGTGCCCTCGTCGAAGGCCTTGAACCAGGCGTCCTGGTTGGCCTTGTCGACGGTCGCCTTGATCCCGATCGTGGACAGGTTGTCCTTGATGATCTCCAGGTCGGTGATGTAGTCCGACCAGCCGGCCGGGTCGGTCAGCGTGATCGTCACCGGCTTGCCGGTCGGGTCCTTCAGCACGTCGCCCTCGAGCTTGAAGCCGGCGTCCGCGAGCTCCTTCTTCGCGGCCTCGACGTCGACGGAGTGCTTCTTGTCCTTGAACTCCGGCGCGATGAAGGACTCACCCGCCGGCGTCGGGATGCCGGTGATCGACTCGACCTTCGGGTAGAAGTACCCCGCCTCACCCTGCAGGAAGATGTCGTCGCGGTTGATCACCTTGTCCATCGCCCGCCGCAGCGCCGGGTTGTCGAACGGCTTGCGGGTGGTGTTGATCCACAGGCCGTGGATGCCGAGGTTCGCCGGGAACCACAGCTTGTGGTTCTTCGGGTCCTTGTCCTGGTAGACGGCCTTCACGTTCGGCACGAAGACGAAGCTCCACTCCGACGAGCCGTTCGCCAGCGCGGTGGTCTGCGCGTTGTTGTCGTTGTACGACGTGTACCGCAGCTCCTTGACCTTCGGCAGCTCTTGCCAGTACGAGTCGCGCAGCGTCAGCGTGGTGGTCTGCGGGGTGAACGACTTGATCGTGTACGGGCCGGTGCCGATCGGGCTCTTCAGGGTGTCCTGGCTCGGGTCCTTGATCGCCGACCACTGGTGCTTCGGGATCACGAACACGGTCAGGATCTTGTTCTGGTTGACGAACTGCGACCGGGTGAAGGTCAGGTCGACCTTGTTCCCGGACACGGTGATCGTGCCGTACGGGATCGCGTCGGAGTTCAGGCCCTCGTTGTCCTTGCGGATCTGGAAGGAGTACGCCACGTCCTCGGCGGTCATCGGCTTGCCGTCGGAGAACTTCACGCCGTCGCGGACGGTCAGCGACAGCTTGGTGAAGTTGGCCTCCCACTTCCACTCGGTCGCCAGCCACGGCTTGCCGGGCTCGGTCGGCTTGATCCCGTTGATCATCACCAGCGGCTCGAAGATCATCCAGCGGTAGCCCAGCGAGGCGCCCGAGGAGGAGCCGAGGAACGGGTTGTGGTTCTCGGTCTGCGGCCCGTTGGGCATCCCGACGTTCAGGACGGTGGCGCCACCGCCCGAGCCGTTCCCGGTGCTGCCGGTGTTCCCGTCCCCGCTGCTGCAGGCAGCCAGCGTGACTGCCGCGAGCAGGCCCGTCAGGGCCAGCGCGACTGTCCGTCGTGCTCGCATCGGTTCCTCCTGTGAATCTGTTGGCGGATGCCCTCCCCTGAGCCGGGAGGGCGACTGCATCGTGGCGTGAGAACGCTCTCATGGGAAGAGCGAGCGCCTTAACGGATCGATATCGAGGGGTACGCCGGCGGCGGGACAGGGGCAGCTGCCCCGCCGCCGGAGCGCTAGCGGCGGGACCGGGCCGCGGGGTGTCGCTTCGGGGCGGAAGTCCGCGTTCTTGGTCGACTCAGTGGGGCGGTTGAACTGCGGACGATCAGCGTCGTCGGCAGCACTTGGGGCTCGTCGGGCAGCGGGGTGCCGCCGAAGTAGCCCATCAGCATCCGGGCCGCGGCCTGACCCATCTGGCGCATCGGCTGGTGCACCGTGGTCAGCGGCGGCTCGGTGTGCTCGGCGTACGGGATGTCGTCGAACCCGACCACGGACACGTCGTTCGGCACGTTCCGCCCGGTCTCCCGGACGGCCTGGACGGCGCCGCCGGCGGACAGGTCGTTGTGCGCGAAGATCGCGTCGAACTCGAGTCGCTCGTCGAGCGCGTACTGGACGCCGCGGCGTCCGCTCTCGTGGGTGAAGTCGCCCTCGAACACGAGCCGCGGGTCGAGTTCGACGCCGGCCTCCGCGTAGACCGCGCGGAAACCGTCGAGGCGTTCCTGGGTGCAGCCGAAGCGCTCGACGCCGGTGATCACCAGTGGCCGGCGACGACCGAGCTCCAGCAGGTGCCGGCCGGCGGACTCGCCGCCGGCGTAGTTGGTGGTGGCGACGGACGGGAACTGCGGGCGTTTGGCGCGGTCGTCGATCAGGACCACCGGGAGGCCGCGCGCGTGGAGTTGCTCGATGTAGGTGAGCGTGCCCTCCGGCTCGATCACCAGCAGGCCGTCGAACGACTGCGCCGAGACCTGGGACGCGAACTGCTGCATCGACTCCGCACCCCGGTTGAAGGTGAACAGCAGCAGGCCGTACCCCTCGCTCTCGACCACGTCGACCGCGCCCTGCAGCACCTCGCCCATCCAGGGCCAGGTGAGCGACGGGACCAGCATCCCGACGATCCGGGTGCGGCCGCGGGCGAGGCCGACGGCGCGGGCGCTCGGCACGTAGCCGAGCTCCTCGATCACCTGCCGGACCCGCTCGGCGGTCCGCAGGTCCAGCTCGCCCTTGCCGTTGAGGACGCGCGAGACGGTGGTCTTGCTGACGCCGGCCCGGGCCGCGACATCGGCGATGGTGATGGACACGCTGACACTCCCCTCGGGCGGTCGGGGTTGCTGGCTACGGAACCGGTTTCGGAAGCGGTTCCGTAGATCAAAGCGGAGAGCGCAACCGGCCGTCAATCACGGAGTGGTAACGAATCGCGGCTTAGTTCACGGCCTGGAAGAAGCCGCCTCTTCCACCGGCCGGGGCGGCATGATGAACTCGGGGGCGAGCGGCCCGCCCGGGGCCGGGCAGCCTGACGCCAGGGTGAGGTCGAGGATGGAAGTACGCCGGACGACGGTGCGCGACATGCGCCGGTCCAACCGCTCGGTGATCCTCACCTGCATCTACCGCGAGGGACCGCTGAGCCGCCAGGAGCTGACCGTCCGGACCTCGCTGAGCGCCGCGAGCGTGAGCAACCTGGTCGCCGAGCTGATCGCCGAGGGGGTCGTCGAGGAGGCCGGCTCGGTCGAGTCCGAGGGCGGCCGGCCGCGCGTCCTGTTGCGGGTGGCGCAGGAGTTCCGGTACGTCGCCGGCGCCGAGGTCGGGGAGACCCGGGTCCGGGTCGAGCTCTTCGACCTGGCAATGAACGTGCTCGCCCGCGCGGACCATCCGATCAGCTCGCCGACGCCCGCGGAGGTCGTGAAGCACGTCCTGGAAGGGCTTTCGAGCGTGGTCGCCGCGTCGGGCGTGCGGACGGAGCGGATCCTCGGCCTCGGGGTCGCGGTCTCGGGGGTGGTCGAGGACAACGCGGTCGTGGATGCCCAGACGCTCGGCTGGGACGCCGTACCGCTCGCGGCGATGCTTGCCGAGGGCACCGAGATTCCGGTGCACGTGGACAACGGCGCGAACATGCTCGGGCAGGCGGAGATGTGGTTCGGCGCCGGGCGGGGTGCGACCGACGCGGTGGTCGCGCTGGTCGGCTCAGGTGTCGGTTCCGCCTTGGTGGCGGGCGGATCCAGCTACCGCGGCGCGCGCAGCAGTGCGGGCGAGTGGGGCCACATGACGATCGAGTACGGCGGCCGGCGGTGCCGCTGCGGCGCGCTCGGCTGCCTGGAGGCGTACGTCGGCGCGGAAGGCGTCCTGGACCGGTACCGGCTCGCCGGCGGGTCCGCCGACGGTGACGAGGAGGCCGCCTTCGTCGAGGTGCTCGAGGCGGCGTCGAGTGGCGTCGAGCCGGCCGCGACCGTGGTCAGCGACACGATCGGCTACCTGGCCGCGGGATTCGCGAACCTGGTGAACCTCGTCAACCCCGAGCGGATCGTGCTCGGCGGCTGGGCGGGGCTGTTGCTGGGGGAGCAGTACCTGGACGAACTCCGCGCCGAGGTGGGCAAGCACGCGCTGCGGCGGCCGTACGAGCAAGTGTCGATCGTGCTGTGCGAACTGGGCCGCGACGCCGTAGCACTCGGCGCCGCGACCCTCCCCGTAGTACGCCTGCTTCGTGACGGTGGCGCAGTACGTTAGACGATCCACTTCTGGTTGGCTGCTCCCGTGCAGGTCCAGGTCTGCAGTGGGGTGGCGTTGGCGGAATTGTTGCCGGTGACATCGAGGCACTTGTTGGCCTGTGGGTTCACCAGGTCCCGGCCGGAGCTGTAGACCCATTGCTGCGCGCCGGATCCGTTGCAGGTCCAGAGCTGGACCTTGGCGCCGTCGGCGAGCGAGCCGGCGTTCACGTCGAGACACTTGCCGAGGGCCCGGATCGTGCCGTCACCGGGGCGGGACCACTTCTGCGCGTTGGTCCCGTTGCAGTCGTAGAGCTGGACCGGCGTACCGTCGGCCGTGTTCGCGGCAGCGACGTCCATGCACTTCCCTGCCAGGCCGGTGATCTGGGATCCGCCCGAGCTGCTGCCGAGGGTGGAGACCCGGACGTAGTCGACGGTCATCGTCTGCGGCAGCTGCGTGGTTCCGTCGGGATAGCCGGGCCAGTAGCCGCCGACTGCGACGTTCATGATCATGAAGAACGGGTGGTTGAAGACCCACGTCTTGCCGCCCAGGTCGGCCGGCGTACGGCGCTGGTACTGCACGCCGTCGACGTACCAGGTGATCGAGTCCGGGGCCCAGTCGACCGCGAACGTGTGGAAGTCGTCGGCGAACGACCAGCCGTTCGGATGGTTGTACGCGGCACCGATCCCGCCGGCGCCGGAGTACCCCGGACCGTGGATCGTGCCGTGCACGGTCGCGGGCTCCTTGCCGACGTTCTCCATGATGTCGATCTCGCCGTCGTTCGGCCAGTTGCCGCCGCCGAGCATCCAGAACGCGGGCCAGATCCCTTGCCCGCGGGGGATCTTGATGCGGGCCTCGAACCGGCCGTAGGTCTGGGTGAAGGTCTGCGCGGTGAGCAGCCGGGCCGACGTGTACTGGCACGGGCCGTAGTGGCACTGGAAGCCGCCGGACTCGCGCCGGGCGGTGATCACCAGGTTGCCGTTGCCGTCGAGCGCGGAGTTGCGGGTGCTGTTGGTGTAGTACTGCATCTCGTTGTTGCCCCAGCCGCTGCCGCCGATGTCGTACCGCCACTTGGCGGGGTCGGGGGCCTGGCCGGCCGGGCCGTCGAAGTTGTCTTCCCAGATCGTCGCGGCGGCGGCCTGTTGCTGGGCCGAGGCGGGCGGTTGGAGAAGGGCGGTGCCGACGAGCGCGGCACCGATCGCGAGCAGTGCGAGCATGCGGGGACGCTTCATGAGTACCTCATTTCGGGGGCGTCTGAATGAGGGCGTGAATGGGCGGCAGCGTGCCGTGAGAACGCTCCCACGTCAAGGCCGAGACTAAATAAAAGATCTGAAAAAAGTCTCGCTTCCGACGTTGACACTGTTGGGCACGGATGGTTACCTCGTGCTGACCAGCTGTTGCGGCGCGGGCAGACGCCGACAACTCGAACCGCCCCATCCTCCTTGAAAACAAGGGAGAACCGCCCCATGCCCGCGAAACGGCTTGTGCCGGCCGCGGTCGCCGCGCTCTGCGTGGCAGCCGCCGGTCTCGGCTTCGGAACCGCCCCGCCCGCTGTCGGCTCGACGACCGCGGGCGAGCAGGTCAACATCTGGCTGACCACCACCAACGACTCGGCCGGCCGCAACGTCACCCGCGGTCTGCAGCAGCAGACGCCGGTGAACTTCGGTCCGGCCGGCGGTACGGCGAACCAGACGATCACGGTCAACGAGAACACGACGTACCAGTCCTTCGAGGGCGGCGGCGCGTCGTTCGCCGACAGCTCCGCCTGGTTGCTGAACAGCAGCAACGTGATCTCGGCCGCGACCCGCGACCAGGTGATGAAGGACCTGTTCGACCCGGTCGAGGGAATCGGCCTCGCGTTCGTCCGGAACCCGATGGGCGCCTCCGACCTCGCCCGGTTCAACTACTCCTTCGACGACACCTGCTGCGACCTGAACGACTTCAGCATCCGGCACGACCTGACCGACGTCGTTCCGCTCACCAAGCAGGCCCGGCAGCTGAACCCCGCTCTGAAGGTGATGGGTTCGCCGTGGAGCGCGCCGGCCTGGATGAAGGACAACAACGACTTCGTCCACCGCGGCTGGCTGAAGTGGGAGCACTACCCGACGTACGCCCAGTACTTCGTCAAGTACATCCAGCAGAACGCTGCCCAGGGCAACAAGATCGACTACGTCACGGTACAGAACGAACCGACCTGCTGCGGCTCCGACAGCACCGGCTACGCCTCGATGAACTGGAACGGGTCGGGCTTGCTCGAGTTCACCAAGAACCACCTGCTGCCGGCCTTCCGCGCGGCCGGGATCACCACGAAGGTGATGGTCCTCGACTACAACTGGGGCAACTACAACGATCTCGGCTCGGTGCCGCTCGCGGACGCCGCGCTGCGGAACGACCCGCTGTTCGGCGGCATCGCCTGGCACGGGTACGGCGGTGACGTGAGCCTGCAGACGCAGGTGCACAACCAGTACCCGGCCGTGAACCACTACATGACCGAGCACTCGGGCGGCACCTGGATCGCCAACCAGCAGGTCGAGGACATGAACAACCTGATCGACTACACCCGCAACTGGGACAAGTCGTGGGTCAAGTGGGGTATGGCGCTCGACGAGAACCACCTGCCGTACGTCGGCGCCGGCTGCAACGTCTGCACCGGGCTCGTCACCGTGCACCGCAACGACAGCCAGCGCGGTCAGGTCACGAAGACCGTCGAGTACTACACGATGGGCCACCTGACGAAGTTCGTGAAGCCGGGCGCGCTGCGGATCGACTCGACCGCGAACAACTCGGTGAAGAACGTGGCCTGGAAGAACCCGGACGGGTCCAAGGCGCTGATCGCCTTCAACACCACCGGAAGCTCGCAGTCGGTGCGGGTGAACTGGGGTTCGCAGTCGTTCGTCTACACGCTCCCGACCAAGACGTCGGCGACCTTCACCTGGTCCGGTACGCAGAGCGGTGACGGTGGTGGCGGCGGGCAGATCACCGGCCTGGCCGGCAAGTGCATGGACGTCGCCGGCGCGAGCAGCGCGGACGGCACCGCGGTCCAGCTGTACGACTGCAACGGTACGACGGCCCAGCAGTGGTCCCGCCCTGGTGACGGCACGATCCGTGCGCTCGGCAAATGCCTCGACGTGTCCGGCGGATCCGTCGCGAACGGCGCTCGCGTGCAGCTGTGGACGTGTAACGGCAGCGGCGCCCAGCAATGGACGTACACGAGTGGGAGAGATCTGGTGAATCCACAGGCGAACAAGTGTCTCGACGTCACGAACAACACCTCCGCCAACGGCACGCCGCTGCAGATCTGGTCGTGCACAGGCGCCGCCAACCAGAAGTGGACCGTGTCATGAGGCGGCTCGGTGCGGTGGTCGCCGCGTTGGTGCTGGGCGGCGGCCTGCTGATCACGGCCGGCCCCGCGCAGGCCGCCACCGGTACTGTCACCGGCCTGGCCGGGAAGTGCATGGACGTCGCCGGGGCGAACAGCGCGGACGGTACGACGGTGCAGCTGTACGACTGCAACGGCACCAACGCGCAGCAGTGGGCCCGCTCGAGCGACGGCACGTTGCGGGCGTTGGGCAAGTGTCTGGACGTGTCCGGCGGTTCCGTCTCGAACGGTGCGCGGGTGCAGCTGTGGACGTGCAACGGCAGTGGCGCGCAGAAGTGGACGTACACGTCCGGCCGCGACCTGGTGAACCCACAAGCGAACAAGTGCCTCGATGTCACCGGCAACAACTCCGCGAACGGTACGCCGCTGCAGTTGTGGAGCTGCACCGGTGCCGCCAACCAGAAGTGGAACGTACCGGCCGCGGACGACGGCCCGCCGCCGACGGGTGGTGCACCGATGGCCGCGGCGCCGTACCTGTATCAAGGCTGGGGTGACCCGCCGAACCCGGCGACGGTGATGAACGCGACCGGGGTGAAGTGGTTCACGATGGCGTTCATCCTGTCCAACGGGTACTGCAACCCGATGTGGGACGGGCAGCGGCCGCTGACCGGCGGCGTCGACCAGCAGGCGATCAACGCGATCCGGGAGAACGGCGGCGACGTCGTGGTGTCGGTCGGCGGGTGGTCCGGGAACAAGCTGGGCGAGAGCTGCGGATCGGCGGGTGAGCTCGCGGCGGCGTACCAGAAGGTGATCAACGCGTTGTCGCTGAAGGCGTTCGACGTGGACATCGAGGCGAGCGAGTTCAGCAACGCGACCGTCCGGCAGCGGGTGATCGACGCGCTGAAGATCGTGGAGCAGAACAACCCGGGGATCGCGACGTACCTGACCTTCGGGACGACGACCTCCGGGCCGGACGGGAACGGCCAGGACCTGATCCGCCGCGGTGCGGCCTCTGGGCTGAACCTGGACGGCTGGGTGATCATGCCGTTCGACTTCGGCGGCGGGTCGACGAACATGGGCACGCTGACCCGGCAGGCGGCCGACGGCCTGAAGAACCAGGTGAAGGCGGCGTACGGCCTGACCGACGACGCGGCGTACCGCAAGATCGGCATCTCCTCGATGAACGGGCTCACGGACGTGGCCGGCGAGCGCGTCAACCTGTCGGACTTCGAGTCGATGCTCGCCTACGCCTCCCAGCACCACCTGGCCCGCTTCACCTTCTGGTCGGTGAACCGCGACCGCCCCTGCACCGGCGGCGCGGCCGACAGTTGCTCCGGGGTTCCCCAGCAGGCCTGGGACTACACCAAGGTCATCGGGCGGTACCGGGGGTAGGGGTTTGACCCTCCGGTTACCGGAGGGTGGAAGCTTGGGGACATGACGGCGACGGTGACGGTGGGGGAGTTCTCCCGCTTGACACATCTGAGTGTGAAAACCCTCCACCACTACCACGAGATCGGCCTGCTCGCGCCGGTCTCGGTGGACGCGTCGTCGGGCTACCGGCGGTACGGGACCGACCAGGTCGACACCGCCTTGCTGATCCGCCGCCTGCGGCTGCTGCGGATGCCGTTGGCGGACGTCCGGGCCGTGGTCGAGGCCTCCGACGGCCCGGCCCGGGAGGAGACGCTGCGCGCACACCTCGAACGGATGGAGCGGGAGCTCGCCCAGACCCGCGAGGTCGTCACCTCGCTGCGCGAACTCCTGACCCCGGGCCGGCCGGTGATCGACGTGCAGTACCGGTTCATCCCGCCGTTCCGGGCGTACGGCGTCTCTGGCCACGTCGCCCGTGACGACATCGGCCCGTGGTGCGGTTACGCGTTCGGCAAGCTGAACACCGTCGGCGCGGGCATCCACGCCACCGCCGGAGCGACGTACAGCGACGAGTTCTTCACCGAGGACGCCGGCCGGGTGGTCGCGTTCCTGCCGGTCGCGCCGGACCAGGCGCCGGCCGACGGGGTCGAACTCGTCGACCTGCCCGGCGGCTACTTCGCCGTCGCCGTCCACGCCGGCCCGATGACCGACTTCGACTGCACGTACGGCGCCCTCGGCAGCCACGTCGCGGAGTACTGCGAGGTCGCTCCCGGGCCGATCCGCGAGCTGTACCCGATCGGCCCGGGAGACGTTCCCGATCCGGCCGACTACCTCACCGAGGTCTGCTGGCCGATCCAGCGGATCCCTGTCCTGAAAGGCTGAACCATGGCTGTATCGCTCGAGAGCGTCGTCTTCGACTGCGCCGACGCCCAGACCCTCGCGACGTTCTGGGCCGGCGTGCTGTCGTCCGAGGTCGACGCTGACGGCAACCAGTACTTCGCGACCGTGAACCGGACCGCGCCGGGCACGACGCTGATGTTCATCCAGGTCCCCGAGCCGCGCACGGGCAAGAACCGGCTGCACGTCGACCTGGCCGCCACCGAGTGGGCCGCCGAGATCGACCGGCTGGTCGGGCTGGGCGCGAAGCGCGTCGACGAGCACGACGAGTACGGCACGCACTGGATCACCCTCGCCGACCCCGAGGGCAACGTCTTCGACGTGGCCGAGCACAAGGGCTGAGGACGGCCGTTTCCGGGGATTGCCAGGCAACCGTTCGGGGAGGAGGGTGAGAAGTGTCCGGCGGCGCCGCCGGGGCGCTGCCCCTAGCGTAAGGGGGTGGATCGTGTACGCGCGTTCCACCACGATCAATGCCGCGCCGGTGTCGGTCGACGCCGGTATCGCGCAGGTGCGCGACGAGGTGATGCCGAGGATCCTGGAGATGGACGGCTGCATCGGCCTGTCGATGATCGTCGACCGGGACTCCGGCCGCTGTATCGCCACCAGCGCCTGGCAGTCGGAGGAGGCGATGCGCGCCTCCGACGAAGAGCTCCGGCCGGTCCGGGACCGGATCGCGGAAACGATGGGCGGCGGGAACCCGTCCGTGCAGGAGTGGGAGATCGCCGTCCTGCACCGTGACCACCGATCGGTCGCCGGTGCGTGCGTCCGGGCGACCTGGGTGAAGGTCGATCCAGGGACCATGGAGCGGGCGATCGACGTCTACAAGATGGCGTCGCTGCCGCGGCTCGAGGACCTGGCCGGGTTCTGCAGTGCGAGCCTGCTGGTCGACCGCGCCTCCGGCAAGGCGGTGTCGTCGGTGACCTACGACAGCATGGAGGCGATGGACAGCAGCCGCGAGGCGGCCGCGTCGATGCGGGCGGCGACCTCGAAGGATGCCGGCGCGGAGGTCCTGGACGTCGGTGAGTTCGAGCTCGTCATCGCGCATTTACGAGTCCCTGAGCTCACCTGATCGATCCTCAGGGGGCGTGACCGAAGGCGGCCGTGAACGCTTCCCGGAAGAGGTCCACGAGGTCGGCCTCGCCGTCGGCGGCGGCCCAGCGGAGCAAGGCGGTGTGAGTGACCCCGAGTACGGCGCTCGCGGCAGCGCGGGCGCCGTACTCGAGGCTGGGGTCGTCGGCGCAGATCGCGTTGACGAACGCCTCCTGGAGGCGGAACTGGCTGTCGAGGTGCCGCGCCTGCAGGGCGGGCGTCGCGATCATCAGGCGGAGTCGCGCGAGCAGTAGCTCGTGTTCGTTCGCGGCCGCCAGTTCGAGGATGGCCAGCGTGGTGCGGCCGATGCGGTCGGTGAGTGAGCCGGTCGCGGGCAGCGCCGTGAGCGTGCTCGCGGTCAGCTGCTCGAAGTCGTCGTACAGGACCAGGTCTTCCTTGGTGGGGAAGTTCCGGTAGACGGTCATCGCCGAGACCCCGGCGGCGTCGGCCACGTCGTTGACCGTGGTGGCGTCGTACCCGCGGTCGGTGAACAGGCGGAGCGCCTGGCGCTGGATGCGGTGCCGGGTGTCGGCCCGCTGGCGGTCGCGCAAGCTCATGTGGTAGATACTAACAACATGATAGTTTCTAACATGAACGACAGGGTCGCGCTCGTGACCGGGGCGTCGCGGGGCATCGGCCGGGCGATCGCGGAGCGGCTGGCCGCGGCGGGTGCCGAGGTGGCGGTGCATTACCACCGGGACAAGGCGGGGGCCGAGGAGACGCTGGCGCGGATCGGCGGGCGCGGGTTCGTGGTCGGCGCCGAGCTCGGGGTGCCCGGGGACGTCGACGCGGTGCTGGAGCAGGTGACGGCCGGGCTGGCGGGGCGCCGGCTGGACGTGCTCGTGAACAACGCGGCCGCGTCGCCTGCGGGGCCGATCGGCACGGACTCGGAGGCGGCCTTCGACCGGTTGATGGCCGTGAACGTGCGGGCGCCGTACTTCCTGATCCAGCGGCTGCTGCCGGTGCTGGCCGACGACGGGCGGATCGTGTCGATCACGTCGGTCGCGACCCGGATGGCGAACCCGGCGCAGACCTCGTTCGCGATGACCAAGGGCGCGCTGGAGACGATGACGCGGACGCTCGCGCAGGAGCTCGGCGCGCGCGGTATCACCGTGAACGCCGTCGCGCCCGGCGCGACCCGGACCGAGGCGAACGGCGAGATCTTCGAGGCGCCCGGGTTGACGGAGCTGATCGTCGCGCACACCGCGCTCGGCCGGCTCGGCAGTGGTGAGGACGTCGCCGAGGTGGTCGCGTTCCTGGCGTCACCGGCGGCGCGGTGGATCACCGGACAGGTCGTCGACGCGTCCGGCGGCCTGCACCTCGGGGTCGGCTAGGGCTTCAGGGTCGGCTAGGGCGTTGACTCGGTGTCCAGAAAGAGTTGTACGGCGGGGTGGGTGCGGAGCGCCGTACCGGGGTGGTCGGGGCCGATCGGTTGCGTGAGGGTGTCCTGGACCGCCTGGCGCTTGACCGCTCCGGGAACCGAGCCGATCAGCGCGTGCGCGTTCAGCAGCCGGGGGATGGTCACCGTGACCGCGTGCGTCGGGACCTCGGCCAGCGTGGGGAAGTTGCCCTCGTCGACCTGCTGGCGGCGGCTGGTCTCGTCCAGGGCGACGAGCCGCGCGGCCTGCGGGTCGCCGAAGTCCGCGGGCGGGTCGTTGAACGCGAGGTGGCCGTTGACGCCGAGGCCGAACAGGACCAGGTCGAACGGCTCGTCACCCATCAGCGCCGCGTAGGCGTCCGGGCCGTCCTCCGGTACGAGCGGGTGGAACGTGGCCTGCGGCACCTGGTCGAGGAAGGTGCGGCGCAACCAGCTTCGGAACGCCTGCGGCGCGTCCGGCGCGAGACCGACGTACTCGTCCATGTGGAAGCACTCGACCTTGCTCCAGTCGACGTCGGGTTCGGCGGCGAGTGCGGTCAGCGTCGCGGTCTGGCTCGGCGCCGCGGCCAGCATGATCCGCGCCCGTCCGCTGTGCGCGATCGCCTGCCGGATCGTCGCGGCGGCCAGGCCGCCCGCGACCCGGCCCAGGTCCGTCCGGTCCTGGCAGACCCTGACCTGAGGAGCGTGCTCGGCCGCGACTGTCATCCAACCCTCCAAGGGTGCGTCCACTGGGTCGCCCAAGACTTTCACACGTTCGCGGGACCGGTCAGGTGCTGAGGTAGGTGACGACGGCGCGGATCCGGCGGTTCAAGCCGGGCGAGTGCGAGAGGCCGAGCTTGTCGAAGATCGAGTTGGCGTGCTTCTCGACGGCGCTCGGGCTGATGAACAGCCGGCCGGCGATGCTGCTGTTGTTGTGGCCCTCGGCCATGGCGGCCAGGACCTCGCGCTCGCGACCGGTGAGCTTCTCCAGCGGGTCGGTGTGCGTGGTGCGGGACAGCAGTTGGCGGACGACCTCGGGGTCGAGCGCGACACCGCCGGAGCCGACCCGGTCGAGCGCGTCGAGGAACTCCTCGACCCGCATCACCCGGTCCTTGAGCAGGTACCCGACGCGCTCCTGGCCGGACGTGATCAGCTCGCCGGCGTACGACTTCTCGACGTACTGCGACAGCACGAGCACGCCGACCGCCGGCCAGGTCTCGCGGATCGTGAGCGCGGCGCGCAGGCCCTCGTCGGTGTGCGTCGGCGGCATCCGTACGTCGACACACACGACGTCGGGCAACGCACCGGCCGCGTCCGCGGTGCGTACCGCGGTGACGAGCGCGTCGCCGTCGCCGACCGCGTCGAGGACCTCATGGCCCTCCTCGACGAGCAACCGGACCAGGCCCTCGCGCAACAGGGTCGAGTCTTCGGCCAGGATCACGCGCATGGGAACTCCGCCTGGATGGTGGTCGGGCCGCCGGGTGGGCTGGACACGGTCAGCTTGCCGTCGTTGGCGACGACGCGGCCGGCCAGACCGGTGAGACCGCGGCCGGTGACGTCGGCGCCGCCCTTGCCGTCGTCGGTCACGGTGACGAGGAGGCCTGGTGGCTGCGAGGTCGTGGGTGTGAGTGTGATGTCGATCTTGTTCGCCCCGGAGTGTTTGACGGCGTTGGTCAGCGCCTCGGAGATGACGAAGTACGCCGCGGTCTCGACACCGGCGGGTGGCCGGGCGGGCAGGTCGTAGTGCAGTCGGACGGGGATGCCGGATCGCTCCGTGAGGGCGGCCAGCACTTCCTCCAGGCCCAGCTTGTCGAGCGCGGTCGGGTAGACGCGCCAGGCGACGTCCCGGAGATCGGCCAGCGCCAGCTCGGACTCCTCGTGGGCCTGGCGCACCAGGTCTCCCGCGAGGACCGGGTCCTGGGCGCGACGGGCACGACTGAGCAGCAGTCCGAGCGCGACCAGACGCTGCTGGAGGCCGTCGTGCAGGTCGCGCTCGATCCGGCGGCGTTCCTCGTTGACGACCTCGACGACCTCGGCCCGGCTCACGGTCAGCTCGGAGATCCGGCGGGTCAGCGCCTCCTCCACGGACGGGGTGAGGTGCCGGCGCGCCAGCTTGGTGTCGAGGTCCACGACGCCGGCCAGGCCCATCACATTGATGTAGAGCAGCAGCGCGCCGGGGACCGCCGCCACCGCCATGGTCTCGGTGGAGACCCGGTCGGCGCTCTCGATGTAGCCCCAGGAGCCGTCGAACAGCCACGCGCTGACCATCGTCCCCGCCACCGCCAGCCCGTAGAGCAGGAGCAGCACGACCAGGCCGCCGAGCGCGCCGATCGGCCAGCGGCGGAGCAGGTACGCCCACGCGGCGCGGTCGTCGTACGGACCGAGGTCGCGGATGCCGTGGAACCGGTCGAGTCGCCACACCTCGACCGCCGACAGTTGCCGTGCGCAACGATGAACGAGGTGCTCGACACGCGCGCGGGTGCGCGGCGTCACACCGGCCGCGACCAGCGCGAGCGCGCCGGAAACGACCGCCAGCAACTCGAACGGGGCCAGCAGTGCGCCGGCCGTCAGCCCGGCCAGGCCCGCCGCGCCGCGCCGTACCGGACCAGGTCGTTGCCGCATGCTCGCAAGCGTAGCGGGCACCGGAGGAGGAGAAACTGCGGTTTTCCTCAGGTCTGTACTGTGGAAAACCGTTCGGAAGACGGCGGTCGGCCGCAGTGTGCCGGTGGCTCCGCGGACCTAGCGTCGTCGCCATGTTGACGACGACGAATCTGGGGACGATGACCGCAGCGCAAGCGACGCAGGAGCCGACCGGCGGGGTGGCCGGCTGGGCGATCGAGCTGATGGAGCGGCTCGGCGCGCCCGGCGCGGGACTGGCGGTCGCGTTGGAGAACTTGTTCCCCCCGCTGCCGAGCGAGGTGATCCTGCCGCTGGCCGGATTCGCTGCCAGCCGCGGCGACCTCGGGCTGCTCAGCGCAATCGTGTTCACCACGCTGGGGTCGGTCGTCGGCGCGCTCGCGTTGTACGGCGTCGGCGCGGTGCTCGGCCGGGACCGGACCCGGGCGCTCGCGGAGAAGCTGCCGCTGGTCAAGCTGCGCGACGTCGACAAGGCCGAGAGCTGGTTCGCGCGGCACGGTCCGAAGGCGGTGCTGATCGGCCGGCTGGTGCCGGTGGTGCGGAGCCTGATCTCGGTGCCGGCCGGGGTCGAGCGGATGCGGGTCGCGGTGTTCCTGCCGCTGACCGCGATCGGGAGCCTGGGGTGGAACTCGTTGCTGATCACCGCCGGCCACCAGCTCGGCGAGCGCTGGCATCTGGTGGAGTCGTCGGTCGGCGTGTTCCAGAAGCTCGTGATCGTCGCGGCGGTGCTGGCCGTGGTGGCGTTCGTCGTGGTGAAGGTCCGCGCGCGTTCGGATACTGGTTCGGATACTGGTTCGAATACTGAGAAAGTCCAGTAGCGGGCTCGACTTTGACTACGCTCGAGGGAGTTGCTTCCGAGCGTTCAGGAGTTGGGTCAGATGCCGTCAGCCGGGTTGGAGTCGCAGGTCGTGCCGGAGCCGCCGGCCTGGCCGCAGTCCGTGGTCACCGTGGTGGGCAATCCGCGGGCCGGTTCGCGGACAGCGGCCGCCGCGGCGTCCGTCGCCGAATTGCTCGCGTCCGAGCTCGGCACGCCGTACCGGATCGACGAGCTGATCGACCTGGTGACGTTCGCGCCGGCGATCTTCCAGGGCAATCAGGCGAGTGCCGAGGCGCGCGCGGCGCTGGAGAGTGCGGTCGACCTGGTGTCGTCGGCATCGGTGATCGTGCTCGCGACCCCGGTCTACAAGGGCAGCTACACGGGCCTGCTGAAGAGCTTCCTCGACGTACTGCGACCCTCGGCGCTGGCGGGTGCAGTGGTAGTGCCCGTCACGGTCTCCGCCGCCCCGAGCCACAAACTCCTCGCCGACCAGCACCTCCGCCCGGTCCTCGCCGAACTCGGCGCCAGCGCCCCGGTCCCCGGCGTCATCCTGGAGGAGACCGACCTGGAAGACCTCCAGGTCGTCCTCTCCCCCTGGGTCCGCACCAACGCCCCGATCATCCAGGCCACCACCATCGCCCTCCAACCAATCGCCGAACCCACCCCCGCGCGCTAGCACAAATCCCGCGCGAGCAGGCCGGGTGGCGCCTATCGTCGGCCCATGGGAGATCGCGAGCGGATCGAGCGGAACCGATCTGCCTGGGACCTGCGCGCCGCGGCACATCTGTGGTCCGAGTTCTACGACATCGACGGGTTCAGGGCGGGCCGGAGCTCGCTGCGGTCGTTCGAACTCGAGACACTCGGCGACGTGCGCGGTCAACGGTTGCTGCACCTGATGTGCGACTTCGGGCTGGACACCTTGTCGTGGGCGAGGTTGGGCGCCGAAGTCACCGGCGTGGACTTCTCCGGCGAGGCGATCGCGGCTGCCCGCGCCTTGGCCGCTGAGGCCGGGTTGGCTGCGCGGTTCGTACAGGCGGATGTGTACGACGCGGCGGACGTGCTGGAACCGGCGTCGTACGACGTGGTGGTCGCGACGTACGGCGTGCTGGTCTGGCTGCCGTCGCTGGACGAGTTCGCCCGGGTGATCGCGCGGTTGCTGCGACCGGGCGGTGTCGTGTTCCTCGCCGACTTCCATCCGATGCAGTCGATGGTGGACGAGGACCTCCGGGTGCGTACGTCGTACTTCCGGAGCGGCGCCGTCGATCGCGAGGTGACGGTGAGCTACACCGGTCAGGTGTTACCGGAGCATGGACAGAGCACGTGGCCATGGACCGTCGGTGGACTGGTGAACGCGCTGGCCGGCGCCGGGCTGCGGATCGAGCAGTTGCACGAACTGCCGGTGGACCTGCGTCAGCGAAGTGCGGCGATGGTCCAGGGCACCGACGGTCTGTGGCGGCTGCCGGGCGATCCGGTGCCGTTGCTGCTGACGTGTCGCGCCGTGCGGGACCGGTCAGCCGTCCAGGCGTGGGCCGAGGTGAAGCGCCTCGAAACGGTTGGACAGGTCGTCGATCCAGGCGGTCGGGGTTCGGTGGTCGGGGAGCGGGACGTTGGCTTCGCTGCGCCAGAGGGCGTCGCCGAGCATGGTGCGTAGGTGCCAGGCCATGATGCGGTCAGGCGACAAGCGGTGGCCGGTCAGGTCTTCGTAGTGGCGCAGCGTCGCTTGGAGCAGGTCGACGCCTGGTCCGGTGCCGGGGAAGCAGCGTAGGTCGTACTCCGGTTCGGCGGTCCCGGCGGTTTCGAAGTCGACCACCACGCGGAGGTCGTTGCCTGCCCAGACCTGGTTGCCGCCGTGGAGATCGCCGTGGGCCAGCACGGTCGGTGCCGGCGCGGCGAGGACCGCGTCGGCCCAGTCGCACCAGCGCAGTACGGACTCCACCTGATCCGGCCGGATCCAGCGGCCGAACCGCTCCCGGATCGTCGCGGTCGTCGCGGGCGGCAGCAGCACCGGCTGAAGCCCACCCGTCAGGCGTTCGACCCGCGCGACGGTTGCCGGATCGTGCAGCGTGGCCAGGAAACCGGCCAGTTGCCGGCCCGCCTCCTCTCGGTCGATGGAGTCCACCACTTCGAAGAGCGTCGTACCCGGAACTCGCCTCGTCACCAGCAGCACCGGGTCGAGGCTGCCGGCGACCACCTCCGGAAGGAACGGGACGCCGGGTTCAGCGGCCAGCGCCGCCAAGACCTGGATCTCGTGGGCCACTCGCAACGCCGCGGGTCGGGACCACGCGAACTTCACGACGTAGCTGTCGCCGAGCATCGCGCTCGCGGCCTGCCACTCCGGATCGTCGTCCCCGATCGACTCCCGGACGACGATCTCGTGCGTGCCCAGCTCCGGAGCGACGAGCCGCAGCGCGTCGGCGATCGCCGCTCCGGAGCATTCGTTCAGCCACCTCATCACCCACAACCTAGTCGTTGTGCGTCGGTTGGGTGGGGGAGTGGCGGAGAGCCGTGGTGGCCGGGATCAGGGTCGAGCCGAAGGTGAGGAGGGCGGCGGCGCCGACGACGACCAGGTAGATCCAGATCGGGCCGGTCGGCAGCGCGTCGTCGGACACCTTCGCGGCGAAGGGGAGCAGGCACGCCATCGCCACGGCGGTCCCCAGCGTGACGCCGGTGAGTGTGACGAGGGTGCTTTCCGTGGCGAGCATCCGCAGTACCTGAAAGCGCGTGGAACCCGTGAGACGCTGCAGCGCGAACTCGCGGCGGCGGCGCAGCGTCGTCGACACCAGCGTGTTGACGACCGAGACCGCGGTGTACGCGATCAGCATGCCGACGAGCATGTAGTTGATCCACGCCTGCGTCTGCAGGTCCTCGACGTTCGAGGCGACCAGCGTGTCGCGGTCCGCGACCTGGACCCCTGGATGGGTTGCCGCGAGCTTCGTCAGCGCTGGTCGTACGTCGGCACCCGGCTCGGCGCGGACCAGGATCTGCTTCGTCAACCCGTCTGTGGTGTGCGCGGCCACCAGCGCCGCCGGCAGGATGATCGACTCGTACCCGCGCTCCGCGGCGAACGTCGCGATCACCCGCAGCTTTACCGGCGTCCCGTCGCCCAGCGTCATCGCGATCTCGGACCCGAGCCCGCGCCCGGTCTTCCGCGCCATGTACTCCGGGATCGCGGCCGTCGACCCGGTCAGCCCGGCGAGCGACCCGCCGGTCAGCCGCACCGGCGCCGTACCGTCCGCGCCCTGCGCGTCGACACCGACCACCGGTGCGCCCTCCTCGTCGAACGGCGCCTTCACCGGGTCGTCGACCGCGGCCATGCTCCGCACGTACGCCGACGCGCTCGCGACCCCGGGCACGACCTTGACCTCGTCGAGCAGCCGCTGCGACAACCCGGCGTCCGACACCAGTACGGCGTCCGCTCGCAAGTCTCGGGTGAACGCCTCCGAGGACGCGTGCACCTGCGTGGTCTGCATGTAGAGGTTGGCGGTCGAGATGCCGACGGCAAGCATCACCGGCATCGCGGCGGACGACAGGACCACCGAGCGTGCGGACAGGTTGCGGATCGCCAGCCGCCCGTTCACCCGGGTCAGCGCCTGAACCGGCCACCGCCAGAACCCGAGCACCAGCTTGGTCCAGAACGGTCCGAGCAGCGCGACCCCGATCGCCCAGCACAGGATCGACGGGCCCGCGGTCGACGCGGCCAATGGACCGCTCATCACGGTCGCGGTGACGATCAACAACGCCATACCACCGCCGAGGAAGAGCAGGCCGAAGAGCAACCGGATCCAGCTGAACCACTTGCGCTGCAGCGACGCCTCCATCAGCGCCTCGACCGGCCGGATCTTCGCCGACCGCCGCGCCGCGATCAGCGCCGCACCGATCGCCGCGAGCACCGCCGCGCCGGCCCCGGCCGCGAACGGGATCCAGCCCTGCGCGAACTCGATCACCGGCGACGCGACCCCGTGCGACCCGAGCTGGTCGAACAGGAACCGGCCCAGCAGTGTGCCCGGCAGAATCCCGAGCACGACGGCCGGCAGCGACACCAGCATCGCCTCGCCGAGGATCATCCGCCGGACCTGGCCGGGCGTTGTACCGATGCCGCGGAGCAACGCGAACTCGCGCTCCCGGTGCTGCGCGGCGAGCGCCAGCGTCGACGCCACCACGAACATCATCGTCATCGTCGCGATCCCGCCGAACGACCCGGCGATCGCGATCAGCGCCGTACGCCGGGATTCGGCTTCCGGATGCTCCGCGAGGCCGCGGTCGACGCCGGCGCGGACGGTGAGGTTGCCGTCGAGTGCGTCCAGCCGGTCCTTCACCGCGTCCAGATCGGTGCCGGGAGCAACTTGTACGCCGACCGCGGCGAAGCGGTCGGGATTGCGGACCAGGGTCGTCGTGTCGCGGTCCGAGAAGAACGCGTGACCGGCTGCCGCCGGGGCGAGGCCGCTGATCGTGAAGGTCTTCGGCTCGCCGTTGATCAGCAGGGTCAGCTGCTCACCTACGGTGCCGGACGAGACCACCACCTCGCCGGATCGCGGGGCGCGCCCGGTGCTGAGCTGGTAGGGCGCGAGGGCGGCGGTGGACCAGTTGTGGCCCTCGGCAACCGCCGGCTGCTGTGCGACGGCAGTGAAGCTGTAGTCGCCGACAGCGGACGAAACGCCTTCTACAGCGCGGATCTTGGCCAGCGCCTCGACTGGTACGCCGACGCGCTCCGACAGGGGAGTGGCGTCCTCGACGCCGGGTCGGTGGTGCGACTGGTTGCCGGTCACGACCAGGGAGGTCGCGGCCAGGCGCTGCGGCTGCACGTTCGACCGGATGCCGGTCTCCATCAGCCCGCCGCACGCCATCACGATCGCCGTACCGAAGACCACCGCGATGAAGGTTGCGATGAAGCCGCTCTTGCGATGCCGCAAGGTGCGGACGGCGAGACGCATCATCCCGCCACCGCCTGCAGGTTCGAGCGAGCGCCCAGGTGCGTCATCCGGTCGGCGACGGCCTCGGCGGTCGGTGCGGTCAGGCTGCCCGCGAGTGAGCCGTCGGCGAGGAAGACCACCTGGTCGGCGTACGACGCGGCGACCGGGTCGTGGGTCACCATCACGACGGTCTGGCCCTGCGTCCGCACCGGCTCGCGCAGCAGTTCGAGGACGTCGGCAGCCGTCTGGGTGTCGAGTGCGCCGGTCGGCTCGTCGGCGAAGATCACGGCCGGCCGGGCGACCAGCGCGCGGGCGATCGCGACGCGCTGCTGCTGACCGCCGGACAGCTCGCTGGGGCGGTGCTTGTGCCGGTCGCCGAGGCCGACGCGCTCCAGGACCTGCCGTACGGCGGCCTTGTTCGGGCGGCGGCCGTCCAGCTCCTGCGGCAGGCAGACGTTCTGCCAGACGGTCAGCGCCGGCAGCAGGTTGAAGGACTGGAAGACGAACCCGATGCGCTCGCGGCGCAGCTCGGTCAGCCTGCGCTCGTTCAGCCCGGCCAGCGGCTGGCCGTCGATGTACACGCTGCCCGACGTCGGCCGGTCGAGGCCCGCGGCGCAGTGCAGGAAGGTGCTCTTCCCGGAGCCGGACGGGCCCATCACCGCGGTGAAGGTGCCGGGGGCGAACTTCATCGAGATCCCGTCGAGGGCCGTGACGGCGTTGCCGCCGCGGCCGTAGACCCGTCGTACGTCTTGCAGGACGACCGAGTACCCGGTCCCGTCGACAGCTTCCTGCGCTCGTTTCTTCATGCCGTCGACGCTACGGGCGTACGGCGTACCGGCCGATGGTGCTGGGCCGTCAGGACAGGTGGGTGAAACCCCACCTAGTAGCGGTAGAGCGCCCGCAGACCCTCGACGTAGCTGTCCGGCGTGACGTCGCCGATCAGCAGGCGCTGGAGGATGAACCCGGGCAGGGTCCCGAACATCACCTGGGCGACGTGCTTCGGGTCGGCGTCCGGATCGACGGTGCCGTCGGCCTGCGCCCGGCGGACGACGGCTTCGAAGTGGCCGCGCAGCCGGGTGTACTTGTCGACCGCGGTCGCCATCACGCCCGGGTTGCGCAACGCCTCGGCCCAGGCCTGGACGCCGACCCGGGTGACGTCGCCGCCGGGGCGTTCCGCGATCAGGACGACGTGCTCGAGGGCTGTCTGCAGCGCGGCCAGGGGAGTGAGCGGGCCCTCCGTGGACAGGATCTGCTCGAAGAGCTCGTCGACGGAGCTGAGCGCGTCCTCGGCGATCGCGCCGACGATCTCCTCCTTGCTCCTGAAGTACCCGTAGACGGCGCCGGCGGAGAGCCCGGACTCGCGGATCACGTCGGCCATCGTCGTCTTGTGGAAGCCCTCCTCGATGACGCACTTGCGGGCCGCCGCGACGATCTGGGCGCGGCGGGCCAGGCGGTGTTCCTCGGTGACCTTGGGCACGCCCGCAACCTAAAACGAATGTCCGTTCTTGACAAGTCGGCGACCTGCTCGCCACGCTGGTGTCGATAAAGAACGATCATTCGGTTTTAATGCTCGAGGGAGTGCGGAACCATGACCACTGAGGCGCACGCGGCCGACCGTCGCCGGCCGCCCCTGATCGCCGTCATCACGCTGCTGACCGCGGTCCTCACGGTGTTGCTGATCGCGTTCGCCTGGCCGGCCGCCCGTTCCGAACCACGGGACCTGCCGATCGCCGTCTCCGGCCCGGCGCCCGCGGTCCAGCAGGTGACGGCGAGGCTCGACCAGGCGATGCCGGGCGGCTTCGAGATCACCGCCGTACCGGACCGGCAGGCGGCCGTGCAGCGCATCCAGGACCGCGACGCGTATGGCGCGATCGTGCTCGACGCGGCGCAACCCGAGATCGTCACCGCGTCCGCCGGCGGGCCGTCGGTCGCGCAGGTCCTGACGCAACTGGCCGGCCGGATGTCGCCGGAGGCCCCGGCGAAGGTCACCGACGTCGTCCCGCTGCCGCAGGACGATCCGCGCGGTGCCGGCCTCGCCGCTGGGGCGTTGCCGCTCGTACTCGGCGGGATTCTCGCCGCCGGTGCCCTGACCCAGCTGGTGCGCTCCGGGACCAAGCGGATGATCGGCGCGCTGACCTTCGCCGTCACCGGCGGGCTGGCGCTGGCCGCCGTACTGCAGTACTGGCTCGGCTCGTTCGAGGGCAGCTACCTCGGCAACTCGGGCGTGATCGCGCTGTCGATCGCCGCCATCAGCCTCACGTTGCTCGGGCTGGAGTGGTTGCTCGGTACGGCGGGGCTCGCAATCGGTGGCGCGGTGATGATGCTGCTCGGCAATCCGCTGTCCGGAATGACGAGCGCGCCCGAGATGCTGCCGAGCGGCTGGGGTGCTCTGGGGCAATTGTTGCCGCCGGGCGCTGCTGGTACCGCGTTGCGCTCGGTGAGCTTCTTCGACGGCGCCGGCGCTGCCGGGCCACTCGTCGTACTGGGCTGCTGGTTGCTCGCCGGGCTGGTCTTCTGCGGACTCGGGGCGCTCCGCGGCCGGGGACGCGCCGTACCGGCCCGTCAGGAGGCGCCGGCGGTTGCGGCCTGACAAAGTAGCGGTATGACAACGCGGTGACCGGATCGTTACGTTCGGGTCACCGCGTTATCGCGCTACTGGGGCGACAACGTTGTCTGTCAAGCATTGACTTCGCTCGGCCGAGGCTCCTACGGTCGCGGGAAAGCCCGCAGGGTTTGGGCCGTGGTACCGGGATGACAACGATTGCCCGAAGGTGGACCTGATGGTGACAAGGAAACGTTTCAAAGCTGTGGCCGCGCTGGGTGCGCTGCTGCTCGCGGTCTCGGCCTGCAGCCAGGGCTCGACGACCAAGCAGCCGGAGGCGGGCGGCTCGCAGAGCGCCGGCCCGGCGAACATCAAGATCGCGTACCAGCAGTGGGGCCCGGGCACGGTGATGAAGAACTTCCTCGCCGGTGTGAAGACGGAGTACGAGGCGGCGAACCCCGGCTCGAAGGTCGAGATCCTGCCGATCGTTGCCTCGGAGAACGACTACTACACCAAGCTGCAGCTGATGATGCGGTCGCCGAACACCGCACCGGACGTGGTCTACGAGGACACCTTCCTGATCAACTCCGACATCACCGCGGGGTACCTGAAGCCGCTCGACGACTACATCAAGGACTGGGACCAGTGGGGCCAGTTCGAGGAGACCGCGAAGGGCGCGGCCAAGGCGCTCGACGGCAAGACGTACGGCGTACCGGACGGCACCGACACCCGGGCGCTCTGGTACAACAAGGAGCTGTTCAAGAAGGCCGGACTGCCGGAGGACTGGCAGCCGAAGACCTGGGACGACGTGCTCAGCGCGGCCCGGACGATCAAGCAGAAGCTCCCCGGCGTCATCCCGATGAACGTGTACTCCGGCAAGCCGATGGGTGAGGCCTCCGCGATGCAGGGCTTCGAGATGCTGCTGTACGGCACGAAGGACTCGCTGTACAACCACGACCAGCAGAAGTGGGTCGTCGGCAGCCAGGGCTTCAAGGACTCGCTGAACTTCATCAAGACCATCTACACCGAGGGCCTCGGCCCGTCGCCGAAGCAGGCGCTCGACCCGAACATGGGCAGCAAGGTCGGCACCGAACTGCTGCCCGGCGGCAAGCTCGCGATCGCGCTCGACGGCTCGTGGATCTACAGCAACTGGCAGAAGACCGGCGCGAAGCCGTGGCCGCAGTGGACCACTGTGCTCGGCCAGACCGCGATGCCGACCCAGGACGGCGGCGGCAAGGGCAAGGTCAGCCTCTCCGGCGGCTGGACCTGGGCGATCCCGGCGAAGTCCAAGAACCCGGACGCGGCCTGGAACCTGATCAAGACCCTGCAGACGCAGAAGAACGCGACGAAGTACGCCACCGACGGCGCGCAGATCGCGGTCCGGAAGGACGTCGCGGAGGACCCCGGCTACAAGAACTCGGCGAAGAGCACGAAGTTCTTCACCGACCTGGTCTCGGTGACCGTGTACCGCCCGGCGTTCGCGGAGTACCCGAAGGTCTCCAACGAGATCATCACCGCGATGGAGGCGGTGATGACCGGACAGTCCACGCCGGACGAGGCCGCGAAGAACTACGACGAGGCCGTCGAAGGCATCGTCACCAAGGACAAGACGACGACCCAGAGCACCGGCCAGTAATCCCTGGCCCGGAAGGGAAATCTCCCCTGTGACGACGACTGTCGCGCCGACCACGGCCGCGCCCGCTGAACGCAGCGGCCGGCCGCGGGCGGCGAACTTCCTCCGGATGCTGCCGCTCTCGCCGGCCATCGGGCTGATGCTGGTCTTCCTGGCCGGCCCGATCATCTACTGCCTGTACGCCGCGTTCACGAACATGGCGCTCACCGGCACCGGCGCCGCGGACGTCAAGTTCGTCGGGCTGGACAACTTCCGCAAGGCGTTCGGCAGCGGCGCGTTCACGAACGCGATCTGGCTGACGCTGGTGTTCACGCTGATCTCCGCGATCATCGGCCAGAACACCCTCGGCCTCGGCCTCGCGCTGCTGATGCGGAAGTCCACGAAGCTGGTCCGCAACTTCGTCGGTACGTCGGTGATCGGCGCGTGGGTGCTGCCCGAGGTGGTCGCGGCGTACCTGCTGAGCGCCTTCTTCAACGACGAGGGCACGCTGAACGTGATGCTGCACGCGGTCGGCCTGCCCGGACAGGACTGGTTGTACGCGGCACCGATCATCGCGGTGTCGCTCGCCAACATCTGGCGCGGTACGGCGTTCTCGATGCTGGTGTACTCCGCGGCGCTGAGCGAGATTCCTAAAGAGATCGAGGAGTCCGCCGAGATGGACGGTGCGGGCGGCTGGCGGCGGCTGCTGTTCGTGACGCTGCCGATGATCACCCGCGCGATCATGACCAACCTGATGCTGATCACGCTGCAGACGCTGAGCGTGTTCGGCCTCATCTACGCGATGACCCGCGGCGGCCCCGGCACCAAGAGCCAGACGCTGCCGCTGTACATGTACGAGCAGGCGTTCAGCTTCTCCCAGATCGGCTACGGTACGGCGATCGCGCTGGTGATGCTGGCGATCGGCGCGGTCTTCTCGCTGATCTACCTGCGTGGACTCAACTCGGAGGCGGCGTGATTGCCCGGGACCGGCTGAGCAAGCTGGCGTCGAACCTGATCCTGCTCGCGATCGGCGTACTCTTCGTGCTCCCCTTGCTGTGGGTGCTGTTCGCGTCGATCAACCGGACCGCCGGTCTGCGGGTCGAGTTCCCGACGAATCCGACGCTCGGGAACTTCAAGGCGGTGCTGAACACCGACACGACGTACCGCCCGGTGCTCAACGGTATCGTGCTGTGCGGCGGCGCGGCGCTGCTGACGATGGTGTGCGCGGTGCTGGCGGCGTACCCGCTGTCCCGGTTCAAGACGCGCTTCAACCGGCCGTTCCTGCTGACGGTGCTGTTCTGTACGGGTCTGCCGATCACCGCGGTCATGGTCCCGGTCTACGGGCTCTTCGTCCAGCTGAACCTGGTCGACACGATCGGCGGCACGATTATGTTCATGGCGACGTCCGCGCTGCCCTTCGCGATCTGGCTCACGAAGACGTTCATGGACGGCGTACCGATCTCGTTGGAGGAAGCAGCCTGGGTCGACGGCGCCGGCAACATGCGCGCGTTGTGGGCCATCGTCCTGCCGCTGATGTGGCCCGGGATCGCGGTGGTGCTGATCTTCACCTTCATCGGCATGTGGGGCAACTTCTTCGTCCCCTTCATGCTGCTCCTCTCCCCGGAGCGACTCCCCGCCTCGGTCAGCATCTTCACCTTCTTCGGCCAGTACGGCGAACCGAACTACGGCCAACTGGCGGCGTACTCCCTCATCTACACCACCCCCGTCCTGCTCCTCTACCTCCTCCTCAGCCGCAAACTAGGCGGAGCCTTCGCCCTAGGCGGCGCCATCAAGGGCTAACCCCACCCGCCCCCCGCCCAAAGGCCACCGCTGCGCAGCGACTGCCCTTCGTCCACCTTCGGCGGCGTGCGCGGCAGGCGGCGAGTGGCGCAGGCCTGCGGCGCTGCTTGGTGTGTTGTCTGGGAAGGCGGACACCGCTGCGCGGCGGCTGTCCTTTGGCCGCCTTTCGGCGGCGTGCGCGGCAGGTAGTGCGTGGCGCAGGCCTGCGGCGCTGCTTCATGCCTCGCCTGGAAAGCGGACACCGCTGCGCGCCGGCTGCCTTTTGGCCGCCTCCGGCGGTGTGCGTGGCGGTTGATGACTGGTGGAGGTTGGCGGCGCTGCTTGGTGTGCTGTTTCGGGAAGTGGACTGCCCGGCTGCCTTCCGGCCGTCTCAGGCGGTATGCCGGGCTGGTGGTGAGTAGCGCAGCTCGCCCATGCCCAACCCCGACTCTCCTGTAGCTCAACCTGCGGATCGCTTGCTCGCTCGCTTCTCGCCTACGCTTGGCCGACCCCGCGGGGTGTGACCTAGGTGCATCCGTGCGCCTCGCAACCACTGACACGTCGGCGATCACCAACGGCAACTCGACTTGTCGCCGGCTTCGCGGCAGATCGTGGTACATAGCAACAATCTTGTGCTGTGGTTTCCCTCAATGTGACACTGTGGAAAACCGCAGTATTTCGAGATCCCTTGCAAACAAGGGATTCTCGGGACAGAAACTGTCGGTGGTCAGGTCTAGGCTTGTCTGCATGGAGACCCTCGGCGAACGGCCCGTATGGGCGATGAACGACAGCGAGAAGCTGTCGGCCCTCGACGCGAACGTCGCCGAACGCGCCCGCCTGGAGACCCACGAACTCCAGCTGATCGCCGAACTGGACCGCAACGGCTACGCCCAGGAGATCGGCGCCGGCGACACCGCCCGCCTGCTGAGCGAGCGCTACCGCATCGACCTCCCCACCGCCCGCCGCACGGTCCGCCTGGCCGTCGCCCTGTCCGCCCACTCGGCCACTTCCGCGGCCCTGCCCGACCCCGCCATCCCCTTCCACAACCCCGCCACCGCACACCCCGACCCCGAGGCCGGGAAGGATCAGGTTGACCAGACCGACGGTGCGCCGGATGTTGAGCCTCGTGACGGCGGGGACGCTGCCGAACTGGACGCCGAACCGGACGCTGAACGGGGCGCGCCCGACGCGACCGGCGGGTGGCGCGTGCACCCGGCGCAGGCCGAGGCGATCGTGTCGGTGCTGGCGAAGATCCCGACGACGGTGCCGGTTGAGAACGTCGAGTTCGCCGAGCAGCAGCTGATCATCCTCGCGGAAACGCACACGCCGTCGCAGTTGCGGGCGGCGGGCAAGAAGATCGTCGATCTACTCGACCCCGACGGCCCGGAGCCGGACGAGAAACTGGCCTACGCGCGGGAGTCGCTGTCCTGGAAGAACGCCGAACAGGGCGTGAGCTTCCGCGGCTACCTGGCGTGCGAGAACGCCGAACTTTTCCGCACCCTGATCCACGCCGGAGCCCGCCCCCACAAGACCGTGGACGGCGAGCTCGATCCGCGTTCGCGCGAGAAGCGCCAAGCCGACGCCCTCACCACGATCCTGAACACCGCTGCCACCACAGGCGCCAGCGGAGCCACGAACGTAACCGTGAACGCGGCCACCAACGCGGCCACCAACGCGGCCACCAACGCGGCCACCAACGCGGCCACCGACGCGGCCACCGACGCGGTGCCCAATGCGGCGACGACCGCCGGCGACTCGGCCACCGCGACGACAGCCCCACCGACCGAACCGGCACAAGAGCCACTCCCAGACTTGGAAGCCGTCAGTGCATTCGCTGCTTCCGACGCTCTCGCTGCTCCCGGCGTGGCCGCTTCCGCCGCCGATGCGACGGACGCGGACGGCGAGCTTGTTGCTGCTCTGGTCGCCACCCAACCTGTGGCCGCGTCCGCTGGTGCCGGCTATGGTGCTGGTTCTGGTTCTGGTTCTGGTGAAGGGTTCGTGGCTGGCCATGGAGTGAAGGCGCACATCAGTGTGACCATTGACTACAAGGCACTGAAGACCGCCACGGCGAACGCGACCGGCGAGCTCGTCTTCGGTGACACCCTGTCCGCCGCCACGATCCGCCGGCTGGCCTGCGACGCCGAGATTCTGCCGATCGTCCTCGGTTCGAAATCGCAGCCGTTGGATGTGGGGACCAGTCAGCGGTTGGTGACGCGGCCGATGCGGCGGGCGTTGAATGCGCGGGACAAGGGTTGTGTGGTGTGTGGGGCACCGCCGGTTCAGTGTGAGGCTCATCATCTGAGGCATTGGGTTGATGGTGGGGTGACAGCGGTGTCGAACTTGGTGTTGTTGTGTAAGCGGCACCATCTGGATTTGCATGCGGGGCATTGGGCGATCCGGATCGTTGACGGGGTCGTTGAGGTGACGCGGCCGCGGTGGGCTGATCCTGGCCGGGTGCCGAGGGGTCGGTATCGGCCGCCGGTGTGGGCTGCTCCGCCGCCTCTCAGCCCGGATGTTGGCTCGGATCGTGCGGGGAACCGCCGGTTGTCGGTGGTGGATGACCCTTGCCCGGATCCGTGGGGCGACCACGACGAGACCGGCGGAACCAACACGAGCGGCGGAGCCAACAAGAGCCCTGGAACCTACAAGACTGGCGCCACCGGCGAGACCGGCGAGACCGGCGAGGCTGGCGGCACGGGCGGGACCGGTGATCGGTTGAGTTTGCTGCGGTCGGCGGCCGCCGTGCCGGTTATCCCGTGGGCCCACGATCCGCCGCCAGGCAGGGACTCGGCCGCCCAGGGCATGGTGCGTTCTGTTGCCGGGGAGGGTGCAGTTATGGATCCATGGGGTGATGAGGGCACCGACGACGCGCTGGGTCCGCCGGGGTCGGGTGGCAGTGTGCCGGTGAACCCGTGGGGTGATGAGGATGGCGCGGGCAATGGGTCGAATCCGTCGGCGTCGGTTGCGGGTGTGCGGGTGATTCCTCGGGGTGAAGAGGCGCCGTCGGCCCCGGACGCGGTGGATGCGGTCGCGGGCTGACTGGCTGGAGCGGCGGCTTGTGTGGTTCGGGCCCGCGGGATCATCAGGCACAGGTACGCCAGGCGAGAGGGCGGCGGGTCGGTCGTCGTGCGCCGAGGGCACGTGCGCCGGGGACACGTGCGCCCGAGAACGTGTGCGCCCGAGAAGACCTGCGCTGAGAACTGCGCTGCGTTAACGGACTGCCGGGCATCGGCTTGCTGTCGACGACTAGGCCGTCGCCGAGGGCCATGGTCGTGTCGTCGGTGGGGAAACGGCGGTGAAGGCTGGGGATCTGACAGCGGCCGCTCGGTGGCTCGTTTCGGTCGGGTCGTCTGCGGACTGCGCGAGTACTGACCATGGATGGCCGTCGGCGTCCTGCAGCCGCGTTGGAGGGAGGCGCAGTCGCGCGGCGAAATGGGGGAGCGGCGGAAGGAGTTCGCTGAGCCGTTTGGGGTGGCTGGGAGGGTTCGGCTGTGTTGTCGTCCCGGCTTGTGGTGGCTGTTGGTGCGGCCGGGGGCGGGTTGGTCGTGCCGTGTGGCTGGGCGTTGCGGCTGGTGGTGCGGCGTGGCCAGACGCTGGGGCTAGTGGTGCGGTGTGGCTGGCGGTGCGGTGTGGCTGGGCGTCAGGGCTGGCGATGCGGTGTGGCTGGGCGTCGGGCTAGTGGTGCGAGTGGCTGGTGATTTCGACCAGGGTCGTGCGCAGGCGGGAGAGTGGTTTGGCGGTGTGGCGGTGGTGTGGCGGTGGTGTGGTGGGTCTGCTCGTGTGCCTGGTCGGTTGGGTTGCTGGTGGCGCGGGTGGGCTGAGGGTGCGCTGGGTTGTGTGTGTGAGGGCGGGGTCAGGGGGTAGTTAGGGACTGGCGGGTTTGTTGCCAGGTGGTGAGTTTTTCGGGGAACGTGGCGTTTCGTTGGGGGTCGGGAGAGTTGTTGGTGAAGCGGGTTAGGGCTGTGGGGGTCAGGGTGGTGGTGGGGGTGGGGGCGGCTTCCATGACTACTGCGAGGCGGATTAGGAAGGTGGTGAGACGGGTTAGGCGGGCGTGGTCGGGGGTTGTCTCCAGGTCCTTCAGGTGGGAGCGGAGTTGTTTGATGGTGCGTTGGGCGGTGCGGTAGTCGGCGCGGGACGGGGTGGTGGGTAGGTCTTCGGGTGGGATGCCTAGGAGGGCTGCGATGTCGGCGTTCGGTTCGGGGGTGGTCGGCTTGGTGAAGAGGCCTGGCTTGGTGGTGTTGAGGTGGTCGGCGAGTTCGGAGAGGAGGGTGTCGAGGCCGTGGACCAGGGCGGGGACGGCGCGGTCGGCGGTTTGGCGGCGGTTGGTTTCGAGGGCGGTGACGCGGGTGTGTTCGGCCTCGATCGTGGCGCGGAGGGTTTCGGGCCAGTCGTCCAGGCCGGTCAGTTTCTCCGGGCGGGGCGCGGACGGGTTGAGGTCGCTCGCGTCGAGCGGTTTGGCGCCGGCGCGGGCCGCGGTGATGTCTTCCTCGAGCTTCTTCTTCGGGCCTGGAACGATTGAGCTCACGCGTCCACCCTACGCAGGTACGACGCGGACGTAGCCGGGAACGCGGGTTCAGGCGTCGAGGCGGCGCAGGTTCCAGACCGACGGGACCACCAGGGCGGCGACCGTGATCAGGGCGAACAGCGCGGCGCCGTACAGTTCGACGGCCTTCGCGCTGATCGCGACGGCGACGTACCCGACGGTGAGCTGGCCGATCGGACCCGCGACGAACGAGCCGAGCATGTCGTACGACGACACGCGCGACAGCTTGTCGATCGGGACCTGCTGGCCGAGTGCGGTCTCCCAGCCGATCCCGAAGATGTCGAAGCCGATGCCGAGGACGAACGCCGCGATCGCCATCGCCCACAGCTGCGGTACCAAGGCCAGGCACAGCATCACCGGGACCGCGAGGAGCATGCCGAACATCCCGGTGCGCAGCGGCCGGCGCGGCTTCAGGCGGAGCATGACGATGCCGCCGGCAACGAGTCCGGCGCCGAAGCAGGCGCTCACCACGCCCCAGCCGGCGCGGCCGAAGGTGCGGTCGGCGATCACCGGGCCGAGGACCTGGTAACAGGCGGTGAAGATCAGGTTGAGCAGCGCGAACGCCAGCACGATCACCCACACCCACTGCCGGGACACGAACTCGCGCCAGCCCTCGCGCAGGTCGGCCAGAACCGAGGTCGCCGCGCGCTCGATGCGCGGGATCGTCAGCCGGGACAGCAGGAGCGCGCCGAGCAGGAACGTCAGGCCGTCGACCGCGAGGCCGATGCCCGGGCCGGTCAGGCCGACGATGACGCCGGCGACCGCGCCGCCGCCGATCATCGCCGCGGAGCGGGCGAAGCCGGCGATTGCGTTCGCCTGGGGGAGTTCGGCGCGGTCCACGATCGACGGGAGGATGCCGGTCATCGCCGGCATCACGAACGCCGCGGCGACGCCGTTCACGGCCTCGATCGCGGCGAGTTGCCAGATTGTCGCGTGACCGGTGAGGACGAGTACAGCGGCCAGGACCTGGGTGAGGCCGCTGACGCTGTTCGCCACGACGAGGACCAGGTGCCGGGGGAGACGGTCGGAGATCACGCCGCCGAGCAGCAGGAACACGATGTTCGGGATGCTGCGGGCGGCGAGGACGATTCCGACCGCGCTTGCCGAGTGTGAGACGTCGAGTACGGCGAACACCAGCGCGACGGGGGCGATCGACGATCCCAGGAGCGAGATGAACCGCGCGGACACGAACACCCGCACGTCCCGATGCCGCAGTACGGCGAGATCCTGCCGCCAAGCCACAGCAAACCCCCTCAACCCCGCAACCGAAACGCAGCCGGACAGCCCGAGTTGGCAACCGGCGGGCTGAACCAGGTGATCCTACGGGCGGGCGTAGGCGGGCGCGCGGGAATATGTGGCGGGGTCAGTCGGCCAGCCGGAGGTTGAGTTCGACTTCCCACTTGGTCTTGCGGGGTTCGGTGCGGGGGTCGGTGCGGTACGCCTCGTACCGGCAGCCGAAGATGTCGCCGGCCGCGCTCTCCCGGCGATCGAGGACGAGACCTTCGGCGGCAGTCCATTCCAGCAGCGCGCGGTTGGCACGCAGCGAGTGATTGCGGTAGGTCATCGTCGCGTACCGACCACCAGGCAGCATCCCCGGCCGAACCCGACCATCGCCGGCCCGGGCTCGGTGGTCGGCAGGCCGGACAGGCGGAGGCGTCATTGCGCCGACTTCCAGGTCCATTGGGCCGTTCATGTCGATTACGTGCAGTCGTAGGAAGAACGGGCCTGCGTCGTCGATCCGGTGGTTGGCCAGCCATGAGGACAGTTCGTCGAGTAGGTCGTTGCGTTTGCCGAGCATGCCTCGGAAAGGTGTCACCAGCCGGATGCCCAGGTAGTCCTGCGGCGGGCGTTCGGTGACCCGTGGCGGCTCCAGTACGTCCATCGGTCCACCTCCGGGTGCCATCCTGCCCGATGAGGGCCCTGGTCGGGCGGTTGTCCGTCGTTGTCACTGGGGGTGATCGCGGCTTTGCCGTTACCGTGGGGTATTGGTCCTCGATCTGCAGGAGGCTCCGTGAAGATCAACGACGTACTGCGCGGCAAGGGCAACCAGGTCGTCACCATCTCCCCAGAAGCCACTGTCACCGAACTGCTCGCCCTGCTGGCCGAACACAACATCGGCGCCGTGGTGGTCAGCCCGGACGGGGCCGCGGTCGCCGGCATCGTGTCCGAGCGGGACATCGTGCGGCTGTGGAACGGTACGCCGGACGCGGGCGACGTCCGCGTCAGCGCGATCATGACGTCGGAGGTACACACCTGTACGCCCGACGACCTGATCGACAACCTGATGCGGCTGATGACCGACCAGCGGATCCGGCACGTCCCGGTCGTTGTCGACGGCAATCTCGCCGGCCTGGTCAGCATCGGGGACGTGGTCAAGTCCCGGATCGGCGAGCTCGAGTTCGAGAAGGAACAGCTCTCCAACTACATCACCAGCTGACGTCGCTGCCCCGGGCCGGAACCCGGGGCAGCAGCAGCTCAGCTCAGCTCGATCAGGTCCCCGAGGTCGAGGCCCTCGAGTTGCGGCCGGACGTCCTTGGCTTCCCCGACGACGACCACCAGCAGCCCGTCGGCACCGACGTACCGCCGGTACGCCTCCGTCGCGGCCTCAGCGGTGGTGGCGGCGATCGTGGTCAGGTACGTGTCGGCGAAGTCGATCGGTACGCCGTTCGCGATGTTGCTGCCGACCTGCTGGGCGACCGAGTCGGCCTGCTCGTAGCGCAGCGGCGCGGTCCGGATCAGGCTGTCCTTCGCCTCCTGGACCTCCTGCTCGGTGAGCCCGTCGCGGGCCTCGCGCAGGATGCGCAGCGCGTCACCGATCGCGGCGCCGGTGACCTCGGTCCGTACGGCGCCTCCGAGGCTGAAGGTGCCGCCCTTGCGCGGCGCCGCGAAGCTGGTCCGCGTGCCGTACGTGTAGCCCTTCTCCTCGCGCAGCACGGTGTCCACACGGGAGGTGATCGTCCCGCCGACCACGTGGTTCGCGACAGCAGCCGCGCCCCACGCCGGGTCCCGCCGGTCCGGGCCGGCGCAGCCGATCAGCAGCTGGCTCTGCACCGAGCCCGGCCGGTCGACCAGCACGACCCGGTTGCCGACGAGGTACAGCGGCTCCGGCGTCTCGAGAGCGGGCGCGGCCTCGGAGGTCCAGCTGCCGAAGGCCTCGTCGATGATCCCGGCGACGTCCACACCGGTCGCGTCCCCGGCGAACAGGATCTCCGCCCGCTCCGGACCGATGTTCTGCCGGTAGAAGTCGGCGACCGCGACGTTCGTCAGCGGCCGGATCGTGTCCGGCGTCCCTGCGGTCGGCCGGGAGCGCCGCGTCGACTGGTCGAACAGGTGCGCCGCGAACGCCTCACGGGCCCGGTACCCGGCGTTCGCCCGCTCCTGGTTGATCTCGCCGAGCCGGATCGTTACGTGCCGCCCGACGTCGGCCTGGTTGAACGCGGGCCGCGTGATCGCCTCGGCCAGCAGCTGCACCGCCGGCGCCAGATGCGACACCGGCACCGAGATCTCCACGTGCAGGGCGTCCGAACTGACATCGACGCCGTACGCCGCTCCGTGCCGCTCCAGGGCCGCCGCGAACTCGTTGGCCGAGTGCAGCTCGGTGCCCTCGTCGAGCGTCCGGGACATGATCGTCGCGACGCCTTCGAGCTCGCGCGGCTCGGCGATCAGCGGCATCGCGATCGTCACGCGGACCGTCGCGACGTACTGCCCGGGCCGGTCGAAGACGTGCACCGGCGTACCGACGGCGGTCCGCGTGGTCACCGCCTCCGGGAACTTCCACGGCCGCGGCGCGCCGACCGGCGGCGGGGTCGTCAGCACCTGGTTCATTCCTGCTCTCCTCCCGAAGCTGAGGCGGTCTCGCTGCGCCGGTAGCTGACCTGCACGCGTCCCGCGGCGCGGATCCAGGTCCGCGCGGCCTCCTGCACCTGCTCGACCGTGACGGCCTGGATCTGGTCGATCCGGGTGTTGATCCGGTTCGGGTCGCCGAACAGCAGCGCGTGGTGCGAGATCTCGTCGGCGCGGCCCGCGCACGTCGCCAGTTGCTCCAGCCAGTCCCGTTCCGCCTGCGCCTGCACGGTCGCGAGCTCGTCCTCGGTGACGCCGTCGGCCGCGAGCTTCTCGATCTCCTCGAGCAGCGCGTCCTCGACCTGTTGCAGGTCGACGCCGTCCGACGCGATCCCGGTCAGCGTCCCGAACGACACCCCGCCGATCAGCGGCAGCGCGCCACCGGACACCGACTGCGCGATCTGCTCGTCGCGGACCAGCCGGCGGTTCAGCCGGCCGCTCTGCCCGGCGGCGAGGATGTCGAGCGCGAGCCCGGCCGCGTCGAGCTCCGGCGTACCGTCCACCGGCAGCCGGAACATCATCGTCACCAGGTCGGACGGTACGTCGGACACCACGTCGTCGCGCCGTACGTCGGTCAGCGGGCCGATCGTGCCGTCCGGGGCCGGCGGTGGCGTCGGGATCGCCGGCAGGTGGCCGAAGTACCGCTTGGCGGCGTCGAACGCGTCCTCCTCGGACACGTCGCCGACGATCGTCAGGACGGCGTTGTTCGGCCCGTAGTACTTGCGGAAGAACGCGTGCACGTCCTCCAGCGACGCCGCGTCCAGGTCGGCCATCGAGCCGATCGTCATGTGCGCGTACGGGTGGTCCTCGGGGAACGCGAGCCGGACCAGCCGCTCGTACGAGTCGCCGTACGGGCGGTTGTCGTACGACTGCCGCTTCTCCTCCTTCACCACGTCGCGCTGGTTGTCGAGGTTCTCCTGGTTGACCGCGTCGAGCAGGTAGCCCATCCGGTCCGCCTCGAGCCAGAGCGCGAGGTCGAGACCGCCGCTGGGCAGTGACTCGAAGTAGTTGGTGCGGTCGAAGAAGGTGCTCGCGTTCAGGCTGGCGCCGGCGGTCTCCAGCAGGCTGAAGTGCTGGCCGGAGGCGACGTTGCGCGACCCCTGGAACATCAGGTGCTCGAAGAGGTGCGCGAAACCGGTCAGGCCCGGCGGTTCGTGGCGCGAGCCGACGTCGTACCAGAGGTTGACGGCGACGATCGGGACGGCGCGGTCCGAGCTGACGACGACCCGCAGGCCGTTGTCGAGCGTCTGCTCCGCGATGGCGTACGTCAAGGGCATACCGGCCACCATACGTGGTCGGGAAACCGGGTCACTCCAGGCGTTTCAGCACCTCGTCGTGCAGCCGGCCGTTGGTGGCGACGGCGTTCGGGCCGTTCGGGCCGGGGGCGCCGTCGACCGACGTGAACTTCCCGCCCGCCTCGTCGACGATGATCGCGAGCGCGGCCATGTCGTACAGGTTCAGCTCCGGCTCGGCGGCGATGTCGACCGCGCCCTCGGCGACCAGCATGTAGGACCAGAAGTCGCCGTACGCCCGGGTCCGCCAGCAGCTGTCCATCAGCTCGGCCCACTGGTTCTTCTTGCCGATCTTCTCCCAGCCCTTGAGCGAGGCGTACGACAACGAGGCGTCCTCGAGCTTGCTGACGTCGCTGACCCGGCACGGCTGCGACGAGTGCAGCGCCCGGCCGGTCCAGGCGCCGTCGCCGTACGACGCCCACCAGCGCTTGCCGAGCGCGGGTGCGGACACCACGCCGACGACCACCTGGTCCTCGATCATCAGGCTGATCAGCGTCGCCCAGACCGGGACGCCGCGGATGTAGTTCTTGGTGCCGTCGATCGGGTCCACCACCCAGCGCCGCACGCCCCAGCCGCTGGTGCCGTCCTCCTCGCCCACGAACGCGTCCCGCGGCCGGGCCCGGGCGAGCGTCTTGCGCATCACGTCCTCGACCTTCTTGTCCGACTCGCTCACCGGGGTGAGGTCGGGCTTGGTGGCCACGTGCAGGTCGAGCGCCTTGTAGCGGTCCATCGTGGTCGAGTCCGCGTCGTCGGCCAGGATGTGGGCGAGCCGCAGGTCATCCGTGTGCGAAGGCATGCCGGAAGGCTAGCCTGATCCGTCCGCGGAGGGGCCTGGGTGTCCGGGAAACGTTGCGGATCGGTTGCGCCGCGCAGTGAACCGAACGAGGTCGTTGAACGTGCCATTAGTGTCTGATCACGTCCTGACGACTGCCGGGAGGCGTCCATGTTCGAGCGCTTCGGAGACCTGCCACTGCACGTGCTGGTGATCCATCTGGCCGTGGTGCTGCTGCCGGTCGCAGCGCTGACCGGGATCGTCTTCGCGCTGGTCCCGAAGTGGCGCTGGCTGCTGCGCTGGCCGGCGCTGCTGCTCGGCCTCGGGACGGTGGTCGTCGCGTTCGTGGCGAAGGAGAGCGGCGAGGCGTTCGTGCAGGCGGTGCCCACGCTGGGGAAGGCGGTCGCGGTGCACGAGGAGCGCGGCGACCTGCTGTTCTGGTTCTGCCTGATCTTCGCGGTCGTCGCGGTGGCCGCGTTCCTGCTGCTCGGCGGTACGTCGCCGCTCGCCAGCGGCAAGGGGACGAAGGCAACGAAGAGCCGCCCGCTGGAGCTCGTCACGCAAGCTGCCGTCGTGGTGGTCGGCGTACTGGTCATCTGGCAGACCGTCCGCACCGGTGACGCCGGCGCGAAGGCGGTCTGGGACGGCCAGCTGCCCAAGTAGGCCCGAAGTAGGACTAGCTGCCGGCGGCGCGGCTCGCGAGCAGCCGGCGGAACGACGCGACCCGGTCGGCGTCGGCGCGGCCCTCGGCGACCGCGTCGTCCAGGGCGCAGTCCGGTGCGTCGGCGGCGTGCGTGCAGCCGCGCGGGCAGTCCTCGGCGAGGTCGGCCAGGTCCGGGAACGCGTGGATCAGCTTGTCCGGGTCGACGTGCGCGAGCCCGAACGAGCGGATGCCCGGGGTGTCGATCAGCCAGCCGCCGCCGGGCAGCCGCAGTACGACGGTGTTCGTCGAGGTATGGCGGCCGCGACCGGTGACGACGTTGACGATGCCTGTGGCCCGGTCCGCGCCCGGGATGATGCCGTTGACCAGCGTGGACTTGCCAACGCCCGAGTGCCCGACCAGCACGCTGGTGCGGTCCTGGAGCTGCTCGTGGAGTGCGCTCAGGTCGCCGCCCTGGTGGGTCGCGACCGACTCGACGCCGAGCGGGCGGTAGATCGAGAGCAGCGGGTCCGGGTCGGCCAGGTCGGTCTTGGTGAGGCAGAGCAGCGGCCGCATGCCGGCGTCGTACGCCGCGACCAGGAAGCGGTCGATGAGCCCGGTCCGGGGCTCCGGGTTGGCGACCGCGACGACGATCACCAGCTGGTCCGCGTTCGCGACGAGTGGGCGCTCGACCGGGTCGTCGTCATCGGCGGACCGGCGCAGCAGCGTGGTCCGCGGGACGACCTCGACGATCCGCGCGAGCGTGCCCTCGGCGCCGCTCGCGTCGCCGTCGAGCTTGACCCGGTCCCCGACGATCACGCCGGTACGGCCGAGCTGCCGCGCCTTCATCGCGGTCACCTCCCGGCCGTCGGTTCCGTCGACCCAGCAGGTGTAGCGGCCGCGGTCGCGGGTGATCACGAACGCCTCGGCGGCGTCGTCGTACGAGGGGCGGTCCTTGGTCCGCGGCCGCGTGCGCCGCTTGGGCCGGTCGTACCGGGCCTCCTCGTCGTACCGCGACATCAGCTAGCGAGCTCCGACCACATGTCCGGGAACTCTGGCAGCGTCTTGGCGGTGGTGCCGATGTTCTCGATGCGGAGGTCGTCGACCAGCAGGCCGAGGACGGCGGCGGCGTGGGCCATCCGGTGGTCGGCGTACGTGTGGAAAAGCCCGCCGTGCAAGGGCTTCGGCCGGATCGCCAGCCCGTCCTCGAGTTGCGTGACGTCCCCGCCGAGCGCGTTGAACTCGGTCTCGAGCGCGGCCAGCCGGTCGGTCTCGTGGTTGCGCAGGTGCGCGATCCCCCGCAGGTACGACGGTCCGTCGGCGAACGCGGCCACCGCGGCGATGACGGGGGAGAGTTCGCCGACCTCGCCCAGGTCGAGGTCGCAGCCCTGCACCCGTCCGGTCCCGCGCACGGTCAGCCCGTCCTCGGTCCGGGTCACCTCGGCGCCGAACCGGGTGAAGATGTCGCCCAGGTGATTGCCCGGCTGCGTGGTCTCCGCCGGCCAGCCGGTCACGGTCACGGAGCCGCCGGTGATGACCGCCGCGGCCAGGAACGGCGCCGCGTTCGACAGGTCCGGCTCGATCGCGGTGTCCAGGGCCCGGATGGGGCCCGGAGCAACCACCCAGCGGTTGGGCTCCGCGTCGTCGACCGCGACCCCGCGCTCGCGCAGCATCGCCACCGACATGTCCAGGTGCGGCTGCGACGGCACCGGCTTCCCGTCGTGCCGGATGTCGACACCTTCGTCGTACCGCGCACCGGCGAGCAGCAGCGCCGACACGAACTGGCTCGACCCGGACGCGTCCAGCGTCACCTTCCCGCCGCGCACCGAGCCTGTGCCGGACACGGTGTACGGCATCCGCCCGGTGCCGCCGTCGTCGATCCGTACGCCGAGGGTGCGCAGCGCGTCCAGGATGACGCCCATCGGCCGCTCCCGCGCGTAGGGGTCACCGTCGAAGGCGACGACGCCGTCCGCCAGCGCGGCGACCGGCGGGACGAACCGCATCACGGTCCCTGCCAGGCCGCAGTCGACGTCCGCCGGGCCCTTGAGCGAGCCGGGGGTGACAGTGACCGTCGTACCGCTCTCCGAAATGCCTACGCCGAGCGAAACCAGCGCGGACCGCATCAGCGCGGTGTCCCGCGCGGCCAGCAGGCCGGTCAGATGCGACGGGCCGTCGGCGATCGCGGCCAGGATGAGCGCGCGGTTGCTCAGCGACTTCGATCCGGGCACGGTGACGCGACCGGTCACCGCTCCTTCGGCCCGCGGTGCCGCCCAACCCTGCTGCTCGCTCATCCCACTCCTCAGACTCAGTTCAGTACTGCCCTGAGCCTAGGGCATCGCGATCAGCCGAGGTGGAGCTCGGCCTTCGCGAGCTTGGCCGCCTGCCGCGCCTCGCGTGCCAGCTGCTTCGCCTCGCGCTTGGCCGCCTTCGCGCCGCGCTTGGTCTCGCGCTTGGCCGCGCGGGCGCCGTGGGTGGCCCGCCAGGCGACGCCCGGCTTGCCCTCGGTGTCGACGGCCGCGAGCAGCAGCCCGCCGAGCACGCCCAGGTTCTTCATGAACGCGATCTTCTGCTGGTTGCGGGCGTCCTTGTCCTTCTCCTGCCAGAACGCGTGCCCGGCGAGCGTCGTCGGGACCAGCGAGGCCGCCAGCACGGAGGCACCGAGGCGCCGGCCCTTGCCGCTCGCGAGCGCGAGACCGCCGAGCACCTGGACGGCGCCGTTCAGCCGGACCAGGTTGGCCGTCGTTTCGGGGATCCGGTCGCTGACCTGCGGCGGGGCGACCCGCTTCGCCAGCGGCACCAGCCGGTCCGTCACCGGCTGGGCCTTGGGGACCAGCGGCTCGGGGTTCCGGACGGCATTGGCGCCCTGCACGACGAAGATGACGGACAGCAACGGCCTGGCCAATGCGCGCACGACAGTCATGCCTCCTTCATACACCACGTTTCGTACGACATCCGGTACCCACCGCTCAATCGAACGATCAGATGGGGCACCCGTCCGGGCCGCACGCGGCGTCACCGTCGGTGGTCGCGCCCGGGGCGCTGATCAGCGTGACCGGCTTGCGGTCCGCGTTCGCCCGGCGCAGTGCCTCCTGGAAGACCTCCACGGGCTGCGCGCCGCTGACGCCGTACTTCTCGTCGATGACGAAGAACGGTACGCCGTTCGCGCCGAACGCCACCGCCTGCGCCTGGTCCGCCGCGACGTCGTCGGCGTACGTCGTACCCGCCAGGACCTCACGCACCCGGTCCGCGGGCAGCCCGACCTCTGTGGCCAGGTCGGTCAGCGTGGCGTGGTCACCGACCGGGAGGCCGTCGGTGAAGTACGCCTTGAGCAGCCGCTCCTTGAGGCGGCCCTGCGTGTCGCCCGGCACGTCACCGGCCGCCGCGAGGTCGCGGGCCAGGTGCAGCAGGCGGTGCGCGTCGACGGTGTTGACCGGCTTCGCCTGGTCCAGGTGGTACTCGAGGCCGACCTCGGCCGCCACCTCGGTGACGTGGGCGTTGGCCTGCAGGCCCCACTCGCGGCCGCGACCGTACTTCTCACCCAGCCGGGTCGCCAGGTCGCGGGGGTCGTCGTTCGTCGACGACGGGTCGAGCTGGAAGCTGTGCCAGACGATCTCGGCCTGGTCGCCGCTCTCCGCGAGAGCCTGTTCGAGCCGCCGCTTGCCGATGTAGCACCACGGGCAGACGACGTCGGACCACACATCAATGCGCATGTCCGTGAGCAACTGACCACTCTGCGGACCTATTCCCAACCAGGTCCGGGTGTGACGCGTCTGACGCTCCATGGATGCGGAACTCGTGCGGACCCTCTTGAAAGAGCAGCACCCCGACCTGGCGGACCTGGAACTCCAGGAGGTCGACGGCGGCTGGGGCAACCAGATGTGGCGGCTGGGCGACGACCTGGCGGTCCGGATTCCCCGGCACGCCCAATACGACACACCGCTGCTCAAGGAGCGCCGCTGGCTCCCCGGTCTCGCCGCCCGCGTCCCGCTGCCGATCCCGACCCCGCTCCGCCTCGGCGAGCCGTCGGACCGCTTCCCGCAGACGTGGCTGGTCACCAGCTGGGTCCACGGAGAGCCCGCCGACCGTACGCCGATCACCGACCCGGCGGCGGCCGACGTACTCGCCGGCTTCCTGCGGGCGCTGCACACCGAGCCGCCGGCCGACGCCCCGGTCAGCGACCGGTCCACGCTCCCGCCGAGCCCTGGCTTCGACGAGGTACAGGCGTACGTCGGACGCGCCGACGAGATCCAGGCGGTCTGGCAGGACGCCCTCGCGGCGCCGAAGTGGGACGGACCGCCGGTGTGGCTGCACGGCGACCTCCATCCGGCGAACGTGGTCGTTGCCGACGGCACCCTGGCCGGGATCGTCGATTTCGAGGAGATCGGCGCCGGTGAACCGGCGAGCGACCTGGCGTCGGCCTGGATCCTGCTCCCGGAGGCGGAGCGCTTCCTCGAGGCCTACGGGGCGGACCCGGCCACGGTACGGCGGGCGCGCGGCTGGGCGGTGACGCGGGCGCTGTTCCTGATCGCGATGGGCATCAACGGCGAGAAGGGCATCCCCGGCGGCAAGACCCACTGGGGCCCGATCGGCCACGCCGCCCTGGAACGAGTTCTCTGACAGACGCGGCTGACAGGCGTCAGCGTCCGTGTCAGCACGGCGGCGGTTCGGTGTCAGCGCCTTCCTGGACCTTGGTGTCAACAGCCAGTCGAACACCACCAGGAAGGCACCACGATGACGACGTACAACACCCCCGAGCCGATCTCCGCGGTTCTGGACATCCCCGCCGGCAGCATCCGGCTGGTCGCCACCGACCGGACCGACACGGCCGTCGAGGTGCTCCCCGCGGACGCCTCGAAGAGCCGCGACGTGAAGGCCGCCGAGCAGACCACGGTCGAGTACGCCGCCGGCGTGCTGCGGATCGCGGTCACCGCGAAGAACCAGTACTTCGGTCCGTCCGGCGCCGTCGCGGTGACGGTGCAGTTGCCGGCCGGTTCGCAGGCCGAGGTGAAGGCGGCCAGCGCGGACCTGCGGGCGACCGGCCGCCTCGGCCAGGTCGTGATCGAGAGCGCCCAGGGCCCGATCGACGTCGAGGAGGCCGCGAGCGCGAAGATCACCAGCTCCGCGAGCGACGTCACCGTCGGCCGGCTCACCGGTCCGGCGGAGATCCGGACCAGCAAGGGCGACATCCGGATCGCGGAGGCCGTCCGTGGCGCGGTCGAACTGCGGACCGAGGTCGGCGTGGTGGAGATCGTCGCCGCCGCCGGGGTCTCGGCCACGCTCGACGCCGGCACCGCCACCGGCCGGATCACCAACGCGCTGAAGAACACCGAGGGCGCCGGCGCCGAGCTCAGCATCCGCGCCACCACCTCGGTCGGCGACATCGTCGCCCGCTCGCTCTGACCCATCCGCCACACCCACGAACCAAGGAGCACGACACCCATGTCAACCAACGGCTTCTCCGCCCCGGGCCTCCGCCGCCTGCACGACGTACTGGCCCGGCACGTCGATTCCGGGAAGATCCCCGGTGCGGTCGCGCTGGTCAGCCGCGGCGACGGTGACCCGCACGTCGAGGCACTCGGCACGCTGCGCCACGACGGCGGCGCGCCGATGCGGCGGGACACGATCTTCCGGATGGCCTCGACGTCGAAGCCGGTCTCGGTGTCGGCGGCGATGGTGCTGCTCGACGAGTGCCGGCTGCGGCTGGACGACACCGTCGAGGAGTGGCTTCCGGAGCTCGCGAACCGCCAGGTCCTGAAGCAGATCGACAGCCCGGTGGACGACACGGTGCCGGCGCGCCGGCCGATCACCGTCCGGGACGTGCTGACCTCGACGTTCGGGCTCGGCATGGACATGACGGTGATCGGTACGCCGATCATGGCCGCGCTGTTCGAGCAGGGCATCACGCCGAACCTGCCGGTGCCGATGCCGGAGCAGGACGAGTGGATGTGCCGCCTCGGCACGCTGCCGCTGATGTACCAGCCGGGCGAGCGCTGGCAGTACCAGATCAGCAGCGACCTGCTCGGGGTGCTGGTCTCGCGGGTCACCGGCCAGTCGTACGACGAGTTCCTCCGCGAGCGGATCTTCGAGCCGCTGGGGATGAAGGACACCGGGTTCTCGGTGCCGGCCGACCAGATCGACCGGCTGCCTCCGCTGTACGCGCCGGACCCGCAGACCGGCGAGTTCCAGGTCTGGGACGAGGCCGCCGGCGGCCGGCACAGCAGCCCGCCGGCGTTCCAGAGCGGCGGCGGCGGGCTTAACTCGACCGCCGACGACTACCACGCCTACTTCAAGATGCTGCTCAACCAAGGCATGCACCAGGGCCAGCGGATTCTGTCCCGGCCGGCGGTGGAGCTGATGACCACCAACCGCCTCACGGCCGAGCAGCTGACGGCACGCGAGGCGCTGGCTCGGGACAACGTGCACATCTCGTTCGGCCAGGGCCAGCACGGCGGCTGGGGCTTCGGGATGGCGGTACGCACGTACCGCGGCGACTACGCCCCGGTCGGCCAGTTCGGCTGGGACGGCGGCAGCGGCACATCGACGTACGCCGACCCCGAGAACCAGCTCGTCGGCATCCTGCTCACCCAGGTCGGCGCGACGGTCCCGTCCGCGATCCAACTGATGCACGACTTCTGGACCACCCTCTACCAGGCGATCGAGGACTGACACCCAACAAGGGCCGGACCCCGTGCGGGTCCGGCCCTCTGTGTTGTCAGCGAGCGGCTTGCTCGATCAGCCGGGTCACTGCCGACGGCTGCGAGAGCGCTACCAGATGGGACGCCCCAGGGACCTCGACCGTGGTGGCCTGGGCGCGCTTCGCCATCCAGAGCTCGGCGGCTGGTGCGATCGCCTTGTCGCCGGTCGGGACCAGGGCGTACTTCGGGAGCCCTGCCGGCGCCGTGGCCGGCACCTTCTCGTCGAAGACGGCGGCCGCGACCGGACGCTGGGACGCGCCGAGGACGGCGGCCTGCCGCGCGGGCAGGTCGGCGGCGAACACCCTGCGGAACGACTCCGGCTTCATCACCAGGTCCACCCCGCCCGGGTAGCTGATCGTGGTGGTGGTGTCCGGTCCGATCTCACTGCCCGGGTACTTCGCGTTCAGGGCACCGACTGTCTCGCCGGCCTGCGGGATGAACGCGGCGACGTACACGAGGGATTTGACGCCGCTGGTGCCGGCGAGCTGGCTGACCAGCGCACCGCCGTACGAGTGCCCGACGAGCACCTTGGGACCGGCGATGTTGTCGAGCACGCCTCGCAGGTACGCCGTGTCGGCGGCGATCCCGCGCAACGGTACCGCGGGGGCGACCACGGTGTATCCGTCCCGCTGCAGCCGGCTGGTCACCTCGGACCAGCTGGCGCCGTCCGCGAACGCGCCGTGCAGGAGGACGACGGTCGGCTTCGGCTTGTGCTCGGTCTGGTTGTACTCGGTCTGGGCGCTCGCCGAGGTGATGCCGGTGAGGGCGAGGACCGCCGCGGCCGCCGTGGTGACGGCCGCGGTCAGGCGGCGCAGGTTCATCGGTTCGCACCCGCCTCGACGGCGGTGGCGATGAAGTCGGCGACGGCCTTGGGCTGGGAGACGGCGACCGCGTGCGAGCCGTCGACCTCGATCGTGGTGGCGTTCGCGCGGGCGGCCATCTTCCGCTGGCCGTCGGGGTGGATCGCCTCGTCGCCGGTGGCGACCAGGTCGTAGACCGGGAGCCGCTTCCAGCTCGCCGCGCCGGACTTCTCGTCGAAGGCGGCCGCGGCGATCGGCCGCTGGGTCCGGCCGAGCAGTTCGGCGTCCTCGACGTCGGCCGCGAACAGCGCCCGGAACTTGGCCAGGTCGATGCCGAGCCAGGTCTCCTCGCCGTCGGCGGTCGGCAGCGTGTGCGGGACCAGGCCGGAGGCGAAGTCGTTCGCCGGGAAGCTCGCCAGCAGGTCCTGCAGGCTCTCGCCCTCTTCCGGGAGGAACGCGGCGACGTACACCAGCGCGGCGACGTTGTCGGCCTGGTTGGCGGCCGCGGTGATCACGGCGCCGCCGTACGAGTGCCCCACCAGGACGACCGGGCCGTCGATCTCCCGGACCTGGGCGGCCACCCGGCTGCCGTCGAGGGCGGGGCCGCGCAGCTCGTTGGCCACGGCGATCGCCGGGATGCCGCGGCTGGTCAGCTCCGCGATCACACCGGACCAGCTGGAGTTCTCCGCGAACGCGCCGTGCACCAGAACGACGGTGGGGGTCTTGTCAGTCATCTTCGGTTTCCCTTCTCGGTTGCTTGCTAGAAGGAAACCGCGCAGGCCCGCTCCGGCGGATCGAGCGAACACGTGAACCTCTCAGCCGCGGATCACTCGTCCACCAGCCCCCGTGCACCCGAATCTCATGCGTTCGGGGGAGGGGCGAACCGCTCCAGCACCAGCCGGGTGAGCTGGACCCGCGAATTCACCCCGAGCTTCCCGAACACCGCCCGCAGGTGCGTCCCGACCGTGCTGGCCGACACCACGAGTTCCTCGGCCGCGGACCGGTTCGTGTGCCCCTCGGCCACGAGCAACGCGACCCGGCGCTCCATCGGCGTGAGCGACTCCCACCCCGCCTGCGCCCGCGGTGGTACGGCGGCCCAGCGACGCCGACGTACGCCCGCCGCCTGCAGCACCGCCTGGATCCGCCCGGCCGGAGCCGTCGCGCCCAACGCAGCCAGACTGTCCAGCGCGCGCTCCAGCGCCGGTACGCCGGTCTTGCGGTCGCCTGCCTCCAGTGCGGCCCGGCCGTACCGTTCCTCGGCCTGTGCGAGCAGCAACGGCCGCTGCGCCGTACGCACGAGCTCAACCGCCGCAGCCAGTTGCTCCACGTCATTGCCCGCAGCCACAACCGCAAGCGCACCCCGGGCAGCTGCGGAAGGCTCCAACTGCGATAGCTGGTCCAGTGCGTCAGCCTGCAGCAGTACGGCGACCCGCTCCGGGAAGTCCCGTGGCGCGTCAGCGAGCTGGCCGACTGCCTTCGCATCGCCGTCCGCGATCGCCAGCAACGCGTTGATGGTCGGGTCGTTGCCGGCGAGCTTGCGCGCCTGGGTGAGGTGGCCACGCAGCAGCGCGACCAGAGCCAGCACCTGTTCCGCCTCTGCTGTCAGGCCCTTCACCTGCAGCTGGTCCATCCACCGCAGGCCGGAGTTGGCAGCCTCCTCCGCCTGCTGCAAGTTGCCGGCCGCGTACTCGAGCCGGGCCCGCAGCACCGCCAACTGCGGCCCCGCCCAGGAATCGCCGACGGTCATCAGCTCGCGCACCCGCTCCAGGGCCGCGGGCAGGTCGTCGGTCTCGGCCCGGCAGTACAGCTCGCCGATCTCGACCACCGTCGACGGGAGGCTGCCCAGCGCGGGCTCGGCCTGCTGCGCGTCGGCGTACAGGCTGCGAGCGTCGGCGTACCTGCCCTCAGCGCGCGCCCGCTCGGCCGCGGCCACCTGCAGCAGGGCCTGCGCGGTCGCGTCGGTTGCTGTCGCCATCAGTTCTGCACCGGCTAGTGCGCGGTAGCCGGCAAGTCTCTCGGCCAGCTGCGGCGGGGCAGCGGGGACTAAGAGCTCCTGCACGTCCAGTCGCCCGCTGGCCCACTGGTACGGCGCCAGGTGCAGGCGGAGCGTCGCCTGCAGTTCAGGTGTGACCGGCCCGTGGTAGAGCGCAGTGCCGCTCAGCAGGTCGTCGGCGAAGGCCTTGGCGCGGTCGTACTGCCAGGCGGCGAGCAGGACGCTCACCACGTCCACACCGACCTCCGCACGCAGCGGATCGTCCACGCGGGTCAGGTCGAACGCCTCCTGGATCACCTCGGCCGCCGTGGTCGACATGGTCGCCACCAGGTCTCGCGCAGCCTCCCTCAGCGTTGCCACAGCCGTCGTGTCGCCGGACTGCGCCACCGCGAGGACATGTGGTGCCGCAGCCGCCGCACCGCGCCCCGCCGACATCAGCTGGTTCGCGATCGCGCCGTGCAGCGCCCGCTGAGCGGACGGCGGTACGTCGGCCAGCGCGGCGGAGCGCAGCAGCTCATGCCGGAATCGCAGTACCGAACCAGCGTCGGTCAGCAGGCCCGCCTGGATCGCCTCCTCCAGCGGCGCGGCCAGCCTGGCGATCGGTGCGGCCATCAGTACGGCGACATCCTCGAGGCGGAACTCGCTGCCGAAGACAGCGGCGGTCCGCACCAGCTCCCGACTGGTCTCGGACAGCTCGCCGGTACGCCGACGGACGCCCTCGATCAGCCCGGTGGACAGGTCACTGTCGCCCAGGTACAGACCCGCGATGAGCTGCTCGGCCAGGAACGGGATGCCCTGCACACCAGCCAGCTGTACTGCGAGCGACGGGTCGACCGGGTGGTTCAAACGGTCCGCAGCGAGGTCCTGGATCGCCTCGGCGGTCAGTGGCGCCAGCGGGATGTTGTGCACCGGTACGTTGACCGCCTCGATCAGCTGGTCCGTCGTACCACCAGGGCTCGGGCGGGTGGCCAGCAACCAGAGGAGGTTCGCTGCGGACAACCGGGCGACCACAACCCGCAGTACGAACGCCGTGAGCGGGTCAGCCCACTGGGCGTCGTCCAGCACGATCAGCGCGCGTACTCCGGCCAGCCGGCGGCCGATCAGGTCAGCCAGCCGCTCGGCCAGCCACAGCGGTTGGGTGTTGAGGCTGGCCAGCTCCAGGAACTGCTCGGTGTCGATCAGCGGCTCCGCACCGGCCCGCAGTGCTGGTGCCAGCGAGGCGAGCGGGCTGATGTTGTCGGTCTGATACGCCGCCGCACTCGCGACCAGGAACCCCTGCCGCTCCGCCTGCTCCACAGCGGCCGCCAGCAGCGCGGACTTGCCGATACCGGGCTCGCCGCTGACAACCGCCAGCGAGGCCCGTCCGTTGGCAGCCGCACGCAATGCGTCCAGGAGCTTGCCGAGCTCCGCGGAGCGTCCCCGTAGCGGCACCATGGTGGATTTGTATCAACCGCAGCGACGGACAGCCAGGAGCGCATACGCCCGAGCAGCGGCCAGTACGTCGGCCAGTACTACGTGCTCGTCCGCGGCGTGGGCGTACCGGACGTCACCAGGGCCGTACTGCAGCGTCGGAATGCCTGCCGCCGCGTACTGCCGCAGATCAGAGCCGTACGGCGCACCCATGACCGTCGGCGTCCCGCTACCGAGGTCGGCCACCGCCCGCAGCGTGTCCGCGAGCAGCGGGTCCCCGTCCGGGAGCAGCCCCGAGGCGAACTCACCGCCTGGCCAGCTGACAACGACCGGGTGCTCACGCAGCCAGTCGTCCTTGGCGCAGGCTTCCGCGACCGCGGCCTCGAAGGCGGCCCGCGCGTCCGCGACCCCTTCACCCAGGCGGACGCCGTACCGGCCCTCGGCCACCAGGTGGTCGGGCACGGTACTCGCCCAGTCGCCGGCCGCGATGGTGCCGACCGACAGCGGGTTCGCGAGGTCCAGGTGGGCGAGCAGCGGATGCGGGTCCCGGTTGCGCTCGCGCTCGAGCTCCAGCAGCGCGGTCTGGATCACGGTGAACTTCTCGATCGCGCTGACACCGCGGCTGCGGGTCGAGCCGTGGGTGGCAAGCCCCGGCACCTCCAGCCGGAACGTCAGCGAGCCCGAGTTCGCGGGGATGACCGAGCCGGCGGTCGGCTCCGCGATCAGGCACGCCTCCCCGCGATGACCGCGCCGCAGGGTGGCGAACGCGCCGAGGCCGCCGTCCTCCTCACCGATCACGGTGTGTACCGCCAGCGGCTTCCGCAGCTGGACGCCAGCGGCAACGACCGCCGCCACCGCACCGAGGACCGCCGCGACCCCGCCCTTCATGTCACAGGTCCCCCGGCCCCACATGACGCCGTCCTCGACGACCGCGTCGAACGCGTCACCCGGTACGACGTCCACGTGCCCGTTGAGGATCAGCCCCGGTGTCGCGTCGCCGCCGAGCACCCCGACACAACCCCAGGCCTCGGGCCGCTCGACCTCCATCCCGGGGAACTCCGGGTCGGCGCTCAGCCCCGGGACATCGAGCTGCCAGTGGTCCACGGTCATTCCCAGCGCGCGCAGCCGCTCCGCACACCACGCCTGCACCTCGACCTCGGCCACGGTCCCGTCGACGCTCGGGATCCGCACCAGCTCCCGCAGTTCCGCGACGATCCGCTCGTCGTCGACCGCGTCCAGGACGGCCCGCTCCAGCTCGCTCAGCATGCGCACATCATGCATCCAGCAGTTCGAGCAACCGCCGGCCCCCGTGGTTCACCCGCTCCTGTGAGTACGTCGACCGCTCGTGGACGAACTCCGCGACACTCGCGAACGCAGCCGCCGCGCACACCGCGACGGCCGCCCGCCCGTTCGCTCGCAGTGCCGCTTCGAGGAACAACTCGTCCACACCTGGGTCCGCGCCGTCGCGCGCGGCGGAGGCCGCCAGCGCGACCAGGTCGTACGCACGCGCCCCGCCGCCGGCCGCCTCGATGTCCACGATGCCGGTGATCCGCCCGTCGGCGGCCAGCACGTTGCCCATGTTGAGGTCGCCGTGCACGAAGTCGTGCCGGGGCAGGTCGTCGTCCTTGTAGGGCTGGCACAACTCGCCGTACCGCTCGAGCAGCCCGGCGGCCTCGCCGTCGTACCCCTGCACCCGTTCCCAGACGCCGTCCCAGCCGTCGAAGACGACGCCGTGTGACCAGCCGGACCACCCCACCTCGTGATCCTCCGGGACCAGGTCCCGCTGGAGCTCGCAGACCTCGATCAGCTGCCTGGCCAGCGCGTGGTCGAGCTTCGGCGCACTCCCGGCGACGAACTCCTGCAGCTGGTACGGCGACCCGGCGGCCGTCGTGCCGACCGCGAGCCAGGCGGGCGTGGGGTAGCCGGCGGCGCGGGCCCGGCGGACGAGCTCGGCCGCCTTCCGGACCCGCGGCGCCCAGTCCGGGTTGTCCGTCCACTTGAGGACGACGCCGCCGGTCAGCTCGTACGCCGTCGACTGCAGGCCACCGGTCAGTTGCCGGATCACCCGATAGTCGGTGCCCAGGGCAACGTTCAGCTCGGCGACAACCGACGCGGTGGTCTCCATCAGGGCGTCAACCGGTGCAGGTCGCGCGGGAACAGCGTGACCTCGCGGACGTTCTCCGCCCCGGTCAGCCGCGCCACGAACCGCTCCAGCCCGATCGCGAACCCGCCGTGCGGCGGCATCCCGTGCCTGAACGCCTGCAGGTACGAGCTGTACGCCGGCGCGTCCGGCGCCTCGCCGCGCGCCGCTAGGGCCGCGGCGTAGTCGGAGTACCGGTGCAGCCGCTGGCCGCCCGTGACCAGCTCGACGCCGCGGAACAGCAGGTCGAACGAATTCGACCACCGCGGGTCCGACGGCTGCGGATGCGTGTAGAACGGCCGCTTCACCATGGGGTAGCCCTCGACCGCGACGAAGTCGCTGCCGTGCTCGCGCAGCGCCCACTCGCCGACCGCCCGCTCGTCCGCCGGCGCCAGGTCCGGCTCCTCCGGGTCCGCCCCGGCGATCTTCAGCGCCTCGGTGAAGTGCACCACCGGTACGTCGACGGGGATCTCCGGCACCGTCACCCCGAGCCGCTCCAGCGCACCGCCGGCCCGCGTCTCGACCGCCGACAACATGCCGGCGATCACGGACCGCAGTACGGCGAGGACGTCGCGATGGTCGGTGACGAACCCGAACTCGGCGTCCAGCGACACGTACTCCGCGAGATGCCGGACCGTGTCGTGCGGCTCGGCCCGGAACACCGGCCCGACCTCGAAGACCCGCTCGAACACCCCGACCATCGTCTGCTTGTAGAACTGCGGCGACTGCGCCAGGTAGGCCGGCCCGCCGAAGTAGTCCAGCGCGAACACGTTCGCCCCGGACTCGGTCGCCGTACCGACGATCTTCGGCGTCTGGATCTCCGTGAAGCCCTGCCCGTCCAGCGCGGACCGGAACCCGTGCAGCGCCGCCGCGGCGATTTCCCAACCCGCCCGTACGGCGGGGTGCCGCAGCGCGACCGGCGCGTTGTCGAGGATCACCGGTAGCCCGGCGCCGACGGCCGGACGCCACAGCTCGATCGGCGGCGTCGCGGCCGGCTCGGTCAGCGGCTCGATCACCGGGTCGACGATCTCGGCGCCGCCCGGCGCCTGCGGGTTCGCGGCGACCGTGCCGGTCACCTGGACCACGGTCTCCTCGGTCAGCTCGTCCAGTTGCTCCTGTCCGCCCTTCACGACGATCTGGGCCAGGCCCGACCGGTCGCGCAGGATCAGGAACCCGACGGCGGCGAGCCGTCGTCTTCGGTGCACCCAGCCGGCCACCGTGACGGACTGGCCCACTGCTGAGGGGATCTCATGGCTGAGAATGCGCATCGCTGTTTCACCTCCAGGTCTGTTCTCGAACCCCGGAGGTGTGGGCGAAGGGGAATCTCGCGGTGCCACCACACCTTCACCGGACCAGGTCGGTCCGGCCTCTTGCACTGCAGTCGCTCAGGAGTGTCTTCGCCACCGCTTCACGTGCCGCCTTCCCAGCTACCGGCGACTCTCTCGGACGTGACGTACGGCGCTACTTGGTTCCGTCGACGCGAACATCACCAGAATAAGGGACCCGGCAACCCGATTTCACCGCCGGGTGGACGACGGCGGGATCTGCGCGCTGTCGGTGTCCTCGCGGCCGCCGACCCGCGCGTACACGGTGATCGCGTTGCTCGAGCCACTGCCGGGCAACCAGGCGTTCCACTCCGAGTTCAGCGGCTTCCTGTAGTTGTTCGTCCGGCAGGTCGCCCGGCGGATGTCGCTGCTGCGCTCACACGTCCAGCCCAGGTCGAACGACGGCATGAACGCCAGGTTGCGTCCCCACGAGATCTCCAGCTCCACCGGCCGGCCCTGCGCGCCGTTGACCTTCAGGAACCTGTTGTAGACGAACGGATTCGGGTCGTCGTGCGGGGTCGGCGTGAGGATCTGCAGCAGCGACTCGTCCTGCCTGAGACCCGGCAGGACCTCGGAGTCGGTGTCGCTGACCAGGTCCGCCTTGGCCGTCACGCTGTAGGTCCGCGCCCCGGCCGACGACTTGTCGGGTACGGCGAAGTCCGCCGGCAGCGGCGCCGGCTTGTCCGGGTTGGCCGCCGTACACGTCGACGTCTTCGGGGAACACTTCCAGCCGGCCGGACTGGCCGCGATCGGCCACTCCAGCGCGTCGCCGTACGTGATCTTCAGCGTCACGCTGCCGCGGTTGGTGCGTGGGGCAACGGTCAGGATCCGGTGGTGCACGTCCGGATCGGCCTTGCCGTCGACGATCTTCAGCAGGTTCTCGTCGGTGCTCGGCTTGGCCTCGACGGTCGCCGCGTCCGAGTCGTACAGCCGGCCGGTCTTCGCCGTGACCGTGAACGTCCGGTCCGCGGCCGAGCCGCCGGTCGGGGCGTCGAAGGTGACCGTCAGCGGCTTCGGGTTCGCCGGGTCGGTCGCCGTGCAGCTGCCGGACGCCTGGGCGCAGGTCCAGCCGGGCGGATTCGTGCCCAGCGGCCAGGACAGCTCGGCGCCGTACTTGAGCCCGATCACCACCGGGTTCGTGTTCGCGGGCGGGGTCTTGATCGTGATCACGAACCGGATGCCGGCGTCCGCCTTGGTCTGCTCGGACCGGACCGACGGGCCCTCCTGCAGCATCGGGCTGCCGCCGCCGCGCGGGATGCTGATCGTCACCAGCCCCTCGTCCAGCACCGGCGTCGTCGGCGTGGGGGTCGGCTTCGGCGGGGTCGGCGTCGGGACCGGGGTGGTCTGAGTCGGGGTCGGTGTCGGGGTCGGCGCACTCGTTGGAGCGCTCGTCGGCGCGCTGGTGGGCGCGGTGGTCGGCTGGGTCGTGGGCGCGGTGGTCGGCGCCTGCGTCGGGTTGGACGCCGGCGGTTTCACCGGCGGCTTGACGGGTGGCTTGACCGGCGGCTGGGTCGGGTTCGGCGGCTGCGTCGGCTGTGTCGGCTGGGCCTGGGTCGGCTGCGGCTTCGGCTGGTTGATCGCGGCCGGGGGAGTGTCGTTGCCGGTGAGCGCCATCGCCGCGAGGACGGCGGCGACCGCGACGACCACCACCGCGCCGGCACCGGCGGCGGTGCGGGTGCTGTTCTCGGTGACCTTGCGCCAGCCGGTGACGAAGAAGCCGACCAGGCCGACCTTCGCCCCCGACGCGGCGGCCAGGTAGCCGAGGCCCGCCGTACCCAGCAGGGCCGGGGCGAGCAGCGCCGGCAGCGCACTGTTGACCTCGACCAGTTCGAGGTACACCGCGGTGCACTTGGCGCAGTCGTCCAGGTGCTCGCGGACGTTCCGGTTCTCGCGCTTGGTCAGGCCGCCGCGGACGTAGGCGCCGAGGCGCTCGGTCGTCCAGCGGCACCGGTCCCCGGCCACGTCGGCCAGGTGCTGCTGCAGGTACGCCTGGCGCAGGCCCTCGCGGGCGCGGTAGGCGAGCGCGGACACGCCGTTCGCGGTCAGGCCGAGCAGCGGCGCGATCGCGGCCGGCTTCTCACCCTCGACCTCGGTGTGCCACAGCACCGCCTGCCAGCGCTCGGGCAGGCTGGCGAACGCCTTCGCCGCCGCGCCGCTCTCGAAGCCCGTCACCGTCGGGTCGTCGAAGGTCTCCGGCTCCCGCTCGTACGCCGCGATGTCGTCGGTGGTCTGCACCTTCTTGCCGGAGCGGATCCGGTCGACGTGCACCCGCCGTACCGTGGTCAGCAGGTAGGCGCGGAAGGAGACGTCCGGGCCGCCACCGGCGCGCAGCGCGTCCAGGACCTTCGCGAACGCGTCACTGGCCAGGTCGTCGGCGTCGTTCGCCGGGACCAGTTGGCGGGCCATCCGTTCGGCGGCGTGCTGGTGCCGGGCGTACAGCTCGCCGTACGCCTCCAGGTCGCCGTTGCGGACGCGCGCGATCAGCTCGGCGTCGCTCAGCACGTCCGACTGGGCGTCGGGCTGGCCGGCCGGCGTCTCCATTCATCTCCCCCGTGGGTTCTCTGACGACTCTCTGTGCGGCTACGTGACGGTGCGTCACTTTTCGTTGCCGAGGACAAGGCTCCCACGTGTGACGGCCGCACGCATCATCTCTGACGCGGAACTGTGCCTCTTTCCTGACGAGATCACCAGCCCGGAAGTTACGCCGGAAAAAAGTTCGGCGAATCCGCGTCATGAACTCCGCCCGGGTCTGTCTCATCGGCGTACGACGCTTCCGGCCGACCGGTCGGGAGACTGACGGGGCTAGTTGAGGAGGACCATGTCGCTGTTCGCGGACATCCGTCGACGGCTCGACCTGCGTCCGGCCAAGTCCCTGAACCTGGCGGGGTCGCCCGCCCGGCTCGCGCCGGAGGCGTCGTCAAGTGGGCAACCGTGCGGGCGGAGGGATCCGCACGGCACAGCTGGTACCGACCACAGCGCCTATCTCGCGATCGCCGAGGCGCTCCGGGACGGTGCCGATGTCGTGCCTGCGTCGGACGAGACCGGACGCCGCCTGGCGGCAGATGGAGTCTCGCTGGTGGAGGCACTTGATGGGCTGAGTGCGTTGTACCGCTCGATCGCCGGGGGCGAGCCGGCTTTCGCAGCGGTACGCGCACTCAGTTCCAGCTGGGCCGAGGCCTCGCTCGTCTACCTGCATTCGCTGTCCTGCGAGGACCCGCTGACCGGGCTGTCCAGCCTGGCGCACCTGCGGTCCCGGCTCGGCGAGCTCTACCGAGAGGCGGACTTCCGTGGAACTTCCGTACCGCAGACCCACGCACTGGTGGTTGTCGAGCCGCTCAATCCCGCGGGGACGTCGCCCTTCGACCGCGAGCTCCGCCTCGTCGACGTCGCGGAGTGCCTGCGGATCGTGTTCTGCGGCGGTGACGTACTGGGCCGCGTCGGCTCACGCCGCGCGGCGGCGCTCGTCGGCCGCGAGCCGAACCTGCCGGAGCAGGTCGCGACGGTACGAGCCCTGATCACCCAGTGGCGGCTGGACACCGACGTACCCCAGCTCGCCCGGATCTGGATCGAGGGCCTGCCCGGCACCGACGCGATGGCCGGGAGGTTGCTCGACGAGCTGGCCAGACCCTGAGACCTGCGTCCGGGCGCCTACAGGGGGGCGCCCGGGCGCATCAGACCGGTGGCGGATCGCCTAACACGGGGTGGGCGATCCGCCGCCGCTTGCCGTCAGCAACCGTTCGACCAGCTCGGCGTAGGTCGTCCCCGCGCCCTTCGCGGCGACCGGGACCAGGCTGCCGGGCGTCAGTCCGGGCAGTGCGTTGACCTCCAGGCAGTACGGCGTACCGGCGGCGTCGCAGCGGAAGTCGGCGCGCGAGTACGTCGTACCGAACCCGAGCGCCTGGTGCGCCCGCAGCGCGAGCTCCTGCAGCCGCGTCGCGAACTCGGGGGTGATGTCGGCCGGGCAGATCTCGCGGACGGCGCCCGGCTGGTACTTCGCCTCGTAGTCGAAGACCGCCGTGGTCAGCTCGATCTCGACCACCGGGAGCGTCGTCGTACCGATCACGGCGACGGTGAACTCGCGGCCGCCGAGGAACGGCTCGACGAGCACCTCGCCGTCGCCGCGGACCTCGTCCAGCGAGTCGACCTTGCGGACGGCGACGCTGGACCCCTCGGCCACCGGCTTCACCACCACGGGGCCGCCCTCGAGCAACTGCTTGACCTCGGTCGGCGGCTCCGGCTGCACGGCCGGGTTGTAGATCACCCGTGGCGGTACCGGTACGCCGGCAGCCTCCAGCACCGCCTGGCAACGGCCCTTGTGCCAGGCGACGGCGCACACGTCGCTGCTCGCACCCGTGAACGGGATGCCGGCGAGCTCGAGGAGCGCCTGCACGTGGCCGTCTTCACCCCAGCCGCCGTGCAGCGCGATGAACACCCGGTCGGCGCGCCGCAGGTGCTCCAGGACCGGGCCGCCGGTGAGAGCGGCGTACATCCGCTGTCCCAGCAGCGCCCGCTCGGCCTGCGCCGGCGGCTCTGTCGGCACTCGTACGACGGCCGCGTCCGCGGGCACGGGATCCGCCAGCACAGGCTCCTCCGCGGCGGGATCGATCAGCACCACGTCGTGGCCGCGCCCGGTCAGCGCCTGGGCCACCGCCCAGCCCGACGAGCGCGACACGTCACGCTCCGAACTCTCCCCGCCGCACAGCACCGCGACTCGCACGCGTTGGCTCCTTACTGGTCACTGTCGGATCGCTCAGCAGTCTGACAGCAGGTCGCCCCGGGAAGTTCGCCCGGAGTCATAGGCCGGAGTCATAGGCCGAGTCATAGGCTGGGGGCATGTGCGGAAGGTATGCGTCCAGCCGGGACCCGTCCGATCTCGTCACGGAGTTCGAGATCGAGTCGGGCAACGTCCGCGAATCCGTCCAGGAACTCGAACCGGACTACAACGTCGCGCCGACCAAACAGGTGATCGCGGTCGTCGAACGGAAGGACCGCGAGCAGCCCGACACCACCGTCCGGAAGCTGACCACGGTCAAGTGGGGGCTGGTGCCGTCCTGGGCCAAGGACACCTCGATCGGGAACCGGCTGATCAACGCGCGGATGGAGACAGTCGCGGAGAAGCCGGCGTTCAAGAAGGCGTTCGCCACCCGGCGCTGCATCCTGCCCGCCGACGGGTATTACGAGTGGTACACCGCCGAAGAGAAGGTGAACGGCAAGCCGGTCAAGCAGCCGTACTTCATCCATCCGCCGGACGGCAGCGTGCTGGCGATGGCCGGGCTGTACGAGATCTGGCGGGACAAGTCGGTCGAGGACCCCGAGCGCGACGACGCCTGGCTGTGGACCTGCACGGTGCTGACCACGTCGGCCACCGACGACCTCGGCCGGATCCACGACCGGATGCCGCTGCTGGTCGAGCGCGAGCGGTACGACGCCTGGCTCGACCCGCTGTCCTCGAACACCGAGGACCTGCTCGAGCTGCTGGTCCCGGCCGCGCCGGGGCGGCTCGAGGCGTACGCCGTCTCGAAGGCGGTCAGCTCCGTGAAGAACAACGGCCCGCACCTGCTCGACCCGCTGCCGCCGGACGGCGAGGACCCGCAGGACGCCTCGAGCACACTCTTCTGAGCGTCGGTGCTGCCGAGTTCGCTGCTTCTGAGTTTCGTGGCCGCCGTTCACCGGTCCGGGTGACAGGATGGGGCGGGTGACCGACGAACGGATTGTGGGGACGCCGCACGGAGAGGCCCGGATCCTGGCGCACCGCGCCCGGCGGCCGGTGGCGACGCTGGCCCTCGGTCATGGGGCCGGGAACGGCATCGAGTCGGGCGACCTGGCCGCACTGGCCGCGCGGCTGCCGAAACAGGACATCAACGTGTTCCTGATCGAACAGCCCTGGCGCCGGGCCGGCCGCAAGCTCGCCCCGGCGCCAAAGATCCTCGACGAGGCCTGGATCGCGATCATCGGGCAGCTCCGGGTGCGGACGCCGCTGGTGATCGGCGGGCGGAGCGCCGGCGCCCGCGTGGCCTGCCGGACCGCGAGCAGGCTGGGCGCGTCCGGCGTACTGGCACTGGCGTTTCCGCTGCACGCGCCCGGCAAGCCGGAGAAGTCGCGCGTCGACGAGCTCCAGGGCGCCGGGCTGCCGACGCTGGTCGTGCAGGGGGAGCGGGACCCGTTCGGGACGCCGGAGGAGTTCCCGCCGCTGACCGAGATGGCCGTGGTGCCCGACGCCGACCACTCGTTCAAGGTGCCGAAGCGGGCCGAGCTCGACCAGCAGGAGACGTACGACCTGCTGGTCGAAGCCGTGTTCGAATGGGTGGTCCGCGAGGTGTCCGGATAACGACCGGTGCGCGGGCGGGGAATGCCCCCGCGGCCGGGCGTGTTGTGACGAACATGATGGCGACGAGGGTGGCTCCGGAGCGGACGACCGCGAAGACCCCGGTATTCTCGATCCCGATGCCGACTCCCACCACGACCGAGACACCCGAGCAGCGCACCGCGCGGTTCGAGCGCGAAGCGCTGCCCTTCCTGGACCAGATGTACGCCGCGGCGATGCGGATGACCCGCAACCCGTCCGACGCCGAGGACCTCGTGCAGGACACCTTCGCGAAGGCGTACAGCTCGTTCCACCAGTTCACGCCGGGCACCAACCTGAAGGCGTGGCTGTACCGGATCCTGACCAACACCTTCATCAACGGGTACCGCAAGCGGCAGCGTCAGCCGACGCAGTCGCCGACCGAGGAGATCGAGGACTGGCAGCTCACCGCCGCCGAGTCGCACACTCCCGGCGGCCTCAAGTCGGCCGAGGCGGTCGCCCTCGAGCATCTGCCCGACTCCGACGTCAAGGAGGCGCTGCAGGCCATCCCGGAGGACTTCCGGCTGGCCGTGTACCTCGCCGACGTCGAGGGCTTTGCCTACAAGGAGATCGCCGACATCATGGGCACACCGGTCGGCACGGTGATGTCGCGGCTGCACCGCGGCCGGCGCCAGCTGCGTGACCTGCTCGGCGACTACGCGCGGGAGCGCGGCCTGATCCCCGCGCCCGACGAGAGCACGGACGCGACCCCGCCGACCACCGGCGGAGCCGCGCAGAAGGAGGAGTCGTGAGCTGCGGCGAGCCCCACGACGTCGACTGCGGGGAGATCCTGCAGCGGGTGTACGTCTTCATCGACAACGAACTCGAGGACGCCAGTTCCGAGGAGATCCGCCAGCACCTCGAAGAGTGCGCCCCCTGCCTCGACGAGTACGACCTGGAACGCTGCGTCAAGAACCTGGTCCACCGCTCCTGCGGCTCCGACCACGCCCCCGACGCCCTCCGCCAGAAAATCCTCCTCCGCCTCACCCAAATCCAGGTAGAAACCACAACCACCGACTGACGGTTCCTGTCCCGGGCCGGGTGCGGTTTCCACTCAGCGGATCTGCGATTCGTCGAAGCTGTAGGTATACGGCCCGCCTCGCCGGGTGAGTTCGAGCAAATCGCCGGCGACGGTCTGCAAATGCGGTGAGATGTTCTCCAGAAGGCTGATGGCGTTCTCGAGATACTGTGCGGCGGTGGCATGGTCGCCAGCCGCGGCGTAGATCTTGCCGAGCTCGACGGTGAAATACCCGAGCCGCAATCGATTGTTGAGCGGCCGGATCAGCTCGATGGCCTCTTCGGAGAGGTCGGCGGCACGCCGGAATTCGCCCTGACTGGCGTACACCGCCACGAGGCAGTGCAGGGACTGTGACTGCAGTTCCTTGTTCTTCGCGCGCCGGGCGACCTGCAAGCTGACCCTCAACGGCTCGACGGCCTCGTCGAGCCGGCCGACGAGAAGATGCGAGAAACCGGCGTTGAGATGCCGCTTTGCGACCGACCTCAGATCGCCTGCCACTTCGGCCAGCGCGATACCTCGCTGGAACGCGTCATCGGCCCGGGCCTTGTCGCCACTGCGATCGTAGAGGCCGCCGAGGGCGACGTAGGCGACTCCCTCCACCGTGGTGTCTCCGAGTTGCTGGCTGAGCTCGAGGCCTTCCGCCGCGAGCTGGATCGCTTCCGGAATTCGGTTGATTCTCCCGAGCACATGCGCCGCCGAGGTGCAGCAACGGGCCTGGCCGTAGTGGTCCGGCAGGTCCCGGAACATCTCCAGCGCGCGCAGGAGATACTCCGCCGCGGTTTCGAGGCTCCCGTTCTCGACCTCGGGAATGGCGCGGTCGTGCTGCAACCAGGCCGCCATCGAGTGCAACCCGGACGTCGTGGCGATACGGAGAGCGTCGTGACACATCTCGTGCATCTCCACCCACCGCGACCGAGACTCGTGGTAGCCGAACAATGCCAGCGTGAGCTCCGGAATGATCGAGGCCGTGGCCAATGAGGTGGTCATCGCCTGGTGGTAGCGATCCATGAGGTTCGATTGCTCGGCATCGAGCCAGTTCAGCGCTGCCTCGGTATCCGCGCCAGGTGACGGTGGCGTGAAGGCCGCTCTCGCGAGGGCGATGCGAGGGCTCGTCGGATGGGTCATGCTCTGGACGGTGCAGCCGAACTCCGCGTAGAAACCCAGCACGCGTTCGAGCGCCGCATCGCGTTGGCCGGCATCGAGGGTCTCCTCGACGCGTTCGCGCGCATAGGCACGAATAAGGTCGTGCAGGCGATAGCGCTCGGGAGCAACGGCCTCCAGGAGGTTGAGGTCGGCGAGCCGTTCGAGGATGGCCTCGGTTCGGCTGGATGGCAGCTCCAGCAGGCTGGTGGCGATCGGGATGGCCAGGTCGGAGCCGTCCGGAATGCTGAGCAGCGGCAGGGACAGGGCCGCCTCCCGGTCGAGGGGGCGTTCGCTGCCCTCGAGGAAGGCCACCGAGCTCTCGATGCTGGCGCGTACACCGGTCTCGTCGGAGCCGAAGCCGTCCAACCGACGGTCTTCGTCCTCGAGCAGCGCGACGAGGTACTGGATCGGCCAGTTGGGTCGGGTGGCCAATCGCCCGCCGACCAGACGGACGGCGAGCGGCAGGCGACCTGAGATGCCGGCCAGGCTCCGGGCTGCGTCGGGCTCCGCCATGACCCGCTCCTCCCCGATGACGCCGGCGAGGAGTTCGACAGACTCGGACTCCGACAACGCGTCGAGATGAATCTGACGCGCGCCGGGCAACGTCATCAGTGACCCACGACTCGTCATGATCACGGACGACCCAGGGCTCCCCGGCAGCAATGGAAGGACATGCTGCGCGTCGGCCGCGTTGTCGAGCAGCACCAGCATCCGGCGACCGGCGAGCTGCGATCGCAGCACGCCGGCAGCCTCGTCGATGTCTTCGGGGACCTCCTGTGGATCGAGGCCGAGGGATCGCAGCAACTGCCGCTGTGCGTCCGTGACGGACATCGGTTCCCCTGGTCCGTAGCCACGGAGATTGAGATAGAGGTGCCCGTCCGGGTAGCTGTCGGTCAGGCGGTGTGCGGCCTGTACCGCAAGCGCGGTCTTGCCGATCCCACCCATGCCGGTGATCGCGACCAGGGCGACCGGCCCGGTCCCCGTCGGATTGCGCAGGACAGAGAGGATCGCATCGAGCTGGGCGGCTCGGCCGGTGAAGTCTCGTGCCGCCGGAGGGAGCTGCCATGGCACCGTTTGTTTGCCCAGGGCCACGGACGGCCCGACGCTCCGCGCGGCTGTGCCCTGGTTCTTGCCGCGGGCAACGGCGAGGAACTGGTCGGCTTCGCTCTGCGACAGCGCGAGGGCAACGGTCAGTGAACGGATGGTGTCGATCCGGGGCCGGCTGCGGGTGCCGCGTTCCAGGACGCTGATGGCCTGTTCGCTGAGGCGGGCCTTCTCGGCGAGGGCGGCCTGGGTCAGGCCTGCACGCGTACGGAAGGTACGGAGGAGCTCGCTGAGCGTTGGTGCGGCCGGCTCGCTCACTGCCTCGCCCTCCCTCGGATCCAGGCCCGATATCGGTCAGTACCGGAAACTTGCGGGCCTAACTCTAGAGGGATCCGCCGACCACCGTACGTCGTTGTCCACAGGCCCGTGCCGCGGTGACCGCCGAATCTCCAACGATCGTTTGAAAGATAGCGTTCGGTATGCGCCCGGGGACTCTCCGGTACAGGACCTCTGTAATAAGTGGTCTGCTGTAAAGCTGTGACCAAATCGCAAAGACCCCGGATTTCTCCGAGGTCCTCGCTGTCTGTAGCCGCCTTCGTTCAGGCGTTCGGGCGCTTGCCGTGGTTCGCGCCCTTCTTCTTGCGTGCACGGCGCTTGCGGCCAGTCTTTCCCATTTCTAAGCCTCCTTGAAACAACTGCAAAGAGTCACAGTCTCTCATACCCGTCTGAGTTCCTCATGTCTCCCGGCGGGTCACGGTTGGGCTTACAGTGTTTCGGCGCCCTTGGAATGAGCACAATTCAGGCACGAGTCAGCGCCGCGCTGTCTGCCCCCCTGGACCCGCCAGAACCGCGAGTCCAAGACTAACGCCGCTGATCGGAGGTGACTTACCATGACTGGGGACCACTGGGACTGGTGACATACCTCGAAGGCGTGACATGACACCTGCGCTACACCGAGTTGGGCTGCGGCTTTTCGTCTCGGTTGTGGCGGCTGGCGCGGTCGCGACCTGGGGGGTCATGCTGTTCCGCCTGTCTGACTACTGGACAGTGCTTGCGCTGTCTCTGCTGGTGCTGGTGGCGACTCTCCTGCGGTCGCCCCACGGCCCGACTCAAGGCGCGTCCCTGACCTCGGTCGCGCTCATGGCTGTCTATGTGATCGCCGGACCAACCGCGGCGATCGTCGTGGCGGGCATTGCCTCGGTGGCCCAGGCCCGGCACGTTCCGTTGATCAAGAAGCTGTTCAACAGTTCTTCACGGGTTTTGTCGGCAGGTGGCGGCGCGCTGGTGTACCTCGCGCTTGACGGGCCGGTGGGACACGAACTCTTCGCGCACATCGAGCGCGCGTTGGTCGCGGTCGCGGTGACCGGCGTCGCGTATCAACTCGTCAACGCCTTGCTCATGTGCCCTGTGTTGTGGCTCGAACGCGGTGCGTCGGTCGTTCGCTCCTTCCTGCGCGAGGTCGTGGTACCAACTGCGCTCCCGCTCCTCGGGTACAGCCTCCTGGGGATGATTCTTGCGGTCGTCTGGCTAGGTGGGCTCGGTGTTGTCGCCGGGCTGTTGACCCTGGTGCCGTTGATCGTCGCTCGGTGGGCGTTGTCACAGGACGAGGCCGAGCGTGAGGCGCAGGCGGCCACACTCCGTGCTTTTATTCAGGTCATCGAGACGAAGGATCTCTATACCCGCGGCCATTCTGAGCGGGTCAGCGCTGGTGTGGGCATGCTCGGCCAGCATCTGAGGTTGCCCGAGGACCGCCAACAGGCGCTTGAGCATGCGGGGCTGCTCCACGATGTCGGCAAGGTCGGCGTACCGACCAGCATCATCCGGAAGCCGGGCAGGCTCGACGACAGTGAGATGGACGCGATCCGGCTGCATCCGGCGCGTGGCGTCGAGCTGATCGGGAACATCCCGTTCCTCGAAGAGGTCAAGTCCGCGGTCCTGCACCATCACGAGAAGTACGACGGTACCGGATATCCGGCAGGGCTCAGCGGCGAGAACATTCCGTACTTCGCCCGGATCATCGGGATCGTCGACGCGTTCGATTCCCTGACCTCGACCAGGTCGTACCGGCCGGCGCGGAGTGTCGAGGAAACCCTCGCGATCCTGATCCAGGACAAGGCCACGCACTTCGACCCGGATCTCGTCGACGCGTTCGTCGACGTCGTCCGCCGCCACGGCTGGAAGGCGGCGGCAGACCAGCCGGTGCCGGACGGCGCGAAGGTACAGGTCATCGACCACGACGACCTCAGTCTCGGCAGCAGCGGTGGTGCCTCAGGCTCGGCGGCCGGACCCGCATGATCGAGTCCGGAGAGCTCGGCGGCGAGCGACGCCTGGGCAGTGGAATCGTGCTGGCGGTGGCCGGGTGTGTCGTCGGCCTGGTCGCGGTCTTCCTCACCGCACGGCGGGGAGTTACCGAATGGCCGTTCGTCCTGGTCTTCGGACTGTTGATCGCGGTCGGTGAGATGGTTCAGTTCCGGGTCGACGGCGTCCGCAACCGCGCACCGATCGCGACCAGCGCGGCGCTCGGGTACGTCATGTTGCGCGGTCCCGCACTCGAGACGCCTCCGGAGGTGGCCCAGATCGTGGCGGTCACCGGCCTAGCCACGCTGGCCGGCCTGTTCCCGCGGGCAGTGGCCGGTCTGCCCTGGGATCTGGTGATCTCGAGCCGTCGGGTGCTGTCGGTTGCCTGTGCCGCTGTCACCTTCGTGCTCGTCACCCCGGAGAACTTTGTCTGGAACGGATCGTGGGGTCATGCCATGGCGCTGACCGGTGCGATGTTGCTGAGTGTGCTGTCTGCCGGCCTGGTGGATGCCCTGGTCGGTGCAGGGCAGGACACCGAGAAGTTCAACCGGCCCTTCCCTGCCGCGCTGCGGGACGAGTTCCAGGTGATGGCCCGGATCGGGCTCGCGATGGGGATCAGCGGGATGTTGCTGGCGGCGGGGACGTCGTTGATCGGGTTGTGGGCGGTGCCGTTGGTGGTGGTGCCGTTGTTGTTGACGCAGTTTGCGTTTCGGCGGTTTGCTTCGGCGCAGCGGACGTATCGGAGTACGGTGCGGTCGATGGCTCGGAGTACTGAGATTGCCGGGTTCAGTAGTCCGGGGCAGAACGCGCGGACCGCGGCGCTGGCGGTGGCGATCGGGAACGATCTGGGGTTGACGCCGGCGCGGATGGAGGCGTTGGAGTATGCGGCCTTGTTGTCGGGCGTGGGGCAGTTGGCGCTGGCGGATCCCAGTCCTGGTGGGGCTTCGTTGTTGCGGACCCGGGAGGAGCGGCAGCGGGCGGCGGAGATCGGGGCTTCGGTGATCGAGCGGTCGGGGGTGCTGGATCATGTGGCGGAGATCGTCCGGCACTCCAACGATCCGTACCGGCACGGGCGGGCGAACAATCCGGGGATCCCGGTGGAGAGCGGGATCGTGAACGTTGCCCTGGCCTACGAACAGCTCGTGGGGGAGGGCTCGGGGCAGACGCCGGACAAGGCGATGGAGTCGATCGGGCTGGGGATCGGGGCGGAGTACGACCCGGTCGTGGTGGAGTCACTGCGGCGGATCGTCGGGCGCGGGTTCCGGTTCTGAGGACAGTTCCCGGTCGGCCTCAGGGGACAGGTGGAGCAGGGCCGGGGTGCCGGCGCAGGGCTCCAGGTCGTCCCAGACCGGCGCGGTCGTGGCCGGTACCCGGCCGGACGCGCCCATGCCGGCGTACAGCAGCAGACCGGCGCCGGCGGCGATCAGTACGTCGCCAGGGCTGACGGCCTGCCCCAGCCCGGGTAGCGCCACCGGTACGACGTCCCCGAGCCACGGCAGCCGGGTCGCGGCGTCGGAGATCTCGTGCCGCGGGTCGGTGACCGCCGCATCGCCGACGCCCGCGCGTTCCAGCGCTCGCAAAGACACCGGCATCGCGCCGTTCAGAGCGACCACGAGCGCGTTGCAGAAGAAGCCGAGCGCCAGCAGCCCGACGCCAGGATGCCGCAGGTTCAGCCGCAGGAAGACCGCGATGCAGACCGCCGACCCGATCAGCCCGACCGGGTACGCCGTACCGCCGAAGAGTGAGCCGAGCAGCTGGCCGATCGCGGCCGCGGCCAGCCAGTGCACGCCGGTCAGGGTGTTGGCGGCCAGGTGCGCGAAGCGTCCGCCGGTCGCGAGGGCCGCCCCGGCGGCGAGCACCATGACGAGGAGGACCAGCAGCACGCAGGTGATTCTGCCGAATCAACGGCCCGAAACCGGGCAAGCTGACCCCGCAGCGTGTCGACTTAACAGCAAAAAGTGATGGCGGCCCCCCGGAAGGGGCCGCCATCGGCTCAGGACTTGGCCGGCGCGGTGCCGCCCTCGTCGATGATCTCCGGCAGGTCCTTCACACCCGGGTCGCCGCGGTCCGCGGTGAAGTCCGACGGATGCGTGCTGTCCTTGCCGTCCGGGACGTTCAGCGCCCGCAGCAGCAGCGTCAGCGCCACCACGATGATCACGTTCAGCACGAACGCGGTCAGCGCGATGTAGGCCGGGGTGTTGGTGAACGGGATGTTCGCCACCGACCCGCCGAAGTGCTTCTTGGTCGCCGGGTTCACCACGTTGTACGCCGAGACGGTGCCGAACACCATCGCGACCGCCCAGCCGGTCAGCAGCGCGTACCGGTGGAACCAGCGGGTGAACAACCCGACCACGATCGCCGGGAACGTCTGCAGGATCCAGATCCCGCCCAGCAACTGCAGGTTCAGCGCGACGGTCTTGTCCATGCCGAGCACGAACACCAGCGCGCCGACCTTCACCAGCAGCGACGCGATCTTGGAGACCTTGGCCTCCTGCGCCGGGGTTGCCGACGGCTTGAGGAAGTCGCGGTAGATGTTGCGGGTGAACAGGTTCGCCGCCGCGATCGACATGATGGCCGCCGGCACCAGCGCGCCGACCGCGATCGCCGCGAACGCGATCCCCGCGAACCAGGCCGGGAACTCCTGGTCGAACAGCCGCGGGATCGCCAGCTGTGGGTTCGCCAGGCCGTCCAGGCCCTTGATGTCCACGTTCGCCTTGATCGCCATGAAGCCGAGCAGCGCGAGCAGGCCGAGCAGCAGCGAGTACGCCGGCAGCAGCGTCGCGTTCCGCCGTACGACGTTCCGCGTCTTGGTGGACAGCACCGCGGTCACCGAGTGCGGGTACATGAACAGCGCCATCGCCGATCCGAGCGCGAGCGTCCAGTACGACACGTAGCCGCCCTCACCAGGGACGAACGCGCCGACCGGCTTGCCGGTGGACGGGTTCGTCGCGGTCAGCTTCTCCTGTGCCGCACCGAAGATCGCGTCCCAGCCGCCGAGCACGCGCGGCAGGTAGAAGATCGCGACCAGGATCACCACGTAGATCAGGATGTCCTTGACGAACGCGATCATCGCCGGCGCCCGCAGCCCGGAGGAGTACGTGTACGCCGCCAGCACCGCGAACGCGATCAGCAGCGGCAGGTCCTTGGCGAGCAGGTTGTCGCCGCCGAGGCCCATCGTCTCGAAGACCGCCTGCATACCGACCAGCTGCAGCGCGATGTACGGCATCGTCGCGAGGATGCCGGTCACGGCGACCGCGAGCGACAGCGCCTTGCTGCCGTACCGGCCGCCGACGAAGTCGGCCGGCGTCACGTACCCGTGCCGGTGCGAGACCGACCAGAGCCGCGACATGAAGACGAACACGATCGGGTAGGCGACGATCGTGTACGGCACCGCGAAGAAGCCGCTGATCGCGCCGGTCGCGTACATCGCGGCGGGGACCGCGATGAACGTGTACGCCGTGTAGAGGTCGCCGCCGAGCAGGAACCAGGTGATGAAGGTGCCGAAGCCGCGGCCGCCCAGACCCCACTCGTCGAGGTTGTCCAGGTGACCGGCGCTGCGCCAGCGGGCGGCCATGAAGCCCATCGCGGTGACGCCGGCGAAGATCAGGACGACGATCGTCAGCTGCACCCAGTCGACCGAGGTGTTCACTGGTCACCGTCCTTCTCCGGGTCGCCCAGTCCCTGCGCCGCGCGCCGGCGGCGTTCCTCGGTGCGGATCAGCTTGTAACTGATGCTGACCAGGATCGCGGACAGGAACACCCACAGCAGCTGGTACCAGTAGAAGAACGGGAAGCCGAACAGGTGCGGATCCACCTTGGCGTACGTCGGCACCGCGAGCGGTACGACGACCGCCACCACCAGGAGCACACCGGAGATCCAGTACGCGGGTCTGATCGCGGACAATCGGGACACTCAAACCTCCTCGGGACACAGGCGCAACGGAGCACGCTACCGTTCGGCAACGACAGGTTCCAGACCCAACAGGTTGGCGCATGAATAACGAGAAGGCATGGTTCGTACGGCGCGTCGTGCTGTCCGTGCTGTTCCTGCTCGTCGTTGCCGTGCCGTTGTATCCGGAGCTGTTCGGGCTCGACGAGCTCACGCCGCTGACCCAGCTGGCGGCGTTCCGCCCGCAGTTGCTGGTCGTGGTGCTCCTCCTGGCCGTGCTGATGTTCGTCCGACGGGGCTGGCGGATCGCCGCGGCGCTGATCAGCCTCCTGGCGCTGGTCGGCGGCGCGCTGACCGTGCCCCGCCAGCTCTCCGTCGCGCGACCGGCCCCGGACGGCGCCCGCGAGCTGACCGTCATGGTGGCGAACGTGCTCGGCGGCGGTGCCCGGGCGGCGGACGTGGCGCAGCTGATCCGCGAGCGCAAGCCGGACCTGGTGTCGTTGCCCGAGGCACAGGCCGACGTCCGCGAGGAGATCCGCGCCCAGCTGCAGGACCACCAGTACAAGGGATTCACGACCCAGCCGACCCGGGCGGTACCGAGTGCGACGAGCGTGCTGGTCTCCGCGGCGCTCGGTGACGTGGCGTTCGCGATCGAACCCGGTACGACGTTCGGCACCGTCGTGGTGACGGGCGGGAACCTGGGCCAGGTCCGGCTGATCGCGTACCACGGCTACCCGCCGCTGCCGGACGCCGTACCGACCTGGAAAAAGGACCTGCAGAAGGTCCGGCAGTGGTGTACCCAGGACGCGCCCACGGTCGTTGCCGGGGACTTCAACGCGACCGTCGACCACGCGGACTTCCGGCAGGCGCTGGGCGGCTACTGCCGCAGCGTCGGCCCCACCGTCGGCCGTGGCCTGCAGGGCACCTGGCCCGCGGACCAGCCGGCCGTACTACGGACGCAGATCGACCATGTGGTGGTGTCCAGGCGGCTCCAGCCGCGGCGGTTCACGACGTACCCGGTCCAGGGCACCGACCACCGGGCCGTGGTCGCGACAGTCGCCGTACTGCCTTAGGAAGGGTTCGTCGCCGGGCGGTAGATGTACGGCTGCGAGGACTGCACGGCCTCGGTCAGCATCAGCAGCAGGTCGGCGCGGGCCTCGATCGGGCGGCCGAACAGCTCGTCGTCACCCGGGATCGGGAAGCCCTTCACGCCGATCGCGAGCTGGCTGAGCAGCACGTGCAGGACACCGCGGGCGTTGAACACGTTCGGTGTCGGCCACTCCGGCAGCGTCTCGTGCATCAACGGCTGCTGGGCCGCGGTCGCCGCGACCGGCTTCAGCCAGCGCTCGAGCTCGTCGCTGCTCAGCATGTTCCGGTGCAGGATCGTCATCACCGCGTGCGCGACCCGGTCGTGCTCCTCGTGCACCCAGCGGTACGGCGTCTCCTTGACGATCCGGTCCGCGAGCACGTCGAGCAGCGCCCGCAGCACGCCGGCGTCGCAGTGCCGGGACCGGGCCAGCGCGCCGATCGCGTCCGCGCCGTGCGCGACCGCGTGCGCCCAGCCGCAGTCCGCGACGTACCCGCGCAGGTCGCGTTCGCGCAGCAGCCAGGTGGCCAGCCGGTCGCCCCAGCGCATCACCACCTCGTCGTGCACCAGGAACTCGGCGTTGTCGCGGTGGATCACCTCCGCCAGTGTCAGCGCGGTGAACGAGCGCCGGAAGACCGTGTCGGTGCCGTCCTCACCGAGGCCGAAGTTCAGCCCCGCGCAGAGCCCGTCGCCGAAGCCCGGCAGCAGGTCGTCGTACACGCCGCGCTCGAGCCAGGTGGCGAGCGTCGGGTAGGCGAGAGCGTCGCGGACCTGCGGGTTGGTGCTGGCCAGCCCGCGGACCAGCTCCTCGGTGAGTTCGGTCAGCGTACGGTCGTGCGGTACCGCGTAGTCCGCGGCCATCACGTCCTGCCAGTACGTCGACTCCACCCGAGCATCCTTTCATCTGCTGCTGATCAATCAACACCTACACACGCCCTCTTGTCGAGCGGACCACCCGGAGGGCTGGTATAAGCCCTCGGTAGCATCGGAGCGTGCCGTCCTTGACCGATGTGGCGCGGAACCACACGACGCTCGACCAGGCCGACCTGGACCGCTTGCAACTGCTCGTCTCGGACTGGCAGATGCTGGCCGACCTGTCGTTCGCCGACCTGGTGCTCTGGCTGCCGGACACCGAGGGGCTGGGGTTCTGGGCCGGTGCGCAGATGCGTCCGACGACCGGCCCCACGGCGTACCTGGACGACATCGTCGGCAGCTTCATCCCGCGCGGCCGCCGGCACCTGCTGGACCAGGCGTACGACGGCGGCCGGATCTGCCGCGAGGGCGATCCGGAATGGCGCGACGACGTACCGGTCCGGGTCGAGACGATCCCGGTCCGGCGCGGCTCCCGGGTGATCGCGGTGATCGCGCGGAACACCAACCTGCTCGGCGTCCGGACGCCGTCCCGGCTGGAGATCGCGTACCTGCAGAGCGCGACGGACCTGGCCCGGATGATCACCGACGGGATCTTCCCGTACGGCGGGGAACGGCTGCTGTCCACCACCCCACGGGTCGGTGACGGCTGCATCCGGGTCGATCGGCACGGCATGGTGACGTTCGCCAGCCCCAATGCGTTGTCGGCGTACCGGCGGATGGGCCTGGTGACCGACCTGGTCGGCTCCCGGCTGAAGGACGTCACGGCCGAGCTGCTGCAGTCCGGGCACAAGGTCGACGACGTGCTGGCGTCCGTGGTCACCGGGCGCGCGGCCAAGGAGATCGAGATCGAGAACTCCGACGCCACGCTGTTCCTGCGCGCGATCCCGCTGCGCGCCGACGGCCAGCACGTGGGGGCGCTGATCCTGCTCCGGGACGTGACGGAGCTGCGCAGCCGGGAACGGGAGCTGGTCACCAAGGAAGCGACCATCCGGGAAATTCATCATCGCGTCAAGAACAACTTGCAGACGGTCGCCGCGTTACTCCGGATGCAGGCCCGGCGGATCACCGTGCCCGAAGGACAGACCGCGCTGGCCGAGGCGGTCCGGCGGGTCGGGTCGATCGCGATCGTGCACGAGACGCTGTCGGAGTCGTTCGACGAGCATGTGGACTTCGACAACGTCGCCGACCGGGTCGGGGCGATGGTCGCGGACGTGTCGACAGTCGCGACCTCGGTGGAGACACGGCGCACCGGGTCGTTCGGCGTCCTGGACTCCGAGGTGGCGACGCCGCTGGCGATGGTGCTCACCGAACTGATGCAGAACTCGGTGGAGCACGCGTTCGGGGCCCGCGACGGCGAAGCGGTCAGCGGCACGATCGAACTGGTCGCCGAGCGTTCCGTCGGCCGGCTGCGCGTCCAGGTGATCGACAACGGCAAGGGACTGCCGACGAACTTCGACTCCGAACTGTCCGGCAACCTCGGCCTGTCGATCGTCCGCACGCTGGTGATCGGCGAACTCGACGGGACGCTGGAGTTCGGCAACCGCCACGACGGCGATCCCGGCGCCCAGGTCACGCTCGACATCCCGGTCAAGGAATAGACCGCTGGAACGCGAAAGGCCCCGCGGGACGTTCCGCGGGGCCTCGAGAGGACTTGCTCAGGCGGTGCGGATGCGTTGGCGGGCGTTGCGGCGCTTCAGAGCGCGACGCTCGTCCTCGCTCAGGCCGCCCCAGACACCGTGGTCCTGGCCGGCTTCGAGCGCCCACGCCAGGCACTGCTCACGCACGTCGCAGCGTCGGCACACCTGCTTGGCCTCCTCGATCTGCATGATCGCGGGCCCGGTGTTGCCGATGGGGAAGAACAGTTCCGGGTCCTCGTCGAGGCATACGGCCCGGTGGCGCCAATCCATGGCGGATCCCATCTCTCTCAGTAGTTGACGTATGCTGCCGGGTAGGTCTGTGCCCGGGCAGCGGTGCTGTATTCGTCGGTTCGTGTCGCACAGGGGTTGGTGCCGCGTCCTGTTGTGAACGCATTCACGAACGAGACCATGTTCCCAATCTTGGGGGATCGAAACAAGGGTTCTGGAGTTGTCGATCCGATCACAACGCTTCCTTAACACTCCGAACTGGAGCGCGGTCGTTCGCTCCATCCGGTTATCGGACAGAGCGGCCGTTCCGCAAGCACCCGTTCACTGCAGGTAACCGTTCCAACCGCCTTTTGGTTACGCACAACCTCAAATCCCTGTGGGGCCGGGGTTACCGCGCACCGGATCGGGGCCCGCGCGCGTTCGACGTCCCTGATCCCCCCGGAACGCAACGCCCTATGCTGGCGAAGTGCCGACCGACTCCCCAGTTGCCGCCGTCCCGAGACCGCTCAAGCTAGCCGCGGCAGTGGTCGCTGTGGAAGGGCTCGTGCTCGTCGTTCTCGGAATTGCCGAAGCCTTGACGATTCACGGCTCCCGGCTGGTGCTCGGGCTGACCACCACCGGCTTCTTCGTCGTGTACGGCGTCGCGCTCGTCCTCGTCGCTTTCCGTGGCCTCTGGAAGGCCGCCCGCTGGAGCCGCGGGCCGACAGTGTTCACGCAGCTGATCCAGCTCCTGGTGGCGTACAGCTTCTGGGGCGGCGGCGGAGGCACCAAGGCCGTTGCCGTAGCGCTCGCGGTTCTCGCGCTCGCCGTACTGGTCTGCGTATTCCAGAAGGCCTCCACCGAGGCGTTGGCCGGCGGAACCGACGACCACCCGGTGCTCTAGTTACTCCTTGAGCAGGCCGGTGCGCAGTTCGGTCAGCGTGCGCGCGAGCAGCCGGGACACGTGCATCTGCGAGATGCCGATCTCCTCGGCGATCTGGGACTGCGTCATACCGCGGAAGAAGCGCAGCGTCAGGATCCGTTTCTCGCGGGTGTCGAGCTGGGCCAGCAACGGCTTCAGCGACTCGCGGTACTCCACGCTCTCCAGCGCCTCGTCCTCGCCGCCGAGACCGTCCAGGACCGTGGTCGCGTCGGTCTCGTTCTGATCGGGAGCGTCCAGGGACAAGGTGTTGTAGGCATTCGCGGACTCCAGGCCCTCGATCACCAGGTCCGGTGCGAGCCCGAGCCGTTCGGACAGCTCCGCGACCGTCGGCGCGCGACCGAGCTCCTGGGTGAGCTCGGCGGTGGCCGCGGTCAATGACAGCCGCAGCTCCTGCAGCCGCCGCGGCACCCGGATCGCCCAGCCCTTGTCGCGGAAGTACCGCTTGATCTCGCCGAGGATCGTCGGCGTCGCGTACGTCGAGAACTCCACGCCGCGGTCGGAGTCGAACCGGTCGATCGCCTTGATCAGCCCGATCGTGGCGACCTGCACGAGGTCGTCGTACGGCTCGCCGCGGTTGCGGAACCGGCGGGCCAGGTGCTCGACCAGCGGCATGTGCAGTGCCACCAGGGCGTCCCGCGCCGCGGCATACGCCGGATCGCGGGCGCCGGCTGCCATCTCCTGGAACAGCTCCGCGGTCCGGGTGCGCAGATCGCTGGGCTCCTGGGGCGCGCTCCCCGGGATCCTCTCGTCAGTCACGCCTGCGCCTCGCTGGCGCTCGGCTCCGGCGTGACTGACAGCAGTGCTCTGTCCATGGTTCGCTCGCTACGCTCGCTCACAGGCTCTCCGTGGCGGTCGCCGTCATGCTGATCGTCAGGCGGCCGTCGATCGTCTCGGCGGCGGCGGACTCCACCAGTGCGGTCAGGACGGTCCAGCCGAACGACGTGGTGTCCGGCCGCCAGCCGTTCGGTACGACGGCACTCGTCCGCACCGTGAGCTGCGGCGGCGCGATCTCGAACACGCACTCCAGGACGCCGTCGACCGACTGCGGCAGCAGCAGCGCGCACGCCTCGTCGACCGCGATCCGCAGGTCGTCGATCGCGTCCAGCGTGAAGTCGTTGCGGGCCGCGAGATTGCCGACCACCGCCCGCGGCACGGCGACGTACGCGCTGTCCGCCGGGATGCTCAGGCGGACCTCGGCGGCTCCTGCGGTGCTGCTCACGTCGTCTCCCTCGTCTCGACCCACCACGCCGTACATCATCCAACCTCACGGGCCCGGGCGCACGGCGAACGGCCCGCCCCGGGCTGCTTACCGGTGGCGGGCCGTCGCCGCTCAGTGCGTGGGCTCGACGTGCGTCGGGTCGAGGACCCGACGGAGGAAGGTGCGGGTGCGCTCCTCCTTGGGGCTGCCGATCACCTCGGCGGGCGGCCCCTGCTCGACGATCACGCCGCCGTCCATGAACACCACCCGGTCCGCGACCTCGCGCGCGAACGCCATCTCGTGGGTGACGACCAGCATCGTCATCCCGTCCAGCGCGAGCTTGCGCATCACCGTGAGTACGTCGCCGACGAGTTCCGGGTCGAGCGCCGAGGTCGGCTCGTCGAACAGCATCAGCGCCGGGTCCATCGACAGCGCCCGCGCGATCGCGACCCGCTGCTGCTGGCCGCCGGACAGCTGGGCCGGGAACGCGTTGATCTTCTCGGCCAGCCCGACCCGCTCCAGGTTCGCCCGGGCGACCTTGTCCGCCTCCTCGGCGCCGCGCTTCAGAACGGTGCGCTGGGCAACGGTGCAGTTACCGAGCGCCGACAGGTGCGGGAACAGGTTGAACTGCTGGAACACCATCCCGATCTGCTGCCGGGCCTCGTCCAGGTGGCAGTCCGGGTGGGTGATCTCCTCACCGCGGACGAACACCTGCCCCTCCTGCGGCTGCTCCAGCAGGTTCACGCAGCGCAGCAGCGTGGACTTGCCGGACCCGGACGGCCCGATCACGCAGACCACCTCGCCCTGCTCGACGGTGAAGTCGATGCCGCGCAGGACGTGGTTGCTGCCGAAGGACTTGTGCAGGTTCTTGATCTCTACCAGGGCCATTTAGCGCGTCCTCGCCGTCCGTGCCTCGAGCCGGCGGGCCAGGATGCCCAGCGGCAGGGTGATCACCAGGTAGCAGAAGCCGCAGACGACGATCGGCGTCAGGTTCGAGTACGTGTTGGCCAGGTCCCGGCCGAAACCGGTGAGCTCGTACCCGTCCGCGGCGACGCCGATCATGAACACCAGCGAGGAGTCCTTCACCAGCAGGATCAGGTCGTTGGTCAGCGGCGGCAGCACGATCCGGAAGGCCTGCGGCAGCACGATCTTCCGCATCGCCACCCCGGCCGGCATCCCGAGCGACCGGGCCGCCTCGACCTGGCCCTTCGGCACCGCCTGGATCCCGGCCCGGATCACCTCGGCCATGTACGCCGAGGCGACGATGCCGAGCGCCAGCCACACCACGCCGTACGGGTCCCAGGGGATCGTCATCCCCGGGAACGCCAGCGGCAGCAGGCTGAACGCGATGAACACCACGATCGCCGGCAGCCCGCGGAAGAACTCGATGTAGGCGGTCGCGATCCACCGGTACGGGCCGACCTGGCTGAGCTTCATCAGCGCCAGCAGCGTGCCGCCGGCCAGCCCGAGCACGAAGGCGCCGGCGGTGTACTCGACGGTCTTCACCAGGGCCTGGAGTACGCCGTCCTCGAACGTCGACTGGATGAACTCCGGCTTGAAGAACACGCTGCCGATCTGGCCCCAGTTCGCGCTGAACGCCGCGACCACGACCAGTACGACGAGGATCGCGTACTGGATCCAGCGGGAGCGCTGGGCCCGCTGCCGCGGGCTCAGCCCCTTCCGCTCAACAGGTGCGTGGGTGACAGTCACTTCTTCGGCTCAACCCCGAACCACTTCTTGTAGATCTCGTTGTACTTGCCGTCCGACTTGGCCTTGGTCAGCACCTCGTTGAACTTGGCCACCAGCTTCGGGCCGCTGCCGTCCTTGAGCGCGCCGAACCCGTACTGCTCGCCGGTGTCGAACTCGGCGACGACCGCCATGTCGGAGTTCTCCTTGACGAAGTCGTAGAGCACACCGTTGTCGTTGATCGCGGCGTCCACCCGGCCGGACTTCACGTTGTTGGTCTGCAGCGCGAGGTCGTTGAACGGGATCACCGTGTAGCCGTTGGCCTTCGCGTTGTCGTCGGCGTACTTCTTGCCGGTGGTGTCGGCCTGGGCGCCGAGCTTCTTGCCCCGCAGGTCGGCCAGCGACTTGATGCCGGAGTCCTTCTTGGCCATCAGCACCTGGGTCGCGTCCATGTACGGCTCGGTGATGCTGATCGCGGCCTGGCGCTCCGCCGTGATCGTCATCGCGCCCATGCCCATGTCGCACTTCTTGGCCTGGAACGCCGCGCCGGAGGTGACCTGCGCCCACTCGATGTTGACGACCTCCTGCTCGATCCCCAGGTCCGCGGCGAGCAGATCGAGCATGTCGACGTCGAAGCCGACGACCTTGGTGCCGTCCTTGTACTGGAACGGCTTGTACGGCAGGTGCGTGCAGACGGTCAGCTTGCCCGGCTTCACCAGCGTGATGCCGGCCGCTGCGGCCTTGTCCTCGGAACCGCCGCTGCCGCCGCCGTCCGAGTCGCCGCCGCAGGCGGTCAGGGTGAGAGACAGCGCGAGCGCGACTGCTGCAACCGGGGCGATCGCCCGGCGCTTGCGGAGAGTGGGGACGATGTTCATCGCGGATTCTCCTCGACAGGGGTTGTGAATGCCCGAATCCTGGCACACGTCGGGCGGATGTGGGGCCTCTCACAGCAGACCAGTGAGCCTTGTGGTTTACTCGTGACCGACGGGTGACCCCCTGGAAACAGCGCCGTTCGACGCACCCTCATCGAACGCCACTATCTCAGTTCCGCTCGAAACCCCCGAAGGGTCCCCGCATGGTCGCCCAAGCTGTCGAGTCCAACCTTCCCTCCGACCGATACGACCGGTACGCCGGTGACGCCGTTTTCGACCTGCACCGCGGCGGCAAGATCGAGGTGACGTCCTCGATCACGGTCACCGACGCCGACGATCTCTCGAAGGCGTACACCCCCGGCGTGGCCCGGGTCTGTACCGCGATCGCCGAGGACCCGGCGCTGGTCCGGCGCTACACCTGGAAGTCCAACGTGGTCGCGGTCGTCACGGACGGTACCGCCGTACTCGGTCTGGGTGACATCGGCCCGGCCGCGTCGCTGCCGGTCATGGAGGGCAAGGCGCTGCTGTTCAAGGAGTTCGGCGGCGTCGACTCGGTGCCGATCGCGCTCGACTGCACCGACGTGGACGAGTTCGTCGACACCGTCGCGCGGATGGCGCCGACGTTCGGCGGCATCAACCTCGAGGACATCTCCGCGCCGCGCTGCTTCGAGATCGAGCGCCGGCTGAAGGAGCGGCTCGACATCCCGGTCTTCCACGACGACCAGCACGGTACGGCGGTCGTCGTACTCGCCGCGCTGCGCAACGCACTCCGCGTGACCGGCAAGGCGATCGAGGACATCCGGGTGGTGATCTCCGGTGCGGGCGCTGCCGGGGTCGCGTGTGCCCGGATCCTGCTGCAGGCGGGCGTCGGTGACCTCGCGGTCGTGGACAGCAAGGGCGTGCTGCACGAGGACCGCCCGGACCTGAACCCGGTGAAGCTGTCGCTCGCCCGGGACACCAACAACGGCGGCATCTCGGGCCGGCTGGTCGATGCGCTGGCCGGTGCGGACCTGTTCCTCGGGGTCTCCGGCGGCACGGTGCCCGAGGAGGCCGTCGCGCAGATGGCCGACGACGCGATGATCTTCGCGCTGGCCAACCCGAATCCCGAGGTCCACCCCGACATCGCGCACCGGCACGCCGCCGTGGTCGCGACCGGCCGCTCCGACTTCCCGAACCAGATCAACAACGTGCTGGCGTTCCCCGGCATCTTCCGCGGCGCCTTCGACGCGAACGCGTCCCGCATCACCGAAGGCATGAAGCTCGCCGCGGCGGACGCCCTGGCCGGCCTGATCTCGGCCGCCGACCTCCGCCCCGACTACATCATCCCGTCGCCCTTCGACGCCCGAGTCGCCCCGGCAGTCGCCGACGCGGTCGCCGCCGCAGCCGTGGCGGACGGAGTCGCCCGGGACTGACGGGCTCAGCTCCGGACCACCATGCGCTCCCACCAGTGCCCGGCGCGGTTCAGCAGGTCGACGTCGCGGCCGCCGGACTGCACGTACCCGGTCATCGCCAGCCGCGAGTAGACCGCCGACATCGCGCCGCGCCCGGACCCGTCGTACCAGCCGTCGCGACGGACCGGGTCGTCGCCGGTGCCCGGGAACGTGGTCCGCTCCAGGTCGAGCCACGGGAAGCCCGCGCCGACCGGGAGCTGGGTGGCCTCGATGAACCGGTGCGTGTACCGGACCTTCGCGTCCAGTCCGAGCCAGAACAGGCCGGGCGCGAGGACGGAGCGCGGGGGAGTGCCGCGCCAGTACGCCGCCTGCCACGCCGGCGACTGCGGCACCATGACGCGGTTGTCGCGGACGGCTCGCAACGCCGTACCCAGCTGGGCGATCGCGTTGGGTGACCAGCCGTACGTGATCAGGTACGGGTGCTCGCCGGTCTCCTCGCCGATCTCGTACGTCGCACCGTCCAGCGGGAACCCGGCCGGTGCGCCGGCGTAGACCAGTTCCGGGTCGATCTGGGTGGTGCCGAGCAGGTGCCGGGTCCCGGCGGCAGCGGCATCGTTGTACGTGCTCGTGCGGAACCGGCCGTACCCGACCGCGAGCGCGCGGACGGCGGCGTACTGGTCGAGCGACAGCATCGCGGGCGCCCAGTGCTCGACGTCCCAGGTGCCCATGGTGCCGTCGTCGCCGGTCACGAAGTGCGGGAAGGCGCCGACGTACCGGTCGTTGCGGAACAGCTGGACGGCCTCCTGGCGGGTGTACTGCAGCGCCGCCACCCGGTCCAGGATCGCGCGCGCCGCGGTGTCGGCCGCCTCGATGCGCGCCCGGTCGCCGGAGCGTTGCTCGAGGTACTGCGCGTACCCGACCAGCAACTCGGCACGCCCCGTCAACGTCCGGATGTCGCCGCTGCGCAACACGGTGTCGGGACGCGTGGCGCACAGGTCGAGGAGGGACGTCAGGAACTGCTCCAGGTTGCCGACCAGTCGCGGATCGCCTTGCAAATACGGGCTTCGCAGCAGTTGCAGGGCGATGTCGGTGTTCATGTGGCCGGGCCGCTGCCGCAGGATGTAGTCGAGCAGCTCGTCGGCGGTACGACGTTGTTCCGGGGCGCCGGTCACGTCGTAGATCGCCGCCACCGCGGCGAAGGCGTGCGTCGCACCTTCGAAGCCGCGGCCGGTGGCGACACCGTCCGCGGTGATCTGCAGATAGGCGCCGGTGACCTGTGAGGTCGTCGCGGCGGGGGCAGGGGCGGCTGGTCCGAGCAGCAGGGCGGCGGTCACGCCCGCGGTCAGCAGAGCGCGGAGCATCGGTCCTCCTCAGGGGAATTACGGTCAGGCCCGTTAATCGCGGATCAAACCACACCGGCGCCCCGCTGACCAGGTCCCGCCGGCGCCGCACGTGAAGTCGGTTACTGACTCGGTGTGGACCAGCGCCTAGGGTGGTCCGCATGCTTGCTGCTTACGCCGCCAAGTTCGACGCCGACAACCCGATCGCCGCGCTGGAGGTGGGGGAGCGGCCCGAGCCGACCGTGCCCGAGGGGTGGGTGACGATCGACGTCCGGGCGACCGCGCTCAACCATCACGACCTGTGGTCGTTGAAGGGCGTCGGGCTGGCTGAGCAGAGTCTGCCGATGATCCTCGGGTGCGACGCCGCCGGCGTCGACCAGGACGGCAACGAGGTCGTTGTGCACGCGGTGATCTCGGACCCGGCGTGGAAGGGCGACGAGACGCTCGACCCGAAGCGGTCGCTGCTCAGCGAGCGGTACCAGGGCACGCTCGCGCAGCAGGTCGCCGTTCCGGCGCGGAACGTCGTACCGAAGCCGGCCGGGATGAGCTTCGAGCAGGCCGCGTGCCTGCCGACGGCGTGGCTGACGGCGTACCGGATGCTGTTCACGCAGTCGGGGCTGAAGCCGGGGGACACCGTGCTCGTGCAGGGTGCGGGCGGCGGGGTCGCGACCGCGCTGATCACGCTCGCGCGCGCCGCCGGCATCCGGGTATGGGCGACCAGCCGGGACGAGGGCAAGCGGGCCAAGGCGCTGGAGATCGGCGCGCACGACGCGTTCGAGTCCGGGGCGCGGCTGCCGGAGCGGGTCGACGCGGTGATGGAGACCGTCGGGCAGGCGACCTGGTCGCACTCGCTGAAGTCGCTGAAACAGGGCGGCACGCTGGTGATCTCCGGCGCGACCAGCGGCCAGGCGCCGAAGTCCGCGGAGCTGAACCGGATCTTCTTCCTGCAGCTGCGGGTGCAGGGCTCGACGATGGGCACCCGGACCGAGCTCGCCGAGCTGGTGCAGTTCATGGCGAACGCCGGGATCGCGCCGCACATCGACTCGGTGCTGCCGCTGGCCGAGGCGCGGACCGGGTTCGAGAAGATGAACACGGGCGACGTGTTCGGCAAGATCGTCTTCACTGTCTGAGGTGCAACCTGAGATCCGGTTGGTCACGGCCGACGACGCAGTCGCGGCGGCCTGGTGTCACCTGCTGTGCTGGCGGGAGGCGTACGCCGATCTGGTCCCGGCCGACCTTCTGCTGGCGCGGACGTCCGACATCGACCGCCGGACCGAGCGCTGGACGACGCCGCTCGGCGCGGGCCGGGAGCGGTGGATCGCGCTGAACCCGGATCCGGCCGCGCCGGTCGAGGAGCGGGTGATCGGCTTCGCCGGCACCGGGCCGGGCCGTGACGAGGACTCGCCGGTGCCGTTCGAGCTCGAGGCGATCTACACCCGGCAGGCGTTCTGGCGGACCGGGCTGGGCGGGCGGCTGCTCGACGTTGCCGTGGGCAAGCAGCCTGCGTTCCTGTGGGTATTCGAGGCCAACACCCGCGCCCGGGCCTTCTACGAACGCCACGGCTTCGAACCCGACGGCGCCGGCAAGTACGACCCGTACTTCGACCTGCACGAGATCCGGCTGGTACGCCGCTAGTGCCAGCGGCACTCATGTGACACCGTTCGGGCAGGACGTTTCACGGCTGAAACATTCGCGTCGCGCCGGGGCAACGCGACGGGGTCACCCTGTTCCTACCGATCCGCCCGATCGATGAGGAGCAGGGGAGCGCATGAGGCCTACTTTGACGGTGATCGTTGACCCGGCCGACAACTGGATGGCGAAGGCGGCCTGCGTCGGCCACGCCCCGTCGTACGACGAGACGGCCAGCCAGTGGGAGCAGCGCAAGGCGCAGGCGATCTGCCTGACGTCCTGCCCGGTGATCGACCAGTGCCGCGAGTGGGCCCGCCGGACCAAGTTCACCGGCACCGCGGCCGGCGAGAAGTTCCTCTCCGGCCGCCGCCGCGGCCGCCCCGGCCCCCAGGAACGCCGCAACCGCCCGACGATCATCGAGGAACAGCAGGCCAGCTAGGCCCGCATCCCGAGCCACTGCTCGGCGCCCCAGGCCTCGAACCGCTCGACCTCGGCGAAGCCCAGTTTCGTTGCCAGGCGCATCGAGCCGAGGTTGGCGGTCTGGGTGGCGAGCACGACCGGTTCGCCCGGCAGGACATCGCCGAGCCACTCCAGCGCCGCCGCGCACGCCTCGCCGGCGTACCCGAATCCCCACGCCCGCGGCAGGAACAGATAGCCGAGATCGAGCTTGCCGACGGCCGCCGGACGATGCCGGGTCGCCCTCCGGAGCAGTACCTGACCGATCATCGCCCCGTCGTGCTCGACGACGAAACTCCCAGGCCACCGCTCGGGCACCTCGGGAGTCTCGCGTTCGAGTTCGGCGCGCGGACGGGCGCCGCCGAGATAGGTGTGCACGTCCGGCGAGGCGAGCAGTTCGATGAACGTCGACCGGTCCCGGGCCTCGGGCTCGCGGAGCACGAGGCGCTCGGTCTTGATCGGCTCGGGTGGCCACGGTACGGATCCCAGAGGTTCCACCCGCCGCACGCTACAGGCTCAGACCTTGATCAGCTCGTCGGCGCGGTCCGCTGCTGGCTTTGCTGTGGTGCGGCGGAACGGGGCGGTGATCGTGGGGATCAGCTGCTTGCGGTTGTGGATCGCCGCGCCGATGGCGAGCGCCAGGTAGATGGCGCTGATGACGTAGCGGCCGGTCTGGCCCGGTACGGCGAACTGGACGGCGAACAGGCCCAGCAGGGTCCACGCGGCCCAGCGCGGGAAGCGGAGGTTCAGGAGGATCGCGAGGCCCAGCAGCGTCTGCGTGGCGGTGAGAAGGAACTCCTCGATCTGCCGGCCGTCCAGGTGCAGCGCCGCGCCGCCGCCACCGAGGCCGTACGCGATCGGCAGACTGCCGATCAGCAGGGTCCACTGGTTCACCTTGGCGGAGATCAGCAGACCGAGCGCGGCCGCGCCCTTGCCCCGCCAGGCGAACAGCAGCGCGACGATGAACTCCGGCGCCTCGGACGCCAGCGGTGCCAGCCACTGCACGAGCAGGAACTGGTCGATGCCCAGCGCGTGACCGCCCTCGACCAGCGAGTCCGCGAACGGCTCGGCGGCCGCCAGGATCACCCCGGCGGCGGCCACGAACATCGCGGTGACGGTGATCCGCCGGGCGACCTTCGGCAGCGCGCCGATCGTCGCGGCCGGGCCGATCAGGTCCGGCTCGTCGCCGTGGCCGCCCGTCGCCGCGCGGTACAGGTAGAAGGCGAAGAACGCGAGCAGCGCGATCCCCAGCAGCAGGTGGATCTCACCGGTCACCGGGATCACGAACGCGACCACGCCCGCGACCGCCAGGAAGCCCAGTTCGCGCCGGTAGCCCGAGTCCAGGACCAGCGCCCGGACGGTGCGCCCGCTGCGGCGCGAGGCGACGTACAGGCTGATCAGGGCGACGCTCGACCAGCCGAGGCCGAGGAGCAGGCGGTTCGAGCCGGTCATGTTGGCGGCGGCGTACTGCACGTACTCCGGGTTCGAGCCGGCGGTGTGGGCGAAGTACAGGTCGACCGCGTACTCCGGGAGGACCGCGATGACCGCGAGCACCGCGATCGCGAGACCGCCCGCGATGTCCATCTCCGCCGCCTCCGCGGCCCAGGCCAGCACGAACGACGCGGCGACCACGGCGATGCCGAAGACCACGATCGAGGCCAGTGCCGGGGGATGAGTGCCGAGGAGCCGCAGGACGACGGCGGGGATCGCCACCGCGAGCAGCAGCAGGACAGGGCGGACGGCTCGGAACATGGTTCCAGCCTGACACCGTTTTGATACTTTCGCAATTGCGAAAGTATGAGACCGTCGTCACCACGGCCCGGCGGACTGCCCGGAGACGACGCACGTGCGTCACGGACACCACATGCCTACCCCGACGATGGTCGTCGGAATTGTCAGAGGTCAGGTGCAGAATGTGGAGCCATGGGCACAGCCACCAGTTCGGCGCGGTACACCTACCGTCTGCGTGTCGGCACGGCCGCGGAACGGTTGCTGCTGTCGGAATGGGACCGGTGCCGCTGGATGTGGAACCAGTGCGTCGCCCAGTCCAGGGCGGCGTACGGGCGCGGCGAGAAGATCGGCCCCGCGGCACTGGACAAAATGTGCACCACCTGGCGAGCCGAACACGCGTGGCTGCGGGCAGGCGCGTCGATCCCGCAGAAACAGACGATCCGCGACTTCGGGAAGTCGCGCCTCAAGGCGATCAAGGACATCACGGAGAAGGTGCCGATGCGTCGCCGCACCGGGTTGCCGGGCCTCAAGAAGAAGAACCTGGCGGCCCCGAGTCTCAACTACACACGCAATGGTTTCCGCTTCAAGGACCACAAGTTGCACCTCGCCGGCGACATCACCGTCAACGTGGTGTGGTCTCGAGAGTTGCCGTCGGTGCCGTCCAGTGTCCGTGTCTACCGCGACTCACTGGGACATTGGTACGCGTCGTTCGTCGTTGTGACTGAGGCGCAGTCGCTGCCGGCGACGGGTGCGGTGCTGGGGGTCGATTGGGGCGTCAAAGACATCGCCACGACCACCAGCGACGACCACGATCTGCCGCATCCCGGTTTCGGGAGGAATGCGTCAGCAGAGCTGACGGCTGTCAACAAAGCGGTGTCGCGACGCCGCAGGCCGAAGGGCCAGCAGCAGAGCAACGGCTATCGGAAGGCGAAGCGGCGCCGGGCGAGGCTGCTGAAGAAGGTCTCTCGGCAGCGTAAGGACTACGCCCGTAAGTGGGCGAAGAAGCTGGTCCGCGACCACGATTGTCTGGCCGTGGAGGACTTCCGTCCGAAGTTCCTCGCCAAGTCCACGATGGCCAAGAAGGCCGCCGATGCCGCTATCGCGGCCAGCAAGCAAGCCCTCGTCGACATGGGCCACAAGCACGGCAGGACCGTCCTGCTGGTACACCCCGCGCACACCACGATGGACTGCGGACACTGCGGAGCGAGAGCCAAGCACGCACTGCCGCTGGGGGAGCGCACATATAGCTGTATCGAGTGCGGAGCAGTGTCGCCACGGGACAAGAACTCCGCGCGTGTGATGCTCAACCGGGCAGGTCTGAACCCGGATGGTGTCGATCGCGGAAGACCCGTCCAGTCGTCGACTGGAAAGGCAGCGTGAGCCATGAATCCCGACATCGCTACCGGAGACGGGAACCCCCCGACTTCAGGGCGGGGAGCAGTCAACAACCCTGAACCGACGAAGGCGCAGCTCGAATCCGCCGCGGGCACCTTCGCCATGCTCTCCGCTCCGGTCCGGCTGCACCTGGTGTCCCTGGCCGCGCAAGGCGAGTACGACGTCGGCACCCTGGCGGAACGCGTCGGCGTGAGTATCGCCACCGCGAGCCAGCACCTCGGCAAACTCCGCCTGGCCGGCATCATCACCGCCCGCCGCGAGGGCCGCCGGCACATCTACACGGTCGACGACCCCCACGTCCTCAACCTCGTCGACCAGATCTTCGAACACATCGCCCCCGACGGCTCCCTCGCCCCCGACCCACCCCGCCGTACGAGACCGCCGCACACGGACTAGAGCACGTGCGCGATCACGGGGGAGTGTGTCGCGCAGAGCACCTGGGAGCCGTTCGAGGCCAGCTGACCGAGTACGCCGACCACGGCGAGGCTGGTGGCGAACGACAGGGCGGACTCGGGCTCGTCGAGGCAGTAGAAGCCCTGCCGGGTGAAGCGGTCCCGGATGAGGGTCAGGAAGCTCTCGCCGTGGCTCATCTCGTGGAAGACGGGCTCGGGCGGACCGGACGTCTTCGGGTTGTGCTCCAGGTAGGTGTAGAAGCCGTGCATGGTTTCGGCGCGGAGGAAGAAGCCCGCGCGCTTGGCGCCGACGCCGCGGGTGAGTCGCAGGTCGTCGGCTAGCGGCGACTCGGTGGCGCGGGTGGTGAGGCGGGCTCCGGTGGAGCCGCCTTCGGGGGAGAGGCCGAAGGCTACGGCGACGGCCTCGACCAGGGTGGACTTGCCGGTGCCGTTCTCGCCGACCAGGAACGTGACGCCCGGGTCGAGGTCCAGACCGTCGGTCAGGAGCTGGCGGACGGCCGGGATCGTGTGTGGCCAGTGGCCGGACGGGCGAATGCCCTCCGCCGCGGCGACCCGGCGTACGGGCTGCGTGGCGAAGGGCATTCGCTCGGAGTACTCAGTCGGTACTAGTCGTCTTCGTCGTCCAGGCGGGCGAGCCAGGTGGCGAAGCGTTCGATCGGGGTTTCGAACTCGGGGTTCAGGTCGACGAACTCGCGGAGCCGGTCGGCGACGAAGGCGAGGGAGACTTCCTCTTCGCCCCGGCGCTTCTCGAGCTCCTCGATGCCGCGGTCGGTGAAGTACACGTCAGCTGAACGCCTGCTTCAGCAGCGTGGCCTGCTCGGCGCCGTGGACGCCGTGCGAGCCGACCGCCGGGGCGGACATGGCGGGCCGGGACACCCGGTAGAACGGCTTGCCGCCCAGGTGCTCGGTCAGGTTCAGCGCCATGAACGGCCACGGGCCCTGGTTCGCGGGCTCGTCCTGGACCCAGCGGATCTCGGTCGCGTTCGGGTACTTCGCCAGCTCGGCGACGATCTCCTCGTGCGGCAGCGGGTACAGCTGCTCGACCCGGACGATCGCAGTGCTGATCTTGTCCGGCTCGACCTTCTTCCGCTCGGCGAGCAGGTCGTACACGATCCGGCCCGACGCCAGGATGACCCGCTCGACGGCGCCCGCGTTCGCCTCGGCCTCGGCGTCGCCGATCACCGGGCGGAACGTGCCGTGGGTCAGCTCCTCCGGCTGCGACACCGCCTCCTTGCGCCGCAGCAGCTGCTTCGGCGTGAAGACGATCATCGGGACGTGCTCCTCGCCGAGCGTGTGCCGACGCAGCAGGTGGAAGTACGACGCCGGCGTCGACGGCTGGGCCACCGTCATCGCGTTCTCCGCGCAGAGCTGCAGGAACCGCTCGATCCGGGCCGAGGTGTGGTCCGGGCCCTGGCCCTCGTAGCCGTGCGGCAGCAGCAGCACGACGCCGGACTTCTGGCCCCACTTCGCCTCACCGGACGAGATGTACTCGTCGATGACCGACTGGGCGCCGTTCACGAAGTCGCCGAACTGTGCCTCCCACAGGGTCAGCGCCTCCGGCCGCGCGACGGAGTACCCGTACTCGAAGCCGAGTGCGGCGTACTCGCTGAGCAGCGAGTCGTAGACGTAGAAGTTCGCCTGGTTGCCCTCGTCCAGGTGCTGCAGCGGGACGTAGTCCTGCCCGTTGACCCGGTCGATGACCGCGGCGAACCGCTGCACGAACGTGCCGCGGCGGCTGTCCTGACCGGCCAGCCGGACCGGCCGCCCGTCGAGCAGCAGCGAACCGAACGCGGTGATCTCGGCGCTCGCCCAGTCCAGCGGGCCCTCGGTGATCGCGTGCGCCCGGCGCTGCAGCTGCGGCTGCACCTTCGGGTGCACGGTGAAGCCCTCGGGCAGCGTGGTGTACGCGTCGGCGACCTTCTTCAGCACCTCGCGGCTGATCGCGGTCGCGTCCGGGCCCTCCGGCTTGTCCGGGTAGACCGGGACGGTGACGTACGCCGCCGGCGTCTCGGGCTCGTTCTTCGCGTCCCGGACCTCGGCGAACACCCGCTCCAGCCGCTGCTGGTAGTCCTGCATCGCCTGCTCGGCCTCTTCGATCGTGATGTCGCCACGACCGATCAGCGCCTCGGTGTACAGCTTCCGGACCGAGCGCTTCTGCTCGATCAGGTCGTACATCAGCGGCTGGGTGAAGCTCGGGTCGTCGCCCTCGTTGTGACCGCGGCGGCGGTAGCAGACCAGGTCGATGACGACGTCCTTGTTGAACGCCTGCCGGTACTCGAACGCCAGGTCGGCGACCCGGACACAGGCCTCGGGGTCGTCGCCGTTCACGTGGAAGATCGGCGCCTGCACCATCCGCGCGACGTCGGTGGAGTACATCGACGAGCGGGACGAGGCCGGCGAGGTGGTGAAACCGACCTGGTTGTTGACGATCACGTGGATCGTGCCGCCGGTCCGGTAGCCGCGCAGCTGGGACAGGTTCAGCGTCTCCGCCACCACGCCCTGGCCGGCGAACGCCGCGTCACCGTGGACCAGGATCGGCAGCACCGGGAACGCGGCGCCGCGGTCCAGGATGTCCTGCTTGGCGCGCGCGATGCCCTCGAGCACCGGGTCGACGGTCTCCAGGTGCGACGGGTTCGCCGCCACCGAGACCTTGATCTTGTCGCCGAACTCGGAGACGAACTCGCCCTCGGCGCCCAGGTGGTACTTGACGTCACCGGAGCCCTGCACGGTCCGCGGGTCGATGTTGCCGTCGAACTCGCGGAAGATGTGGCTGTAGGACTTACCAACGATGTTCGCGAGCACGTTCAGCCGACCGCGGTGCGCCATACCGATCACGACCTCGTCGAGACCGGCGCCGGCCGCCTCCTCGCAGAGCTCGTCGAGCAGCGGGATCGTGGTCTCGGCGCCCTCCAGCGAGAACCGCTTCTGACCGACGTACTTGGTCTGCAGGAAGGTCTCGAAGGCCTCGGCCTCGTTCAGCTTGGCCAGGATCCGCAGCTGCTCCTCGCGCGGCGGCTTGGTGTGCGGGCGCTCGACCCGCTCCTGGATCCACTTGCGCTGCTCGGGGTCCTGGATGTGCATGTACTCGATACCGGTGGTCCGGCAGTACGAGTCGCGCAGGATGCCGAGGATCTCGCGCAGCTTCATGAACTTGCGGTCCGCGCCGCCGAACGAGCCGGTGGCGAACTCGCGGTCCAGGTCCCACAGCGTCAGGCCGTGGGTCGCGACGTCCAGGTCCGGGTGGCTGCGCTGCTTGTACTCCAGCGGGTCGGTGTCGGCCATGATGTGGCCGCGCACCCGGAACGCGTGGATCAGCTCGAGGATCCGGGCCTGCTTGCTGATGTCCTCCTCGTGGCTGTGCGGGAGGTCGGCGGCCCAGCGGATCGGCTCGTACGGGATCCGCAGGCTCTGGAAGATCTCGTCGTAGAAACCCTCCTGGCCGAGCAGCAGCTGGTGGATCCGGCGCAGGAACTCACCCGACTGGGCGCCCTGGATGATCCGGTGGTCGTACGTAGAGGTCAGCGTCATCACCTTGCTGACCGCGAGCTTGGCCATCGTCTCGTCGGCCGCGCCCTGGTACTCCGGCGGGTACTCCATCGCGCCGACGCCGATGATGCAGCCCTGGCCGGTCATCAGCCGCGGCACCGAGTGCTGGGTGCCGATGGTGCCGGGGTTGGTCAGGCTGATCGTGGTGCCCTGGAAGTCCGGCAGCGCGAGCTTGTTGTCCCGGGCCCGGCGGACGATGTCCTCGTACGCCATCCAGAACTCGGCGAACGTCATCTCCTCGGCGGCCTTGATCGACGGCACCAGCAGTTGCCGGGTGCCGTCCGGCTTCTGCATGTCGATGGCCAGGCCGAGGTTGATGTGCGCCGGGTGCACGAGTGTCGGCTTGCCGTCGGTCTCGTCGTACGACGCGTTCATCTCAGGCAGCGTCTTCAGCGCCTTGACCAGCGCCCAGCCGATCAGGTGCGTGAACGACACCTTGCCGCCGCGGGCGCGCTTGAGGTGGTTGTTGATGACGATCCGGTTGTCGATCAGCAGCTTCACCGGGACCTGGCGGACGCTGGTCGCGGTGGGGACCGAGAGGCTGGTCTCCATGTTCTGCGCGGTCCGCGCGGGCGCGCCCCGGAGGATCTTCCGCTCGGCGTCCGCGGTGGTCGCGGGGGCGGGCTTGGGCTGGGCGCTGGGCGGCTGGTTCACCGTGCCTCCGGTCGGGGCGCTCGACTGGGCCGGGGCCTGCTTCGTGGCCGGCTGGGTCTGCGGCGGGGCGGCCTGCGCGGCGGCCGGGGTGGGCTGGGTCGCCGCGGTGGTGGCCGCGGGCGCGCTCGAGGCCGGCGCGGACGTCGCCGTACCGCGGCTCGGCGCCTCGGGGGTCTTGTTGTCGGACACCGCGTCCGGCCGGGGAGCGTCGGCCGGGGTGCTCGTCACCGGCTTCGCGTCACCCGTTGATTCACCGGGCTTGTACGTCTTGAAGAAGTCCAACCACGCCGGATCCACCGAGTTCGGGTCCTGCAGGTACTTCTCGTACAGCTCGTCGACCAGCCATTCGTTCGCACCGAAGGCTGCTAGGGGATTTGTGTCTGATGGCTCGGTGGCCACTTGGCAGTTCGCCTCTTCCGATTTCGGTCCGGTACCACGGGGTGCTTAATGCTGATGTTATGGGTGGTGTCCCAAGCAAAGGCTAATAGCACCCGGACCACTTCCACAGCCGGGGACCACCGGACCAGTGTGTCGAGTGGTCGCCCCCCGGGGACCCGATCGGCCGCGTCCTGAAACACTGCCCACAAAGGTGTTTCAGGCCACACGCCGTCCTCTCAGCGGCCGGCGTAGCGGAGAGCGCCGGCCGCGCCTGCGGGACCCCCTTGCAGAGGTGGCTTTCCGGCGTCTTCGGGGTCCTTCCCGGAATGTCGGTCTGAGCGTGGCTGCCCACTGTATGCAGTTGTCCACTCGCCGCCCGTGACGATCAGCACCGCGCAGAAGTGTGGTCAACGTCACGTGACGGATCAGTCCACTCGGGGATGATTGGACCTCATCGGTGGGTCACGCGGGCACGGCGGCCGGCTGCTGCTCGTCCAGCGTGCGGAGCTGCGGTACGGCATGCGCACTGGAGACGGCCGCGGACAACGGGGTCTGCCAGATCTTCTCCAGCACCTGGATGAAAGCCGTCGCGTACTCGCGGCTCCCGAAGTCGAGATCGATGTAGACCGTGGTGGGGTCGTCGACCGGCCGGCTGACGCGGTGGCCGAGGACGTGGTGGTCGCGGCGAGCGCGGTCGTAGCGGTCGAACGCGGCCTTCCAGGCGTCGTAGTCGTGGATGGTGTTCTCGATGTGCAGAGTGATCATGCGCCCAGCGTGCGACCGGGCGCCGGCCACAACACATCCCCGATCCTGGGGATCTTTCGTACGCTCGCGGTGTGCGGGAGCGCGTGGAGCGGCTGTGTTCCGGCCGCCTGGACGCCAAGGAGTTCCGCGAGCAGGTGCTGGCCGAGCTGCGTCGGGCGGTGCCGTTCGACGGGCACGTCTGGGCGCTGACCGATCCGGTGACCCGGGTGGGTACGGCGCCGCTCGCCGACGTCCCGGGGTTGTCCTGGGCGGAGCTGCCAGGACTGGTGCGGGCGCGGTACGCCGGGGTGGGTACGCGCTGGTGTGACCTGCTCGCGAGCGGTGCCGTCGTACGGGCGCTGGGTCCCGGCGAGCGGGTGGAGTGGCGTCGGCCGGGTGTGGTCGACGTACTGACCGCGGTCTTCGCGGACCGCTTCGGGTGCTGGGCGTGGCTCGATCTCTGGCGTACGACGCGCGACGCGTTCACCGCGGCGGAGTGCCGCCTGGTGGGGTCGGTGGTGCCGTCGCTGACGGCCGCGTTGCGCGCGGCGCAGGCCCGCACCTTCGTCACGGCGCCGGGACCGGGGGAAGACGTTGGGCCGGCGGTGCTGCTGCTCGGGCCGGACCTGACGGTGCGGGTCGGGACGGAGGCGGCGCGCGCGGCGCTGCACCGGCTCAATCCGCCCGGCGATCCGTCGGTCGTCGCCCAGGCGATTCCGGCGGCGGCGTACAACGTCGCCGCGGCCCTGGTCGCGGTCGAGGCGGGCGTCCCGGTGGGCCCGCCGTGGTCGCGGGTACACCTGGCCGCCGGCCGCTGGCTCACGTTGCGCGCCGCTCGTACGGCGCCGACCGCCGAGGCCGACGTCGCCGTGACCATCGAGCAGTCGACCCCCGCCGAACGGCTGGAGGTCTTCGCCCTCGCCCACGGCCTCACCCGCCGCGAACGCGAGATCCTCGCCGAACTCGCCACCGGCGCCGACTCCCGCCGGATCGCCGAGCGCCTCGTGCTCTCCGACCACACCGTCAACGACCACGTCAAAGCCGTCCTCGCCAAGACCGGCGCCCGCACCCGGTCCACCCTGCTCGCCCGGGCCGTCGGCACCGGCTGATCGGCGTGCTAACGTTCTGGATATCAACTATCCAGAACGTGAGGTCGTCGATGATCACCAACCCCGCAGGACTGCACGACCCGGTGGGCTTCGGGTACAGCCACGTCGCCGACCTGGGCAACCTCGTCTTCGTCGCCGGGCAGTACGCGTCCGGGCCCGACGGGCAGGTGCAAATCGACGGTTTCGAGGAACAGGTCGGGCTGGCGTTCGAGAACCTCGGGGTGGCGCTGCGGTCGGCCGGTCTCGGCTACGCCGACGTCTTCCAGTTGCGGACGTACGTCGTCGACCACTCGGGGGAGAAACTCGGGGTGCTCGGGCGCGTGATCGCGAAGTACTGGCCGGAGCGGCCGCCGGTGCAGACGCTGCTCGGCGTGGCGGCGCTGGCGCTGCCGGAGATGGCCTTCGAGGTGGATGCGGTCGCCGTACGGCGCTGAGGCCCTGCCGTACGGCGCTGAGGCCCTGCCGTACGGCGCTGAGGCTCCGCCGCGCGGCATACTGACGGAATGGCGTTGACGGATGAGGCGATCGTCAAGATCAAGGAGATGATCACCTCGGGGGAGTTGGGGCCGGGGGATCGGCTGCCCAAGGAGGCGGATCTCGCGGCGCGGCTGGGGCTGTCGCGGAACTCGCTGCGCGAGGCGGTGAAGGCGCTCACGCTGGTCAACGTGCTGGACGTCCGGCACGGCGACGGGACGTACGTGACCAGCCTGGACTCGGCGCACCTGCTGGACGCGCTGAGCTTCATGGTCGACCTGCACCGCGACGACTCGGTGCTGCAGTTCTTCGAGGTACGGCGGTTGCTCGAGCCGGGCGTCGCCGCGCTGGCCGCGACCCGGATCACGCCCGAGCAGGTCACCGAGCTCCGGCTGCTGTGCAGCGACCTGACGCCGGACGCGGGCGTCGAGGAACTCGTCGCGAACGACCTGCGGTTCCACCGCGGGATCGCCGAGGCGACCGGGAACCAGGTCGTCTGTTCGCTGCTCGACGGCGTCTCCGGCGCGACCCAGCGGGCCCGGATCTGGCGCGGTGTCACCCAGGCCGGCGCGGTCGAGCGCACGCTGTCCGAGCACGCCGCGATCCTGGACGCCATCGAGATCGGCGACGCCGAGGCGGCCCGCGCCTGGATGACCGCGCACATCGCCGGCGTCGAAACCTGGCTGCGCAAAGCCCCGTAGGGGTACAGCAGAGGTATGGCGTACGAGCCTCCTCCACCGCGTAGCGCGTTGACGTTGCGGCTGGTGCTGTCGGTGTTCGGGGTCTGCCTGTGGATCGCGGCCGCGGTGCTGGCCGCCGTACTCGAACTCCCGGTCGGCTGGGTGGTCGCGTTCGGGGTCCTCGCGGTGGTCGCCGCCGTCGACCTGCTGATCGTTGCCCGCCGCAAGCTTTCCGGAAAGTAGTTGAAGCTCGCGCGGCCGGGACCGTATCCTGGTCGGCGTCCCATTCCCGGCGTCAGGGGTCCGCGTTGTAACTCCGAGGTCTTTCTCTTCAGTCGATCGACTGCCGCCTGTCGTGGCGTGCGGTCTCGTCCGAGACCTCGTTGGGAGTGCAACGCTCATGAGTTTTTCCCTGTCCTGTACCGATCTCTTCTTCGCCTGGCCCGACGGCGAGGTGCTGTTCGACGGCCTGACGTTCGTCGCGGGCCCGGTGCGTTCCGGGCTGGTCGGCCGCAACGGCGCCGGCAAGTCGACGCTGCTCCGGCTCATCGCCGGCCGGCTCACTCCGCAGCGCGGGGCGATCCGGGTCAGCGGCGAGCTCGGGTACCTGCCGCAGGACCTGACCCTCGACACCTCGTTACGCGTCGACCAGGCGCTCGGCATCGACGCCGTACGACGGGCGGTCACCGCGATCGAGTCGGGTGACGCCTCCGAGGAGAACTTCGCGATCGTCGGCGACGACTGGGACGTCGACGAACGCGCGGAGGCGCTGCTCGGCAAACTCGGCCTCGGGGCGATCGGCCTCGACCGCAGCGTCGGCGAGCTGTCCGGCGGCGAGACGATCCTGCTCGGGCTGGCGGCCGAGCTGCTGCGGCGTCCCGACGTACTGCTGCTGGACGAGCCGACGAACAACCTCGACCTGCGGGCGCGGCGGCACCTGTACGACGCCGTCGACCAGTTCCGGGGTGCGCTGCTGATCGTCAGCCACGACCGGGAGCTCCTCGACCGGGTCGACCAGATCGGCGACCTGCGCAAGGGCGAGGTCACCTGGTACGGCGGCAACCTGACCGCGTACGAGGAGGCCCTCGCGGTCGAGCAGGAGGCCGCCGAGCGGATGCTGCGCGCCGCGGAGGCCGACGTACGCAAGCAGAAGAAGGACCTGATCGACGCGCGGATGAAGATGGACCAGCGCCGCGCCCGCGGTCAGCGTGCCTTCGAGCAGGGCGGGATCCCGAAGATCGTCGCGGGCGGGCTGAAGCGGGCGGCGCAGGTGTCGGCCGGCAAGCACCTCGGGATGCAGTCCGAGCGGCTCGAATCGGCGCAGGAGGCGCTCGCGGACGCGGAGGAGAAGGTCCACGACGACGAGACGATCCGGGTCGACCTGCCGAAGACCGCCGTACCCGCCGGCCGGGTGGTGCTGCGGCTGGAGGACCACGTACTGCGGACCGGGGCACACGTCGACCTGGAGATCAGAGGACCGGAGCGGATCGCACTGACCGGGCCGAACGGCGCCGGCAAGACCACGCTGCTGCAGTCGGTCGTGGCAGGGTCGTTGCCCGTGGTGCCGTTCCGGTACCTGCCGCAGCGGCTCGACCTGTTGCGCGACGACCTGTCGATCGTGGACAACCTGGCGCTGCTGGCTCCGAGCACGGAGAACCAGGAGCGGCGGGCGCGGCTGGCGCGGTTCCTGTTCCGCGGGCGGGCGGCGGACCAGTTGGTCAGCACGCTCTCCGGTGGCGAGCGCTTCCGGGCGACGCTCGCGGCACTGCTGCTCGCGGAGCCTCCGCCGCAGCTGCTGATGCTCGACGAGCCGACGAACAACCTCGACCTGGCGAGCGTGGCACAGCTGAAGGACGCGCTGGCGTCCTACAGTGGCGCACTGGTGATCGCGAGCCACGACGTCCCGTTCCTCCGCGAGATCGGGATCACCCGCTGGCTGGAGCTGACACCGGAGACCCTGACGGACATCGACCCGCTCTAGGCTGGTTGCACAGTCTGCCGACGCGGACTGTGCAACCTTCACGGTGAGGCTGGCCGGGCGGGCGTCGTACGTTCGGTGGAATCCCCAGTTCTGGAGGTTCCGATGGCCGGTTCTTCTGTTGGCACCGACGACTACGCGCTCGCCCGGGTCCCGGAGCACGCGCGATACTCCTGGTGGTCCGTCGCGACCCAGCGCTTCGGGCAGATCTCGGCGCTGAGCCAGTTCCTGCTCGGCGCGACGCTCGGGTTCGGGATGAGTTTCTGGAACGCGTTCTGGGCCCTGACGCTGGGTGCGGTGATCCTCGAGCTGGTCGCGATCCTGATCGGCGTGATCGGCGCCCGGGAAGGCCTGCAGACGTCGGTGATCGCGCGCTGGACCGGCTTCGGCCAGGCGGGGTCGTCGCTGATCGGGCTGGCCATCGGGATCAGCCTGATCGGCTGGTTCGGGATCCAGTCCGCGGTGTCCGCGGCCGGGCTCAGCCAGCTGATCGGGGTGCTCCCGACCTGGGGATGGTCGCTGGTGTTCGGTCTCGCGGTCACGCTCGTCGTGCTGCGCGGTTTCCACTCGATGGCCTGGGTCGCGTACGTGACCGTCCCGGCGTTCCTGCTCCTGGTCGGCTGGTCGATCGTCAGCGAGCTGAGCGACCACAGCCTCGGCTCGCTGGTGAACGCGGCGCCCCCGGGCCCGCAGCTGAGCCTGCTGGAGGGTACGACGCTCGTCGCCGGCGGCTTCATCGTCGGCGCCGTGATCACGCCGGACATGACCCGCTACAACCGCAGCGTCGGCGACGTCGTCAAGCAGACCGTGCTCGGCGTGACGCTCGGCGAGTACGTGATCGGCCTGGTCGGCGTGCTGCTGGCCCACGCGGTCGGCTCGGCGAACGTGATCACGATCGTCACCTCGTCGGTCGGCTGGGTCGGCACGCTGGTGATCATCCTCGGCACGCTGAAGATCAACGACTGGAACCTCTACAGCTCCGGCCTCGGCGTGGTGAACTTCATCGGCACGGTCTTCGGCCGGCACGTCAACCGGGCGGTCGTCACGCTCGTCGTCGGCGTCCTCGGCAGCGTGCTCGCGGCCGGCGGGATCCTGGACAAGTTCACCGACTTCCTGGTGCTGCTCGGCGTCGCGTTCCCGCCGATCGCCGGGATCATGGTCGCGGAGTACTTCGTGGTGAAGCGCTGGCGCCCCGAACTGGACGCCTCCCGGACCGGCGGCACGCTGCCCGCGACCGCCCCGACCTGGGTCCCGGCGACGATCGTGATCTGGATCGGCGCCGCGCTGATCGGCAAGTACGTCGCCTGGGGCCTGCCGAGCATCAACTCGCTGGTCGTCGGCTTCATCGCGTACGCCGTCGCGGGCAAGCTCGGGCTGATCCGCGGGATCGGGACCAGCCGCACGATGGACAGCGAGACGACCGCAACCACCGCCGTACCCGCGGCGAGCTGAGAGGAACCTGCGCATGCGAATCGGCATCGATGTCGGTGGCACCAACACCGACGCCGTGCTCCTGGACGGAACGACCGTGCTGGCCGCCAACAAGTCGGCCACCAGCGCGGACGTGACCGCCGGCATCATCGACACGCTCGACCGGCTGCAGGCCGAGCGGTCGTTCGACCCGGCGCAGGTGCGGGCGGTGATGATCGGCACCACGCACTTCATCAACGCCCTCGTCGAGGCCCGGCGGCTCGCGCCCACGGCGGCGCTCCGGCTCGGGCTGCCCGCGACCGCGTCGCTGCCGCCGCTGGTCGACTGGCCGGAGCGGCTGGTCGGGGCGATCAGCGGCCGGAGCTACCTGGCGCACGGCGGGCACGAGTTCGACGGGCGGCACATCGCCGAGCTGGACGAGGACGAGCTGCGGCGGCACGCGGGCGACATGGTCGCGCACGGCGTCCGGTCGGTGGCGATCTCGTCGGTGTTCTCGCCGGTCAGCAACGAGTTCGAGCTGCGGGCGGCGGAGATCCTGCGCGCGGAGCTCGGCGACGACGTGGCGATCTCGCTGTCCCACGAGATCGGCCGGATCGGCCTGCTGGAGCGGGAGAACGCGACCATCATCAACGCGGCGCTCCGTGAGCTCGCCGCGTCGATCGTGGACGGGCTGGCCGGCGCCGTCGCGGGTCACGGCATCGCCGCGCCGCTGTACCTGAGCCAGAACGACGGCACGCTGATGGACGTCGACTTCGCCCGCCGGTACCCGGTCGCCACGTTCGCGTCCGGGCCGACCAACTCGATGCGCGGCGCGGCGCTGCTGTCCGGGCTCGACACCTGCGCGGTGGTCGACGTCGGCGGTACGACGAGCGACGTCGGCGTGCTCACCCACGGTTTCCCGCGCGAGGCGACCACCGAGGTGGACGTGGCCGGCGTCCGGACGAACTTCCGGATGCCCGACGTACTCAGCATCGGCATCGGCGGCGGCAGCTTGGTGGCCGAAGGCAACGATCAGGTGACCGTGGGCCCGCGGTCGGTTGGTTACCGGCTGACCGAGGAGGCCTTGGTCTTCGGCGGGAAGACGCTGACCGCGACGGATATCGCGGTCGCGGCCGGGCGCGCCGAGGTCGGCGACAGCGCCGCGGTCGCGGACCTCGATCCGACGCTGGTGAAGGCCGCGCTCGCCCGGGTCGCCGCGGACATCGCGGACGCGGTGGAGCGGATGCGGACGTCGCCCGACCCGCTGCCGGTGGTGGCGGTCGGCGGTGGCTCGATCCTGCTGCCCGACGACCTGCCCGGCAGCCTCGCGGTGCACCGGCCGGAGAACTTCGCGGTCGCGAACGCGATCGGCGCCGCGATCGCCCAGGTCGGCGGCGAGGTCGACCGGGTCTACGCGATCGACCCTGGGCGCCGCGACGCGGTCGTGGACGAGGCCCGGCAGGAGGCCGTCGACCGCGCGGTCGCGGCCGGTGCGGATCCGGCGGCCGTGCGGATCGTGGACTTCGACGAGGTCCCGATCCCGTACCTCCCCGGCAACGCGACCCGCATCCGCTGCAAGGCGGTCGGCGACCTGCGGCTGGGGGAGACGCGATGAAGCTCCGGGCCGAGGACCTGGGCGCGCTCGCCCGGGGCGCCGCCGTGCTGGGGACCGGTGGGGGCGGCGATCCGCACATCGGGCGGTTGCTGGCCGAGCAGGCGCTGAAGGAGCACGGCCCGGTCGAGATCGTTGCCGTGGACGACCTTCCGGACGACGCCTGCGTGCTGCCGGTCGCGATGATGGGCGCGCCCACCGTGATGGTGGAGAAGCTGCCGTCCGCCGACCAGATCTCGGTCGCGGTCCGGACGCTGGCGAAGTACGTCGGGAAGACGCCGACGCACCTGGCCTGTATCGAGGCCGGCGGGGTGAACTCGACCGTACCGGTGATCGCCGCCGCGCAGCTCGGGCTGCCGCTGGTGGACGGTGACGGGATGGGACGCGCGTTCCCCGAGCTGCAGATGGTGCTGCCGACGCTCGCCGGGATCGAGGCGACGCCGATGTCGATCGTCGACGAGAAGGGCAACCGCGGCGTCTTCGACACGGTCACCAACGCCTGGGCCGAACGCCTCGCCCGGTCGGCGACCGTCGACATGGGCTGCTCGGCAATCGTCTCGCTGTACGCGATGACCGGTGCCGAGGTCCGCGGGTCGTTCGTCGCCGGAACGCTCAGCAAGTGCGTCACGATCGGGCAGGCGATCGAGCAGGCGCGGCGTACGCACACCGACCCGGTCGCGGCGGTGGTCGAGGAGCTCGGCGGCCGGCTGCTGCACACGGGCAAGGTCGTCGACGTGCAACGCCGTACGACGACCGGCTTCGCGCGAGGCGACGCGGCCGTCGACGGACTGGACGGGTCGCACGGACGGCTGCTGGTGCTGCGGTTCCAGAACGAGCATCTGGTCGCGGAGCTCGACGGTACGGCGGTCGCGACCACGCCGGATCTGATCATCGTGCTCGACACCGAATCCGGCGAGCCGATCACCACCGAGGCGTTGCGCTACGGGCACCGGGTCAGCGTGCTCGCGGCGCCGGCCGACGAGCGCTGGCACTCCCCGGAAGGCATCGAACTGGTCGGTCCGCGGTACTTCGGCTACGACCTGGACCCGATCCGCGCCCTGGAGACGGCATGAGTTGGGAACTGGGCATCGAGCACCTGCGGGACCTCGCCCGGGGTGCGGCGATCCTCGGCACCGGCGGCGGTGGCGATCCGCTGATCGGGCGGCTGCTCGTCGAGCAGGCGATCCGGGAGCACGGGCCGGTGACCGTCCTCGACCCGGACGAACTGGCCGACGACGCGTTCGTCGTCCCGACCGCGCAGATGGGCGCGCCGACCGTGATCGTGGAGAAGATCCCGCGCGGCAGCGAGCCGGTCGGTGCGCTGCGGGCGCTGGAGAAGCACCTCGGCCGGACGGCCGACGCGACGATGCCGATCGAGTGCGGCGGGATCAACTCGATGATCCCGCTGCTCGTCGCGGCCCGGACCGGGCTCCCGGTGGTGGACGCGGACGGCATGGGGCGGGCGTTCCCCGAGCTGCAGATGGAGACGTTCTCGGTGTACGGCGTACCGGGGTCGCCGATGGCGATCGCCGGGGAGCACGACGAGACCGTGGTCATCGACACCGGCGCCGACAACAAGCAGATGGAGTGGCTGGCGCGCGGGATCACCGTCCGGCTCGGCGGGGTCGCGCACATCGCGGAGTACTCGATGACCGGGGCCGAGGTGAAGCGCACCGCCGTACCGCGGACGCTGTCGCTCGGGCTGTCGATCGGGCGCGCGGTCCGGGAGGCGCGGGCTGCGCACGAGGACCCGGTCGAGGCGATCCGCGCCGCGCTGGCGCCGACGCTGTACAGCCACCTGCGGGTGCTGTTCCGCGGGAAGGTCGTCGACGTGGAACGCCGTACGGTCGAGGGATTCGCGCGCGGGCGGGCGAGGTTCACCGGGTACGACGGGACGTCACAGCTCGAGCTGCGCTTCCAGAACGAGAACCTGGTGGCGGACGTCGACGGCGAAGTGGTGTGCACGGTGCCGGACCTGATCTGCGTGCTGGAGGCGGACACCGCGGAGCCGATCACGACGGAAGGCCTGCGCTACGGGCAGCGGGTCACGGTGGTCGGGATCTCCACGCCGGACCTGATGCGCACCCCCGAGGCGCTCGCGGTCTTCGGCCCGTCGTGCTTCGGCCTGGATGTCGCCTTCGCCCCGGTCGAGCGCCGTACGGACGCCCTCGTCCTCTGACCCCCGGCTCGCCGTGCTGACCCCTCCGCGGCGGGCCGGGGTTCCATCAGTGGCAGGATCGGCCCATGACGACGGTCATCCGGGAGCGGGACCTGGAGGCGCTGGTTGTCGGGGTCACGCTGCTCGGCTCCGGTGGTGGCGGCGACACGGGCGCGTTCGGGCGGATGCTGCGCCGGCGGCTGGGTGCGGGGGAGCTGGTACTGGGGGACGCTGCCGACGTGCCGGGTGTCTCGGTGAGTCCGATCGGCGTGGTCGGGGCGACCAGTGTGCTGATGGAGAAGCTGCCGGGTGGGGGCGAGTTCGACGCGGCGGTGCGGGCGGTCAGCCGGTGGACGGGGATCGAGGTCACCGGGCTGATGCCGCTGGAGGCCGGCGGGCTGAACGGGTTGACGCCGTTGATCGCCGCACTCGATCTGGGGCTGCCGGTAGTCGATGCGGATCTGATGGGGCGGGCGCTGCCGCGGCTCGACCAGTTCTCGTGGGCGGTGGCGGGGCGGTCGCTGACACCTTGTGCGCTGAGTGAGCCAAGTGGTCAGGTCGTTGTCGTGGACAACGTGGACGCGGCCGGGCTCGAGCGGGCGGTGCGGAGCTTCGTTGCGCACACCGGCGGATGGGCGGTGCTGGCGCTCGCACCGACACCTGTGGAGGCGGCGGCTGAGGATGCGGTGCGAGGGAGTCTGACGCGGGCGCTGGCGCTCGGTCGAGCACATGCGCAGCTGGAGCCTGGTTCGGCGCCGGCTGATGTCGCGGCTGGTCTGGGTGGGCGGATGCTCGGCAGCGGGCGGGTCGAGGAGGTCGGGCGGCACCTGATCGCGGACGGTGGTGCCGCGTTCGGTCGCGGGAGTGTGTGCGTCGTGGATGCTGCTACGCGCGCCGTGGTCCGGATCGAGACGGAGAACGAGTACCTGCTGGCGCTGGTCGACGGACGCCCCGTGGTCACGACGCCAGACCTCCTGTGCGTGCTGGACCGCCGTACGCTCCAACCGCTCGCGGTAGACGCCATCCGCACCGGCGACGAGGTAGTAGTCGTAGCCCTCCCCGGTCCCACCTGGTGGAGGCGCCCCGACCGCCTGCCGCACGTATCACCCCAGGCCTTCGGCCTGACCTGCCCGCCGCAGCTGCTCGAGGCATCGTGACCGAGCCCGGAGTGGCGCCCACACTGGCGGCGATGCTGAGCGCACCCGGCTGGCGCGAGGTGGTAGTCCTCGCAGGCCCCCCAACACCCGGAGCCGGACCAGCCAGCTCCGGGGGTGGGGGTGCCGGGGCGGGGGTTCGGTTGGTGGGGTCTCGGGTGGTGTTGGAGGTTTCGGCGCATCCGGAGAGGCTGGCTGGGCAGTTGCTTGTGGTGCTGCTCGCTGAGGATCACTCGGACTGGCGGATTGATGCTCTGATCAGTCGGGCGTCGGCTGCGGGAGCAGGAGCGTTGTTGCTGGCTGGGGTGGAGCCGCTGGGGCGGGGTGCGCAGTTGCTGGCTGAGCGGTTGCGGTTGCCGGTGTTGGGGTGTCCGGATCCGTTGGCGGCGCACGAGTACCTGCGGCGCGTGACGGCCGAGCCGGAACTGGTTCGGTCCGACCTGGTGCTCAAGACAGTCAGAGCGTTGCGCCGGGCGGACGGTGATCTGGCATCGGTACTCCGGACAACGTCCACAGTGCTGGAGCGACCCGTGACCTTGGCAGGCGCAGACGGCGGCACCCTGGCAGGCGACCCCCTCGACGCCGACGAACGTGCCGCCTTGGTCGCCGCACTGCCGCGGGTCCCGGTCGCTTGGGCTGCGCCGTACCGCGTCGACCTGCCGAGCGGCGCGTTGCTGATCGCCGTTGCTGTACTCAGCGCAGGCCCCGTGTGCTGGCTGGTAGCCAGACTGCCCGCCGTGGTACCAGCAGAAGCCGCCGCCGTACCTGAGGTCCTCAGCGTGGTAGCACCCGCAGTAGCCGAGCGCCTGGCGTTGCGGCGGCTGGAGCTGGAGCGAGACGCCCGCCAACGTACGTCGCTCCTCGGCGAACTCCTGCACGGCGAACCGTCGGAAGCTACGCGCCGACGCGCCGTAGACCTCGGCTGGCAACTCGACGGCTGGCACACCGGCATCCGCATCGGCGCCGACGGCCAGGTCGACGTAGCCGGCCGCCGAGCAGACGTCGTCGACGCCTTCGACGCCGAAGGACTCCAAGCAGTCGTGGTCGAGCAGGGCGACGGCTGGTCCGCGTGGATCACCGCAGTACGCGAGCCGACCGCCACCGAAGTACAACAGCAGGCCGCGGCCATCCGCCGCGTGCAGCGCCGCCTGGTGCAGACCGTCGACGCGTACGTCGGCGTAGGCCGCGTGCAACCTGGCCCGGGCGGCATCGCCACCACCCTCGCCGAAGCAGGCGACGCTGCCGGCCTCGCCCGCGGCCGGGCCGAGACCGGCCGTTTCCTGCACGTCGACCGCCTGGGACTCGCGCAGCTACTGCTCGCCTGGACCCGCACCGACACGTTCCAGCCCGCCGCACAGGCGCTACTGGCCCCGATCAAGGACCAGCCCGGTGACCTGGTCACCACCCTCGCCGTCTACCTCGACACCGAGTCGTCGCTGTCCGAGACCGCCGCAGTGCTCGGCATCCACCGCAACACCGCAGCGGCCCGCATCGCCAAGATCCAGCACCTGCTCGGCGTCGACCTCACCAACCCGGACGAACGCCTGGCCCTGCACCTGGCCTCCCGCACCACCCCTACGGAGTAGGCGCGTCCTCTCGCAGCAGCCCGGCCGACTTCAGGTCCGACCAGAGCCCGGCCGGTACGTCGTTCCGCGCGAGCGCGGCATTCGTGTGCACCTCGTCCGCCGTACGGCAGCCGACTGCGATTCCCGCGACCGCAGGGTGGAACAGCGGGAACGCCAGCGCCGCCGCGGGCAGCGTGGTGCCGTGGGCCTCGCAGACGTCCGCGAGCTTGTTGGCCTTGTCGACCAGCGTCTGCGCCGCGGGCTCGTAGTTGAACGTCGTACCCGGCGCCGGCCGCGGCTGCGACATCAGCCCCGAGTTGAAGACGCCCACGGCGACGACCTGGACGTCGTTCTCGACGCAGGCCGGGAGTACGTCGTCCAGCCCGTCCGGGTCGATCAGCGTGTACCGCCCGGCCAGCATGATCACGTCGATGTCGAGCTCGCGGACGAACCGGGTCAGCATCGCCGACTGGTTCATCCCGGACCCGATCGCGCCGATCACGCCCTGCTCGCGCAGCTCGATCAGCGTCGGGAACGCGGTCGCGACCGCCTCGTCGTAGTGGTCGTCCGGGTCGTGCACGAACACGACGTCCAGCCGGTCGGTTCCGATCCGGCGCAGCGAGTCCTCGATGCTCCGCAGTACGCCGTCCCGCGAGAAGTCCCAGCGCCGCCGGCGCGTCGTACTGATGTCGAAGCCCTCGTCGTCGGTCGCGGCGTCGGAGGCCTCGTAGATGATCCGGCCGACCTTGCTGGACAGGACGTACTCGTCGCGCGGCCGCGAGCGCAGTGCGAGTCCGAGCCGCTCCTCGGCGAGCCCGAGCCCGTAGTGCGGGGCGGTGTCGAAGTACCGCCAGCCCTCGTCCCAGGCGGCGTCGACCGCGGCGACCGCGTCGGCCTCGGGCACCTCGCCGAGCAGGTTGCCCAGCGGCGCACCGCCGAGGCCGACGCGCTGACCGTCCGGGAAGATCTTCATGAGCGCACCGCCGGGAGTCGTAGGTTCTGCATGCCGCCGTCCACCGCGAGCGCCGTCCCGGTGGTCGAACCGGACAGCGGGCTGGCCAGGTACGCGATCGCGGCCGCGACCTCGTCCGCCGTCACCAGCCGGCCCATCGGCTGCCGGGCCTCGAGTGCGGCCCGCTCGGCGTCCGGGTCCGCCGCGGCCTCGAGCAGGCGCCCGACCCACGGCGTGTCCGCCGTACCGGGGTTGACGCAGTTCACCCGGATCCCCTCGCGGACGTGGTCCGCGGCCATCGCCATCGTCAGCGCGAGCACCGCGCCCTTGCTGGCCGAGTAGAGCGCCCGGTTCGGCAGGCCGGCGGTCGCGGCGATCGAGCAGGTGTTGACGATCGCGGCCGCCTCGGACTTGCGCAGGTACGGCAGCGCGGCGCGGCTGACGCGGGCGATGCCGACCACGTTCACGTCCAGCACCCGGTGCCATTCGTCGTCGTCGTTCGCGGCGACGTTGCCCTGCGCGCCGATGCCGGCGTTGTTCACCACCACGTCGATCCCGCCGAGCTGCAGCGCCGCGGCGGCGACCGCGTCCCGGACCGAGCCGTCGTCGGTGACGTCCGCCGCGATCCCGGTCAGCGGCTCGGCGACGTCCGGCTTCAGGTCGAACACGACCACCTCGGCGCCGCGCGCCGCCAGCAGCCGCGCGGCCGCCAGCCCGATCCCCGACGCGCCGCCGGTCACCACGGCCCGCAGGCCGTCGAAATCGGTCACTTCTGCTCCCTCTCCAGGTCCGTCCAGATCTTGCCACCCGGGTACCGGAACCCGGCCAGCGTCTCGGCGTCCATCTCGGCGCCGAACCCGGGGCGTACCGGTGCCACGTAGTGCCCGTCCCGGATCAGCACCGGGTCCAGGAAGTGCTCATGCAGGTGGTCCACGAACTCGATCACCCGGTCGTCCGTCGACCCGGACACCGCGACGTAGTCGAACATCGACAGGTGCTGGACCAACTCACACAGTCCTACCCCACCCGCGTGCGGGCACACCGGTACCCCGAACTTCGCGGCCAGCAGCAGGATCGCGATGTTCTCGTTGACGCCGGCCACCCGCGCCGAGTCGAGCTGCAGGAACGACAGCGCCTCGGCCTGCAGCAACTGCTTGAACACCGTCCGGTTCTGCACGTGCTCACCGGTCGCGACCTTGATCGGCGCGATCGCCCGCGCGATCGCCGCGTGCCCGAGGACGTCGTCCGGGCTGGTCGGTTCCTCCACCCACCAGACGTCGTACGGCGCCAGCGCCTCGACCCAGCGGATCGCGTCGGCGACGTCCCAGCGCTGGTTGGCGTCGATCGCGATCCGGATGTCCGGGCCGACGGCCTCGCGGGCCAGCCGCATCCGGCGGATGTCGTCGTCCAGGTCGGCGCCGACCTTCAGCTTGAGCTGCGTGAACCCCTCGGCGACCGCCTCGTGGCAGAGCCGGACCAGTTTCGCGTCGTCGTACCCGAGCCAGCCGGGCGTGGTGGTGTACGCCGGGTAGCCGCGCTCGCGCAGCACCGCCTCCCGCTCGGCGCGGCCGGGCTCGGCCTTGCGCAGGATGTCCAGCGCCTCGTCGGGCGTCAGCGCGTCGGTCAGGTACCGGAAGTCGACCAGGTCGACGATCTGCTCGGGCGTGAGGTCGGACAACAGCTTCCACAGCGGTACGCCGGCCCGCTTGGCGGCCAGGTCCCAGACCGCGTTGACGACCGCGCCGATCGCCATGTGCATGACGCCCTTCTCGGGCCCCAGCCAGCGCAGCTGCGAGTCGTGCACCAGCGACTTCCAGAACCCGCCGAGGTCGTTGAGCGTGGCGTCCAGGTCGTGGCCGACGACGTGCTCGCGGAGCGCCTCGATCGCGGTGGTCTGGATGTCGTTGCCGCGGCCGATCGTGAACGCGAACCCGTGCCCCTCCAGCCCGTCACCGGCGTCGGTCCGCAGGATCAGGTAGGCCGCGGAGTAGTCCGGGTCGGTGTTCATCGCGTCGGAGCCGTCCAGCTCGAGCGAGGTGGGGAAACGGACGTCGTACGTCTCGAGTTCGGTGAATCGTGGCATCGAGGACCCGATCTGCTGCGGTGGGCGGACTGTCGGGACGGATCCTATAGGATATGTGGCTGCGGCGATAGGTGGCCCCGACCGCAACGCCATCACAATCCGTGCCCGCGGCCCGGGCCCCGCGGGCGGCTGCCGCCGAGGGGCGTTTGTGATGGCCTGGAGATCGGCCACGTACAGTCGGGGCGTGACCGATGGTGTGCTCCGGCTGGGCAGGCGGTCGTTCGGCGTGGGTGAGTTCGCGGTGATGGCGATCATCAACCGGACCCCCGACTCGTTCTTCGACCGCGGCGCGACGTACGCGACCGACGCGGCCTACGCCGCGATCGACAAGGCGGTCGCCGAGGGCGCGGACCTGGTCGACATCGGCGGCGTCAAGGCCGGGTACGGCGAGCCGGTCAGCGAGACCGAGGAACTGCGCCGGACCGTCGACTTCGTGGCCGGGATCCGGGACCGGCACCCCGAGCTCGTGATCAGCGTGGACACCTACCGCAGCGGCGTCGCTCGCCGGGTCGCGGAGGCCGGTGCGGACCTGCTCAACGACACCTGGGCCGGCGCCGACCCGGACCTGGTGAACGCCGCCGCCGAGGCCGGAACCGGCCTGGTCTGCAGCCACGTCGGCGGCCTCTCGCCCCGCACCGACCCGCACCGGATGGCGTACGACGACGTGGTCGCGGACGTGATCCGGACGACGACGGCGCTCGCGGACACCGCACTCGCGGCCGGGGTCCGGCGGGACGGGATCCTGATCGACCCGACGCACGACTTCGGCAAGAACACGCTGCAGTCGCTGGAGCTGACCCGCCGCCTCGACGAGCTCGCGGCCACCGGCTGGCCGGTCCTGGTCGCGGTGTCGAACAAGGACTTCATCGGCGAGACCCTCGAGCTCCCGCCGGGGCACCGCGGCAACGGCACGCTCGCCGCGCTCAGCGTCTCGGCCTGGCTCGGTGCCCGGGTGTTCCGCGTGCACGACGTACCGGCCGCCCGCCAGGCCCTCGACTTCATCGCCGTACTGCGTGGCAGCGCGCAGCCCGCCGGAACCCGAAGGAGCCTCGCCTGATGCGCCTCGTCGACGACCTCTCGGACGAAGACCTGATCACGATCTACGAGGTCGCGGACCGCACGGTCCCGCACCTGCGGGTGAACTTCGTCAGCAGCCTGGACGGCGCGGTCGAGATCGACGGGCAGTCGAAGGCGTTGTCGAGCGACAGCGACAGCCGGGTGTTCAGCATGATCCGGCGGCTGGCGGACGTCGTGCTGGTGGGTGCGGGGACGATCCGCGACGAGGGCTACAACCCGCTGAAGCTGTCCGGCGCGGCCCGCAGTTGGCGGACGGCGGCGGGCCTGGCCGAGAATCCGACGCTCGCGATCGTGTCGTCGCGGCTCGAGCTGAGCCCGGTGAATCCGGTGTTCCAGTCCGCCGTCCGGCCGATCGTCGTGACCCACGCGGCCTCGCCGCCCGACCGCCGCGAGGCGCTGGCGGAGGTGGCCGAGGTGCTCGTGCTGGGCGAGTCCGCGGTCGACCTGCCCGCGGTCGTCAAGGAGTTCAAGGGCCGCGGGCTGACCCAGGTCCTGTCCGAGGGCGGGCCGCACCTGCTGGGTGCCCTGACCGAGGCTGACCTGGTGGATGAGATGTGCCTGGCGCTGGCGCCGATGCTGGCCGGGCCGGGAGCAGGCCGGATCACGGCCGGAGCGCCGACGACGCTGACCCGGCGGATGAAGCTCGAGTCGACGCTCACCGCGTCGGACGACTACCTGTTCTTCCGCTATCTCCGGGAGGCCTGAGCCGTGCATGTCGTTGCCGCCGCGGTCTGCCCACACCCGCCGCTGCTCGTGCCCGAGGTCGCCTCCGGCGCTGCGCCCGAGCTCGACGACCTGCGCGCCGCCTGCCTGACCGCGATCGACACGCTCGCGACCGCGTCGTCGATCCTGGTGGTCGGGTCCGGCAGCGACGGGGCGTACGACGGCGCGGCGGGCGGCTCGTTCGGCGCGTACGGCGCACCGGGCGTGCGCGTCGGGACCGGGCCGGCGGTGCTGCCGCTGTCGCTGGCGATCGGCGGCTGGTTGCTCGACCAGACCAAGACCGCGCCGCTGCCGCGGACCTATCGCGCGGTGCCGGCAGACCTCGCGCCCGGCGAGTGCGCACGCCTCGGCCAGGAGCTTGCTGCGGGCAACGATTCCGTCGGCCTGCTGGTGATGGGGGACGGGTCCGCGCGGCGCAGCGAGCACTCGCCGGTGCACCTGCATCCGCGCGCGGAGATCTTCGACACCACGGTCGCGAATGCCTTCCAGCGGTGCGATCTCGACGTACTCGCCGCGCTCGATCCGGACCTGGCAGCTGAGCTGCAGGCGGCCGGACGGGCGCCGTGGCAGGTGCTCGCGGGGGCGTTGCGTGGCAGCGAGCTGACCGGCGAGCTCTTGTACGAGGCCGCGCCGTACGGGGTCGGCTACTTCGTCGCGAGCTTCAGTTAGTCGGATTCGACCGGTACGGCGGGCCAGCGGTCCGCGGTAGCCGCCAGGTCGTCACGGCCGGCTGCTTGCAGTTGCTCAGCCAGCTCGGTGCGGGCTGCTTGTACAGCTGCGACCGCGTCGTCAGCTGTCGGGTGCGGCCCGGACCAGTTGCAGACCGCGTCTCCGGCGTACCAGTCGCCCGCGGCGGACCGTCGTACGTGGGAGGTGGCTAGGCGCGCGGCCGGCAGCGGTACGTCGGCCAACTGGACGGCGGCCTCGACCGCGACCACGTCGGCCGTCGGATCGAGCAGCGGGCGCAGCTCGACGGCGTCGGTGAGGACGAACTCGTAGCCGGCCGGCGCCCGCTCGTCCAGCCAGGCAAGTGCCTCCTGCGCGGTCTCGTGCAGGAGGCGGGCGTTGTCCGGGTCGGCGAGGGCGTGGACCCCGCACTGGCGGGTGTGTGTCGGGCGCAGCTCGTTCTGCCACAGGCGGACCTGCAGTTCGTCGCGCCCGGACAGCCGCCGGCCGAGGATCCGGGCCAGCCCGACGACGTCGAAGTTCAGCTCGTCGGTCGTCCGCTGCCGGCCCGGCACGGGGGTCTCACCGGGTCGTGTCCCGCGCGTGGTCCACGGACCTACGTGCCACCGTGCCAGAGCCGTCATGGCGCCGACCCTACCGCCGGAGGTCAGGTGGTCTTGACGGGTGCCGGGACGTCGAACGTCTTGGCGAGGTCGGTGAGGATCGCCCAGGCGCCCTGCAGGCCGACGGCGGTCATCCAGGTGGTGTCGGAGACCTCGTGGACCTTCGGCGCGAGCGGCTTCCACAGCGGGTTCGCCTTGAACTGCGCGGCGGTCTTGGCGCTCGTGCCCTTCTCGTCGGCGTACACCGTGACGAAGATCGCGTCCGCGTCGGCGTCCTTGATCCGCTCCGGGCTGATCTCCAGCGCGAAGTCCTCGACGTCCTGCGCCTTCGGCCGGGCCAGGCCGGCGTCCTTCAGCACGATGCCGGAGAAGCTCTTCTTCTGGTACAGCCGGGTCGGGCCGTCGATGAACCGGGTCACCGAGATGGTCGGGTTCCCGGCCTTGGCGTTGATCGCCTCGCCGACGGTCTTGGCCGCCTTCTCGTACGCCGCGATCTCCTGCTCGGCCAGCTCCTCCTGGCCGACCGCCTTCGCCTCCATCCGGATGTTCTCCTTCCAGGTGGCGCCGGTGGTCTCCGACATGATCGTCGGGGCGATCTTCGACAGCTGCTCGTACTGCTTCTCGTGCCGGACCTTCGCGGAGATGATCAGGTCCGGGTTCAGCTCGGCGATCTTCTCCAGGTTCGGCTCGGCGAGCGTGCCGACCGGCTGCGCCTCGGAGCCGAACTTGGTCCGGTCCTCGCCGAGGTAGTCCGGCAGGCTGCCCTTGATCGCGCGGTACTCGGTGTAACCGACCACCGGGGTTTCGAGGATCAGCGTCGCGTCGACGTAGCTCGCGTCCAGGGCGACGACCCGCTTCGGCTTGGCCGGGATCTCGGTCGTGCCCATCGCGTGCTGGATGGTCCGCGGGTAGCCGGCGGACGAGTCCGCTCCTTCCGAGGACTTGTCGCCGGAGTCGTCACCGGAGCCACCGCACGCGGTGAGGGCCAGCGCGGTGACGGCGAGCAGGGCGGACAGGCTGGGCAAACGCATGGGGGGACTCCTGGTCAGGCGGGACTGCGCGTTAAGGTGGCTCACCACCTCTGTGAAGTAAGGCAAACCTAACCATATGTCCACCTCCGCCACCAACGTGCGCTCGGTCTCACCGCCGTCCGTACGGCGTACCGCGGCGCTGCTGGCTCTGGTCGTCGTCCTGCTGCTGGCGTTCGCCGCCAGCCTCGCGCTCGGTTCGCGCTGGCTGGGTCCGGGTGCGCTGTGGCACGCGCTCGCCGCGAACACCGGGTCCGATGCGGACGTGATCGTGCGGAACCTGCGGTTCCCGCGCACGGTCGTCGCGGTGCTGATCGGTCTGTGTCTGGGGATCGCGGGCACGTTGATGCAGGGACACACCCGCAACGCGCTGGCCGAGCCGGGGATCTTCGGGGTGAGCTCTGGTGCGGCGTTCTTCGTCGTGCTCGGCTTGCAGCTGGGCCTGGTCGAGTCGGTCTCGTCGACGGTCTGGGTGGCGCTGATCGGGGCGCTGCTCGCGACCTTCGGCGTGCAGCAGTTGGCGTCGCGAGGCAGCGGCGCGACGCCGGTCGGGCTCGCGCTGACCGGGGCCGCGGTGGCGGCGATGCTCGGTGCGCTGACCTCAGCGATCGTGCTGCTCGACGCGAACACGTTGGACAGCTATCGGTTCTGGGCGGTCGGTTCGGTCGCGGGACGCGGTCTGGACGTGGCCGGCCAGGTGCTGCCGTTCGCGGTCGTCGGTCTGTTGCTCGCGGTGGTCAACGCGCGCGATCTGGACATGCTGGCGCTGGGTGACGACGTGGCCGCGGGACTCGGACTGTCGATCCGCCGCGCCCGGCTGGTCGGCCTCGGTGCGATCGGATTGCTGACCGCCGCGGGTGTCGCGGCGTGCGGACCGATCGGGTTCCTGGGCCTGCTGGCAGGCCATGTCGCGCGCCGGATCTTCGGCGCCCGGAACACGTGGCTCATTCCCGCCGCGGGTGTCATCGGCGCCGCGGCGCTCGTGCTGGCCGATCTCGTCGGCCGGCTGGTCGGCGGCGCCGGCGAGGTCCAGGCGGGTGTCGTCCTCGGTGTGGTGGGCGCACCGCTGTTCGTGCTCGTCGTACGGCGCCGGGCGGTGGCGCTGTGAGGTCCCGTACCGTCGTGCTGAGCGTGGTCTTCGCCGCGCTGGCGATCGTGATCGCCCTGGTGTCGCTGAGCGTCGGTACGACGAAGCTCCCGATCGCCGACGTGGTCGAAGTACTCCTTGGTGGCGGTCGTCGCGGGACGCGGTTGGTGGTGCTCGAGCTGCGGCTGCCGCGCGTCGCGACCGGGTTGCTGGTCGGGATCGCGTTCGCGGTGTCGGGCGCGCTGCTGCAGACCCTGTCGCGGAACCCGCTCGCCAGTCCGGACATCGTCGGCGTCAACTCGGGCGCGTCCGCGGGCGCCGTCGCGGTCATCGTGCTGGCGGGGACCGGCGGCGGCAACATCTCCGGGTTCGCCGCGAAGGTCGGGATCCCGCTGGCCGCGCTCATCGGCGGGCTGGTGGCGACGTTGGTCGTCGGGGCGCTGTCAATCCGGCGCGGGATCGTCGACGCGGGTCGTGTCGTGCTGATCGGCGTCGGCGTCGCCGCGGCGGCGAACTCGCTGGTCGCGTGGCTGCTCGTCGTCGGGGACGTCAACGACGCCGGCCGGGCGGCGGCCTGGCTGGCGGGTTCGCTCAACTCCCGGGAGTGGAGTGACGCGCTGCCGGTGTTCGGGGCGGTCGTTTGTCTGTTGCCAGTGGCAATGATGTTCAACCGCGACCTGTCCGCGCTGGTGCTCGGCGACGACGTGGCCTCGTCGCTCGGGGTCCGGGTGGCACGGATCCGGCTCGCGCTGCTGGTGATCGCGACCGTGCTGGCCGCGCTGGCCACGGCGGGTGCGGGTCCGATCGCGTTCGTCGCGTTGGTGGCGCCACAGGTCGCACAGCGGCTGACGCGGATGGAGCGGCCGCCGCTGGTGACCGCGGCGACGCTTGGCGCGCTGTTCGTCGTACTGGCGGACCTGCTCGCGCGGAACGGGCTGCAGTGGACCCAGGTCGGCCCGTACGAGCTGCCCGTCGGTGTGGTCACCGCTGCCTGCGGAGCGCCGTACCTGCTTCACCTCATCGGTCGTCAGCAGAAAGGACGCTGACCGTGCACGTCGAGAACCTCACCCTCGCGTACGGCGCCGACGCACCGGTCGTCGACGGCCTGACGCTGGAGGTGCCGTCCGGACAGCTGACGGCGATCGTCGGGCCGAACGGGTCCGGCAAGTCCACGCTGCTGCGGGGGATGAGCAGGCTGCTCACGCCACAGAACGGCCAGGTGATGCTGGACGGCAAGGACATTCACCAGCTGCCGGCGCGTGAGTTGGCCAGGCGGCTCGGTGTGCTGCCGCAGGGGCCGGTCACGCCGGAGGGGATCACTGCCGCCGAGCTGGTGTCGCGAGGACGGCACCCCCACCGCGGGCTGTTCGGGCGGCTGACAGCCGAGGACGACGCGGCGATCGACGAGGCACTGCAGGCTGTGGAGCTGACGGAGCTCCGCGACCGGTCGGTAGACCAGCTGTCCGGCGGCCAGCGCCAGCGGGTGTGGATCGCGATGGTGCTGGCACAGGGCACGCAGCACCTGCTGCTGGACGAGCCGACGACGTACCTCGACCTCGCACACGCGGTGGACGTGATGAACGTCGTCCACGCGGCAGCCGACGCCGGACGGACCGTAGTCGCGGTGCTGCACGACCTGACGCTGGCGGCGCAGTACGCCGACCACCTGGTCGTGATGGGCGGCGGGCGGATCGCGGCCCAGGGGAGGCCGGTAGACGTACTCAGTGCCGGGCTGCTGGACGAGGTGTTCGGGCTGAAGGCCACGGTGGTGGAGGTCGGTGGCGCACCGGTCGTCGTACCGGATCGTAGGCTGGCTGGGTGACCTACACCGTGGGCCGCCTGGCGGACGTACTGGCCGACTCGGTCAGCTGGATGTCCGTGCGGTCGGGCGCTGCTCACGGACCGGGCTGGATCTCCTGCGCGGAGCTGCTCGCGGCGCAGCAGGCGGGCGAGGACCCGACGCTGGAGTGGCGGTCGGCGGCGGCAGCCGACTACGCACGCGACTACGCCATCGAGCCGCCGGTGCAGGTGGCGGCCATGTTCACGCTGATGTGGTACGTCCAGGTGCCTGCACTGGTCGCCGGTGTGACGGGCGCAGTCACCGGGATGTCACCTGAGGTGTCGCCGGAGGCCCTGGCCTTCAAGCGGCACCCGACCGCGCACTACCCGGCCGAGGTCGCCCTGCTGTCGGACGAGGTCGTACCGCTGGAGGTCGCGGCCGGACAGCTCAAGGCGCATGCCGGCGCGTTCCTGGAGTCCTACGAGCCCGGTGTGAAGTTCGGCTCGTTGCAGCGGTACGGCGCGGTGGACGACGAGGTCCGGGCGGCGATCCGGCTGCCCGACGAGGCGCCGTACGCCGACCGGGCCGCCGCCGCGTTCGGTGTTTCCTTGGAGCAGAAAATGCGCACGTCCTGCTGCTATTTCTACGTGCTGCCGAACGTCCGAGCCTGCACGACCTGCCCCCGGTTCCGCTGACTTCCAGAAACTGTCGGTGGGCCCGTGCAGCATGGCCCGCATGAGATTTTCGACCGGTACCGCGTCATCGAGGGGTAACCCGCCGTCGGTTGTCCCGTCCTGGATCCGGGGTTAGGTTCGCAGACGTGACCTCGCCCGGTGGTTCTCCGGCGACGACTCCGATCGGCTCCCGGGCCGACGCGGAGGGGTACGTCGCGATGGTCTGTTTCAAGCACGGTCCACCCCGGCTGTTCGGCGTCGAGCTCGAGTGGACCGTGCATCACGCGGAAGACCCGCGCCGGCCGCTCGACGCCGGACAGCTGAGCAAAGCCCTGGGCGTGCACGCCCCCGCGACCCTGGTGCGCGGCAGCCCGCAGCTGCCGTTGAGCCGGGGCGCTCTGGTCACCGTGGAGCCGGGTGGCCAGGTGGAGATCTCCGGCCCCGCCTCGGACTCGATCCCGCGGCTGATCGAGGACACCGCCGCCGACGCCGCCGAGCTGATCGCTCTCCTTCTCGACGCGGACCTGGTCCCCGGTGCCTACGGCCTGGACCCCTTCCGGGCACCCCGCCGCATTCTCACCGTCCCGCGGTACGCCGCGATGGAACAGGCCTTCCAGCGCCTCGGACCGCACGGGCCGCGGATGATGTGCAGCACCGCCGGCCTGCAGATCTGCCTCGACGCCGGCGAAGCTGCTGAGACCGCCCTTCGCTGGCGCGCCCTGCACGATCTGGGTCCGGCGCTGGTCGGCCTGTTCGCCAACTCGCGCCGGCGCGCCGGGTCGGACACCGGCTGGGCATCGGCGCGGACACAGGCGACCTTCGGGACCTGCGCCCCGTTCACCGAGCCGCCGCCGCTCGACGGTGACCCGGCCGCCGCGTGGGCCCGGATGGCGATGGAGGCCCCGGTGCTGTGCCTGCGGCGCGGCGACACCTGGGACGCGCCGACCGGGCTGACGTTCGGCGCGTGGGCCGACGGAGAGCTGCCCGGCGACCGACCGACGTACGACGACCTCGACTACCACTTGTCCACGCTGTTCCCGCCGGTCCGGCCGCGCGGGTACCTCGAGGTGCGCTACCTCGACGCGCAGCCGGGCGACGGGTGGATCGCCCCGACCCTGCTGCTCACCGCACTGATGTCCGCGCCGATCGACCAGGTCCTGGCCGCGGCCGAGCCCGCCGCCGGCCGCTGGTTTCCGGCCGCCCGCGAGGGACTGAACGACTCCTTGGTACTGCGTGCCGCCCGCGACGTGGTGGCACTGGGCACCGAGGTGCTGCACCGGACCGGTGCGGATCCCGAACTTCTCGCTGCCGTCGCGACCCGGCTGCAGCGCATCGTCGACAACACCCAAGGAAGGCGAGCTTCATGAACCACCAGCTGTCCGACTTGTCCGCGGAAGGGCTGCGCGCCTACGTCGGTGAGCAACTCGAGCGGTCGCGGGCGCGCACGATGCAGCTGACGGACGCGGTCGACACCGACGACCTGGTCAAGCAGCACTCCAAGCTGATGTCGCCGCTGGTCTGGGACTACGCGCACGTCGGCAACCAGGAGGAGCTGTGGCTGGTCCGGGACGTCGGCGGCCGCGAGCCGCTGCGCCAGGACATCGACGAGCTGTACGACGCGTTCCAGCATCCGCGCGCGGACCGTCCATCGCTGCCACTGCTCGGTCCGGTGGAAACGCGCGCTTATGTGACCGAGGTGCGCGACAAGGTGCTGGACGTCCTCGATCACGTGAAGTTCGACCCTGTGAAATCGGGCGCTGAGCGTGAGCTGGTACACAACGCGTTCGCGTTCGGGATGATCGCGCAGCACGAGCAGCAGCACGACGAGACGATGCTGGCGACCCACCAGCTGCGCGCCGGGGCCCCCGTGCTCGACGCGCCGCCGCCTCCCGCGGGCCGGCGGTTGCCCGCACCCGAGGTATTCGTGCCGGGCGGCGTGTTCGAGATGGGTACGTCGATCGAGCCGTGGGCGCTGGACAACGAGCGGCCCGCGCACGCCGTCCACGTGCGGCCGTTCGTGATCGACACGGTGCCGGTGACCAACGGCGACTACCTGCGCTTCGTGCTCGGCGGCGGGTACTCCGATCCGCAGTGGTGGTCCGAGGCCGGCTGGGCGCATGTGCAGAAGGCTTCGCTGGTGGCGCCGCGGTTCTGGTCGCAGGACGACGGTGAGTGGTGGCGGCTGCGGTTCGGGCACCGCGAGCGGCTGCCGCTGGACGAACCGGTGATGCACGTCTGCTTCTACGAGGCGGAGGCCTACGCGAAGTGGGCCGGGAAGCGGCTCCCGACCGAGGAGGAGTGGGAGTTCGCGGCGCGGTTCGATCCCGCGAGCGGCCGGACGCGGCGCTTCCCCTGGGGTGACGAGTCGCCCGGCCCGCAGCACGCGAACCTCGGCCAGCGGCACCTCGGTCCGGCGCCGGTCGGCGCGTACCCGGCGGGCGCGTCGCCGCTCGGCGTGGAGCAGCTGATCGGCGACCTGTGGGAGTGGACGTCGAGCGACTTCCGCGGGTACCCGGGGTTCCGCGCGTGGCCCTACGACGAGTACTCGCTGGTCTTCTTCGGGCCGGAGTACAAGGTGCTCCGCGGCGGCTCGTTCGGCACCGACGAGGTCGTTGCCCGCGGCACCTTCCGGAACTGGGACTACCCGATCCGCCGGCAGATCTTCGCCGGCTTCCGCTGCGCCCGCGACCCGCGGCCGGACGAGCTGCACACCGGGGAGCTGCAAACTGGGGACCTGCACACGGGGGAGCGGCGCGCCTGATGTGCCGGCACCTGGCCTACCTCGGCCCGCCCGTCACGCTCGCCTCGCTGGTCCTGGAGCCGGAACACTCGCTCTACGAACAGAGCTGGGCCCCCGCCGACATGCGCGGCGGGGGATCGGTGAACGCCGACGGCTTCGGGCTCGGCTGGTACCCCGAGGGCGACGCCGCCCTGTCCGGCGGACCGGTGCGGTACCGGCGCGACGTACCGATCTGGACCGACGAGAACCTGCCCGGCCTGGCCGGCACGATCCGTTCCGGCGCCGTCCTCGCCGCGATCCGCAACGGGACCGTCGGGATGCCGTACGGGCAGTCGGCGGTCGCGCCGTTCGCCTCTGGGCACTGGCTGTTCAGCCACAACGGGCGGATCGCCGGCTGGCCGGACGCGACGCTCAAACTGGCCGAGCGACTCCCGGTCGCCGACCTGCTGAGTCTCGACGCGCCGACCGACTCCGTCTTCCTGTGGGCGCTGCTGGCCGATCGGCTCGCGGACGGAATGCCGCCGGCGGACGCGGTCGCCGCGATCGTGCAGGAGGTCGAGGCGGTCGCGCCGGGATCGCGGCTGAACATCCTGCTGACCGACGGCGAGCAGCTCGTCGCCACGGCGTGGACGCACTCGCTCCATGTCCGCCGAACCGCGGACTCCGTGACCGTTTCGTCGGAACCGTTCGGCGGCGACGGCTGGAGCGCCGTGCCTGATCGTTCGTTGCTCGTAGCCACCGCCGCGACGCTGCACATCACCCCGATGGAAGGACGAGAGTGACCCTCATCGACGTACATCTGACTCCGGACTACGCGGCGCGGGCGTTGCGGGACGACGTCCGGGCGGGGTTGTCGGCGACGCCGAAGTGGCTGCCGCCGAAGTGGTTCTACGACGCGCGGGGGAGTGAGCTGTTCGAGGAGATCACCCGGCTGCCGGAGTACTACCCGACCCGGGCCGAGCGGGAGATCCTGCACGCCCGGGCGGGTGAGATCGCGACGATCACCGCCGCGCACACGCTGGTCGAGCTCGGCTCCGGGTCGTCGGAGAAGACCCGGCTGCTGCTCGACGGGCTCCGCGACCACGGCACGCTGACGTCGTTCGTGCCGCTGGACGTGTCGGAGTCGGCGCTCCGGGACGCCGCCGACGCGATCAACGCCGACTACCCGGCGCTCGACGTGCACGGCGTGGTCGGCGACTTCACCGCGCACCTCGACAAGCTCCCGGGCGACCCGCCGCGGGTGGTCGCGTTCCTCGGCGGCACGATCGGCAACCTGATCCCGGCCGAGCGCGCGACCTTCTACCGCTCGATCCGCGACGTGCTCGAGCCCGGCGAGTGGCTGCTGCTCGGCACCGACCTGGTGAAGGACCCGGCCACACTGGTCGCGGCGTACGACGACGCGGCCGGCGTCACCGCCGAGTTCAACAAGAACGTGCTGCGGGTCATCAACCGGCAGCTCGGGGCGGACTTCGACGTCGAGGCGTTCGAGCACGTCGCGCTCTGGGACGCGGAGAACGAGTGGATCGAGATGCACCTGCGCGCCACCCGCGCGATGCGGGTGCTGATCCCGGAGATCCACCTGGAGATCACGTTCGACGAGGGCGAGGAGCTCAGCACCGAGATCTCCGCCAAGTTCCGCCGCGCCGGCGTCGAGGCCGAGCTCGCGCGAGCGGACTTCACCCCGGCCGCCTGGTGGACCGACGGTGAAGCCCGCTTCGCCTTGTCACTGTGGAAGGCAGCCTGAGGATCAGCCGCCCTGCTTGATCAGCCCGTTGATCTTCTCGACGTACGCCGGCAGCTCGCTGATCGGCTTCTTGCCGCTGAGGATCGGCTGGTAGTTCGCCGTGGTCAGGTCGCCGACCTGCTGCGCCCACTGGGTGGTGAACCGGACCCCGACCGTCTTCTCCGCGGCGAGATCAGCCTTGACGGTGTCGACGACCGTGGTCTGCTGCGCCTTCGTCAGCGCGTCGAAGTAGCTCGCCTGCGCCGGCGTGTAGGCGGGCGGCGCGACCGGCGAGGCCGGCAGCACGGCGTCCCACACCTTGGTGTTGATGTACTTGAGCACCTTGAACGTCGCGTCCTGGTCCTTGGTGTACTGCGGCGTGCAGATGCCGACCGAGTCGTACAGCGTGGTCGGCGTCTGCACCTGCGGGAACGGCACGAACCCGTACTTCACCTTCGGCTTGTCGGTCTGGAACCCGGCCGCCAGCCATTGCCCGCCGAACGTCATCGGGATCTTGCCGGCCGCGAACAGCGACTGCACGTTCGCCGCGTCGTACCCGGGCGGCGCGACCGAACCGTTCTTGATCGCCGCGACCAGCTTCTCGACGCCCTCGGTGAACTTGGCGTCGGCCTCGGCCTTCGTCGGGTGGTTCACGTTGTCGGTGAACGGCGCGCCGCCCGCCGAGACGGAGTACATGCTCATCGTGAACGGCCCGTCCAGCCCGGTCAGCTGGTCCGCGATCAGGCCGTACTTCGCCCCGTTCTTGTTCGCGAGCTTCGCGGCGGCGGCGTACATCTCGTCCCACGTCCAGCCGGGCTTCGGCAGCGGGACGCCGGCCGCGGTGAACGCGTCGGCGTTGTACCAGACGCCGTACGTGTTCATCAGCGACGGCAGGCCGCCCATCTGGCCGTCCGCGGTCTTCCAGTTCTCGATCGCCGACGGGACGAACTTGTCGGCCTTGAAGTCGCCGTCGCCGCCGTTGATCTTCTCCGCCCAGTCGACCAGCAGGCCCTGCGACGTGTACTGCTGCTCGGTGTCGTTGCCGCACCAGAACAGGTCCGGCAGCTTCTTCGCCTGGGTCAGCGACGCGAGCTTGTCGCCGTACTGGCCGCTCGGGGTCTCCAGCAGTTCGACCTTGACGTTGTCGTCCTTGAAGTCCGCCAGGGCCTTCTTGATCGCCGCGTTGGTCTCGGCCGACTCCCACGTCATCACGGTTACGGTCACCGGCCCGTCGCTCGAGCCGCCGGAGTCCGATCCGCCGCAGGCCGTTGCCGTCAGCAACCCCGCGCACGCCAGCGCGGTCACGCCCAATGTCCTTCTCACAAGGATTCTCCCTCTATTTCTGGTTCGTGCTGCCGAGAGCGCCGAGGCCCTGGATGAAATAGCGCTGCGCGGCGAAGAAGATGATCAGCGGCGGCAGCATGTAGAGCAGGTTGGTGGCCATGTAGTAGCTCCAGTCCGGCGTCTTCCCGGCGAACGGGGACACGAACGACGCCATCCCGACCGACAGCGGCCACTTGCCGGACGAGTACAGGTAGACCAGCGGGTTCAGGTAGTCGTTCCAGGACGCCTGGAACGCGAGGATCGCCATCGTCAGCCAGGCCGGCCGGGTCAGCGGCAGCATCACGCTGACGAAGATCCGCAGGTGCCCGGCGCCGTCGATCTTCGCCGCTTCGTCGATGGAATACGGGATCGCGAGAAAGTACTGCCGGGCCAGGAAGATGAACAGCGGGTTCCCGCCGAGGAACGCCGGCACGATCAGCGGCAGCCAGGTGTCGTACCAGCCGATGCTCTTGTACAGCTGGAACAACGGGATCAGGCCGACCACACCGGGCAGCAGCATGCTGCCGACGAACAGGTAGAACCACACCTTCCGGCCGGGGAACCGCAGCCGCGCCAACGCGTAGCCGGCCATCATCGCGGTCAGCACGCCACCGATCACGCTGAGCCCGGTGATGATGAACGAGTTCAGCAGCAGCCGCGGGAAGTGGATCGCCTTCGGCCCCTCGATGAAGTTGCTCCACGTCCATTCGTGCGGCAGCAGCTTCGGCGGGATGTCGAACACCGCGGTCCGGCTCTTCAGGCCGATCGTGATCATCCACAGCAGCGGCACGATCATCACCGCGCAGATGAACAGCGCGACGACGTACCACGACGTCGTACCGATCAAGCGGGGTTTCTTCTTGGCGGGGCTGGCGGTCTGCGCCGGCGCGGCCAGGGAGGCGTCAGTCGGGAGTGTTGTCACTGTACGTCCAGAGCGAGGAGAACTTCGCGGTCAGGGCGATCACGGCGATGATGATCACGAACAGCACCCACACCTGCGCCGAGGCGTAGCCCAGCTGCGGGATCCGGCCCAGGGTCGGGAAGCCGTTCTCGTAGATCGAGAGCATCAGCACCTTGGTGCTGAACCCCGGTCCGCCGTTGGTCAGGATCTTCGGCTGGTTGAACGTCTGCAGCGCGGCCGTGGTCTGCAGGATCACCTGCAACAGCATGATCGGGCTGATCATCGGCATCGTGATCCGGAAGAACACCGACCACGACGAGGCGCCGTCGACCTTCGCCGCCTCGTACAACTCGGTCGGCACCGCCTGCAGCGCGGCCAGGAAGATGATCATCGTGCCGCCGACGCCCCACAGCATCACCAGGACCACCGAGGGCATCGACATGTTCGGGCTCTGCAGCCACAGGCTGGTCGGCAGGCCGAGCCGGTCGAGGATCGTGTTCAGCAACCCGACCTGCGGGTCGAGGATGAACTTCCACAACGTGATCGTGGCGACCGCGGGCAGCACCACCGGCAGGTAGGCGAGCGTGCGGACCACCCGCACGCCGGCGAACCGCTGGTTGCAGAACATCGCCAGCGCCAGGCCGAGGATCAGCGACAACGGGACGTACAGCAGCACCAGATAGCCGGTCGCGCGCAGCGCCGGCCAGAACGCCGGGTCGGTCGTGAACAGCCGGCGGAAGTTGCCGAAGCCAACGAACACCGGGTCGGTCAGCCCGTTGTACTTCGTCAGCGCGAGATAGAACGAGCGGATCAGCGGATAGCCGACGAACACGAAGAACCCGATCATCGCGGGGGCGATGAACAGGTACGCCGCCTTCACGTCGGAGCCGGCGTTCCGGCTCATCCCACCACGGCTGCGACGCCTTCCGGTGGTCGATCCGCCTGGAGCGACAGATTTCACCCGGCCTCCTGGACGGTAACGTTTCCAACGTTTTACTGTTGGGTGACGATGCCGTGTCGCGAAAAGGAAGTCAACCCCGTGCCCGAAACGTTTCCAAACCCCCAGGCGCCCGCCGAGGTCGCGCGGCCGACGATGATCGACGTCGCGCGCCGGGCCGGCGTCGGGCTCGGCACGGTGTCGCGTGTCGTGAACGGCGGCCACGGTGTCCGGGAGGAGACCGCGCAGCGGGTCCGGGCGGCGATCGACGAGCTCGGGTTCCAGCGCAACGAGGTCGCGCGGGCGCTCCGGCCGGGCAAGAAGTCGACGTCGCTGGCCTTGGTGCTGGGTGACCTGACCAACCCGTTCTACGCGACCATCGCGAAGGCGTCGCTCGAGGTTGCCGGGCAGTCCGGGTTCGCCGTCGTGCTGGGCAGTGTGGACGAGGACCCGGAAGGCGAGAAGCGGGCGATCCAGGAGCTGGTCAGCCGGCAGGTGGCGGGGCTGATGATCGTGCCGGACCAGGGCGATCACGCGTTCCTGCAGGGCGCCGGCGTGCCGGTGGTGTTCGTCGACCGCCCGGCGACCGGCATCGACGCGGACATCGTGATGGTCGACAACGAGGGCGGCGGGCGGCTGGCGGCGGAGCACCTGCTGCAGCAGGGCCACGAGCGGATCGCGATCCTGCTCGCGCCGTCGTACTACACGATCGGGCGCCGGCTGCGCGGGTTCCGGCGGGCGCACCGGTCCGCCGGGATCGAGATCGACGAGTCGCTGGTCGTCCAGCTGCCGGAGGGCAACGCGGAGGCCGCGGAGAAGGCGACCCGCGAGGTCATGCTGCGGCCCGATCCGCCGACCGCGATCTTCGCCTCGACGAACTTCCTGGCCGAGGGTGTGCTGCGCGCGCTCGGAGAGCTCGGCCGGGAACCCGCGGTTGTGGGCTTCGACGACTTCCGGCTCGCCGACATGCTGCCGACGCCGGTGACGGTCGTTGCCTCGGACATCGCCGAGCTCGGGCGCAGCGCGGCGCGGCTGCTGCTCGACCGCGCGTCCGGCGCCGACACCCGGCCGCCGCAGCGGATCGTGCTGCCCTGTGCGCTGATCGAGCGCGGCTCGGGGGAGCGCCCGCCGGATTCTGCTGCGAAGAGAAAGACTCGGTGAGCCGCCGCCGACCTGGCTAGGGTCGCGGCGTGTACTACGAGTCGTACGGCGCCGGACGCCCGCTCTTCTTCCTGCCGAGCTGGGGCGGCGACGGCGGTGAGGGCCGGGACATCCACGAGCCGCTCTTCGCGGACCGCGAGGGCTGGCGGCGGATCTACGTCGATCCACCCGGCACGGGCAAGTCGCCCGCGATCGAGTCGGTCACCGACCAGGACGGCATGGTCGCCGCGATCGCGGACCTGATCGACGACCTGGCCGGCGGCGAGCCGTTCGCCCTCACAGGTACGTCGGCCGGCGGCCTGCACGCCCGCGGGATCATCAAGCGCGACCCGTCCCGGGTCCTCGGGCTGTTGCTGCGCGCGCCCGGCATCGTCATCGACCGCGCGCGCCGCACACTGCCCACCGACGAACACCTCGACGCCGGACCGGATCGCGATCGGCAACACCGGTACTACGACGCGGCCGAGGCCTCGGCGGATCTCGCCTTCCTCGGGCGCATCCAGCGCGATGTCGCGACGTACAGCCTGCGGGAGGATCCGGCAGTGCGCTTCGAGCGGCCGACGCTCGTGGTGACCGGGCGCCAGGACGTCGTCGCCGGGTACGCCGACGCGTGGGCGATCCTCGACGACTACCCGCGCGCGACGTTCGCCGTACTGGATCAGGAGGACCACTTCCTGCCCGGTCCGGGGCTCGCGCTGTACCGCGCGCTGGTGGCGGACTGGCTGGACAGGGTCGAGCACCCGGACGCGTGAGGGGCGGAACGCGCGTCCGGGTGCTCGCGTCAGGCGGTCAGAAGTTCGGCCAGGCCCAGCCGAGATAGTTGGAGAAGTACGGCAGGGACCGCTTGCCGATCGCGCCGCTGACACTGGTGGCCCAGAACGTGCCGTCACCGTTGGCCACTCCGACATGTCCGTAGGCGCTGATGTTCCAGAACACCAGTGCGCCCCTCGGCGGGTTCAGGTCGCCGCGGTGTGCGGCGCCCCGGGCCACGGCGTCGTTCCAGTCGGCGATGGCCGAGGCCCAGATGCCGGTCTTCCCGTACGAGTTCTCGACGGCCATCTCGCAGTACCCCTGGTACGCCGTCGATCCGTTGCGGGCCGCGAACCAGGCGACCGACTTGTCGGCACGCGGGTTGCCGGCGCACAGCGGCGCGACCAGGCCGCTGCTGCCGGTGTTGACGTACGCGTCGGAGATGAAGCCCTTACCGGGGATGTGGTCCCAGATCAGGCTGCGGCCGAACTTGCCGGTGACCGGCTCGCCGTAGAGCTGGCAGTCGATCTCGACGGGTCCGTCCGGCTGGGTGCCGACCGAGCCGAAGCTGGTCGCGTTGCCGGACCGGATGGTGACACCGGTGTTGCTGTCGGTGTCGACGGTGCCGGTGGCGGCGTTGGCCGGAAGAACTCCGGTGCCGAGGACGGCGGTGCCGGCCAGTAGGGAGATGGCGGAGAGACGGGCGGTGATGCGCAAGAGGGCGGTACGCATGGTGGTGTCCCTTCTGGAGTTGTACCTCGCAGGCAACCAGACGGTGACGGCGTTGTCGCAGTAGGCAACAGGGCCGTCACCGCCCAGGTCCCGGGCTCAGAAGTTGGGCTGTGCCCAGCCGAGGTAGTTGGCGAAGTACGGCAGCTTCGCCTTGCCGATCCGGCCGTTGACGCTGGTGGCCCAGAAGTAGCCGTCGCCCGTGGCCAGGCCGACATGGCCCCACTGGCTGATGTTCCAGAAGACCAGGGCGCCCTTCGGCGGATTCAGGTCGCCGCGGTGCGCCGCTCCCCGGCGTACGGCGTCGTTCCAGTTCGCGATCGCCGACGCGTAGACGCCGGTCCTGCCGTAGGCGTTCTCGACGGCCTTCTCGCAGTACCCCTGGTAGGCGGTCGAGCCGTTCCGGGCGGCGAACCAGGCGATCGCGTTGTCGGCCCGCGACTGCGGGCCGAGCGCCGTACTGGTGCTGGGGGCAGTGGTCGGCGCCGGCGCGGCCGTGGCGGCGATGGCGGAGCCCCCGAGGCTCAGCCCGGCCAGGGCGGTGACGGCGATCAGGCGTGTGAACGCACGGGAAAGGGAGGACGTCATGGTGGTTGCCTTTCGCTCTGAAGTGCTCCGAAGTGTTGGGGGTATCGGCCTGTTCTCTTGGAGAATTCCCTGCCCTTGCAGACAATCAGAGCGTGATCAGGTTGTCGCAGTGGGCAACGTAACTGAATGGCAGCGGTTTGGTACTTTGTGTAGATAATTGACGGCGAGAGCGGAGAGTGCGCCGTGCGTCCAGCCCAGGCTCGGTACGTCCTCGGAGCTCGCATGCGCGAGCTGCGGGAGGCCGCCGGGGTGCCGTTGACCCGCGCCGCCGCCGAGTCGGGCTGGGACAAGGGCCACCTGTCCCGGGTCGAGCGCGGCCACACCAAGCCGAGCCGCGAACTGATCGAGTGGTACGACGATTCGTTCGGGGCGAACCAGGCGCTGGTGAACCAGTTGACCGAGCTCGACGCCGCCGTTCGCGCCGGCCGCGACGTCTCGCAGCGCGACCTGCGCCGGCACGTGATGCCGGTGCTGCTCGGCGGTTCGGTGCCGATCGACCATCATCCCGACGACCGCGCCGAGCTGGTCGGCGAGACGGTACCGGACGGGACCCAGGTGTGCCGCGACCAGCCGTTCGAGAAGACCTGGGAGATCCGCAACAGCGGCGAACGGCCGTGGCGCGACCGCTGGCTGACCCGGCAGGGCAGCGCCGGTGCGCCCGGCTGGCTGCGGTCGCCGGCGCGCGAACGGGTACCCGACGCGGCGCCCGGTGAGGTCGTGACGGTGCGGATGACGCTGCGGGCGCCGTCCCAGGTCGGTGCGTCGACGGCGTACTTCAAGATCACCGACGCGGCCGGCCGGCTGTACTACCCGGGGCTCGAGTCACCGCCCATTTACTGCACGATCTTCACCACGTACGACCTGTGAAGATAGGTTTGCCTGCATTCCTGATCCCCGCCCGGACACACGGAGTTCGCAGATGATCAGATCTCGCACGATCGCCCTGGCCCTCGCCGCGGTACTCGCCGTACCGCAGCTGGCCGCAGGCACCGCCACCGCGGTGCGCCCGTCGAGGGGACCGGTGGATCCGCCGGTGCCCGCCATTCCGCAGAAGTACCTCGACCAGCCCGTCAACTGGTCGGTCTGCTCGTTCGATGCCGCGGTCAAGCGGCTGTACCCGCAGGCGCCGACCACCAACTGCGCCACGGTCTCGGTCCCGATGGACTGGGCGAACCCGGACGCGCACCCGGACGTGAAGGTGGCGATCTCCTACAGCAGGGCCACCGGGACGTCGAAGGGCCTGATGACCACGAACCCGGGCGGTCCGGGCGGTCCGGGCCTGACGCTGTCCGCGTCGCTCGCGGTCGAGAAGCCGCAGCTGTTCAGCGACTTCGACCTGCTCGGGTTCGACCCGCGCGGCTTCGGTCAGAGCACGCCGCTGCAGTGCCTGACCACCACCGAGAAGCTGAACGCGCTGCCGGTGACGCCGGACTACAAGGAGCGCACCAGGCTGACCCACGAGGTCGAGGTGGCCGAGGCGAAGCTGCTCGCCGAGGCCTGCTCGGCGACCGAGTTCGGCCGGTTCGCCAGTAGCCAGCAGACCGTGTACGACATGGAGTTCCTGCGGGCACTGCTGAAGGCGCGGCAGCTGAACTTCATCGGCTACAGCTACGGCACATGGCTCGGCGGCTGGTACGCCGACGCGTACCCGGCGCGGGTCGGCCGATTCGTGCTCGACTCGAACATGGACTGGACCCGCACGCAGTGGGAGAACATGAACTTCGACCCGTTCTCCGGCCAGCGGCGACGGGACGCCCAGTTCATCCCGTGGGTCGCGCGGCACGCCGACATGATCCAGGGACTCGGCGCCACTCCGGCCCAGGTGTTGGCGAAGTACGACCAGGTCCGGGCCGACCTGGTGAAGCTGGTCAAGGCCGGCACCAGCAGCGTCCGCGGCGACGACCTGGACGGGCGGATCTACAGCACCGTCTACGGCAACGTGCGCTTCATCCGGGCCACGCTCGACATCCTCGTGCACGACGAGTACGTGAAGGACCCGTCGGCCTCCGGTGCGGTCGAGCTGCGGCACGTGGACCGCGCCTGGGCCCGGATCTCGCCGGAGCTGCAGGCGTTCGACACGCTCGCGAACATCCGGGCCCGGTACGGCGTCACGCCGGCCGCCTCGGCCGCGGTTGCCGCCGCGGCGCAGGTCGACTCGGCCCGGTCCGTGATCGCCGACGCCCGGGCGACCGCGGCCCGGTCGAAGGGTGACGCGACCGTCAACCTCGGCGCGATCAGTACGACGGTCCGCTGCAACGACACCGCGTTCAGCCACGACCCGCGGTACTACCTGCGCGAGGCGGACCGGATGGCGAAGAAGTACGACTTCTTCGGCTACATGAACGGCGTACCGATGTGCGCGTTCTGGCCGTACGCGCCGCAGGACCGGAAGGTCGACCTGAAGGGCTCGCCGCGGCTGCTGATGGTGCAGAGCGAGTTCGACCCGGCGACGGCGTACGAGGGCGCGCTCCGCACCCACGAGGCCACCGCCAAGGCAACGCGCTTCGTCGCCATCGACGACGAGGGTCAGCACGGCCAGTACGTCGGCTCGCCGTCGGCGTGCGTGGAGGAGATCGGCGACCGCTTCGTCTTCACCGGTGAGCTGCCGGGCAAGAACCAGGTCTGCGGCACGTCGCCGCTGCCCGCCGAGCTGTCGGTCTACCCGGTCGACGGCCCGATCGACGGCAACGCCGTACACCTCCCGAGGTCGAAGCAACGGGTCAACCCGCTGCTCCAGCAGACCCTCGACACGGTGGCGAACACCTCGCTCCGCTGACCCACGCCCTGCGGACAACTGCGTGCACTTGATGGAGACCTCGGACATCTGACCAGATGTCCGAGGTCCCCACCTCATGACCGAGGCTGATCGCATGGCCGGGGGTGGCTCGCCAGTGCGCGGTAGAGCCGGGCCGCGGTCGCTGCCGGGTGGTCCAGATCGGACCAGCTCGTCCGGACAACGGAGTATCCGCGCTCGCGGAGGCGGTCTTCGCGCCACTTCTCCGCTACGACGGTGGCGGCGCCATCGCCGTACTTCAGGGCTCCGTCGAACTCCACGATCAGCACCTGGCCGAGCAGGAAGTCGACGCGGGCGATCAAGTCGCCCTCGTTGCCGCGGATCTCCACCTGCAACTCCGCGGGTGGCAGGCGATGGTTGTCCATCAGCACCCGCAGCCGCGTTTCACCTACCGACTCGCTCAGTGCGTTCGCGAACTGCGCGGCAGCGCGGGCCGCCGGTGAGCCTGGCCAGTGCCGATGGCGTTCTGCCGTGCTGACGAGCTGTTCCGGTGTGGTCAGCCGGTCCCGCAGCGCTGCATCGCCGAGCACAACCCCGACCTCGTACGACGTACCACACGCCGTCTCGGCGATCGCGCGCTCGACCGTCGTCACCCGCAGGCCGCTCACCTCGGTCAGCTCGTCCGGACCGATCGGCGAGCGGTGCAACGACAGCGAAGCGTTCGATCGGATGCGACCGGTCGGCCTGGTGACGTGAACCCTGCTGAGATCGAGACCCCACAGCGGTAGACCGTGAACGACGGCCGCCGATTGGTGGCTGACAACCGCACCGTCGAGCCGCTCGGTCACCGACCGGACGGCGAGCAGGTGCAAGCGTCTCGCCCGGTCCCAGGGCGGCTCGTCGGCAGGCCAGTCGCCATGCTCGACGAAAGCATCGCGTCCGAGACGGGACCACACGCCGCGGCGCAGGCGGCTGCGCAACTCCGCGTCGCTGTAGCCGGCCGCCAGCACATCCGCCCGATTGAACCACCCCAACCGCCGTTCGGACGCCACTCTCAATTTCGGATTCACACTGACAACATGCCGTTGTCGGCACCCCGCCGTACCGCCCACTTCCTGCACTGTGGACAACCGCCGCGCGGTCGCCGGCGCAACCGTCGGGCGACCTGAGTCAGGACGTGGGGACTGCGTACATCTGACCAGATGTACGAAGTCCCCGTCGGCTGTCCAAGGGTGGTCCGGCGTACGGCGGTGCGCGCGGTCGGAGGGCGTGCGGCGGCCGGGGCTACTTGCGGTGTGCGGCCAGTTCCGCGTCGATTTCGGCGTCTAGTTCTGCCTTGCGTTTGATCCAGCGTTCGCTGAGGCCCTTGACCTCGGCGCCGATGAAGTCGATGAAACCCAGGGAGATGCGGATCCGGCGGTAGGCGTCGGTGCCCTCGCCGGCCGCGTCGAGGACCTTGCGGAGCGAGTCGGACCAGCGGACCAGGGCGGCGTCCTCGCTCATCATCGTCTGGTACCACGCGTCGTCCTGGACGACGTACACGTCGCGGCGGCTGCCGGGCTCGCGCTCGCGGGTCGCCAGCCGCAGCTGGAGCAGGTAGTTCACCGCACCGGAGACCGCGGCCGGGCTGGCCTGCAGCTGGTCGGACAGTTCGGCGGCGGTCATCCGGCCGTCCTCACTGGACAGGATCGCGGCGAAGACCCGGGCGGCCATCCGGGGCCAGCCGGTCTCGGCCAGCAGGTTGCCGAACTGCTCGGTGTACCGCTTGACGGCGTCGTCGTCTCGCTGTGCGCTCACGGCCCCATCATCTCCTCCCGGGTGAGGCTGACGTGTCAGTAACGCGTTAGAAAGATTCACAAACTTCTGAACGAAGTGTACGTTATGAATCATGACATCAGCCATCGTGGTCTCTGGACTGCACAAGTCGTACGGAAGTACGCACGCCCTCGACGGTCTCGACCTGGAGGTCGCGACCGGTGAGGTGCACGGCTTCCTCGGGCCGAACGGCGCCGGGAAGTCCACCACCATCCGGGTCCTGCTCGGCCTGCTGCGCGGTGACGCCGGCGATGTCAGCCTGCTCGGGGGCGACCCGTGGCACGACGCGGCGAAGCTGCACCGGCGGCTCGCGTACGTGCCCGGCGACGTCAACCTGTGGCCGAACCTCACCGGCGGCGAGGTGATCGACCTGCTCGGCCGCCTCCGCGGCGGGCTGGACGAGAAGAAGCGCGACGAGCTGCTGCGCCGCTTCGACCTCGATCCGACCAAGAAGGGCCGGACGTACTCCAAGGGCAACCGGCAGAAGGTCGCGCTGGTCGCGGCGCTCGCGTCCGACGTCGAGCTGCTGATCCTGGACGAGCCGACCTCCGGCCTGGACCCGCTGATGGAGGAGGTGTTCCGGCAGTGCATCGAGGAGGAGCGCCGGCGCGACCGCACCGTGCTGCTGTCGAGCCACATCCTGTCCGAGGTCGAGGCGCTGTGCGACCGGATCAGCATCATCCGCCGCGGCAAGGTGGTCGAGACCGGCACGCTGTCCGACCTGCGGCACCTCACCCGTACGTCGATCCACGCCGAGCTGGCCGGATCGCCGAACGGGCTGGCGCAGCTGCCGGGCGTCCACGACCTCGACGTCGAGGGCAACCGGGTCCGTTGCGAGGTGGACACCGCCCAGCTCGACGCGGTGATGCGGCAACTGTCGGTGAGCGGGATCAAGAGCCTGGTCGCACAGCCGCCGACGCTCGAGGAACTGTTCCTGCGGCACTACGAGGACGAGGTGGCGGCCGCGGCGGAGCCTGAGGCGGCCGTGCGATGAACGACTTCGTCGGAACCGGGACGCTGGTGCGGCTGGCGCTGCGCCGCGACCGGATCCTGCTGCCGATCTGGATCCTGGTGTTCGTGGTCACGGCCGCCGGCTCGGCCAAGGCGTCGATCGACCTGTACTCCGACCCGAAGGCGCTGGTCGAGGCCGCGCGGACGTCCAACGCGTCACCGGCCCTGGTCTCGCTGTACGGGCGGATCTTCGACGAGTCCTCGCTCGGCGCGGTGTCGCTGTTCAAGCTCACCGCTTTCGGCGCGCTGCTCGTCGGCCTGCTGGCCGGCATCCTCGTCGTACGCCACACCCGTACCGAGGAGGAGTCCGGGCGGCTCGAGCTGCTGAGCGCCGGCGTACTCGGCCGGTACGCCGCTCTGACGGCCGCGCTGATCGTGGCGGCGGGGACCATGATCGTGCTCGGGCTGCTGACCGCGGTCGCGTTGATCGGGTCCGGGCTGGACGCGAAGGGTTCCTTCGCCTTCGGGTTGATGTGGGCAGGGGCCGGGCTGGCGTTCGCCGGCGTGGCCGCTGTGACGGCGCAGGTCAGCGAAGGCGCGCGGTCCGCGAACGGGCTGACGGCTGTCGTGCTGGGTGTTGCGTACGTACTGCGGGCGATCGGCGACTCGTCGGCCGACGGCGGCGCGCGGTGGGTGTCGTGGCTGTCGCCGATCGGGTGGGCGCAGCAGGTGCGCCCGTACTCCGGCGACCGGTTCGCCGTACTGCTGCTGCCGGTGGTGTTCCTGGCCGTGCTGATCGCGGCCGCGACGGCGTTGATCCGGCGGCGGGACCTCGGCGCCGGTCTGGTGCCGCCGCGTCCTGGGCCCGCGCGGGCCGCGGCGTCGCTGCGGTCGCCGCTCGCGCTGGCGTGGCGGTTGCACCGGGGCTCCTTGTATTCCTGGGGTTTCGCGTTCCTGTTGCTCGGTCTGCTGGTCGGCAACATCGCGAGCAACGTCGACGGGTTCGTGACCAGCGACAGCGCGAAGGAGATGGTGCAGAAGCTCGGCGGGGTCGAGGGGATCACCGACGCCTTCCTCGCGACCGAGATGGGCATGATCGGGCTGCTCGCGTCGGCGTTCGGGATCCAGGCGGCGCTCCGGCTGCGGTCCGAGGAGACCGCGCTGCGCGCCGAGCCGCTGCTGGCGACCGGCGTCACGCGGGCGCGGTGGCTGGCGAGTCATGTGCTGATGGCGGTGCTCGGTACCGGCGTACTGATCCTGGTCGCCGGTCTCGGGTCCGGGATCTCGAGCGGCGCGTCGCTCGGAAACATGGGGCGGCAGATCCCGCAGTTGCTGGCGGCGTCCGCCGTACAGCTGCCGGCGATCTGGCTGGTGACCGCGCTGGTCGTGCTGTTCTTCGGTGTCGCTCCGAAGCTGGTGGCCGGTGGATGGGTGCTGTTCGGGGTGTTCCTGCTGATCGGGCAGTTCGGCGAGATCTTCAGCTTGCCGCAGTGGATGATCGATCTGAGCCCGTACGGGCACACGCCGCGGCTTCCCGGTGGTGACTTCTCCGCGACACCGGTGCTGTGGCTGTCCGCGATCGCCGCTGTGCTCACCATCACTGGTTTCATGACGTTCCGCCGCCGCGACATCGGCTGACATCCCGTGATCGCACTGGTCTGAGGGGTCCAGTGCTCGGCCCGCCCGGTTCGGCACCGGGCGGGCCTGTCTACGATCGCGGGGTGTTCAGTGAGCAGCTGGTGGACTTCTGGAGTGAGCGGCACCTGTGCGTCCTGAGCACGGTCCGCCCCGACGGCACCGTGCACGCGACGCCCGTAGGCGCGACCCTCGACGTGGAGTCCGGCCTGGTCCGGGTCATCTGCTCCGGTACGTCGTACAAGGCGCGCACGATCACGCGCCTGGGCGAAGCGGCAGTAGCAGTAACCCAGGTAGACGGCCGCCGCTGGAGCACCCTGGAAGGCCGCGCGGTTGTCCACACCGACCCCGACCGTGTCCGCGAGGCCGAGAACCGCTACGCGAAGCGCTACAAGCAGCCCCGGGTCAACCCCCAGCGAGTAGTCATCGAAATCACCATCACGAAAGCCCTGGGCAATGCCGGCTGACCCCATCACCGTCGTAGGCATCGGCGCCGACGGCTGGCCCGGCCTGGCCGCACCTGCCCGCCAAGCCCTCGAGTCCGCCGAGGTGCTCCTGGGCAGCCCTCGCCAACTGGCCCTCCTCACACAACTCGAACTCGGGGCGCTGCGGGTTGCGTGGTCTTTGCCGTTGTCGGAGGGGTTGCCTCGGTTGTTGGGGGAGTATCGGGGGCGGCGGGTTTGCGTGTTGGCGAGTGGGGATCCGACGTTTCACGGCATTGGTACGACATTGGTGCGGCTGCTCGGAGCGGACGCCGTACACGTGATCCCGCATCCGTCGAGTGTTTCGCTGGCCTGTGCGCGGCTCGGGTGGGCGCAGGATCAGGTGCAGGTGGTCAGCCTGGTCACCAACCCATCCGAACGGCTCCACCCCCACCTCCACCCGGCCCGCCGCATCCTCGTCCTCAGCCGCGGCGCCCAGTCCCCGACCGAAGTCGCCGACCTCCTGGTAGCCCGCGGCTACGGCGCCAGCCGGTTCACCGTCCTCGAACAACTAGGCGCCCCCACCGAACGCATCCACACAACCCAAGCCGCGGAGTGGTCGGCCACGGTCGATCCGCTCAACGTGGTTGCTGTTGAGTGCCCGGCGGACGCGCCTGTGCTGTCTACGGTGCCTGGCCTGCCGGACGACGCCTACGAGCACGACGGGCAACTCACCAAGCGCGAGGTGCGCGCGGTCAGCTTGTCTCGGCTTGCTCCGGTGCCGGGTCAATTGTTGTGGGACATCGGCGGTGGCGCCGGCAGCATCGCCATCGAGTGGTCCCGGCATCACGCGTCCTGCCGTGCGATTGCCGTCGAGCGGGACCCGGACCGCGCCAAGCGCCTCGAGCGCAACGTCGCCGCGCTCGGTGCCGCGGTACACGTCGTCGAAGGTTCCGCCCCCGCCGCGCTCGAAGGTCTCGAGCAGCCGGATGCGATCTTCGTCGGCGGAGGAGCGACGGCCGCCGGCATGATCGACACCTGCTGGAACGCCCTCCGCCCCGGCGGCCGGCTCGTCGCGAACGGCGTGACCCTGGAGACCGAGGCCCTGATCGCCCAGTGGTACCAGACCTACGGCGGCGACCTGATCCGCCTGCACGTCGAACGCGCCTCGCCCGTCGGCCGCCTGACCGGCTGGCGCCCCGCCATGCCGGTGACCATCTGGAGCGTGACCAAGTGACAGCATTGATGCCGCGACTCCGTCGCGGCGGGTCCTGGGGCTGTCACTCCCGTTCTTCCCTCGTCGCTCCGGTCGCTTCGCTCCCTCCGCTCCTCAGTCCAGAACGGGAGGCCCCATGACCGTGCACTTCATCGGCGCCGGACCGGGAGCTGCTGATCTGATCACCCTTCGCGGGCGCGACCTGATCGCCTCGTCGCCGGTGTGTCTGTACGCCGGTGCGCTCGTCCCCGTCGAACTGCTCGATCACTGCCCGCCCGGCGCGAAGAGGGTCGACACCGCGAACCTCAACCTCGACGAGATCCTCGCCGAGCTCGCGGCCGCGCACGCGGCCGGGCATGACGTTGCCCGGCTGCACTCCGGTGATCCGTCGGTGTTCAGCGCCGTGGCCGAGCAGATGCGGCGCCTCGACGACCTCGGGATCCCGTACGACGTGACGCCCGGCGTCCCGGCATACGCGGCGGCCGCGGCGACGCTCGGCCGGGAGCTCACGGTTCCCGAGGTCGGGCAGACCGTGATCCTCACCCGGATCGGCGGCAGCGCCAGCGCGATGCCGGCCGGGGAGGACCTCGCGACGCTCGGCCGCAGCTCGGCGACGATCGTGCTGCACCTCGCCGTCCAGCAGATCGACCGCGTGGTCGACGAACTGATCCCGAACTACGGCGCCGACTGCCCGGTCGCCGTGGTCGCGCGGGCCTCCCGCGACGACGAGGTCGTCCTCCGCGGCACGCTGGCCGACATCGCCGCGAAGGTGACGGACGCAGGCATCCGCCGTACCGCGGTGATCATCGCCGGAAAGGTGCTGTCGGCAACGGCTTTCCGGGACAGTCACCTGTACTCGGCCGACCGCGCTCGATGAAGGTCCTGCTGCTCGGCGGCACCGGCGAGGCACGTGAACTCGCCGGCCTGCTGACCGACGCCGGCATCGACGTACTGACGTCCCTGGCCGGCCGGACGACCAACGCGCGGCTGCCGGTCGGCGAGGTGCGCTCCGGCGGCTTCGGCGGCGCGGAGGGACTCGCCCAGTGGCTCAGCACGCACCCGGTCGACGCGGTGGTCGACGCGACGCACCCGTACGCCGCCACGATGACGGCCCACGCGATCGAGGCCGCCCGGACCACCGGCGTACCGCTGCTGGTCCTGCGCCGCCCCGGCTGGACGCCCGAGCCCGGCGACGACTGGCACCCGGCGGACTCCCACGCGGCGGCCGCCGAGCTGCTGCCGAAGCTCGGCACGCGCGTGTTCCTGACGATCGGTCGCCAGGGCCTGGACGCGTACGCCGGCACAGGCCTGTGGACCCTCGCTCGCTGTGTAGATCCACCCGAGCCGCCGCCGTCCTGGTGCCAGCTCCTGCTCGCCCGCGGCCCGTTCGCGGAGGCCGACGAGCTCGACCTCCTGCAGCAACACCGCATCGACGTACTCGTGACGAAGAACAGCGGGGGTACGGCGACCGCGGCCAAGCTGCACGCCGCACGTCGACTGCGCGTTCCGGTGGTCCTGATCCGTCGGCCGGAACTGCCTGAGCACCTGGATGTCGTCGAGTCGCCTGCTCAGGTGGTCGGTTGGATTCAGCGGCGGGGGATCAGCGGGTGATACGGGTGAGCCACTCGCCGAGAACGTGACGCTCGCCGTCGGTGAGCATCGTGAGGTCCGGCAGTTGGGCCTGTAGTGCGTTCGCGGCCGTCGCCGGTCCGGCGTTGCGCGTCTCGACCGGGCCGGTGGTAAGTCCTTCGGTCGGTCCGGCGGTGAGCGCCGCGATCACCGCGTCGAACATCGCGTCCGCCAGCCGCGGGTTCCGTCGCTCCTCGGGTAAGGCGAGCAGCGTCAGTACGGCGCCCGATCCGGCCGCCTGCAGCATTTCCGCGGCCAGTTCCTCGTCGATGCGCAACCGTCCGGCGGCCGCGATGTTGCGGATGCGCGTGCGCAGGATCGCCAACCCGGCCTCCGCGGCCGCGGGGCGATTGCCGCGCGGCGTGTCGGCGTACATGAGCAGGAACAGCGCCGGGTTCGCCAGGCCGAATCCGATATGTAGGTCCCACCCGGCGCGCAGGTCTGCGATCGGGTCGGCGGTGGGGTCCAGCGGCGGCTTGCCGGCCAGGTACCGCGCGAACCCGTACTCGAGTACGGCCGCCAGCAGCCCGTCCTTGTCGCCGAACAGCCGGTAGATCGTCGGCGCCTGGGTCCCGGCCGCGGCCGCGACCGCCCGGGTCGACACCGCGTCCCGTCCGCCGCTCGCGAGCAGCTGCGCCGCGACCTCGACGATCTGCGCCCGCATCCGGTCCCGCCCGCTCGTCCCGTCGCCGCTCGGCCGGTCGGTCTGCGTGTCCTCCACGCCGCCCACCGTAGCGGTTGGCTGCGACTGTTATCAGTGATAACGTCAATCCGCATCCACTGATAGCAAGGAGCTGTGCATGATCGTCGTCACCGGAGGGACCGGCCGCCTCGGCCGCGCCGTCGTGGACCGCCTCGCCGAGCGGATCCCGGCCGACCAGTTGGGGGTCAGCGTGCGCGACCCGCAGAAAGCCGCCGACTTTGCAGCTCGTGGCATCCGGGTACGCCGCGCCGACTTCGACGACCCGGGCGCGCTGGCCGACGCCTTCCGAGGCGCAACCCAGGTGCTGATCGTGTCGGGGCCGGCCGATCCCGCGCCGCACCACGTCGCAATCGGCACCGCCAAGACCGCAGGAGCGGAGCGCATCCTCTACACCAGTCACCAGGCGGCGAACCCCGATTCGCTCTTCGTCGCGACCCGCGGTCACGCAGCGACCGAACAGGACCTGGTGAATTCCGGCGTACCGTTCACCGCGCTGCGCAACGGGTTCTACGCGAGTACGCCGGTCTTCCTGCTGCGGTCCGCGCTGGAGACGGGGGAGCTGGTCCTGCCCGCGGACGGCCCGTTCTCGTGGACCGCGCACCGGGACCTCGCCGACGCCGCGGTCGTCGCCCTCACCGACCCGGACCGCCTCGACGGCGTCACACCACCGCTGACCGGCCCCGAGGTCCTCGACTACGCCGACGTCGCCGCGATCGCCTCGGACGTCCTCGGGCGGAAGATCACGCGCGTCACCGTGCCGGACGAGGAGTGGAAGCAGGCCGCGCTCGGCCGCGGGATGCCGGAGTTCCTGGTCGAGTTGACCCTCGGCATCTTCGCGGCGGCGCGGCGCGGTGAGTTCGCCGTGGTCGACCCGACGCTGCCGACGATTCTCGGCCGTCCCGCGACCACGCTCCGCGAGGTGCTGACCGCGGAGCTCACCGCCTGAGCCCGCCTGCGCGCCGCTCGGCGTGCGGTCGATAGATTGACGCCATGGGGATTCAGATCGCGCCGAGCATCCTGTCCGCCGACTTCGCGCGACTCGCCGACGAGGCCGTGGCCGTGTCGAACGCGGACTGGCTGCACGTCGACGTGATGGACAACCACTTCGTGCCGAACCTGACGCTCGGGATGCCGGTGGTGGAGTCGCTGGCGAAGGCGACCGACATGCCGCTGGACTGCCACCTGATGATCGAGGACCCGGACCGCTGGGCGCCGGGGTACGTCGAGGCGGGCGCGTCGAGCGTCACGTTCCACGTCGAGGCCTGCCGGGCGCCGATCCGGACCGCCCGGGAGATCCGGGCGAAGGGTGCGCGGGCCGCGATGGCGCTCAAGCCCGCGACCCCGATCGAGCCGTACGAGGACATGCTGTCCGAGCTCGACATGATCCTGATCATGACCGTCGAGCCCGGGTTCGGCGGGCAGAAGTTCCTCGACGTCTGCGTGCCGAAGATCCGCCGCACGCGGGAGCTGCTCGACAAGCACGGCCTGGACCTGTGGATCGAGATCGACGGCGGGGTGTCGGCCGAGACGATCGAGCGCTGCGCCGAGGCCGGCGCCGACGTGTTCGTGGCCGGCTCGGCGGTGTACGCCGCCGACGACCCGAACGCGATGGTCGAGAAGCTACGCGGTCTCGCCGAGCAGTCCGTCACCCGGTAGGTCCGAAGGAGCCGGCGCCGGCGCGACCTCCGGCGGCACGCGGAGCAGCAGGACGGTCGCCACCGCCGCGAGGATCGCCGCCAGCAGCCACACGTACCGCACGCCGAGGCCCTCGATCACCGCACCCGACACGGCGGCGCCGACCGCGGCACCGCCCATCGCCGAGCTGCTCATCCACCCGAACACCTCGGTGCGTGCCACGTCCGGTGTCAACGCGCCGAGCCGCTCGTACAGCGCGCCGATCGCCGGCGCCAGCGTCAGCCCCGACATCGCCAGCGCGATCCCGAGCGACACCGTCGACCAAGTCGCGAACACGCACAACAGCATCCCCGCCACGACCAGCGCGGCCCGCCGCCACACGTACGACGTACGACGTCCCGGCAGCGCGCCCGCGACCACGCCGCCGACCAGGCTGCCGAACGCCCAGACGGCCTCGAAGATCCCGGCGATCAGCCGCTGCCCGTGATCGTCGGCGTACGCGACGATCGCCAGCGAGATCCCGTTGAACGACATCACCCACAGCCCGAACGCGAGGATCAGCGGCAACCGGTGCCGATGCCAGAGGAGCTGCCGCGCCGTCAGTGGCACGGGAGCGTGCTCGCCGTGGGGGAGCGGCGCGGGTTGTCGAAGCGCGTACCACCAGATGAAGACCGCCGACATCGTCGCCGCGAGGAGTACGCCGAGCCGCGGGCTCGCGACGCTCACGGCGGTCGCGCCGAGCATCGGCCCGACCATGAACAGCAGCTCCTGTGCGGTCGCGTCCACCGAGTACGCCGTCCGCAGCGCCGGGCCCTGCACGACCCGCGGCCACGCGGCGCGCAACGTCTGCATCACCGGCGGCACGAGCGCACCGGCGACCAGAGTCAGCAGGGGCAGCGCTTGATGCGCACCGGCGGGCAGCAGCGCGATCGCGAGCAGCGCGACGCTCCATGCGATCCCGGTCACCAGCAACACGCCGCGCGGTCCGCGCCGGTCCGCCGTCCGCGACCAGAGCGGGCCGGCGATCGCCATGCCGACCGAGTACGCACCCGCGACGACACCCGCCCAGCGGAACGATCCGCTCAGGTCCTTCGCCAGAAAAGTGACCGGCACCATCGTCGCGAGCACGGGCAGTCGAGCGAGCAGGGAGGACAGCAACAACGCCGTCACACCCCGAGTTCGCCACAGCTCTCGGTAGCCGGACAAGTTCATGCCTGCATTCTGAACAAGGCCACCGACACTTTTCCTCCCCCGCCCCTCCGCCCCGGTCAGGCAATTACGATGGCCCGGTGACCGAGCACAAACCGGTGGAGAGCTGGCTCACGGACATGGACGGCGTGCTGGTGCACGAGGAGCGCGCCATTCCCGGCGCCAGCGAGTTCATCGCCGCGCTGCAGGCCTCCGGCAAGCGGTTCCTGGTCCTCACCAACAACTCGATCTTCACGCCGCGCGACCTGCGCGCCCGGCTGCTTGCCGCGGGCATCGACATCCCGGAGGCGTCGATCTGGACCAGTGCGCTGGCCACCGCGCAGTTCCTGGACGACCAGCGTCCGGGCGGGACGGCGTACGTGATCGGCGAGGCGGGCCTGACCACGGCGCTGCACGAGGTCGGGTACGTGCTGACCGAGCGCGCCCCGGACTACGTGGTGCTCGGCGAGACCCGGACGTACTCGTTCGAGGCGATCACCAAGGCGATCCGGCTGATCGCCGAAGGGGCCCGGTTCCTCGCGACGAACCCGGACCCGACCGGCCCGTCGACCGAGGGCCCGCTGCCCGCGACCGGCTCGGTGGCGGCGCTGATCACCCGGGCCACCGGCGTCGCGCCGTACTTCGTCGGCAAGCCGAACCCGTTGATGATGCGCAGCGCGCTGAACCGGATCGAGGCACACTCCGAGACCACCGTGATGATCGGCGACCGGATGGACACCGACATCATCAGCGGTCTGGAGGCGGGCCTGCGGAGCGTGCTCGTGCTGACCGGCTCGACCGGTGAGCACGAGGTCGAGCGGTTCCCGTACCGCCCGACCCGCATCGTCGCCTCGATCGCGGACGTCGTACCGCTGGTGAGCGCGCTGTCCTGAATCCCAGGCCTAACAGGTGAGGGTGCGGAACCCGTAGCCCTGCGCCTTCAGCGCCTGCAGGATCGCGGGCAGTGCCGCCACCGTCTGCGTGCGGTTGCCGCCGCCGTCGTGCATCAGGATCACCGAGCCGTTGTGCACGTTCTTCAGCACCCGCTGCACGATCGCGGTGGTGCCCGGCTTCGTCCAGTCCCGCGAGTCGACCGTCCACACGACGAGGTCCTTGCCGAGGGCGCGCGCCCGCTGCCTGACGGTCGCGTTCACCCCGCCGTACGGCGGCCGCAGACAGGCGGGCGTACTACCGGTCTGGGCGCGGATTGCCTCGTCCGTCGACGCGAGCTGCTGCCGGAACGCGGTCGCGCTCAGGGTGCGCAGGTCGGCGTGCGTCCATGTGTGGTTCTGCACGCTGTGGCCAGCGGCGTGGATCCGCTTGGTCAGGGCAGGATGCTTGCGGACGTTCTGGCCGATCTCGAAGAAGGTCGCCTTGGCGTCGTACTTGGCCAGGATGTCGAGCACTTTCGGGGTGTACTCGGGATCAGGGCCGTCGTCGAAGGTCAGGACGACGTACTTGCTGGGCAACGGGGTCTTCGAGGGCGTGGCCGGAGCGGCCGCGGCCGGCGCGGGCGCGACCGGTTTCGCCGGCGACCGGGCGGCCGCGACCACGACCGTGCCGATCACGGCACTCACCAGCATCATGATCGCCAGGCCGACGACCCTGTTCCCCGTACGCGTCAAGCGAACGTCCATGGTCCCCCCAGGGCGGTGGGTGGTTCACCTGCGCACGCTACCCGCGCTGGACCCGCGGGCACCTGAGGCGCACCGGACGAACTCCGGGAAACCAACATCTGTTAGAACCGTGGTTCAGCCGGTTCCGCGATGGCCAGGAGGTCTCATGCCCCGTCCAGCCAACGACGTCCAAGCGTTCGAAGCCCAGGCCCAGGACGCCGAACTCGACGAACTGCGCGCCCGCTTGGCCGCGGCGCGGCTGCCGGAGGCCGAGACGGTCCAAGGCGCGGCGCCCGGTCCGCGCCGCTGGGACCAAGGCGTTCCGCTCGCCGACCTCGTCGACGTGGTCGACTACTGGCGCACCGGGTACGACTGGCGGTCGTTCGAAGCGCGTCTCGACCGGATTGGGCAGTTCCGGACGACGATCGACAGCCTGGGCATCCACTTCCTGCACCGCCCGTCCGCGCGTGCGGACGCCACACCTCTGGTCCTGACGCACGGTTGGCCGGGCAGCATCGCCGAGTTCGTCCACGTAGTGGAGGACCTGGCGGATCCGGACGACACGGACGCGCCGGCGTTCCACGTCGTCGTACCGTCCCTGCCGGGCTTCGGTTACAGCGACAAGCCCGCCACCACGGGCTGGGGGACCGAGAAGATCGCGGCCGCCTGGGTGGAGCTGATGGGGCGGCTCGGCTACGACAGGTTCTTGGCCCACGGCGGCGACTGGGGCGGCAACATCACCACGGTGCTCGGCGGCAGGTTCCCGGAGCACGTGCTCGGCATCCACACGACGTTCGCGGACGGACCTCCGGGGCTGACGACGGAAGGCCTGACGGCCGAGGAGCGCGGCTGGGCCGAGCAGACGCGCGACTTCTACGCGGGCCCGCGTGGGGCGTACGCGAAGCAGCAGGCGACCCGGCCGCAGACCATCGGCTACTCGCTCGTCGACTCACCGGTCGGGCTGCTCGCCTGGATCCTGGACAAGTTCGCCGAGTGGTCGGACACCGAGGACAGCCCGTTCGAGACGATCTCCCGGGACCGCGTGCTCGACGACGTCACCCTGTACTGGCTGACGCGCAGTGGCGCCTCGGCGGCGCGGATCTACTACGAGAGCCACGCCTCGATGGACCCCGATCTCCGCGTCGACGTCCCGGCGGCGATCACCATGTATCCCCGCGACATCGAGAAGTGCCCGCGCCCCTGGGCGGAGCAGCGCTACCGGCAGCTCGTCCGCTGGACGACGCCGGAACGCGGCGGGCACTTCCCGTCGCTGGAGGTTCCCGAGTACTTCGTCGACGACCTGCGAGCAGGCCTCGCGGCCGTGCTGGCAGCTCAGAGCACCTGGGACAGGAACTGACGCAGCCGCGGCGACTCGGCCGCGCCGAAGATCTTCTCGGGTACGCCGGACTCGACCACGACCCCGTGGTCCATGAACGCGACCTGGTCCGCGACCTCACGCGCGAAGCCCATCTCGTGGGTGACCACGACCATCGTCATCCCGGCCTGCGCGAGGTCCGCCATCAGCGCCAGCACGCCCTTCACCAGCTCGGGGTCGAGCGCCGACGTCGCCTCGTCGAACAGCATCACCTCGGGTTCCATCGCCAGCGCCCGCGCGATCGCGACCCGCTGCTGCTGCCCGCCGGACAGGTTCCCGGGCCGGGCGCCGGCCTTGTGGGCGAGCCCGACGAGTTCGAGCTGCGCACGGGCCGCGGCCTGGGCGGCCTCGGTGTCGAGCTTCTTGATCTTCCGCAGCGGCAGCGTGATGTTGTCGAGCACGCTCTTGTGCGGGAACAGGTTGAAGTGCTGGAACACCATCCCGATCCGGCGCCGCAGGACGTCGGGATCACCCCGCAGTACGGACTCGCCGCCGAGCTTCACGTCACCCGCGTCCGGCTCGAGCAGCCGGTTGATCGCGCGCAGCAGCGTCGACTTCCCGGACCCCGACGGGCCGATCACGCAGGCGGTCTGCCCGGCCGGTACGGCGAGATCGACGCCGCGCAGGACCTTGTTGCTGCCGAAGGCCAGCTCGACGCCGCTGACCTCCAGGCTCGCGGCCTCGACGGACCGTAGCGATTCAGCGGTTGGCATGGGCGAGATCCTCCAGTGCGACGTCGTCGGTCTCGACCGGACGTCCTTCGCGCAACCGCTTGTCGAAGTAGTTCACCAGGTGGGTCAGCGGCACGGTGATCACCAGGTAGAAGATGCCCGCGAGCAGCAGCGGCGACAGGTTGCCGTTGGTCGCGGCCGCGTCCTGGCCGATCCGGAACAGCTCGCGCTGACTCGCGAGCAGGCCCAGGAAGTACACCAGGCTCGACTCCTTCACGAGCGCGATGAACTGGTTCACGAGCGCCGGGAGCACCCGTCGTACGCCTTGCGGGATGACGACGAGGCGCATGCCGCTGGTGTAGCTGAAGCCGAGCGCGCGGGCGGCCTCGAGCTGGCCCTTCTCCACGCTCTGGATGCCGGAGCGGAAGATCTCGCCGATGTACGCCGCCGCGATCAGCGACAGGGCGAGGATGCCGAGCGGGTACGGGTTCGGGCCCCACCAGTGCCGGGTGATCGGGGACAGGCCCTGGCCGATCAGCAAGATGGTGAGGATCGCGGGCAGGCCGCGGAAGATGTCGGTGTAGATCTTCGCCGGCCAGCGCAGCCACGGCTTCGTGGACAAGGCGAGGACCGCCACGACCATGCCGAGCAAGGTGCCCAGCACGACCGAGGCGGCCGCCAGGATGAGCGTGTTGACCAGTCCCACCTTCAGCATTTCGGGCAGGACCGCCTTCATCGACTCCCAGTCGAGGAAGGTGTCACTCAGGGTGGACCAGATGTCCATCAGGATTTCGGTGCCGTGAACTTGACCGAGCCGCTGCCCGGCTTGAAGTTCGCCGGTACGGCGCGACCCGGGTAGTACTGCTCGACCAGCTTGGTCCAGGTGCCGTCGGCGATCACCTCGTCGAGCGCCTTGTTCACGGCCTCGCGGAGCTTGTCGTTGTTCTTGGCGACCGCGAACGCCATCGGCGCCTCACTCAGCTCCTTCGCGGCCAGGATCACCGTGCCGCCGCCCTGCTCCTTGGCCATCTTCTCGCCGATCTCGGCCGGCGAGACCCACGCGTCCGCCGTACCGGCCTTGAGCTGGCCGAGCGCGGCGTTGTAGTTCGGCACCCGGACCGGGTTCAGGTTCTTGCCGGTGGCGTAGTCGTCCTGGACGGTGCCCTGGACGACCACGACGCGCTTGCCGGACAGCTGGTCGAAGGTCTTGATCCCGGAGTCCTTCGTGGTGTTGAGGCCCAGGTAGCCGAAGTCGTAGCCGTTGCTGAACGCAACGGTCTTCTTGCGCGCCTCGGTGACCGTGATCGACGAGCTGCCGAGGTCGAACTGGCCGCCGTTCACCTGCGAGAGCAGGGCGGAGAAGTCGGTGCCGACGAACTCGGGCTTCAGGTTCAGCTTCGCCGCGACCGCGGTGATCAGGTCGTTGTCGAAGCCGGTGAACTTGCCGTCCTTCACGTACACGTTCGGCGGCGCGTCGGTGAGCGTGCCGATCCGCAGCGTCCCGGCCTGCATCAGCCCCAGGTCCGGGCCCGACGCGGAATCCTTCTGGTCGCTGCCGCAGGCAACCATGGCCGCCGTCAGGGTGATGGCACCGAGTACTGCGACAACCCGCCGAACTGTGACACCCCGCCGAAGAGGGCCGAACGCGCGCACAACTGTCTCCTCACAACGTCAACGAACGCAGGGCGATCCGCCCCGCCTCCGCAACTCAACACCAGCCGGGCCCGCGGAAATTCCACCCGACAAGGGATGAGACGGCGCCGAAAGTGCAGTCGGCTTGTGTTATATCGGAGGCTCAGCCGTGATGCTGCTCATAGTGCGCGAGGGCGTCGGCGGTGCGGCCGGCGCCGTACGCGAGCAGGAGCTCGGCCACCGCGGGCGACTCGGCGGCGGCCGCGGCGGCGGCCCGCTGGATCTCGTCGGCGGACGCGACGGCGCGGAACAGGTCCTGCAGTTCGCGGACGACGGCGCGTGCGGACGGCGGCGTCGCCGCGTCGGGTTGGGCAGGCCAGGACGAGGTCTCCACGGCGAGCCCGGTCGGCGAGGCGAATGGCGTCGGGGTCGGCCCGGGGGCCGTCCGCCGTACCTGGGCCGTCGTCGGGCGCGTGTAGGCGCCGGTCGCGGCGCGGATCCCGTCGAGTTCCTGGGGGATGTGCTCGGGCTCGATGCCGCCGGCGACGGCGAGATCGGCGAGCTCGGACACGGATCGCAGCCGGGCCACCACGGCCGGGTTGCCGATCTTCACCCGCTGCGCGCTGACCAGCTGCGACAGCATCGGCGCGGACAACCCGATCACTTGGGCGAGACCGCCCTGCGTCAGGCCGAGCGCCCCGGTGATCCGCCGGACCACGTCACCCAGCGGCTCGCCGTACAGCTCGACCTGTTGCTGCAGGTTGTGCGCGGTCTGCTCCATGCAAAAATCTTCGCACTTGCGAACGTGATTTTCCAGCGCTGAGCGGTCGGGAAGTTGCAATCGCAAAGAGAATTACGTTTGCAGGCGCGGAGCGGGACGGGAAGACTGATCCTGATGGACTCGGCAGCGGTCACCAGGCTGACACGGGACCGGGTGCGCTTCCTGGTCGCCGCGCTGGCGATCACGACGACCGTCGGGTACGGCGTGCTCACCTACGCGTTCAGCGCCCTCCTCGGCCCGATGAGCGCCGAGCTGTCGATCTCCACGTCCACGGCCGTCGGCGCCTCGACCGTCGCCGTCCTGGTCAGCGCCCTGATGTCGATCCCGGTCGGCCGGCGCCTGGACGCGGGCGGCGGCCGCGGCCTGATGAGCGGCGGCTCGGTGCTGGCCGCGTTCGCCGTCCTCGGCTGGTCACAGGTCCAGAACGTCGTCCAGCTGTACGCCGTCTTCGTGCTGCTCGGGATCGCGAGCGCGATGGTGCTCTACCCGCCGGCCTTCGCGGTCGTGGTCGCGGTCGCGGCACCGGCCGCCCGGAACACCTCGATCCTCACGATCACGATGGTCGGCGGCCTGGCGAGCTCGATCTTCATCCCGCTGACGGGGTACCTCGCGCACACCCTCGGCTGGCGGACCGCGCTCGTGGTGCTCGCCGGGACTGTGGCTGTGATCACAGTGCCGCTGCATCTGTTCGCCGTACCGCGTCGGCCGCGGGGGCCGGGTGGTTCGCGGCCGGCGAAGTCTCCGGCTCGGGTGTTGCGCGACGCGGGGTTCTGGCTGCTCGCGGGGGAGTTCGTCGTCCACAGCGGCGGACTGGCCGTGATCTCGGTGCATCTGGTGCTGTATCTCGTCAGCCTCGGTCATCCGCCGGCGCGGGCGGCGAGCCTGGCGGGGTTGCTCGGCCTGCTGTCGGTGACCGGCCGGCTGGTGGCCAGTGTGTCCGCGCGATGGTTGCCGATGGCGACGATCACGGCGCTGATCGTGTTCTGCCAAGGGGTCGCGGTCGCGCTGCTGCCCGCGGTCGGGCGGCACGTGGGCGGCGCGATCGGGTGCCTGGTGCTGTTCGGGCTCGGGTTCGGGGTGTCGTCGGTCGCGCTGCCGGCGATCCTGCTCGACCGGTACGGCGCGACCGGCTTCGGCACGATCGCCGGGATGATCGGGACGCCGGCCACGATCGCGAAGGCGGTCGGGCCGCTCGGCGGGGCGGGCCTGGCCGAGGCGTTCGGGTACCGGCCGCTGATGTTCACGGTCGCCGCCGGGTGCGTGGCGGCGGCGCTGGCGCTCGTCCTCAGCCGCCGGGTGCGGGCGCCTGCGTCGGCCACTGAACCGCTCACGATGTGACCTGGGTCGTGGTGCGGGTTGCGGGGGAGGGCATACTTGAAGCACGAGTGAACCCACTCGCGTGCTCCGGGGTCGGTGTAATTCCGAGCCGGCGGTGACAGTCCGCGACCCGGTCGCTGTGGTTCGGCGATCGGTTGACCTGGTGGAATTCCGGGACCGACGGTGAAAGTCCGGATGGGAGGCGCACGCGATCGGCGGGTGTGCTCCGGCATCCGGTCAGGCGGTGCGCGCGGGACGGCGTACGGCGGGACCTGGGCGGCGGGGCGTGGCCGCCGGTTGTCACGAGACCCCGGCAGCGCGGACCGTGACGACGAGGGGCCCGAGCAGTGAACGACGCGTCGCCGATGGATGTCGCCTGGATGCGGCGTGCCGTCGAGCTGGCCGCGAGAGGGATCGGCGGCACGCATCCCAATCCGGTCGTCGGCTGTGTGATCACCGGCCGCGACGGGCATCCGGTGGGCGAAGGCTTCCATGCCGTTGCCGGCGGCCCGCATGCCGAGGTCGAGGCGCTCCGGATGGCCGGGGCCGCGGCCCGCGGCGGGACGGCGTACGTCACCCTGGAGCCCTGCAACCACACCGGCCGGACCGGTCCGTGCGCGGACGCGCTGATCGAGGCGGATGTCGCGCGCGTCGTGTACGCCGTACCGGATCCGAACCGGACCGCGGCGGGGGGCGCCGACAAGCTGGCCAGCAAGAACATCGAGGTCGTGCAGGGCGTCCTGCGTGCCGAGGCCGAGGCGGTCAATCACGTCTGGCTGCACAGCGTCCGGGCCGGCCGGCCTTTCGTCACCTGGAAGTTCGCGACCACGCTCGACGGGCGGTCCGCGGCGCCGGACCGGACCAGCAAGTGGATCACCGGCCCGATCGCGCGGGCCGACGTGCACCGGCTGCGGGCCGAGTGCGACGCGATCGCGGTCGGTACCCAGACGGTGCTCGCCGACGACCCGGAGCTGACGGTGCGCGACGAGAACGACGTACCCGCGGCGCGGCAGCCGCTGCGGGTGGTGGTCGGCGACCGCGAGATCCCGCCGGCCGCGCGGGTCCGCAACGACCGCGCGGAGACCCTGCTGCTGCCGACCCACGATCCCGCCGAGGTGCTCCGGCAGCTGGACGACCGGCAGATCCGGCACCTCTGGCTCGAAGGCGGCCCGACGCTGGCCGCCGCGTTCCTGCGCGCCGGTCTGGTCGACCAGATCGTCGCGTACGTCGCCCCGGCCGTCCTCGGCTCCGGGTACGCCGCGGTCGGCGACCTCGGCGCGGAATCGATCGACCACCTGCGGCGGTTCAAGCTAGCGGACGTCACCCGGCTCGGCGACGACGTCCGGCTGACCCTGGTCCCTCTGGGAGGAAAGTAGATGTTCACCGGCATCATCGAGGAACTCGGCACCGTCGAGTCCCTGGACCTACTGGACGGCGACGCCGCCCGGCTCACGATCCGCGGCCCCAAGGTGACCGAGGACGCCGGCCACGGCGACTCGATCGCGGTCAACGGCTGCTGCCTGACGGTGACCGACCACGGCGGTGCGACCTTCACCGCGGACGTGATGCGCGAGACGTTGCGCCGTACCAGCCTCGGCGGCCTGGAGAAGGGCTCGCCGGTCAACCTGGAGCGCGCGGTCACCGCCCACGAGCGGCTCGGCGGCCACATCGTCCAGGGCCACGTCGACGGCACCGGCACGATCGCGTCCCGCAACCCCGGCGAGCACTGGGAGGACGTCCGGGTCGCGACCTCGCCGGAGATCCTGCGGTACGTCGCCGAGAAGGGCTCGATCGCCATCGACGGGGTCTCGCTGACCGTCGTCGACGTCGACGACGCGACCGGCACGTTCGGGGTCAGCCTGATCCCGACGACGCTGGAGCTGACCGTGCTCGGCCGCAACCAGGTCGGCGACACCGTCAACCTCGAGGTCGACGTCATCGCGAAGTACGTCGACAGGCTGCTTGCCACGGGCAACGTGAGCGACGGGGGCGTGCGGTGATCGACTGGCTGTTGCACTCCGAGGTGACGATCGCCGGCTCGCCGGTGCTCGTCCGGGAGATCGTCGGCAACGTGTTCGGGCTGGCCAGCGCGCTGTTCGGGATGCGCCGGCTGGTCGCCGCGTGGCCGGTCGGCATCGTCGGCAACGTACTGCTGTTCACGGTCTTCGTCGGCGGGATCTTCGACACCCCGCAGGACAAGGACCTCTGGGGCCAGGCCGGGCGGCAGGTGTTCTTCGCGCTGGTCAGCCTGTACGGCTGGTACCGGTGGTACCAGACCCGGCACCACGGCGCCGCGGCGGCGGTGCAGCCGCGCTGGGCCACGGCCCGGGAGCGGCTCGAGCTGCTCGGTCTCGCGGTGGTGCTGTACGCGATCTCGTACTTCGTGCTGCGCGAGCTCGGGTCGTGGGGCCCGCAGTGGGACGCGTGGATCCTCACCGGCTCGATCCTGGCGACGTACGGGATGGCCCGCGGGTTCGTCGAGTTCTGGCTGATCTGGATCGCGGTCGACGTGGTCGGCGTACCGCTGCTGCTGCAGTCCGGGTTCTACCCGTCGGCGACGATGTACATCGTCTACGGGCTGTTCTGCGTTGTCGGGTTCGGGTCGTGGTGGCGGATCCAGAACCGGGAGCGCGCCGAGACTCCTGAGCCGGTGGTGGTGGGTTGAGATGGGCGACGTACTGAAGCTCGACACGATCGAGCACGCGATCGAGGAGATCCGCGCCGGCCGGCCGGTGATCGTGGTCGACGACGAGGATCGGGAGAACGAGGGCGACCTGATCTTCGCCGCGTCCAAGGCGACGCCGGAGTTGCTGGCGTTCCTGATCCGGTACAGCTCCGGCGTGGTCTGCGTACCGATGGAGGGCGCGGAACTCGACCGGCTCGCGATCCCGCTGATGACCCCGCACAACCGGGAGCGGATGCGGACCGCGTACACGATCTCCGTCGACGCGCGCGACGGGATCAGCACCGGGATCTCGGCGGCCGACCGGGCGCGGACGATCCGGGTACTGACCGACTCGGCCTCGGAGCCGTACGACCTGGTGCAGCCGGGGCACGTGTTCCCGCTGCGCGCCCGGGAAGGCGGCGTACTGGTGCGGCCCGGGCACACCGAGGCGTCGGTCGACCTGGCCCGGATGGCCGGGCTGACGCCCGCCGCGGTGATCTCGGAGCTGGTGAACGACGACGGCACGATGAAGCGCGGGCACGACCTGCGGACCTTCGCGGACGAGCACGGGCTGGTGCTGGTGTCGATCGACGACCTGATCCGGTACCGGCGCCGTACCGAGTCCCAGATCCAGCGGGTCGCCACGACGACGCTGCCGACGCAGTACGGCGATTTCGTTGCCCACGGCTACCGCAACACGGTGGACGGGTCGGAGCAGCTCGCGCTGGTCCGCGGCGAGATCGGCGACGGGCCGACGCTGGTGCGGCTGCACTCGGAGTGCCTGACCGGGGACGTGTTCGGGTCGCTGCGGTGCGACTGCGGGCCGCAGCTCGACGAGGCGCTCCGGCAGGTCGCTGCTGAGGGTGGTGTGGTGGTCTACCTGCGCGGTCATGAGGGGCGGGGGATCGGGCTGCTGCACAAGCTGCAGGCGTACGAGCTGCAGGACGCCGGGCGGGACACCGTCGACGCGAACCTGGACCTCGGGCTGCCTGCCGATGCCCGCGACTACGGCACCGGGGCGCAGATCCTCGCCGACCTCGGGGTGACGTCGGTGCGGTTGCTGACGAACAACCCGGACAAGCTCGCCGGCGTCCAGGGGTACGGGATCGACGTCGTCGAACGGCGCGGGATCTCTATCGACCCGACCGAGCACAACCTGCGGTACCTGCGCACGAAGCGCGACCGAATGGGCCACCACTTGCCCGGTGGCCTGCTGACCGAAGAGAACGGAGCCGGCTGATGTCGGGCAGTGGAGCACCCACCATCGAGGTACCCCGCGTCGAAGGCGCCCGGGTCGCGGTCGTCGCCGCCCAGTGGCACCCCAAGGTCACCGACGGCCTCCTCGCCGGCGCCCTCCGCGCTCTGGAGGACTCGGGCGTCACGGACCACACCGTGATCCGGGTCCCCGGCTCGTTCGAACTGCCTGTTGCGACGCTGCATGCGGCGAAGTCCGGGTACGACGCTGTGGTTGCGTTGGGCGTGGTGATCCGTGGCGACACCCCGCACTTCGAGTACGTCTGCCAGGCGGCGACGGAGGGCTTGATGCAGGTAGGCGTCACGACCGGAGTACCGGTCGGCTTCGGCGTCCTCACCTGCGACAACGACCCCCAGGCCCTGGACCGAGCAGGCCTCCCCGACAGCCGAGAAGACAAAGGCTACGAAGCCACCCAAGCAGCCCTCTCCACCTTGGCAGCCGTCCGCCAACTAACCGTGTAACCCACGCGCGCTCCTGGCGGCGATCTAGGGAAGGTTGAGGCGTTTGGCGAGGGTGTCGAGGGTTGGCCAGGGTGGGCCTTGGCGGAGGGAGTGGAGGAGTTCGTTTCCGAATTGTCTGCTGTTCGGGAACTGGTCGGTGTGGTCCCAGCGCCAGGCTGCGACCATCGCGAGGACTAGTTGGCGGCAGTCGTCCAGGAGTTTCTGGTCGACGTTCGGGTAGTGCTTGCAGACCGCGTCCGGTACGTGGGCCAGGTCGAACTCGACCGGGCCTCGGCAGCAGGTCTCGAAGTCGATGAACAGTGCGCCGTTCTTCGTACTGAGCACATTGCCTGGATGCGGTTCGCCGTGGAGTAGTTGTTCTGCGGCGCCACGATCGTCGATTGCCTGGCGTACGTCTCGCAGCGTGCGGATGAGGAACGCACGATCCGCGTCGGCGAGTTTCGGTGAGCGGTCCGGGTTCTCGACGGTCTCTTCCGCTTCCGCGACTCGATCCGTGAACCGCGGGCTCGGCAGCTCCACCTTGCGCATGCCTGCGTGCAGCTGCTCCAGCGCCTCGGCGTACTCGGCTGGGGTGAGGTGAGATGCCGCCGGCTCGTAGTACGTCCAGAGGGTGATCGCGAAGCCGTCGTGCTTGTACACCAGCGGCTCCACCCGAGGCTCCAGCGTTGCGACCGGGGATCCGGCGTCCGCGAGGCGTTGAGCGAGTTCGATCTCGAACTCAGCAACCTCTTGCCCCACGGGCGCGACCCGGGCGAAGACGTCGGACGGCGTCAGGCGCAAGGCCAGCTTGTTCGAGTTGTGCAGCACGATCGCGTTGTCGGCCGGCAGACCCTGCGCCGTGGCGATCGAAGTTGCGGCCGCGGTAGCGCGCGTCACGTCGTACGTGTCCATAGCCCGGTCAGGCTACCTTCGTCATCTCGCCCTGTCCCTCGTATTTGAAGGCCACCGGGAGGCAACGTGCACACGCCGACGCCGGAAGACATCGCCGGACGGTTCGAGCTGGGCACGCCGTACGGCGACCTTGTCCATGTCCGGCGGGGCGATACCGACGCGTGGCGGCTCGACACCTCGCGCGGAAGCTACTTCGTCAAGGGGTACTTCGCGGCGACGGGCGGACAGTTCCACGGTGAGCACCTGTCCGACCAGTTGGCTGCCGCGATGGCGTTCGAACGGCGGGCGCTCGAGGCCGGTGTGGACATGCCTGAGCCGATCACCCCGACCGAGCCGGACCTGGGTTGGGTGGCGCGGATCGAGGACCGGCTGTTCCGGGTCCACCGATGGATCGAGCACTCGACGTCCGAGTCCGATGTCTCGACCTGGCTCGGCCGGACGATGCTGAAGGTTCATCGGCTGCGGCCGGTCGGCGCGGTCGGCCTGCCCGACTGGTGGCGGCAAGCAGTTCATCCGCCCGCGACCTGGGACCGATGGGTCGCTGATGCGCGACGTCGCGACCTCGCCTGGGCGGGACTGCTTGGAGACACCATGCCGCACATTCGCGCGGTCACCGAGCGCATCGCCGGCATCTGCGACATCGCCCCGGACGTCGTGACAACGCACGGCGACTTCAAGACCCACAACATTGTCATGTCTCCCGAGGGTCCCGTACTGGTCGACTGGGACAGCGTGCGCACCGACAGCGCAGCCCTCGAAGCCGGGCGGGTCGCGTACATCTTCGGCGCCGGCGAACCCGATCCGGTACGGCGGATCCTCGCCGCGTACGTCGCCTCCGGCGGAGACATCAGTTGGCCCGGCCCGGACCTCTTCCTCAGCGTGTCCCGAAACCAGGTCCAGGTCCTCAGCGAGCAGATCCGCGTCTCACTCGGCGAGGCCCCGGCACCCCGCTGGATGGGCGCCAGACCCGCGATCGACGCCGCCATAACTCACACCCTGCGAACCCTTCCCACCAACCTCGCCCACCTGCGCCACCTCACCTCCACCCTCGACAACCTCGCCTAGCCCATCGCACGCGCGCTTCACGCACCGCAGTACCTGCGCGGGCTCCATCGACGTACACGATCTGCGACACCTCCTGGGGACTGACGACAAGTAATTGCCTGTCGCCAGTCCCCAGGAGGTGTTCACAACGCATGGGGTCCGCCCACCGACCCCCTGCCGCCGACCTGCGCTGTGATCAGTCCAGGCGGGTGTGGGTCATGTGCCAGTTCGGGGTCCAGGTCTGGCCGTTGTCGGTGGAGAAGGCCTGTTCCCAGGCGGCCTTGTCGGTGCCGGGGGTCCAGAGGAACCGGACGTCGATGGGTTGGCCGTCCCATTCGTCGGGGCCTTCGAAGGTGCCGGTGCCGTTCTCGAAGGAACCGATGACGGGGGTTTCCAAGTGGCCTCGGGTGCTGTTGATCCAGTGGATGGACCACGTTCGGGTCTCGGGGCTGTAGAGGCGGAACGTCGCGCCGCGGAAGCCCTCGCTCGGGAACCAGCCTTCGTCGAAGCTGATGGCGCCGTCGAAGTACGTCGTCGCCTGCAGCGTGGCGTCGTGTTCGTACCATTCGTGCGGTTCGCCGAGGACGGGGCGGCGGCGCCGGTTGTGGAAGGACCAGCGGCCGACGAGGAAGTCGAAGTCGTCGGTGAGCTTCGGGACGTCCAGTGCCGGCGGGGGAGTGTCGCGGCGGGTGAAGTCCATGATCCAGTTGGTTTCCCAGGTCTCGCCGCCGTCGTTCGAGTACGCCTGCTCCCAATGCGCGGTCTCGTCCGTGATGTCCGACCATTCGTAGCTGCACAGGATCGGCTTGCCCTCGTGGGTGTCGTCGCCGACCATCCGGCACCGCGACCCGTCCGTGCTCCACTCGCCCCGCACCGGCGGGTAGAGCGTCATCGTGGTGCTGCTGACCCACCAGATGCTCCACAGTTTCGCCGTCGGGTCGAACACCCGCAGCGACAGCCCGTACGACCCCCGCCCCGGGAACCGCATCTCGTCGATGCTGATCGCGCCGTCGAAGTACGTGTGCGCCGTCGTCGTCCCGTCGTCCTCGGTCCACTCGTCGCACCCCACGAAGGCATCCTTGAGCCTGCGGTGGTGGACGTCGAAGTACCCGTTGAGGAAGTCGAAGTCGCCGGTCACCTTGGTCCATGTCGTCATGGGCACCAAGCGTGCGAGCGAAACCTGACAACCCATGGCAGCGATCAGCACTAACCTCGGAGGTATGCGTTCGAGCCGGCTGTTGTCGATCCTGCTGTTGCTGCAGACGCGCCGGCAGCTGACCGCACGCGAACTCGCCGACGAGCTCGAGGTCTCGCTCCGGACGATCTATCGCGACGTCGAGGCGCTCGCGGCCGCCGGTGTCCCGGTGTACGCCGACCAAGGCCGAGCCGGCGGGTATCGCCTGGTGGAGGGGTACCGCACCCGCCTCACCGGGCTTACCGAACAGGAGGCCGCCGCACTCTTCCTGGTCGGCATGCCCGGCGCCGCCGCCGCGCTCGGGCTCACTGCCGAGACCAGCGCCGCCGAGCTCAAGCTCCTTGCCGCGCTCGCACCCGACCAGCGGGATCGCGCCGGCCGCCTGAAGAACCGCTTCCACCTCGACCTGCCCGCCTGGTACCAGGACGCCGAGGACTCGCCCCACCTCTCCGCCGTCGCCGACGCCGTACTCCACGACCGCCGCGTCAAGGTGCGGTACCGCCGCTGGGAGGCGCCCCGCGAGGTCGAGCGCACCCTCGAGCCGTACGGTCTCGTCCTGAAGAACGGCAGCTGGTACGTCGTCGCGGCCACGCCCGGCGGCTTGCGCACGTACCGCGTCTCCAACATCCTCGAGCTCACCGCCACCGACGAGGAGTTCGAGCGCGCCGCCGACTTCAACCTCGTACGGTTCTGGCAGGAACACCTGGAGGGCTTCGACAAGACCCGCTTTACCGCCGAGGCCGTCGTCAAGGTGTCACCCCGCCTCGCCGCCAAGATGTACGACGTCTCGTACCCGGCGCTCGTGAAGGCGGTGACGGCCGCAACGCCCGAAGCGGACGGCAGCGTCACCGTGACCATCCCGATCGAGTCGGTCGCGAACGCCGCCGCGTCGCTCAGCCGCTTCGGCGACGCGATCGAAGTACTGCGACCAGCGGAGCTGCGGGCCGAGCTCCGCGACCTCGGCACGAAGCTGCGCGACCTCTACTCCTGAGCCAGCTCACCGTTGGCGCGCTGCCCGGCCTCCGTACTGCGCCGCAGGAAGTCCGCGATCAGCGTGAGCTCCTCGTCGCTGTAGTCCGCGAGGACGTCGTCCATCGCGCCGATCATCGGCCGGTACAGCCGGAACACCTCGGTGCCGCGGTCCGGAAGCACGCGGATCGTCACGCTGCGCCGGTCCGCCCGGGCGCGGTCGCGGGCGATCCAGCCGCCGCGTTCGAGGCGGTCCAGGATGCCGGTCAACGTCGCCGGATGCAGGCCGGCCTGGCGGGCGAGCGCGCTCGGGGTGAGCGGGCCGTTCCGGGCAAGGACGTCGAGGCAGTCCAGGTCGACGTCCTTCAGCGCCAGCTTGCCGCCGATCTGGTGGTTCAGCAGGGCGAGCTGGATGCGCAGGTCGCGGAGCGCGGTCTTGATCTCGTTCCCGGTCCGGCGGCGGTGGCGCGGGTCACTCATTTATCTCTGTTCCATATCTTATGAGTTCCGTACTATATGAATTGGAGAGCAGATTTCACGGTAGCGCACAGGAGGCGGTCGGGATGAGGATCACGGTGTTCGGCGCGACGGGCGGGATCGGCGGGCACGTCGTACGGCAGGCGCTCGACGCGGGGCACAAGGTGACGGCGGTGGTGCGTACGTCGTCCGCGTTCGAGGTGCAGCATCCGTCGCTGGAGGTCGTCCGGGTGCCGGGGCTGGACGCCGCGGAGCCGTTGCGGGAGGCCGTCGACGGGAGTACGGCGGTGATCTCCGGCGTCGGGCCGCGCGGGCGCAAGTCCGGGCCGGTCGCGTCCCGCAGTACGAAATCGATCCTCGCGGCGATGGAGGCGGCCGGGGTACGGCGGTTCGTCGCGGTCAGCGCCGCGCCGCTCGGGCCGATCCCGCCGGACGAGAGCTTCCTGAACCGGCGGGTGGTGCACCCGCTGATCAACGCGTTCGCCGCCGAGGTGTACGCCGACCTGCGCGTGATGGAAGCGGACATCGCCGGCAGCGCCACGGAGTGGACGATCGTGCGCCCGCCGAAACTCACCGGCAAGCCGCTGACGGGCCGCTACCGCACAGTCGTAGGCGGCACCGTCACCAAGGGCTACCTGATCTCCCGCGCCGACGTCGCCCACCTGATGCTCGCCGTACTCGCCAACCCGGCAACCGTCGCCCAACCGGTCGGCGTGGCGTACTGATGTTGCGGATCGTGCGTGCCGTCAGCCTGCTGTTCGCCGGGCTCTTCGCCGGGTTCCTGCTGGGCGTGCTGGTGCTCGAGAACTCGTTGCGTGGCTTCGACCCCGCGGTCTACACGCAGGTGCGCCTGGTGGAGCTGGAGTCGCTGGACACCTTGGCGTCCGTGACGCTCGTCCCGGCGATCGTGACGACGCTGGTCCTGGTGTTTCTTGCCCGGGGCAATGACCGGCGACTGGTACTGCTGGGTGCCGCGTTGCTGGTCGTGGTGTTCGCGACGACGCTGGCGATCAACCTGCCGATCAACTCGGATCAGGCGGGGTGGTCGGTCGCCGCTCCGCCCGCGGACTGGGAGAACGTCCGCGACCGCTGGCAGCTCGCGCACCTGGCCCGGACGGTCGCGGCCGTCACGGCGTTCGTGGTCCTGCTCGCGTCGGCGGTGTGGGGTGGCGGGAAGAAATCAGATGACACCGGCCGCCGTCAGCCGGTCGACGAGGAGGTCGTGGGAGACCGCCTGGACGGTGCGGTTCTCGAAGCCCGTCGTGGTCTGCGCCATGGTCAGTGAGTTGAGGAGGGCCTCCTCGACGGATTCGGTGACGGCCTGGAACGGGGTGCGGAGGTCGCGGTCGGCGTAGTTCGGCGTACGGCTGGTGCTGAAGGCGATCGCGTAGTCGCCGCTGCCGGGGGCGTAGTCGGAGCCGACGCGAGCCATCGCGAAGATCGCCCGGCGCGCGAGCCGCCCGAGCTGGCGGGCGTCCAACGGCAGATCGGTCCCGACAACGATCATGCACGAGTTGCCGTCAGCATCAATCCCCGGAGCCGGCACCGGCGCCCCGAGCACCGTCAACAACCCCGAGAAGTTCGCCTGCACCAACGCCCCAACAACCCCGCCGCCTGCGCCCGGATCGCCGACGACCCGGGAGGCGGTACCGATGCCGGCTTTGAAGCCGAGGGCGGAGGTGCCGGTGCCGGCTCCTGCGCAGCCTTCGGCGGGGAGGGCTGACGACGCGGTGTTCAGGGCGGTGTGGACGTGGTCCGGGGTGATCGGGCGGCGGCGGATGTCGGAGAGGTGGGCGTCGTTGGTTTCGCCGACCACCGGGTTGAGGCTGGTGGCGTGCGGGTTGCGGTCCAGGAGCCAGGTGATCAGCGCGTCGGCGACGCGGAACGTGCTGAGGGTCCCGGTGAGCAGGATCGGCGTCTCGATCACCCCGAGCTCGTCCACCTGCGTACTCCCGATCAGCTTCCCGTACCCGTTGCCCACCGCAACCGCGGCCGGCAACGTGTCCTCCCAGCCCTCCGGCACGATCGCGGTCACCCCGGTGTTCAGCCCGTCCCCGGTGATCGTCGTCTGGCCGACCCGCACCCCAGGTACGTCGGTCAGTGCATTGAGCGGCCCGGTGGGCAGCGTGCCGACCGTGATGCCGAGGTCGCGGACCCTCCGTGGTGTCTGCATGCGACTATCGTCGGCCACATGCTGCAGCACCTGACCGGTCGGGTCTGGCTCTACCCGCACGACCCGGACCCGGAGGCGATCCGCCCGTCCGTCGCCGTGATCGCGGACGACCGCGGCAGCGTCCTCGTCGACGCCGGCAACAGCCCCGAGCACGCCCGCACGATCGGTACGGCGATCGAGGCCGCCGGCCTGCCCGCGCCGAAATGGCTCGTCTACACCCACCACCACTGGGACCACACCTGGGGCGCCTGCGCCTGGCCCGACGTCACCGTCGTCGCCCACGCCACCGCCGTCGACCTCCTGACCGCCGAAGCCGACCGCCCGTGGAGCCACCGCTACCTCCGCGACCAGGTCGAGGCCAACCCCAAACTAGGCCCCAGCTTCCGCGCCCGGGCCCTCGCCGTCGCGGACTGGGCCGACTTCCGCATCGTCGTACCGCACCAGACCTTCGACGAGGCCCTCGCCCTCCCCACCGGCGTCGTACTCCGTCACGTCGGCGGCAACCACGCGCCCGACTCCACGATCGTCCTGGCCGACGGCGTGGCCCTCCTCGGCGACGCCTTCTACCCACCGCCGTACCACGTCCGCACCCCGGAAGACGCCCCGGACTACGCGATGATCAAGCGCCTACTGTCCGAACGCCACGCCTGGTACGTCGACGCCCACTCGCCCCCACGCCGCCTGTCCGAGGCGCTCGCCCAGTCCGGCTAGCGGACCTGGTGACGGAGCACGGGGATCGAACCCCGTAGGCTGGGGCGCGCGATGAAGACATTCGAGGAGCTGTTCGCCGAGCTGGACGAGAAGGCGCGGACGCGGCCGGAGGGTTCCGGGACCGTGGCGGCGCTGGATGCCGGCGTGCACGCGATCGGCAAGAAGCTGGTCGAAGAGGCCGCCGAGTCCTGGATGGCCGCCGAGTACGAGAGCAAGGACCGGGCCGCGGAGGAGCTGTCCCAGCTGCTGTACCACGCCCAGGTGATGATGCACGCGCTCGGCCTGGACCTCGACGACGTGTACCGACATCTGTAGGAGCACCCCACAGCCACCGGTTCACGTCACCCCAGGAAGGCAGTGCCATGCTGCGCGTCGCAGTACCGAACAAGGGCTCGCTGAGCGAAGCCGCCACCGAAATGCTGTCCGAGGCCGGCTACAAGCAGCGCCGGACCACCAAGGACCTGACTCTGACCGACGCGGCCAACGAGGTCGAGTTCTACTACCTCCGGCCGCGGGACATCGCCGTGTACGTCGGCGAGGGCACGCTCGACGTCGGCATCTCCGGCCGTGACCTGGTGCTCGACTCGCACGCGGACGCCGAGGTGATCATGGGCCTCGGCTTCGGCTCCTCCACGTTCCGGTTCGCCGGGCGGCCGGGGGTCGCGGAGTCGGTGAAGGACCTGGCCGGCAAGCGGATCGCCACGTCGTACGCCGGGGTACTCCAGGACCACCTCGCCGAGAACGGTGTCGACGCCTCGGTCGTCCGCCTGGACGGCGCGGTCGAGTCGGCCGTGCAGCTGGGCGTCGCGGACGTGATCGCGGACGTCGTCGAGACCGGTACGACGCTGCGCCAGGCCGGCCTGGAGGTGTTCGGGGACCCGATCCTGCAGTCCGAGGCGGTGCTGATCAAACGCCTCGGCGTCGAGACCCCGCCGAACGGCCTGCACCAGCTGGTCCGGCGGCTCGAGGGCGTCCTGATCGCACGCAACTACGTGATGATGGACTACGACATCCGCGCCGAGGACGTCGACGCGGCCACGGCGGTCGCGCCCGGCCTGGAGTCGCCGACGATCTCCCCGCTGCACCGGCAGGGCTGGGTCGCCGTCCGCGTGATGGTGCAGCGGGCCGAGGCGCAGCGCCTGATGGACCAGTTGTGGGAGGTGGGAGCTCGTGCCATCCTCACCACCGACATCCACGCCTGCCGGATCTGACCTTCCCGAGGCTGCTATGGCCCAGTCCGAGCCCAGACCCGCCGGCGACCGGCTGTTCACGTTCCATCCGCGGATCGTGGCGTTGATGGCCGGTGGGATGGGGTTGTCGCTGATCGCCGTCTTCGGCGTGATCTGGTTCCGGCTGTCCCCGGAGGACCAGGCGACGTTCAGCTGGTTCCAGCGGATCACGCTGCTGGCGTTCTTCGGCGCGGTGCTGTGGATCCTGTACCGGATGTCGACGCTGCGCGTGACGGCGTACCCGGACCGGCTACGGGTGCGGAACGTCTTCAAGTCGTACACGCTGCGCTGGTCCGAGATCACCGCGCTGCGGTTCCGGCCGGGCGACGCGTGGCTGCAGCTGTTCGACGCCGACGACAACCGGCTCGGCATCCTCGCGGTGCAGGCTGCCGAGGGTGCGCGGGCGAGCCGCGCCGCGAAAGAACTCGCGGCGGTCGCCCGCGACCACGGCGCCGGACCTAGACCGAGACCTGAAAACTAGTCGTGTGCGACTCGCCCGGCTTCAGGACGACCAGATCCTGACCGGTGCGGAAGGCGTCCGGCGGGCAGGTCATCGGCTCGACCGCGAGCGCCGTACGCCCGACCGCCTCGCCGGTGAACAGCTGCATCCACGGCGTGGTACTCGTCAGCACCGACCGGGTGCCGCTGTCCGGATCGGTCAGCGTGACCGACCACTCGGCAGCCAGGCCGGTGAACGCGTAGTCGATCGAGGTCGACCCGATCACGCGGCCGGTGCGGAAGTCGTACGGCGAGTCGGCGACCGGCGTCAGCCCGACAGGTGACATCTGGTCCGCGGACACTTCCAGGCGGTCGGCTGCGGTGAATTCGAGGACGCATGTGTCGATCGGGCGTCCTACGGTCAGATACGGATGCGCTCCATAGCCGTACGGCGCTGCACTCCTGCCGATGTTGGTGGCAGTGGCGGTGACCGTGAGCCTGTCGGTCAGGCGGTAGTCCAGCCGTACGTCGAGTTGGTGGGGGTAGCCGGGCTGGCCGTGCAGGCGGTGACCGACGGCGAGGGCGGCCTCATCCGACCCGTCGTCGAGACGCAGCCAGTTCGCCCACCGGGTCAGGCCGTGGATCGCGTTGTGCCGCGCGGGCTCGGTGAGGGCGAGCTGCTGGTCGGCGCCGTCGAAGGTGTACTGCCCGTCGGTGATCCGGTTCGGCCACGGGAACAGGTGCTGCCCGATCCCGGCGTGCGCCGCCTCGTCCTCGCCGTACCCGAGCAGGACCGGGCGCCCGTCGTACGTGAGCTCGCGCAGCCCGCCGCCGACGCTCACCACCATCGCCTCGTACCCGCCGCCGCGCAGCACCCACTGCTCACCTGAGGGGGAAACATTCATGCGGACAATCCTCACCGACGCTGTCCATCGGCGGCGACCCCGTTCGTGGTGATGCTGTAAACACGCACACAGGAGGTACGACGTGAAGTACATGCTGCTGATCAACGCCGGCGAGCTGGACCCGCAGAACACGCCGGTCGGCTGCGAGCCCGAGGACTGGATGCGGTTCGACAAGGAGATCACCGACTCCGGTGTGGTGGTCGCGTCCGAGTCGCTGGCCGACCTGGTCACCTCGACCCGCGTCCAGGTCGCCAACGATGGCAAGCGGACCGTCACCGACGGGCCGTTCGCGGAGACCCGGGAGGTGCTCGGCGGGTTCTACGTGATCGACGTACCGGATCTCGACGCGGCGCTCGAGTGGGCCGCGAAGTGCCCGGGGTCGCGCGGCGGCGGTTCGGTGGACGTGCGGCCGGTCGCCGAGTTCCCCGGGGCCTGACGGTGGACCAGGTCGAGGCGGTCTTCCGGGAGGAGCGCGGCCGGCTGCTGGCCGCGCTCGCCCGCCGGTTCGGCGACCTCGACCTGGCCGAGGAGGTCACGTCGGAGGCGATCGAGGCGGCGCTCACCCGCTGGCCGGTCGACGGCGTACCGCCGAACCCGGGCGGCTGGCTGATGACCACCGCCCGGCGCAAGGCGGTCGACCGGCTCCGGCGTGACCAGGTGTACGCCGCGAAGCTGGCGATCCTGCAGGTCGAGGCGGACCGCTCCGCGCCGCAGGCGACCGGGGACGAACTGCCGGACGAACGGCTGCAGCTGTTCTTCACCTGCACCCACCCCGCGCTCGCGCCCGAGGACCGCGGCGCGCTGACACTGCGCTGCCTGGCCGGCCTGACCACGCCGGAGGTGGCGCGGGCGTTCCTGGTCCCGACGGCGACGATGGCCAAGCGGATCGTCCGGGCGAAGAAGAAGATCCGGGAGGCGCGGATCCCGTTCCGCGTCCCCGGCCCGGACGAGCTCCCGGACCGCCTGCCCGGTGTCCTGCAGGTGATCTACTCCGTCTTCACCGAGGGGTACGCCGCCAGCTCCGGGCCGTACCTGCAGCGCATGGACCTCGCCGAGGAAGCGATCCGGCTGGCCCGGATCCTGCACCGGCTGCTGCCGGACGCCCGCGAGGCGACCGGGCTGCTGGCGCTGATGCTGCTGATCCACGCCCGCCGCGACGCCCGGACCGGACCGGACGGCGAGCTCGTCCTGCTCGAGGACCAGGACCGTAGCCGCTGGGACCACGAGCTGATCGCCGAGGGCCGCGACCTGGTCGTGGCCGCGCTGACGGGCGGACCTGCCGGGCCGTACGCGGTCCAGGCCGCGATCAACGCCGTCCACGACGAGGCCGCCGACTTCGCCGGAACCGACTGGCCCCAGATCGTCCAGCTGTACGACGTACTCCTGGAGCTCGACCCGTCGCCAGTGGTCGCCCTCAATCGCGCCGCCGCCGTCGCGCTACGGGACGGTCCCGAGGTGGGGCTCGCGCTGCTCGACGAGCTGGCGGGGGAGCCGGTGCTGAAGGACTACCACCCGTTCGCCCTGGCCCGCGCGGACCTGCTGCAGCGGCTCGGCCGCGTGCCCGAGGCGATCACCGCGTACCTGTACGCCCTGACCCTGGCCGGCTCCGAACCGGAACGCGCACACGTCCGGCGACGGCTCGCCGACCTGTCGGACGCCTGAGCGTTGTCAGCGGGCGGTCTCTGCGGTCAGGATGCTGTCGCATGGGGACCGTTTACGAAGCGGCGGGTGGGGCCGACGGCATGCTGCGGCTGGCGGCGGCGTGGCACGAGCGGGTGATGGCCGACGAGATCGTCAGCCACGCGTTCCACGGCGGCGCGAAGCCCGATCACACCGAGCGGCTGGCGGCGTACTGGGGTGAAGCGCTCGGCGGGCCGCCGACGTACACGACGACGTACGGCGACGAGGCGTCGGTGCAGCGCCGGCACGCCGGGAACGGCGAGCACGACGAGATGAACCGGCGCGCGATCGCCTGCTTCGACGAGGCACTGGCCGACGCCGGGATCGACGACGAGCAGGTGCGGACCGTGCTGCACGAGTACTTCGCCTGGGCGACCTTCACCACCATGTACCGGCACCGGCTCGACGACGTCGACGACGGTCAGGCCGTGCCGCGCTGGTCGTGGGACGGGCTTCAGGAAGCGGCGGAGTCGTGAGGCGGTAGCGCCACGGACTTCGCGACGAGTTCGCGGGCGGGGTCGAACGGCACCGAAGGGTTGCCGTCGACGATCACGTGCGCGCGGGAGCGGGTGGCCTGCTCGGCGAAGTGGTCGCGCTCCCAGCGCATCCAGTCGAGCCAGTGGTCGCGCCACGCCTCGCCGTCGCGCTCGATGCCGCGCTCCAGGCGGACCTCGTTCGACGTCTCGACCCACAGCCGCAATGACTGCCAGTGCGCGGCGTCCCGGTCGCAGGCGGTGACACCTTCGACGATCAGCAGTTCGACGGTGTTCGGTACGACGTGCAGTTCGGCGTACGCGCCCTGGTGCCAGTCGTAGCGGCGGTACCGTCCCTCGCGGCCGTCGGCCAGCCGCTGCAGGACGTGGTCGCGGAGCAGTCCGAAGCCGCGCTCGGCGCCGGTCCAGCCCTCGTAGAGGTCGTCCATGTGGACGACGTAGGTGTTGAGATCGCGAGCGGCGGCCCGGGCGGCGAGGGCGGCGGCGACGGTGGTCTTACCGGAGCCTGCCGGTCCGTCGATGCCGATCAGCCGGGTGCGGCCGAGCTGGGGCGAGCCGTCCTGGACGTTGTCCAGGAGCGAGTCGATGGTCAGGGGCGAGCCGTGGTCAGCGGCTTTCTCAGTTGATTCCATGGCGCTTCAGGATGTCCTCGATCTCGTCGAACTCCGACGATTCCTGCTGCTTCGCCTTCCCCTTTGACGGCCTATTGGATCGCGCAGCAGCTTGAGCGGTATCGGCTGTCGCGGGTTCGGGACCCTGGGACGACAGCTCTCCCGCGGGCGAGGCGGGCTTCTTCTTCGGTGCCTTCTCCTTGTTCCCACCGCGGCCGCGGGCCACACCGGAAACGACGTACAGCACGACCGAGACGCCGAACAGCGCGACACCGGCCCAGACGGTCGGCGAGAAGATCAGGTGCGTGACCCAGCTCACGGCGGAGCGGACCACGTCCCAGACGAGCTCCAGCAGGCCGGTCAGGTACAGCGAGACCGGCAGCAAGGACCAGGCCACGCCGCGCGTGCCGGCCGCCACCCCGCGGCGCCGCCAGGCGAACCACGAGCCGATCAGACCGAGCAGCGTGAGGCCTACGCAGAACGGCAGCAGCGTCAAATCGTTGAAGTCAGGCACATACCCAGGCTCGCACAGTTGCCCTCCGATCCAAGAGGGGAACAGCCCTGACGCACCCCTGAAAGACCGGTCCGGGGAGAATGGGCGCGTGCAACCACCCGTGCAACCACCCGGTCGACCACCAGAGCGGCGACTGGCCTTCACCGGATTCGGCAACGACGACGGGTCGGCGGATCCCGCGCTGGCCAAGGCGCTCGCGGACGGTGACGGCGGCGCGGTGCTCGCGGCGCTGACGAGAGCGCGGCTGCTGGTGCCGGTGGTCGCGATACTCGGCGAGGTCGAGTACGACGACAGCGGGCTGGCGCACGACAAGACCTCGGACATGGCCGTCGCGCTGCTCCGGGGGCAGGACGGACGGAACGCGCTGCTCGCGTTCACGGGCGCCGAGAGCCTGGCCCGCTGGAATCCGCAGGCCCGCCCGATGCCGCAGCACACCCAGTTGGTCGCCACCGCGGCGATCCAGGAGGGCGCGGCCGCGATCGTCCTCGACATCGCCGGCCCAGCCACGGGCGTGATCGAGACCGACGACGTACGGCGCCTCGCCGCCGGCCTTCAGGTGGTCCGCCTGGAAGACGGCGGCTACGCGTGGATCGAGCCGCGCTGAACCTGCTGTACGACGGTCTTGCGGTGGTACGTCTCGTGAGTCCACCACAGGATGCCGACGACCGCGCCGAGGCCGAGGTCGGAGTACAGCCACCACGGCCAGTCGAAGTGGCCGAAGAACGCGAGCGACAGCCAGACGACGAACTGGACGACGGCGCCGACCAGCCAGACGCCGGTGACGACCTGCAGTCCGGTGCTGAGTCCGCGCGGCGGCACGGCGTCGTCGACGCCGGCGAAGACCTCGCGCAGCTCGCCGCGGACGAGCGCCGCGTCGAGCAGTTCGTGCCGCTCGGTGGCCTGCGGCGGGGTGAGCCGGCCGCGGCGGACGGCGGTGTCCAGCTTGGCCGCGGCGGCCTGCCGGTCGGCGGCGGACAGCTTGACCTGATCGGGGAGCAACAGCGGATCGAGAACGGTGGTCATGACGGGTACCTACGCTTTCGTGAGGGATGCTGGTAAAAAGCGTAGGGATTGAACAGTTGCGGATCCCTGGTGCTGGGATCCCGATCGAGGTGGTGCTGGCACCCCCGGGAGAAGGTGGTCATGAGCGAGGAACTGCCGCCCGGTCTGGAGCTGGCCTGGGGTGTGCTCCCGGCGCAGCGACGCGGGCCGAAGCCGGCGCTGTCGGTCGAGCAGATCGTGGCCACCGGCATCGAGTTCGGCGACCGGCACGGGTTCGAGGCGGTCTCGCTGCAGCGGATCGCGGCACATCTCGGCGTCACCACCAACGCGATGTACCGCTACGTCCGGTCCAAGGAGGAGCTGGTCGTGCTCGTCCACGACAAGGCGGTCGGGCTGCCGCCCGAGCTTCCGTCCGGGTGGCGCGCGGCGGCGATCGCGTGGGTGGACGCGCAGGTCAGGTTGTACGCGGACCGCCCGTGGCTGCTCGACGTACCGGTCCGCGGGGCGCCCGTCACGCCCAACCTGCTGCGCTGGCTCGAGGTGATGCTCGCGGCGCTCGCCGAAACCGGGTTGAGCCAGCACGACAACCTCGGCTGCCTGGTGCTGCTCGACGGACACGTGCGCAACTACGCGAACCTCGCGCGGCAGCTCGGCGCGAGCGACAGCACGCCGGTGCAGGCGGAGCAGGTCGGCCGGTTCCTGGTCCCGCGGTTGATCGAGGGCAACTATCCGACGCTGGCGTCGCTGTACCTCAACCACGAGTACGAGGACGAGCTCGACGACGACCTCGACTTCGGCCTCGCGCGCATCCTCGACGGCATCGAGGTGCTGATCAACAAAGCGTCCTAGGGCAGGACGATCCGCACCGGGCCGTCGGCGCGGGCCGCGACCCACTGCCGGTGGAAATCGCTGCCGGGGGCAACTTCCGGGCGCCGGGAGGGTTCCGTCCGCAGGTTCGCCGGAGCGGTCAGCGTGGTGGTGGGCTCCTGCGCCCGGACGCCGTTCGCCTTGACGTCCGCGATGATGTCGGCGAGCGCCTGCGCGGCCGGCTTGCGCTGGTGATCGACGGTGAACAGGCCGAGGTCGTACTCGCGGTCCGGGAAGTCGAGCAGCCGCCGGTCGATGTCGTGCGACGACCACCACGTCACGCCGTACAGCGACGGGTTCGTGAGCACGGTCCCGACCGTACGGCGGGTGAACTCGGCCTGCAGGTCGACGGGGATGTCAGGGCCGGGTACGCCGATCTCCTGCAGCCAGACGGGCCGGTCCGGGTCGAGCGCCGTGGCCCGGGCCAGCTCGATCAGGTAGTCGGCGTGCGTGAGCGTGGCCGGCCCGAGCGGGCCGTCGACGCGCGAGACGCCGTTGAAGACCCACGAGTGCACGGTGGTCAGGTCGCCCAGGTTCACCGCGTCGGCCGGGTGGAACGGGTGGTCGGCGCTGTACCACGCGTCGTCGAACACGGAGTGCAGTGCCAGGACGTCGGGCGCGGCCTTCTTCAGCGTGGTCAGCAGTTCCTGGGCCCACGCGGTCGAGGACTCCGCGGTCGTCGGGCTGTCGGGCCAGAGGTTGTTGACCTCGTTGCCCAGGGTGATCGCGAAGACGTTCTGCTTCGTCGCGACGGCGCGGGCGACGGTGTCGACGTACGTCGCGAGGCCGTCGCGGACCGTGCGGTCCTCGAAGAGGCTGGCCTTGTGCCAGGTCAGCATCCACGAGGGCAGGAAGTCGAAGCTGGACAGGTGGCCCTGGATCAGGTCGACCGCGACGGTCAGGCCGTGCTCGGCGGCCGCGTCGATCGTGTCCAGCAGGTCGGCGATCGCGCGCTCGCGGAGGATCGCCCGGTTCGGCTGGATCCACGGCCAGACCGGGAACACCCGGACGTGGTCCAGGCCCAGCCCGGCCAGGTCGGCGAAGTCCCGCCGGACGGCGTCCGGGTCGTAGTCCAGCCAGCTGTAGAACCATCCCGCCGAGGGAACGTAGTTCGCACCGAACCGGGGCGTGACGGTCTGCAAAGCCATGCCGAGGATGCTAAATCGGTTTAGGCCACAAGGGCAACTGCACCGCCACCCCAACCAACCACCCGCCCCGGCCGACCTCTCCCCGGGCGAACCCTCCAGCTGAGTGGGCATCCCCCGAACTGGAGGGTTGCCCCCTCATATTTTCAGTGGGCAACCCTCCAGTTCGGGGGATGCCCGCTGAACTGGAGGGTTGTCCCGAAGGCGCCGGGGTTGCCAAAGGTGGCTTAGCGGGCGGGGAGCGGGGCGGGTCAGCGGGGCGGGGGCGCGGTCGACTCGCGGACCGTGAGCACCGGGTCGGCGGTGCGGCGGTTGATCACCGTGGCCGGGTCGGCGATCGTGTCGAGCAGCACCTCGGCGGCCTGCCGTCCGAAGTCGTAGGTGTCCCGGGACAGCGCGGTCAGCGCCGGATGCATCAGCTGGGTGAGGATCGAGTCGTCGAAGGCCACGATCGACAGGTCGGCCGGCACCGCGACGCCCATCTCCATCGCGACCCCGAGGCCGGCCACCGCCATCACGTCGCTGTCGTAGACGATCGCGGTCGGGCGGTCCGGCTGGGACAGCAGCTTGCGGGTGATCGCGGCGCCCTCGGCGTCGCTGAAGTCCGTGGTCAGCGAGGGCGCGTCGAGCAGCCCGAGCCGGGGCGCGGCGTCGCGGACCGCGCGGATCCGGCGCTGGGTGTGCTGGAAGTTCGGCGTACCGGCGATGTGCGCGATCCGCCGGTGCCCGAGCGCGGCCAGGTACTCCACGATCGAGAGCATCGCGTCCCGGTCGTCGGCCCAGACCGAGGCGAGCGCGCCCTTGCCGCCGCGGCCGCCGATCACCACGGCCGGCAGCTCGAGCGCCTTCAGCTCGTCGATCCGCGGGTCCTTCACGGTCAGGTCGACCAGGATCACGCCGTCGACGCGGTGCTCCGACGACCACCGCCGGTACACCTCGATCTCCGCCGCGGTGTCCTCGACGATCAGCAGCTGCAGCGAGATCGACTCCGCGGACAGCCCCGACTGCACGCCGGACAGCAGGTGCGCGAAGAACGGCTCGACGCCGAGCGTCTTGGCCGGCCGGGCGATCACCATCCCGACCGAGTCCACCCGGGACGCGCCGAGCGCCCGCGCCGCACTGTGCGGCCGCCAGCTCATCTGCTCGGCGATCTTCAGGATCCGTTCCCGGGTCGCGTCGCTGACGCCGGGCCGCCCGTTCAGCGCGAACGACACCGCGCCCTTGGACACCCCGGCCCTGGTCGCGATGTCCGCGATCGTCGGTCTCGCCATCGTGATTCCTCCTGCCCTTGACAGCGGATTCTACGATGTGGATAGTTCGGGAGCTATACCGGTTTATCAATTCCAGGAGATCCCATGCGTAGACGCCGTCCGGCGGTGGTGGCCATGCTCGCCGCCGCCGCTCTCACCCTCGCCGGTTGCGGGCTCGGTTCGGAGGACTCCGGCGGCAGCGGCGGTGCCAAGCCCACCGTCGACGCGAACGCCCAGGTGACCGGTGAGGTCAGCTTCCAGACCTGGGCGCTGAAGCCCAAGTTCACGTCGTACGTCGAAGGCGTGATCAAGGCGTTCGAGGCCAAGTACCCGGGCACCAAGGTCACCTGGCTGGACCAGCCGGGCGACGGCTACGACAAGAAGGTGCTCAGCCAGGCCTCGGCCGGCCAGCTCCCCGACGTCACGAACCTGCCGCCGGACTTCGCGCTCAGCCTGGCCAAGCAGAACATGCTGCTGGATGTCGCCGCCGCGGACCCGAAGATCAAGGACGAGTACGTCGAGGGCGGCGTGCAGGCGTACCAGTACCAGGGCATGGACGGCACGTTCGGCTACCCGTGGTACCTGAACACCGACATCGACTACTGGAACGCGACCAAGTTCGCCGCGGCCGGCCTGGACGTGAAGAACCCGCCGAAGACGTTCGACGAGCTGCTCGCGGCCGCGAAGGTCATGCACGACAAGACCGGCGGCAAGGAATACCTGATGAGCCGGCTGCCGGGGATCGGCGACTTCACCAACGCCGGCGTCAAGATCCTGTCCGACGACGGCAAGAAGTTCGTCTTCAACACCCCCGAGGCCGCCGCGCTGCTGGACAAGTACCGGGACGCCTACAAGGCCGGGTACATGCCGCGCGACATCCTGACCAACGAGTACCTGGGCAACTCCAAGCTCTTCACCCAGAGCAAGGTCGCCTGGACCACCGGCGGCGGCAACGCGATCCAGGACTTCGTCAAGGACAACCCGTCGCTGAAGGGCAAGGTCGTGCCGTCGCCCGCGCTGGACACCCCGCCGCTGTACGTGCAGGGCCTGTCGGTGTCGGCGAAGACCAAGAACCAGGCGGCCGCGATCGCGCTGGCCCGGTTCGTCACGAACGCCGAGAACCAGGCCGCGTTCGCGAAGATCGTGAACATCTTCCCGTCCACCAAGGCCTCCGCCTCGGACCCGTACTTCTCGAAGTCCGACGGTACGCCGGAGAGTGACGCCAAGGTGCTCGCGTTCGAGTCGCTGGCCAAGGCCAAGGTGCTGCAGCCGCCGGTGATCAGTGGAGCGACCAACGACTTCATCGGTCAGCAGATCTCGCTGGCGATCGCCGGCAAGATCTCCTCGCAGGCAGCCCTCGACGCCGCGGTCGCCAAGGCCAACCAGCTACTCACCCAGTGATGCGTCATCAGCGCTGGTTCACCCCGTGGGTGCTGGTGATCCCGGCACTCACGTGGTTGCTGGTCTTCAACCTCTGGCCGTCGATCAACACGGTCATCCTGTCGTTCACCAACGCCAAGCCGCTGGGCGGCGGGACGTTCGTCGGGCTGAAGAACTTCGAGACCCTGCTGCACGACGAGCAGCTGCGGTGGGCGCTGCTGAACAGCGTCATCTACATGGTGGTCTGCCTGCCGTTCCTGACCGTCCTGCCGCTGCTGCTCGCCGTGCTGGTGGAGAAGAAGCTGCCCGGGATCACGTTCTTCCGGACCGCTTTCTACACCCCGGTGGTGGCGTCGGCGGTCGTGGTGGCGCTGATCTGGCAATGGATCCTGGACGACCGCGGCCTGGTGAACGGGCTCGCGGAGAAGCTCGGCGTCATCTCCGGGCCGCTGCCGTTCCTGTCCGACCAGTGGTTGTTGCTGCTGAGCGCGATCAGCCTGACGATCTGGAAGGGGCTCGGGTACTACATGATCATCTACCTGGCCGCTCTCGGGAACGTCGGGCGTGAGCTGCACCAGGCGGCCGCTGTCGACGGCGCCGGGCCGCTGCGGCGGTTCGTGCACGTCACGATCCCCGGGGTCCGCGGGACGATGATCCTGATCTCGATCCTGATTTCGGTGTCGGCGCTGCGGGTGTTCTCGGAGCTGTTCATCCTGAGCGGCGGCAAGGGCGGTCCGGGCGGCCGTGACAACTCGGTGGTGATGCTGATCCAGCAGTACAGCCAGGGCTTCGAGGGCAACCTCGGGTACGCGTCGGCGCTGTCGATCGTGCTGTTCTTCGTCACCGTTGTACCGATGCTGATCCTGGCCCGGCTCAACCGGCGAGGAGCCGAAGCATGAGTGTGGTAACCGATCCGGTGCGTCCCGTCGAGGCGCCTGCACGCAGTACGCCGCCGCGGCGGAAGGGGTCGTTCGGGTTCAACTCGATCTCGCCGCGCGAGCGGGTGGCGCGGTACGTGCTGCTGGTGTTCGTGCTGCTGATCACGATCGGGCCGTTCCTGTGGCAGCTGTCGACGTCGCTGAAGGGGTCCGGGGAGGACATCTACACCCGGATCCCGCGGCTGTTGCCGGCGCAGCCGACGTTCGATCACTACAAGGCGGTCACCGAGACCATCCCGGTCTGGGACTACGCGCGGAACTCGCTCGTCGTCGCCGTCCTGGTGGTCGGCGGCAACGTGATCGGCGCGTCGCTGGCCGGGTTCGCGATCTCGCGGCTGCAGTTCCGCGGGCGGAAGCTGGTCCTCGGGCTGTTCCTGGCGACGCTGGTGCTGCCGGGTGAGGTCACGATCATCTCGCAGTACGTGACGGTCCGGGAGTTCGGGCTGGCGAACACGCTGTTCGGTGTCGCGCTGCCCGGCATGATCGGGGCGCTGAACGTGCTGCTGATGTACAACGCGTTCCGTTCCTTGCCCGTCGAGGTGGACCAGGCGGCGGTCGTGGACGGCGCGAACGCCTGGCAGCGGTTCCTGTACATCGGCCTGCCGTCGGTGCGCGGGACGATCAGCGTGATCGCGATCTTCGCGTTCATCGGCGCCTGGGACGACTTCCTCTGGCCGCTGATCGTGCTGACCGATCCGGACAAGTACACGCTGACCGTCGGGTTGCAGTACCTGTCCGGCACGTTCAGCAACAACCCGCGGCTGATCGCGGCGGGCACGATGATCGCGTTCATCCCGATCGTGATCGTCTTCGCCACCCTCCAGCGCTTCTTCTTCAAGGGCGTCGAGGAAGGCGCGGTCAAGGGCTGAGCGCACGGGCTCCGGCCTCCTCGCGGGGCCGGAGCCGGTGCGCCACCGGACTAGCGGACGAGCACGATCGAGTTGATCGGCGTGAAGTCGTACGGCGCGTACGCGCCGACGTAGCGCAGCACCGGGTAGCAGTTCGTGCCGTTGTAGCCCTTGCAGATCTGGAAGCCCGCGCCGCCGGTCTGGTTGTTGATCAGCACCTTGGTGCCGGTCACGTTCGACAGGTTGTGCGCGCCGTAGCTGTACCAGATGTTCTTGCTCAGGATGCTGCCGTTCGGCTCCCGCAGACAGACGGCGCCGGACGGGCAGGACGCGGTGGTGCCCATGGTCGCCGTCGCTTCCGTGGCGGCGGCGTTGGCGTTCGGTGCCAGCGCCACGCCCGTACCGATCAGGGCGGCGGCGAATCCGGCGGCGGTCATCGCGATCTTTCGCATGATTTCCCCTTATTTCCAAGGGCCCCCCGAGTGAAGACCCACCACCGACGCTAGACGGCGGACCGGGCCGCCGGGACCCTTCCCGGACCCGTTTCGGCCTGACCCGAAACGGGTTGCTCAGCGCAACCGGGGCTCGGCGAAGTCGAGCCAGCGGGTGGTGTCGGCGGGGGTGTGGTGGCGGATCGACCAATCGACCTGGCGCAGTGCCATGTGGGCCCAGTAGCGGCGCAGTACGGCGGGGGACAGGGTGGTCTCGAGCAACTCGTCGAACCAGGTGAGGTCGTCGCCGGGGAGCCGGACGTGGGCGTCGAAGCGCAGCGTGACCAGCGCGAAGTGCCGGTCGCCGCTGCCGATGCCGTCCCAGTCGACGATGCCGGTGATCCGGCCGGCGTCGGTCAGCACGTTGCCGGAGTGGTAGTCGAGGTGCACGAGGTCGTCGCCGGTCATGCCGTCCGTGTCGTCCCGCCCGATCTCGTGGATCCGGTCGAGGAGCCGCCGGGTGCGGTCGTCGTACCGCTCGAGGGACTCGTGCAGGCAGAAGCCGGGACCGCTCTCCAGCAGATACATCGACGGCGTGGGCAGACCCGCGCCCAGGCCGGTGAACTGCTCGGTCAACGCGATCATCGACTCCAGCAGCTGCCGGTCGACCGTGGCCGGCGGGCTGCCCGGCAGCCGTTCCTGGACCACGCCGACGCAGTCCGGGAGCTCGGCCAGCAGCTGGTACTGCGGGACCGGCAACCCGTGCGCCCGCGCCGCGTCCAGGGCAGCCGCCGTACGCCGCAACTCGTCGAGCGAACCGTGGCCGCGGGTGAGGACACCGTCGCGATCGTCGGGCCACCGGACGAACGCCGCACCGACCTCGCCGCCGGCGGCCGGACCGACGTACTCCAGGCCGGCGCCCGTCGCCCGGTTCACCTCGTGCACGAGATGCCGTGCGTCGAGCTTCGGAACGGCGGCGGGCAGACCCTCGGCAGTCACGCAGCCGCCTACCTGGCGGCTGGGTAGACCGCGCCGGTGTACTTCTCGCCGGGGCCCTGGCCGGGCTCGTCCTGGATCGTGCTGGCCTCGCGGAAGGCGAGTTGCAGCGAGCGCAGGCCGTCGCGCAGCGGCGCGGCGTGGTGGTGGCCGAGGGCCGGGCCCGCCGCGTCGAGCAGGCCGGCGAGGGAGTCGATCAGCGAGCGGGCCTCGTCGAGGTCCTTGTGCTCGGGGAGGTCGGCGGCCAGGCCGAGGTTGACGGCGGCGGCGCTCATCAGGTGCAGTGCGGCGGTGGAGATGATCTCCACGGCGGGGACCTCGGCGATGTCGCGGGAAGCGGTGGCGAGGGGATCCGGCTGCTGCGCGGCCGGCGGAGCGGCTGGCGGAGCGGCTGGCGGAGTGGCATCTGCGTCGGTCATGCTGCTACTCTTGCATGGCGACCGACCTGGTCAGACGGTGACCCCTGAGTGGAATACTCGAGAGTCCCCGGCGGTTCAGGTCAAAGCGGAGGGCCACCTCCCACCCAGTCGATGAACAGTCGGCGGGTCCCGGTCAAGGTACGGCGTACCACCCGTCAGGGTTGCATCGTCGTACAGCTGGGAATTGGGCCTTCGTGTGATCGCACGAGGGCCTTCGTGTTTCCCAGGGGGTCCGGGTGTGATCACGAGGTGGCTACCCAGTACGAGTTCAACCCAGGAGGACCCATCACCACTGATTTGCGCGTCAACGAGCGCATCCGCGTTCCCGAGGTGCGGCTGGTCGGACCGAACGGTGAGCAGGTAGGCATCGTCCGGATCGAGGACGCACTGCGGCTGGCCCAGGAGGCCGACCTCGACCTGGTCGAGGTCGCGGCGACCGCACGGCCTCCGGTCTGCAAGTTGATGGATTTCGGCAAGTACAAGTACGAGACCGCGCAGAAGGCGCGCGAGTCCCGCCGGAACCAGACCAACACCATCATCAAAGAGATGAAGCTGCGGCCGAAGATCGATCCGCACGACTACGAGACCAAGAAGGGTCACGTGGTGCGGTTCCTGAAGGCCGGGGACAAGGTCAAGATCACCATCATGTTCCGTGGTCGTGAGCAGTCCCGCCCGGAGCTCGGCTTCCGGCTGCTGCAGCGGCTCGCCGAGGACGTCAGCGAGCTCGGCTTCGTCGAGTCGTCGCCGCGCCAGGACGGCCGGAACATGATCATGGTGCTCGGACCGCACAAGAAGAAGTCCGAGGCGCGCGTGGACGTGGAAGCCGAGAAGGCGAAGCGGAAGGCCGAACGGGAGGCCGACGAGCAGGCGGAGCGCGCGGAGCGTGCCGAGCAGGCCCAGGCCCACGAGGCCCAGCGCGCCGCCGGCGTGACCAAGAAGCCGAAGGGTCCGGCCGACAACCTCGACCCGGAGTGACGTCCAGCTCCGGCCGCCGCGGCAGCCGGAGCCCGGCACACCGATGATCGAGTCAACGAAGAAAACCAGGAGTACACAGCCATGCCGAAGATGAAGACCCACTCGGGGATGAAGAAGCGGGTCCGGGTCACGGGGTCGGGCAAGATCCGTCGTGAGCAGACCGGTATTCGTCACCTCGCCGAGGCGAAGTCGTCGAAGCGCAAGCGCCGCCTGTCGGGCACCGTCGAGGTCGCCCCGGCGTACGTGAAGAAGGCCAAGAAGCTGCTCGGCATCTGAGCTAGCTGTCGGCCCCCCAACCCGCCCTCCCCCCGAACATCCCCCGCCGAGTGGGCTCCGTCCGGCTCCGGCGCAGAAATACAAGGAGTAACACCTCATGGCACGCGTGAAGCGGGCAGTCAACGCCCACAAGAAGCGCCGGGTCGTACTCGAGCAGGCCAGCGGCTACCGCGGCCAGCGCTCGCGGCTGTACCGCAAGGCCAAGGAGCAGGTCACCCACTCGCTGGTCTACGCCTACCGGGACCGCAAGGCGCGCAAGGGCGACTTCCGCAAGCTGTGGATCCAGCGCATCAACGCCGCGGTCCGCGCCGAGGACCTGACCTACAACCGCTTCATCCAGGGCCTGCGCCTGGCCGAGGTCGAGGTCGACCGGAAGATCCTCGCCGACCTGGCCGTGAACGACCCGGCCGCGTTCTCCGCGCTCGTGCAGGTGGCCAAGGCCGCGCTGCCGGCGGACGTGAACGCGCCGAAGAGCGACGCCGCGGCCTGAGCCGCAGTTCTCTGAAGTAAGCACTCGAGTGGCGAGTCCCGGTCTGCTGACCGCGCAATCCGCGCGGATCAAGCAGGCACGGCGGCTCGCCACTCGTGCGTTCCGGCGCAAGGCCGGCCGCTTCCTGGTCGAGGGCCCGCAGGCCGTCCGGGAGGCCCTCGAACATCGCGAGCTCGTCGTCGAGGTGTACGCCGAACCCGCTGTCGCGACCCGGCACCGCGACCTGCACGACCTCGCCGTGGCCTCCGGCGTCCCGTGGCTCGAGGTCGACCGCGCCGCCGTCGAGGCGCTGAGCGAGACCGTCACCTCCCAGGGCGTCGTCGCCGTCTGCTCGCTGGTCACCGTGCCGCTCGGGAGCACCGGGACGTTGATCGCGGCCGGCGTCCAGGTCCGCGACCCCGGCAACGTCGGCACCTTGATCCGTACGGCGGACGCGGCCGGCGCCGATGCCGTCGTACTGTCGTCGGAGTCCGTCGACCCGCACAACCCGAAGGCGGTCCGGGCCAGCGTCGGCAGCATCTTCCACGTCCCGATCAGCACGGACGTCGACATCGTCACCGCCGTACAGACCTGGCGAGAGCAGGGCCTGCAGGTGCTGGCGGCCGACGGGTACGGCGCGACGGACCTGGACACGTGCATCGACGACGGGACGCTCGCGAAGCCGACGGTCTGGCTGTTCGGGAACGAGGCGCACGGTCTGCCGGACGGCATCAACGCGGTCGTGGACCACTCGGTCAAGGTGCCGATCTACGGGCGGGCCGAGTCGCTCAATCTCGCGACCGCTGCCGCGATCTGCCTGTACGCGTCGGCGCGGGAGCAGCGCCGGTGACGGGGCTGCCGTTCGACTTGCCTGGCCGGTTCTGGCGGGGGAATCTGCATACGCACTCGGATCGCTCGGACGGCGCGCTGTCGCCGGCTGACACCGCGGCGGTGTACCGCGAGGCGGGGTACGACTTCGTGGCGATCACCGACCACTTCCGGCCGGAGTACGGGTTCCCGATGACCGACAGCCGCGAGCTGCGGTCGGACGGGTTCACCACGCTGATCGGCGCCGAGCTGCACGCCCCGCGGACCGAGGCCGGACAGGAGTGGCACATCATCGCGGCCGGGCTGCCGCTGGACTTCGCGCCGCCCACCGCGACGGAGACCGGACCCGAGCTCGCGCGCCGGGCGCGGGCGGCCGGGGCCTTCATCGGGATGGCGCATCCGGCCGCGTCGCTACTGACGGCGATCGATGCGGAGAGCCTGGATGCGGCGCACTCGGTCGAGGTCTACAACGCGCTCGCCGACCGGGAGAACCGCGGCGACAGCTGGCATCTCACCGACGTCCTGCTGAACCGCGGCCACCGCTTCACGACGTACGCCGCCGACGACGCCCACCTGCAACCCCAGGACCCGCCGCCGTGCCAGGCCTGGGTCCACGTCCGCGCCGAAACCCTCGAGCCGGACGCCCTGCTGGCCGCGCTCAAGGCCGGCCACTTCTACTCCAGCACCGGCCCCGAGCTGTACGACGTACGCGTCGAGGCGGACGTGGTCGTCGTCCGCTGCTCCCCGGCCACGAAGATCCTGCTCAGCGGCGGCCACCCCGGCGCAGAAGTTGCCCAGGGCACCGACCTCACCGAGTGCTCGCTGCCGCTGGAGCTGTTCCGCGGCCTGCACTGCCGGATCACCATCGAGGATGCGACCGGCGGCCGTGCCTGGACCAACCCGATCCACCTCCCGCCCGGCCCTGTGGATAACTCCGGCCGCTGAAGGCGCCGCTGTGCAAGGCTTTCGTCACGTACCGCTGACGAAAGGACCCCGACATGCTCTGGCCCGCGCTGCGTGCCCTCTCCTCCGGCGACCTTTCCGAGGACCAGGTGGCCTGGCTCCGGCAGACCTTCGCCCTCACCGAAGGCCCACGCACCGAGGGCCCGGCGGCCGACATCAGCCTCGCCCACCGCAAACTCACCGACGGCGAGGTGGAGCTGGTCCTCGACCTGTCCCGCCTGAACACCGACGGCTGGGTCTTCACCCTCTTCCAGACCACAGCCGACAGACCGACCCCGGCCTTCCTCGAATCCCAACGAGCCGCCTTCCGCGCAGCCATCGACCACCTCAACCTCCACCTGATCGAAATAGAACCCCCCGCCAAGGCCGACGAAGTACTGGTCAGCTCGCCCGATCCGGCCTGGGAGGCGGCGGCCGCTTTCGACAGGTACTGGAATCTTCCGGATGACCTGGACCTGGTGTGGCGGCACCTGGGTCTCGTCCGGGACGCGCCGCGCGAGGTCAAGGAGGTCAAGCTCCGGGAACTGATGCGCGACCCGGTCTGGCACGAGGCGCCGGCGAACGTGCGCAGGCAGGCGCAGGAGTTCCTCGATGGACACTGACGCCGTACCGCCCGACGAGCGCCGGAGGTACCGGCGTCTCGGTGCTGCGCTGCTGACCGACGACGGCCGCGTCACCGACGCCCGACGTGCGGAGGCGATCGCGGTCGAGGCGCTGGCCGGACGAATGCGCTCGTCCACACCCGAGCTGGTGCTCGCCGCGATGGGCCTCGTCGTCAGCAGCGAGATGGTCGACCGCCTCGGCGACAGCCGGTACGTGTTGCTCCCCGACGACGCGCGGTACCCGGCGGCGGGTGCCCAGGTGCTGCACACCGATGAGCTCCGCTCGGCCGCGTACCGCTCGCACGCACACCGGGCTGTCTGCATGGACACCGCGGAGGCCGAGCGCCTGGTGCGCCTGATCGCGACCGGCGAGCTGATGGGTGCGTGGACGTACGGCTCCAGCAACAACGCCCGGGTCTTCGCGCTGCAGGCCGTCACCCGCGACGAGTTCGGGCTGCGGCACGTGGTCGACGCCCAGCTGGACCGGGAGACGCGGCGATCCGTGGAGCTCGAGCTCAGGTACAACCGGAGCGCGCTGGCCGATTTCCTGCGGACGCAGTACACGATGACCCAGGAGGTCCTGCGGGCTCGCGGGATCACCGGCCTGATCTCGTACCGGGCACACATCTGGTCCCGCGACGGGAAGCGGCCGGCCTGGGCCGCCGAGGACAGCGCCGGGCAGGTCGTCGAGGTTCCGCAGCGGCCGCTGGCGAGTTGGTCGCCCGACCGGCAGGTCATCGCCGACTGGCTGGCGGCGCGGCAGGAGCCGGGCGTGATTCTCGCCGCTCGGCACCCGGCGGAGGACGTCGTCGCACTGCCGACGACCGGGATGGGATCCGTCGGCGAGAAGCGGTGGGTGCTGCTGCCGGGCAACCGCCGGGCTGTGGTCGATGTGGTGGTGGCCGATCCGCGCCTCGAGCATGCGTCGGGGATCGACCGGTCGGCAGGCAGCCGGGGCCCGACTCGGAAGGTCCCGGAGGTGGTGGTTGGGGGTGGGTGGGATCCGCGGACGGTGGCCGCGCGGGTGCGGGCGGCGGATGCGTTGGATGTGCGGATCGGGCGGATTCTGGACGGGCGGGAGGAGGCGCCGGCTTGGTGGTTGCGGGACGACTCCGGGTATGCGGTGGCCGGGCGCGATCTGGAGTTTCTGCGGATCGACGAGCAGCACGTGCGGTGGATGCTCACCGGGCAGTCGCCGATGGGGCTGACCCCGAAGCTGTACCACCAGTTCGCGGGCGAGCTGCTGCACGCTTTGCAGCAGGACCGGGTCGGCGCGACCCAGGTCGACGTACGGCTCAAGGGAACGGCTGCCGAGTTCTTCTCCGGGGTGCGGAAGACGCTGCCGACCGAAGCCGAGCTCGCGGACCGGCCGGAGGCACTCGGCCGGATGCGGGAGTGGTTCGGCGACGACCAGCGGCGGCCGCTGCGCCGTCCGTACGACGCCATGTACCGCCTCGGCCTCGAGCCGGAGCCGAGCGACTACGACCTCGAATCAACAGCACGGCTGCGATCCGGGTGGCCCGCACGTACTGGCGCGAGCACCACCGCGACCGCTACCCGGGCGACTTCATGGGCGGCCACGGCTACCTGGACAAACAGGCCGTCCGCGGCGCGTTGCCGCACCTCGCCGACTGGGCCACCCGCTGGGAGGACAAGCTCAGTCGCCCGCTGTCTCTGGGCGTCTTCGAATCCACAGGCCCTTTCAACGAAGCAGCCCTCGGCCGCAACCTCTCGGCCCACTTCAAACCCACCGACTGGCTCATCCACCACACTCGGACATCCGCGGGCCCGCAGCTCCCGCCTTCCGACGGCCTCGCTCCCACACCGACCGCTGCCAGGTCTCAGCACCCGCGGCGGGTGCGCGGGCTCCGAGCGGATCGTGTGGGCGGCCGGGTGTGAGCGCTACTTCTTGACGCGGGCTTCGAGGCCGTCGAGGAGGGCGTCGAGGCCGAAGACGAAGTTCTCGGTGAGGCTGGTGTCGAGGCCGGCCGCGGTGCGGCGGCGGACCGATTCCTGCATCTCGGGGTACTCGGCGGCGGCCGCCTGGGCCTCTGCCAGCCGCTCGCTGATCCAGCTCTCCTCGGAGCGGCCGGACTTGCGGAGCATCTCCCGGGTCGCGACCTCGGCGCTCACGGTGCCGAGCACGTACGACATCACGTTGCCCATCGCGAGGTCGACGTCGCGGTCGGAGAACCCGGCCGCACCGAACAGCGCCAGCCCTCGCTCGCCGAGCGCCATCGCGTTCGGCCCGATGGTCGGACGCACGTACATCACCTCCGGCAGCCACGGATGCCGCAGGACGGCGGACCGCAGGCTGTGGCCGAACAGCAGCGCGCCGTTCCGCCACCCGGCGAGCTCCGGATCGGGGACGTCGATCTCGGACCAGACCTCGTCGATCAGCAGGTCGACGAGGTCGTCCTTGGTCGGGACGTGCCAGTAGAGGCTGGTCGCGCCGGCGTCGAGCTTCGCCGCGAGCTTGCGCATGCTCAGCCCGGTCACGCCGTCGGCGTCCAGGATCTCCATCGCGGCCGCCACGATCTGCGCGCGGCTCAGCGTCTCCTTCGCGGGCGCGGCCTTGCGGTCCCGGGTCCAGATCGAGTCGGTCATGCCGTCCATCCTACAAAGGACTCGCACACTGTACGAGAGTGTCGTACAGTGTTCGAGTGACTAGTACACCGTTCGAGTCCACCGCGACCGGGCATCCCCGGCGCTGGTGGATCCTGTTGATCCTGTGCTTGAGCCTGATGGTGCTGGTGGTCGACAACACCGTCCTCAACCTGGCGATCCCGGCCCTGATGCGGGACCTCGGCGCGACCCCCGCCGACATCCAGTGGGTCATCGACGCGTACATCCTGGCGTTCGCCGGGCTGCTGCTGACCGCCGGAAGCCTCTCCGACCGGTACGGGCGGCGGAAGATGCTGCTGATCGGACTCGTGGTCTTCGGCGCGGCGTCGTTGCTGGCCACGCTGGCCGAGACGCCTTGGCAGCTGATCGCCTGCCGTGGGCTGATGGGGGTCGGCGGCTCGCTGCTGATGCCGAGCACGCTGTCGATCCTGTTCACGGTGTTCGCGCCGGAGGAGCACCGCAAGGCGATGGCGGGCTGGTCGATGGTCGCGATGGTCGGCGTGGTGGCCGGTCCGACCGTCGGCGGCGTGCTGCTGAACCACTTCTGGTGGGGCTCGATCTTCTGGCTGAACGTGCCGATCGCGATCCTGGCGATCATCGGCGCGCTGGCGCTGATCCCGGAGTCGAAGGGCCCGGCCCGCGACGTCGACCCGGCCGGTGCCGTCCTGACGATCGTCGGGATGGCGTCCGTGGTGTGGGCGATCGTCTCGATCCCGGCGCACGGCTGGAGCTCCGGCCGGGTGCTCGGCGGGCTGGCGGTCGGGGTGGCCGCGCTGATCGGGTTCGCGCTGTGGGAGAAGCGGAGCGCGCACCCGATGGTGCCGCTGGAGCTGTTCAAGGACCGGCGGTTCAGCGGGACGAGCTTCTCGATCGTGCTGCTGTCGTTCACCGCGGGCGGTCTGATGCTGGCGTTGACGCAGTACCTGCAGTTCGCGCTCGGGTACACGCCGTTGAAGGCCGGTCTCGCGCTGCTCCCGTATGCCGTCGCCGCGGCGATGTTCAACGGGCTCGGAGCGACGCTCGGCAAGAAGGTCTCCGACCGGACGCTGATCGCGCTCGGCCTGGGGATCATCGCGGCCGGCTTCGGGATCCTGACCCAGGTGTCCGACTCGACCGGGTACGGCCTGCTGATCGCCGGCCTGCTCGTCATGGGGATCGGTGGCGGCCTGGCGGGTCCGGCGGCGTACACGCTGCTGATGCAGGCCGTTCCGCCGGACCACCGCGGCGTCGGCTCGGCGATGAACGACACGGTCCAGCAGACCGGGGCCGCGTTGTCGGTCGCGGTACTGGGCAGTGTGCTCGCGGCGGCGTACTCGTCGGCGCTCCCGGACTCCGTCCCGGAGGCGGCGCGGAAGTCGATCGCGGACACGCTCGCCCTCGGTCCGGACTTCCTGGCCGCGGCCAAGCATGCGTTCGTCGACGCGATGTCGATCGCGATGACTGTCGGCGCGGTCGGCGCGGTGGCCGGCGCGGTGGTCGCGCTGGTGGTGCTGCCGAGGGGCGCCGGGAAGGAGCAGGACGCCGTACCGCAGGACGCGGTACCGGCGGTGGACGACCCGGTCCGCTGACAACATTGCCCGCATGACGCGACGTTGGCTGATCGACCTGCCGACCCGGATCCGGCTCCGGACCGCCGAACAGGAGATCGGCCACCGTTCGCCGTGGTGGTTTCTCGGGCTGACTCTTGCCTGGGCGGTGAACACGCTGCGCCGGAGCAGGCTGGAGAGCCGTGCCTGAGTACCAGTGGCTGGCCAACCTGGTCCTGATGTGCCTGTTCCTCCTGACGCCGGCCGCGCTCAGCACCATGCTGGCCGGCCGCTGGCGCGGGAACCGGGTGGTACTGCGGTGGGCGCGGGTGCTCGCGGTGCTCACGATCGTGCTGGCCGTCGCGTACGACGTCGCCGGTGCGGTGTTCCTGCTGCTCTCCGAGCCTCGTAACGGCTCGTGGCGGCCGCCGCCCGGCGCCGCGGACGACCCGTACTTCTACCTCCCGATCGGCGTCGGCGCCTTCTTCGCCGGCCTCGGCATCCTGGTCGGAGTGGTCCGCGCGCGCCACCGCCTCGGCTGATCGCCCGGCTTGGGGAGGATCTTCATCCCGGATCGGGAAGAAATCCTCCCCACATCCGCTGTCCACAGGGAGGAGAGGTGGGCGGGGTGGGGGTGGTGGGACGCGTGCATGTTCTTGGCGTGGAAGAGAGTATTGCGAGCCACGCGTTCGCGGACGTGCGCGCGCGGCAGGCGGGCGCGTTCACCCGGGCCCAGGCGCTGGCCCACGGAATCACCGACAAGGTGTTGCTCGGGCGTCGCCGGGCCCGGCAGGTGCAGCGGGTTCATACAGGTGTGTACGTCGACTTCACCGGACCACTGCCCTGGGAGACCAGGGTGTGGGCGGCGTGGCTGGCGTGCGGCCCCGGGGCAGCGTTGACGGGTCCGACCGCGCTCCGCCGGTACGGCGTGACCGGGAGCCGGTGGGACGAGCGGATTCAGGTCGCAGTACCGCATGCGCGCCGCATTGACCCGGGACCCGGGATCGTCGTCACTCGCCACCGGCATCTGTCCGCGCTCGTGCAGCCGTGTCGCGAACCGCCGACGGTGCGATTGGAGGTCGCGCTGCTCCTCACCGCGGCGGCGGAAGCGGATGTTTCGCGCCGGGCCGCCGTACTGTTCGATGCGTGCCGGCAACGCCTGACGACGCCCGCTCGGTTGCTGGCAGAGCTGGAGTCGCTGCCTGAGTTGCGGGGCCGCGGGGTCATCCGGCGGATCCTGGCCGAGGCGGCCGAAGGCGTGCAGTCGTTCCTCGAGCAGGCGTACCTTCGACGCGTCGAACGCGCGCACGGGCTGCCGCGGGCGCGACGACAGGTTCGCGCCGCCGACGACGGTGCCGTCGTCTACCGGGACTCCGAGTACTCGCCGTACGACGTGCTCGTCGAACTGGACGGTCAGGTGGGACATGCAGACCCGGCCAGTCGCTGGCGTGACATGAATCGGGACAACGCGGCCGCGACGTCCGGCAAGCTGACGCTGCGCTTCGGGTATCAGTTGGTCAGCGAACCGTGCGCCGCGGCGGCACAAGTGGTCGCCGCCCTACGCTTCCGCGGCTGGACCGGATCTCCCCGCCCCTGCGCACCCACCTGCCCGCTCACCACCTAGCCGGTTGGGGAGGATCTCTTCCCGATCCGGGGGCAAAATCCTCCCCAACCGGGCTGGAGGCGGGGGTTGTGGACGGCCGATTCACGGTATTCGGGCTGGGGTTTCTAGACTGCAAGCCGTAGACGTACCAACCCGAGAGCGAGCCATGTCCGGTCCCAACACTGATTACGACCCGGTCGAAGTGACGCCGCTGCATGCCGAAGAGGTGGAGCGGACCCGTGACGAGGCGCTGACGGCGTTCACCGGGGCGGCGGATCTGGCCGCCCTGCAGGAGGCCAAGGTCACCCATCTCGGGGACAAGTCGCCGATCGTGCTGGCGAACCGGGAGATCGGCGCGCTGCCGCCGCAGGCCCGGAAGGAGGCCGGTCAGCGGATCGGCGCCGCCCGGAAGGCGATCAACGAGGCCTTCGCGGCCCGGCTCGCCGTCCTCGAGGAGGAGCACGAGGAGCGGATGCTGGCCACCGAGCGCGTCGACGTGACGCTGCCGTGGCACACCCCGCAGCTCGGCGCGCGGCACCCGCTGTCGCTGATCTCCGAGCAGGTCGCGGACGTCTTCACCGCGCTCGGCTGGGACGTCGCCGAGGGCCCCGAGGTCGAGGCCGAGTGGCTGAACTTCGACGCGCTGAACTTCCAGCCCGACCACCCGGCGCGGCAGATGCAGGACACCTTCTTCGTCGAGCCGGCCGGCTCCGGCAAGGTACTGCGGACGCACACGTCGCCGGTGCAGGCGCGGTCGATGCTGACCCGCAAGCCGCCGATCTACGTGATCTGCCCGGGCCGCGTGTTCCGCACCGACGAGCTGGACGCGACGCACACGCCGGTCTTCTACCAGGTCGAGGGCCTGGTCGTGGACGAGGGCATCACGCTCGCGCACCTCAAGGGCACGCTCGACCACTTCGTCGTGTCGATGTTCGGCGAGGGCCTCGAGGCGCGGCTGCGGCCGAACTTCTTCCCGTTCACCGAGCCGTCGGCCGAGGTGGACCTGAAGTGCTTCGTCTGCCGCGGCGCCTCCGTCGGCAACCCGGACCGCCCGTGCCGGACCTGCGGCAGCGAGGGCTGGATCGAGTGGGGCGGCTGCGGCGTGGTGAACCCGCGGGTCCTGCAGGCCTGCGGCATCGACACCGACCGGTACTCCGGTTTCGCCTTCGGCATGGGCCTGGAGCGGACGCTGATGTTCCGCAACGGCGTCGAGGACATGCGGGACATGGTCGAGGGTGACGTGCGGTTCAGCCGCCAGTTCGGGATGGAGATCTGATGCGGGTCCCACTGTCATGGCTCCGTGAGTACGTCGACCTGCCGGCGGACGTCACCGGCCGCCAGGTCGCGGAGCAGCTGATCCGGGCCGGCCTCGAGGTGGAGACCGTCGAGGAGTCCGACCTGACCGGCCCGCTCGTGGTCGGCAAGGTGCTCACGTACGAGAACGAGCCGCAGAAGAACGGCAAGACCATCCGCTGGTGCTCGCTGGACATCGGCAAGGACGAGCCGCAGTGGGTGGTCTGCGGTGCGCACAACTTCGAGGTCGGCGACCTGGTGGTCGTGGTGCTGCCGGGCGCGGTGCTGCCGGGCGGGTTCGCGATCTCGGCGCGCAAGACGTACGGCCACGTGTCGAACGGGATGATCTGCTCGAGTGCCGAGCTCGGCCTCGGCGACGACGGCACGCACGGCATCGTCGTGCTCGAGCCGGGCGAGGCCGAGCCTGGTGACGACGCTATCGAGCTGCTCGCGCTGCGCGACGACGTCCTCGACATCGCGGTGACGCCCGACCGCGGGTACTGCCTGTCGATCCGCGGTGTGGCGCGCGAGGCCGCGACGGCGTACGGCGTACCGCTGAAGGATCCGGCGGAGCTGCCGCTGACGGGCGCCGGCTCCGGTGGTTATCCGGTGCGGGTGGACGACGCCCCGGCGTGCAGCGTGTTCGTCACCCGGACGGTGACCGGGATCGACCCGAAGGCGTTGTCGCCGCGGTGGATGCAGAAGCGGCTGCTCGCCTCCGGGATGCGGCCGATCTCGATCGGCGTCGACGTCACGAACTACGTGATGCTCGAGCTCGGACAGCCGATCCACGGCTACGACAAGGCGCGGCTGTCGGGTGCGATCGTCGTACGGCGCGCGAACGCCGGCGAGAAGCTGATGACGCTGGACGACCAGACGCGGGAGCTGGACGCCGAGGACCTGCTGATCACCGACGACTCCGGGCCGATCGGCGTCGCCGGGGTGATGGGCGGAGCGTCGACGGAGATCTCCGACACGACCACCGACGTCGTCATCGAGGCCGCCCACTTCGACCCGATCGTGATCGCGCGGGCGTCCCGCCGGCACAAGCTGTCGTCGGAGGCGTCGCGGCGCTTCGAGCGCGGCGCCGACCCGGCTCTGCCGAGGTACGCCGCCCAACGCGTTGCGGACCTCCTGGCCGAGTATGCCGGCGGCACCGTCCTCCCCGACGAAACCGTCATCGACACCCACCCGACCCCCGAGCCGGTGACCCTGCGCGCGGACCACGCGGCCCGGGTAGCAGGCGCCCCGGTCACCATCGAGGACACGCTGCAGCACCTGCGGTCGGTCGGCTGCACGGTCGAACCTGCGGCTTCCGACGCGAAGCCCGCACCGCTCGCGGCCGGTGTGCACGCACCGGCGCTGGTGGTCGACCCGTCCGCCGAGCTTGCGGGCGACGATCTGCTCACCGTGACACCGCCGTCGTGGCGGCCCGATCTGCACGATCCGAACGACTTCGCCGAAGAGGTCATTCGCCTGTTCGGGTATGACAACGTGCCGTCGATCCTGCCGGCCGCTCCGGGTGGGCAAGGGCTGACGGTGGCGCAGAAGCGGCGACGGAAGGTCGCGACCGCGCTGGTCGGCGCCGGGCTGACCGAGGTGGTGTCGTACCCGTTCACGGGTGCCGCCGACTTCGACGCGATGGGTATCCCGGCCGACGACGCCCGCCGTACGACGGTCAAGCTCGTCAACCCGCTGTCCGACGAAGAGCCGTCGATGCAGACGACCCTGCTCGCGACCTTGCTCCGGACCGCCGAGCGCAACGTCGGTCGCGGCGCGAACGACCTGGCGATCTTCCAGACCGGCCTGGTCTTCGTCCCGAAGGCCGAGACGAAGCCCGCGCCGCTGCCGTCGGTCGCGCAGCGCCCGAGCGACGCGGAAGTCCAGTCGCTGTACGACGCCCTGCCGGACCAGCCGCTGCACGTCGGCGTCGTGCTGACCGGTGCGCTGACCCCGACCGGCTGGTGGGGCAAGGGCCGCCCGGCCGGCTGGGCGGACGCGGTGCAGGTCGCGCGCCTGATCGCCCAAGCGGTCGGCGTCGAGCTCGACGTGAAGAACGCGGAGCTCGCGCCGTGGCACCCGGGGCGGTGCGCGGAGTTCTCGGTCGCCGACAAGGTCGTCGGGCATGCGGGTGAGCTGCACCCGAAGGTCTGCCAGGCGTTCGGCCTGCCGACCCGGTCGAGCGCGGTCGAGCTGGACCTCGACGCGCTGATCGCGGCAGGTCCGGAGTCGATCGCGGCGCACCCGTTCTCGTCGTACCCGGTGGCCAAGGAGGACGTCGCGCTGATCGTCCCGGCCGAGGTGTCGGCGGCGGACGTGCAGGCCGCGCTCGTCGAGGGCGCGGGCGAGCTGCTCGAAGGTGTCCGGCTGTTCGACGTGTACACCGGCGAGCAGATCGGCGAGGGCAAGAAGTCGCTCGCGTTCGCGCTCCGATTCCGGGCCCCGGACCGCACCCTGAAGGAGAACGAGGTCGCCGACGCGCGGCAGGCCGCCGTCCAGGTCACGGTCGACCGCTTCGGCGCCGTGCAACGGGTCGGCTGACGGCATGTACACGGGCGCCGCGCGCCGGCCGGGCGGGTGTTCGCGATGAGCGGCGGGCATCCACGGGTCGCGGTGGCGGCGCCCAACACGGTCGCCGCCGAGGCGGGTGTGCGGGTGGCTGCCGAGGGCGGGAACGCGGTGGACGCCGCGATCGCCGCCACGCTGGTGACGATGGTCAACGAGGTCGGCGTGGTGTCGCCGGCCTCGGGTGGGTTCGTCACGCTGCAGGTCGCGGGCGGGGATCCGGTGACCATCGACGGCTGGGTCGAGATGCCGGGGCGAGGGCTGTCGGCCGAGCGGTTCGGGCGCGGCGTCTGGGACGTGACCACGGACTACGGCGGCGGTACGACGACCACGGTCGGCCACGGCTCCGTCGCCACGCCGGGCGGGATGAAGGCGCTCGACCTCGCCCACCGCCGTTCCGGTAAGGCGCCGTGGCGCGAGGTCGTGCAGCCCGCGATCGACGTCGCCCGCAACGGCTTCCCGTTGAGCCGCACCTCGGGGTACTACCTCGGCTTCACCCATGACAGCATCTTCGGCTGGCACCAGCCGAGCCACGGCGTCGTCCACGGCGACGACGGCGAGGTGATCAAGGCCGGTACGACGCTCGTCATCCCGGAGCTCGCCGACGCGCTGGAGCTGATCGCCCGCGACGGCGCCGAGACCATGTACACCGGCCAGCTCGCCCAGCTCCTGATCCGCGACATGGCCGCGAACGAAGGCATCCTCACCGCCGAGGACCTCGCCGCGTACGAGGCCGTCGTACGTCCGGCTCTCGTCGTCAACCAGAACGGCTGGCGCCTGGCCACCAACCCGCCGCCCGCCGTCGGGGGAGTCGCCGTCGCGGCGATGCTCGCGCTGCTGGACGGCGTACCGGACGACGGTAGCTGGAGCCAGTCCGAGCTGGAGCGGCTCATCGAAGTGCAGCACGCGGTGCTCGGCCGGCGGCTCGCCGAGCTCGACGAAGAGGACGTACGGAAGCTCGAAGGCCAACGACTGCTCGAACTCGCGGCGGCCGGTGATCTTCGTGCGCTGTCCTCGCCCAGCACGGCGACGGTCTCGGTCGTGGACGACGAGGGCGACGCGTGCGCGATCACGGTCTCGTCCGGGTACGGCTCCGGGGTGCTCACGCCCGGCACCGGCATCTGGCTGAACAACGCGCTCGGCGAGCAGGAGCTCCTGCACGGCGGTCCGCACAGCCTCGCCCCGGGCACCCGCCTCACGTCGAACATGGCGCCGAGCGTCGCCCGCCGCGACAGCGACGGCGCCGTCCTGGCGATCAGCTCGCCCGGCTCGGACCGGATCCCGACCGCGCTCGCCCAGGTCTACGCGCTCTACACCCACGGCGGCCTGCCGCTCCGGGAGGCCGTCGAGCACCCGCGGCTGCACGTCCGCGTCCGGGAGAACGTCGTCGTCGACTACGAGGACGACCTCCCGGTCTCCGGCTCGACCGGACTGCCGACCCGCCCGATGCCGCCGCACTCGATGTACTTCGGCGGCGTCGCGGCCGCGTTCTGGGACCCGTCCGACGGCCTCCTCGCCGTCGGCGACCCACGCCGTACGGGAGCCGTCGCCATCTCGCCCTAGCGGGGTAAGGTCAGCAATCTGACAGCCAGGACGCGGAAAGGCAGCTGATGACCCAGCCCGAGCTCTCCGTCGTCGTACCGATGTACGACGAGGAGGAGGTGCTGCCGATCTTCTTCGAGCGGATGCACCCGCTGCTCGACGGGCTCGGGGTCAGCTACGAGCTGCTCGTGGTCGACGACGGCAGCCGGGACCGGACCGCGGCGCTGCTCCTCGACGCGGCGAAGGACTGGGCGCAGTTGCGGGTCGTCCGGCTGCTCCGCAACTCCGGGCACCAGGCCGCGCAGTCGGCCGGCTTCCGCCGAGCCCGCGGCCGGTACGTCGTCACGATCGACGCCGACCTCCAGGACCCGCCCGAGGTGATCGCGGACTTCCTGCGGGCCGTCCACGAGCAGGACGTCGACGTCGTGTACGGCGTCCGCTCCGACCGCTCGAGCGACTCCTGGGCGAAGCGGACGACGGCCCGGCTGTACTACCGCCTGATGTGCCGCCTGGTCGGCAAGCAGATCCCGTTCGACGCCGCCGACTTCCGGCTGGTGACGCGTCGCGTGGTGGACGCGGTCAACGCGTTGCCCGACGACGGCCGGGTGTTCCGCCTCGTCATCCCGTGGCTCGGCTTCCCGAGCACCGAGGTTCCGTACGTCCGGGCGGAGCGCGCCGCCGGGTCGACGAAGTACAGCGTGTCGAAGATGGTCCGGCTCGCGTTCGACAGCGTCACCGCGTTCTCGGCGGCGCCGCTGCGGCTCGCGACCTGGCTCGGGCTGCTCGGTGGCGCGATGTCCGGGCTGTTCGTGGTCGGCGCGCTGGTGATCAAGCTGACCGGCCGGAGCATCCCCGGCTGGACGTCGACCGTGCTCGCGGTCAGCGTGATCGGCGCGATCCAGCTGCTCTGCCTCGGCCTGCTGGGGGAGTACGTCGCCCGCTTGTTCCAGTCGAGCCAGCGCCGGCCGCAGTTCCTGGTCGGCTACGACAGTCTCGAGGACCACGGGCATCAAGAGGACCCGATCCACGAAAGCACACAGACCAACAGATGAAGCGGTCCCTCCCGTGGTTGCTGCCGATGCTGGTGGCGGCCGGTGGGTTCGCAGCGCTCGGTGACGTCGAGGCCGGTCCGCTCCTCAAGTACGCCGGCTACTTCGCCGCAGCGATCGCGCTGCCCGGGACGCTGCTCTTGCGGGCCGCGTGGCGCAGTACCGGGAACTGGGCCGAGGACCTCGGGCTCGGGTCGGTCGTCGGCGCGACGTGGCAGCTGATCGGCTGGGCGATCTTCACCGCGCTCGGCTGGCAACGTTGGCTGATCGTCTGGCCGGCATTGGTCCTGGCCGTCTTCGCGATCTCCGGACGGCAACACTTCCGGATCGCGGACCCGAAACCGTTGCCGGTCGCATGGACCTGGGGCCTGGCGGTGTCCGCGGCCGTGATGGTCGGTGCGACGACGTACGGCGTGATGGCGTACCACCCGATGCCGCCGCACGGTGAGGCGTACTATCCCGACCTGCTGTACCACCTGTCGATGGTGCAGGAGCTGATCCGGTCGGTGCCGCCGGAGACACCGCAGGTTGTCGGAGAACCGCTGGAATACCACTGGTTCGCCAACGCCGACATGGCCGCGGCAGTGGACGTCACCCGGCTGACACCGATGGTTGTGCTGTTCCGGCTCTGGGTCCTCCCGTGGCTGGTCGTTGCACTGCTGGTCTGCGCCACACTCGCGCGCACCGTCAGCCGCACCTGGTGGACCGGCGTACTCGCGGCTCTCGCGCTGGCCGCGCCGCAACTATTCCTGCTCGTCGACACGAGTGTGAACCTGGCCCCGCCGGTCAGCCTGCTCAGTCCGTCGCAGACGTTCGGCATGGTCGCGGCGGTCGCCGTTGCGGTGTTTCTGATCCACCTGCTGTTCAAGGAGGGGAGCCGCTGGCTCTGGCTGATCACCGTGCCCGTGGCGATCGTCGGCGGCGGCTCCAAGCCCACAGTCCTGCCGTTGCTGGTAGCAGCTGTTGGCCTTGCTGCCCTGTACCTCCTACTGACGACTCGGCGCATCCCCTGGCGGCTGATCGGTACGGCGGCCGTGCTGCTCGTCGTCGGCGCGATCACCTTCGTGACCGTTGCCGGCAGCACCAGTGGTTCGCGGCTGCAGTTCCTCGCCGTACTGAAGTCGCTGCCCGTCTACCCGGCGGCCACCGGTGACAGGACTCAGCCCGGCGCCGGCGGGTTGATCCTCCCGGCGCTGGCACACGGCGAGGTGATCGGGACGCTCAGCCTGCTGCTCGGTCTGCTCCTGACGCTGCAGGCGATGGCCTGGGCAGGCTTCGGAGTGGCCGGCCGCAAGGACCCGGTGGCGTGGTTCCTGCTCGGTGCGATGATCGCCGGCTGGCTCGGGTACCTGCTCGTCGACCACCCGTCGGTGAGCGAGTCGTACTTCGTCTACACCGTGGCGCCGTTCAGCTTGGCAGGGGCCGGTTGGTTCGCGGCGACCAGTGCGCGCGCAGCCGGACGACCTGTCCCGATCGCGATCGCCGCCTTCGTCCTGTCGATTGTGTACGCCGGTCTGCTGGTCTGGGCGCGCGGGGTGCCTGCCGCTTCGCCGGGTCGACAGCTGTGGCTGAGCACGCGCATGCTGCTCGTCGTCCTCGGCATCACGCTCATCCTGGTGCTGGCGTGGCGGCTGTTCTTCCGGCAAGCAGGCGGCGGCATGTTCGTCGTACTGGTGTTGCTGTCGACCGCTCCGATCAGCTCCTTCCTGCAGAGCGCTGTCCGCGGCGACACCGAGAAGGCCCCGACATACCGCGCCGCGCGCTGGTGGGTCTACCCGGACGAGGCCGCCGCCGCGTTGTGGCTCGGGAGGCACTCCGCACCGACCGACGTGGTCGCAACCAACACCTGGTGCCGGCCGGCAGGCCCGCACGCGCCGGGCTGTGATGCGCGCGGCTACCTCGTCAGCGGCATCGCCGGCCGCCGCGCGCTGATCGAAGGCTGGGCGTACACCAGCCAGGCCATGGCGAAGCAGGGCGACGGCGGCCGCCGCTACACCGAGCAGCCGTCGCCGTGGCCCGACCGCGTCGCCCTCACCGAGCAGGCCCTCACCACACCGACGACGGACGTGCTGGCCAGGCTGCGCGACGAGTACGGCGTCCGCTGGCTGTACGCCGACGCGCGCAACGGCCCGGTGGCGCCCGCGCTCGACCAGCTCGCCGTACGGCGACACAGTGTCGGCAACGTCGTGATCTACGACCTCGGAGAGTGATTGTCCCGTAACATCAGGTCCGCACGGGACGTTACGTCTGTGCAGGCCCGCCCGCCCCGCGGCCGCAGCAATGCACCTGATTGCTCGGGAGGGCGGGACACATGCGGGCAACCCGACCGGGGGCCTTTCTTCTTGCCGTCGGCCTGGTGAGTCTGGGAACGATCACCGCCGACGCCTACCAGGTGCCGACCGCGCCGTTCACGGACGCGGCGACCACGGTGATGCCCGGCTCCGGGCTCCGGCAGACGATCACCGTGAGCGGCGAGACCGAGCTCGGCGACCCGACGACCGCGGGCTTCCGCGGCAGCGGCCCCGCCACCTACCAGCCCGCGATCGGGCCGAAGACGCCCGCGCAGGACGTCGTGGTGAACACCGGCGACTGCGCGTCCACCGGCGGCTGCGGTGATCGCGGCACGCTGACGATCACGTTCTCCCAGCCGGTCCGCAACCCGGTGCTGCACCTCGGCGGCCTCGGCGGTTCCGTCACCCGGACCGTCAGCGGCCGGACCACCGCTCAGTCCGAGCTGCACTCGATCCTGAAGCTGGCGACGCCCGGCCTCAGCCTGACCAAGCTCGGCCAGGGCAACAACCTCGCCGTCACCAGCGACACGGTCACGGCCGCGAACCACGACACCGGCCCGAACTGCGTGAACACGAAGTCCCCGTCGGGCCTGGACACGTCCGCGACCGCCGCCTGCGGGTCGGTCCGCGTCAACGGCGTCGTCACCCAGGTCGCGTTCGACGTGTCGGCGCTGTTCACGAAGCACCCGAAGCTGCCCGCGCTGAATAACGGCTCCTCGGGCGACGCGTTCTCGCTCGTCGCCACCACACCCGAGGACTTCGGCGACGCCCCCGCGTCGTACGGCGCCGCGTGGTCGGTGCTCAGCGACGTACACCTCGGGCCGGACGTCACCGAGGACAATGCCGCAGTCGCCAACGGCACCACGGGCCCGGCCGCGGCGGACCAGGCCGACGACGGCGTCGACTTCAAGCCGCTGCGCACGAGTCAGACGTCGTACGCCGCCGATCTGCGGCTCGCCGGTACGTCGAAGGCCGGGCGGGCGTGCGCGTGGATCGACGTCAACGTGAACGGCACGTTCGAGCCGACCGAGCGGGCGTGCGCCGCGTTCGCTGCCGGGCAGTCGACGATCACGCTGCGCTGGTCCGAGCTCGCGCCGAAGGCCGGTGCGTCGTACGCGCGGATCCGGGTCGGCTACGACGCCACCCAGGTGGAGACGCCGACCGGGGCCGCGGACGCCGGTGAGGTCGAGGACCACCCGTTCGCGATCACGCCGCCGCCCCCGCCGGTGCCGGCCGACGACACCATCACGACCGGCTTCAATACTCCCGTGGTCGTGCCGGTCCTGGCCAACGACAAGCCCGGCGACCCGGCGGCGCCCCTCACCCCCGGCACGCTCTGCCTCGTCGACGGCGCCAAGTGCGTGCAGATGGTCAACGTCGTCGGCCAGGCGAAGTACGTCGCCAAACCCGACGGCACGATCCGCGTCGAGCCGGTGCCGGGCTTCGTCGGCGCCGCCAAGCCGATCACGTACCGCGTTGCCGACAGCAACGGCGCCGCGGCTACTGCCAAGCTGACCGTGACGGTGTCGCTCCCGGACCGCCCGGTGGCCAACCCCGACACGGCGACGACCCCGCAGAACGTCAGCGTGGCCGTCAAACCGCTCGCCAACGACCGCGCGGCAGCGGGTGTGCAACTGGTTCCCGGTTCCGTCGTACTGCGCGATCCCGCCGACGCGACGTTCAAGAAGAAGGTCGTGATCGCGGGCGAGGGCTCGTACGTCGTGAAGCCGGACGGCGGCGTGGACTTCGTCCCGGTGCCGCAGTTCACCGGCGTCGGTACGTCGATCGGCTACCGCGTCGCGGATTCCACCCGGCAGACCGCCGAGTCCACGCTGGCCGTTACGGTCAGACCGGTCACGCCGACGGCGAACGGTGACTCGGTCTCGACCCCCTTCGACACCGACGTCGTCGTACCGGTCCTCGCCAACGACACGCCGGGCTCGCCGGACGCGCCTCTCGTGCCCGCTTCGCTGCGGCTGGTCGACCCGGCGAGCAAGCAACTCGTCGCCAAGCTCACGATCGCCCGGCAAGGCACCTACCTGGCGGCGGCCGGCGAAGTGACCTTCCAGCCGGTGCAAGGCTTCACCGGCGTCGGGACCCCGGTGACCTACCAGGTCCTCGACAAGAACGGTACGGCGGCGCGCGCCGAGCTCACGGTCTCCGTGGCTGCCCCGGCCCCGCCGGTGGCGAACCCGGACACGGCGACGACCGTGCAGGGCCGGTCCGTGGTGGTTGAGGTCCTCCGCAACGACAAGTCCGGCCCGACCGGTGTGGCGCTACAGCCCGGCAGCGTCCGGTTGGTGGGTACGAGCCAGCCGGTGCTGTCGCTCGTCGTCGCCGGTCAGGGCAAGTACTCGGTCAAGTCCGACGGCTCCGTGCTGTTCGATCCGCTGCCCGCCTTCAGCGGTACGGCGACCCCAGTCGGCTACCAAGTTGCGGACGGCAACGGTGCGATCGGGAGGTCGACGCTCACGGTCCGGGTGACGAAGGTCCAGCCGGACGCGTCCGACGACGCCGCGCGGACGGCGTACGACACGAACGTCACGGTCTCGGTGCTCGCGAACGACGCCGCCGGCGACCCGTCGATCCCGCTGGTGCCGAGCACCGTGCGGCTGCTCGACCCGGCCACGAAGCAGCCGGCAGCCACGATCGTGGTGCCCGGCCAGGCGAAGTACACGACCACGCCCGAAGGCGCGATCGAGGTCGACCCGCTGTCGAGGTTCACCGGGGCGGCGACGCCGGTCGGCTACCGCGTCGCGGACGTGAACGGTACGACGACCACCGCAACGCTGACCGTCACGGTTGCCAAGCCGCCCGCGCCGACCGCCGCACCTGACACCGCGACCGGCAAGCAGAACGTCCCGCTCCGGGTGGACCCGCCGCTCAACGATCTCCCGGGTACCGGTGCCACCCTCGACCCGCGCAGTCTGCTGCTGGTGGACCCGGCCGACGGTGCGCTGAAGAAGCTGGTGAAGATCGCGGGCCAGGCCGACTACCAGGTCAACGCGGACGGAACGGTGACCGTCGATCCCGTGCCCGCGTTCACCGGGACGGCGACGAAGGTGACGTACCGGATCGCCGACGACTTCGGCCAGAGCGCGCGGTCGACGATCACGGTCACGATCGCGCCGATCACCCCGGTCGCGGCCGACGACACCGCGCGCACGCCGTACGGCAAGCAGGTCACGGTCAACGTGCTGGCCAACGACAAGCCGGGCGATCCGAGCGCACCGCTGGTGCCTGGCAGCCTGCAACTCGTCGACCCCGCCGACGGCGCGCTGAAGGCAACGGTCCGGATCCGCAACGAGGGCTTGTACACGGCAGGCGGGGGAGTGGTCCGGTTCGAGCCGGGCGCGACATTCCGCGGGCCTGGTACGCCGCTGACGTACCAGGTGGCCGACCGGAACGGGACGCGGACGACGGCACGGTTGACGGTCGCCGTCGGCCAGCCACCGGCCGCGCTCGCTGACACCGCCTCCACGCTGCAGAACGTCACGGTGACGGTGAACGTGGTCTCCAATGACCGTCCGGGGACCGACGCGACGCTCGACCGCAGTACGGTCGGCCTGCTCGGCGCGGACTCGAAGGCCGGCGAGTACGTGAAGTCGGTGACGGTCGCCGGGCAGGGGACGTACAGGGTGCAACCCAGTGGCGCGATCGAGTTCGACCCGCTGCCGGCGTTCCGGGGCAAGGCGACCCCGGTGCACTACCGGGTGGCGGACTCCGACGGGAACTACGCGGTCTCGACGCTGAGTATGACCGTGACGCCGGTCGACCCGGTCGCGGTTGACGACTCCGCGATCACGCCGTACGGGCACGCGATCACGGTGAAGGTGCTGGCGAACGACAAGGCCGGCGACGCGTCGGCGCCGCTGAAACCGGCGAGTCTGCTGCTGAAGGACGCGGCCGGCAAGTACGCCAAGACCCTGACGCGTGCCGGTGAGGGTGCCTACGCGGTCGACGCCTCCGGGGCGGTGACGTTCACGCCCGTCAAGGCGTTCCAGGGCGTGACGACGCCGACGACGTACCGGATCGCGGACGCCAACGGCACCACCGCCGAAGGCCTGCTGCTGGTGACGGTCGGCAAGGGGCCGAAGGCGGTTGCGGACCCGGTCGCCACGAAGCAGAACGTGACGGTCGGCGTCGATCCGCTCGCCAACGACGAGCCGGGGACCGGCGCGAGCTTCGATCCGGCGTCGTTGCAGGTGTACGGCGCGACGTGGGGACCGAAGGCGGTGATCCCGGGGCAGGGCGTGTTCACCGTGAAGTCCGGCCGGATCACGTTCGACCCGGAACCGGCGTACCGCGGGACCGTCTCGGTCGCGTACCGGGTGCAGGACAGCACCGGGAACAAGGCGAGTGCGGCCGTCACGGTGACGGTCGCGCCGGTCGTCCCGGTGATCCAGGACGACGTCGCGAGCACGCCGTACGAGACCGCGCTCACGGTCGACGTGCTGGCGAACGACAAGCCCGGTGATGCGAGCGCGCCGCTGGTCGCGAGTGGCGTCCGGCTCGTGGACCCGGTGACCGAGGCCCCGGTGCCGGCGCTGGTCGTGCCGGGGGAGGGCACCTTCACGGTGCAGCCGTCGGGCGCGATCCGGTTCGCGCCGCTCGACGGGTACGCCGGGGTGGCGGTCCCGGTCGGGTACCAGGTGGCCGACCGCAACGGCACGCTCGGCGCCGGCACGCTGACGATCACCGTGCAGGCCCGTCCGGTGGCGGTGCCGGACGAGGCGCGGACCAAGCAGCACGTCGCGGTGACGATCGATCCGCTCGCGAACGACAAGCCGGGTCCGGACGCGACCCTGGACCCGAAGTCGGTGCTGCTCGTCGGTCCGGACCGTGCGCTGGTCAACCGGGTGGTGGTCGCCGGACAGGGCACGTACGTCGTTGCCGAGGGCAAGGTGACGTTCACGCCGGACGCGGCCTTCTCGGGCACCGCGCGCCCGGCGACGTACGACGTCAAGGACTCGCACCGGAACTCGGCCCGCGCGACGATCACCGTGACGGTCGTGCCGGTGCGTCCGGTGCTCGTCGACGACAGCGCGAAGACCGCATTCGGTACGGCGGCCGTCGTGAACGTGCTGGCCAACGACAAGGCCGGTGACCCGTCCGCGCCGCTCCGCCCGGGTTCCGTCGTACTGCGGGATCCCGCCGACGGCAAGGTGAAGACGTCCGTGACGGTGCCCGGCGAGGGCACGTTCGTGGTAGCTGCCGGCGGCGCGGTCACGTACACGCCCGCGAAGGGCTTCGTCGGTACGACGCGTGCGCTGTCCTACCGGGTCACCGACGCGAACGGCACCTCGGGCACCGCGCTGCTCGACGTGACGGTCGCGCAGCCGCTGCTCGCCAAGGCGGTGCCCGACACGGCCACCGGCACGCCGGGCAACCCGGTCGCGGTGAACCCGCTGCTCAACGACAGCGGGGAGATCAGGCCCAGCTCGGTCTGCCTCCGGACACCGACCGGTGCGTGCGCGAAGAACGTCACGAACGGCGCCGGGACCTGGTCGGTCGGCGCGGACGGGACGGTGACGCTCAAGCCGGTGGCCGCGTTCACGGGCACCGCGAAGGTGACCTACGAGCGGACCGACCGGGCCGGCGAGACGGTCGCCGCGCCGGTGAAGTTCACCGTTGGCGCCGAGCCCGCCCCCGAGCCCCGCACCGCCAACCGCATCCAGCTGGCCGCGGCCGGCGGCCCGCCGCCGATCGTCCTCACCCTCGGCGTCCTGCTCGCCGCACTGGGCGCGACGCTCGTGCTGATCGCCCGCACCCGAAGGTGATCTCCAGGCCATCACAATCCCCGCCCCGGACGCACTCCACGCGGGGAGGAGCTCCGGCCAGGCGATTGTGATGGCCTACAGGTCCAGCACCAGCATGATCTCGTCGCGGTAGTCGTCCGCGGTGAGCCGGATCGCGCGGGGATGGGTGCCGACGATGCGGTAGCCGAGCGGGCCGTAGAAGTTCTCCAGGCCGAGGCCGCCGCGGATCGTGAGCTGGAGCTGCTCGAGGCCGAGGTCGACCGCGGAGCCGCGCAACCCCTCCATCAGCATCCGCCCGGCGCCGTTGCCCTGGTGGCCGGGGTGCACCATCACCCGCAGCACCGTGCGCCAGTGCGGCTGCAGATCGCTCCCGCGCGTGACCAGCATGCCCATCCCGACGTACCGCTCGCCGTCGTGCAACACCCCGAGCAGGTCCAGCCCGGCCGCGACCCGCCCGAGCGCGCCGTCGAGGTTCTCCGCGATCCGGTCCACCGGCGCCGGCGCGGTGTACCCGACCGCGCCGCCCGCGTTCGTCGCCGCGACCCAGGTGTCCAGCAGGTCCGCGCGCAACCCCGGATCAAGCGCCTCGTCCGGGTCCGCCACCAGGTACTTCACCGCACCTCCATCTGCGACTGAGTTGCAGATAGTCTACGGCGTCCGGTCAGTGCACCTGCCCCAGCTTGTCCGGGTTCCGGATCAGGTACAGCTCGGTGATCTGCCCGTCGCTCGTCTTCATGAACGTGACGGTGTCCGGCTCGTCGTCGTAGTACGCGACGAAGGCGAGTTCGTCGTTCAGCGACGCCATCCGGATCTCGAAGCCCGGGTTGTCCGCGAGGACGGCGAACAGCCAGCGCGCGATCTTCTCCGCGCCGTGGATCGGGCGCAACGCGGCGCGCTTCTTCCCGCCGCCGTCGCTGATCAGCACAGCCTCCGGCGCGAGCAGTGCGACCACCTGGTCGAAGTCACCGGAGCCGGCCGCCTGCATGAACCGCATCGTCAGCTCGTCGTGCCGCGCCTTGTCGACCGCGTGCCGCGGCTGCCGCGCGTGCACGTGGCTGCGGGCCCGGTGGGCGAGCTGCCGTACGGCGGCCTCCGAGCGGCCGAGGGTGTCCGCGATCTCGTCGTACGGCAGGTCGAAGACCTCGCGCAGCACGAACGTGGCACGTTCCAGCGGGGAGAGCGTCTCGAGGACGACGAGCATCGCCATGCTGACCGAGTCCGCCAGCTCGACCGCGGCGGCCGGGTCGTCGTCGGTGGCCAGCGGCTCCGGCAGCCACGGGCCGACGTACTGCTCCCGGCGTGCCTTCTGCTCGCGCAACTTGTTGAGCGCGAGCCGCGTGGTGATCCGGATCAGGTACGCCCGCGGGTCGCGGATCTCCCCGATGGCCTGGCGGTCGATCGCGGACCAGCGCAGCCACGCCTCCTGGACCACGTCCTCCGCGTCGCTCACGCTGCCCACGACCCGGTACGCCGCGCCGACCAGCACCTGGCGGTGTTCGGCGAACTCGCGGGCCAGTTCCTCCTCGGTCACCGCACCGGCCTCAGGTCGCAGTACTCCTTGAACCCCTGGCTGGTGAGACCGAGCGCCGAATAACTGCGGGACCGGTAGTTCTCCAGCGAGACGGCGGCGGTCAGCTCGACGAGTTGCTCGTCGGTCAGGTCGGCACGCAGCCGCTCGACCTGCTCGTCCGTCACCTCCGGCGGGGTCGCCGTCATCGCTTCCGCGTACTCCATCACAGCTCGCTCCAGTTCCGTGTACACCTCACTGTCCCGCCACTGCGGCACGGCGCGCAGCTTCGCCGGATCGACCGCCCGGTGGTGGAACTCCCAGTAGCCGAAATCCAGACACCAGCCGCAGCCGACCCGCCCCGCCGCCGCCATCACCGCGAGCGCGTTCAGCGTAGGGTCCAGCGTCTTCCACCGCCCCGCCGACCCCTCCAGCAACAGGAACGTCGTGAGCACCCGCCGGTTGTGCAGCCACACCCGCCCCGGATCCAGCACCTTCCCGTACCGCCGCCGGCTACCCCACTCGGCCAGCCGAACGAACCACGTCCGCCGATGCTCCAACCCGATCCGCGCCATCACAACCTCCGAGAGTCGTCGTCGGACCTTGGACACGCGCCGGGGTCCGGGCTGTGACATGACCCGCGTCACAGGGTGTATCCCGGTGGAGTGGGTAGTTGAGGGACGAGACCTGGTTGGATATTCATGCGGTTCGTGGCATACTCATTCACATGAGTGTGACGGTGGCGGTGGCCGGGGCCAGTGGGTATGCGGGGGGCGAGCTGCTGCGGTTGCTGAGCGGCCACCCCGAGGTGGAGATCGGCGCGCTGACCGCCGGCGGGAACGCCGGGACGCCGCTCGGCGCGCACCACCCACACCTCGTGCCGCTGGCCGGGCGCATCCTCGCCGAGACCACCGCGGAGAACCTCGCCGGTCACGACGTGGTGTTCCTCGCGCTCCCGCACGGACAGTCCGCCGCCATCGCCGAGCAGCTCGGCGCTGACGTCACCGTGATCGACTGCGGCGCGGACTTCCGGCTGACCGAGGCCGAGGCGTGGGTCGAGTTCTACGGCGGCGAGCACGCCGGCTCGTGGCCGTACGGGCTCCCGGAGCTCCCCGGGCAACGCGACAAGCTCCGCGGGTCGAACCGGGTCGCCGTACCGGGTTGCTATCCGACGGTCTCCACGCTCGCCCTGCTGCCCGCCGTACAGCTGAAGCTCGTCGATCCCGCCCAGCTGGTCGTCGTTGCCGTCAGCGGGACGTCGGGCGCGGGCAAGGCGCCGAAGGCCCATCTGCTCGGCGCGGAGGTGATGGGGTCCGCCTCGGCGTACGGCGTCGGCGGCGTACACCGGCACACGCCCGAGGTCGAGCAGAACCTCACGCCGTACGCCGATACGCCGGTGAGCGTCTCGTTCACGCCGGTGCTCGCGCCGATGGCCCGCGGCATCCTGGCGACCTGCAGCGCGCCGGTTGCCGAGGGCACCGACTACGCGACGCTTCGGAAGGCGTACGAGGACGCGTACGCCGACGAGCCCTTCATCCACCTGCTGCCCGAGGGGCAGTGGCCGCAGACGCAGGCCACCCTCGGCGCGAACACCGTGCAGCTCCAGGTCGCCCTCGACCAGCGCACCGGCCGCGCCGTCGTCGTGGCCGCCATGGACAACCTCACCAAGGGCACCGCCGGCGCCGCCGTGCAGTGCATGAACCTGGCCACCGGTCTCGACGAGACCGTGGCCCTGCCCCTCGTAGGAGTAGCCCCGTGACCGTCGCAGTCACACCCGCCAGTCAGGTCGATCGGAGCGCCGGTGTCACCGCGCCGGCCGGCTTCCGCGCGGCCGGGGTGATCGCCGGGATCAAGCCGGCCGGTACGCCGGACCTCACCGTCGTGGTCAACGACGGCCCGCAGTACGCCGCCGCCGGTGTCTTCACCACGAACAAGGTGAAGGCCGCGCCGGTGCTGTGGTCGCAGCAGGTGCTGACCGCCGGCGTTCTGAAGGCCGTCGTCCTGAACTCGGGCGGCGCGAACGCCTGCACCGGACCGGAAGGCTTCCAGGACACCCACAAGACCGCCGAGAAGCTCGCGTCGGTGCTGGGCGTCGGCGCCGCGGAGATCGCGGTCTGCTCGACCGGCCTGATCGGCGAGCGACTTCCCATGGACAAGCTGATCCCGGGCGTGGACGCGGCGGTGGCAGCGCTGGGCGACGACGCGGCGGCCGGACTCGCCGCGGCGACCGCGGTGATGACGACCGACAACGTCCCGAAGCAGGCCGCGCTCACGCACCCCGACGGGTGGAGCATCGGCGGTTTCGCGAAGGGCGCGGGCATGTGCGCGCCGAACATGGCGACGATGCTCAGCGTGATCACCACCGACGCCGTCCTCGACCAGCCGCACCTCGACCACGCGCTGCGGAACGCGGTCGGCAAGACCTTCAACCGGCTCGACGTCGACGGCGGTACGTCGACCAACGACACGGTGCTGCTGCTCAGCTCGGGAGCCTCCGGGGTGACCGTGACGCCCGAGGCCTTCGAGGAAGCCCTGACCGTCCTGGCTGCTGACCTGGTGAAGCAGTTGCAGGCGGACGCGGAAGGCGTCACCAAGCACGTGAGCATCACCGTCCAGGGCGCCGCGACCGAGGCGGAGGCGCTGGCCGCCGCCAAGATCGTTGCCGAGGACAACCTGTGCAAGACGGCGTTCTTCGCCTCCGATCCGAACTGGGGACGGATCGCGATGGCGGTCGGCAACGCGCCCACCGCGTTCGACCCGTCGCTGCTCGACATCACCCTCAACGGCGCCGCGATCTGTGTCGCCGGCGGCAAGGGGGTGGACAGGTCCGAGGCGGACCTCAGCGGTCTGGAGATCGACGTGGTCATCGACCTGCACGCCGGCCCGGCGTCGGCGACCGTCCTCACCACGGACCTGTCGCACGCGTACGTCGAAGAGAACTCGGCGTACTCGTCGTGATGTACGAGGCAGCGGTCGAGAAGGCCGCCGTACTGACCGAGGCCCTGCCGTGGCTGAAGGAGTTCCACGGCAAGACCGTCGTGGTGAAGTACGGCGGGAACGCGATGGTCGACGAGAAGCTCAAGCGGGCGTTCGCCGAGGACATCGTGTTCCTCCGGTACGCCGGGGTCCGGGTCGTCGTCGTGCACGGCGGCGGGCCGCAGATCAGCGACATGCTCGGCCGGCTCGGCATCGACAGCGAGTTCCGCGGCGGGCTGCGGGTCACCACGCCCGAGGCGATGGACGTCGTCGGCATGGTGCTGGTCGGCAAGGTCGGCCGCGAGTTGGTCGGGTTGCTGAACGCGCACGGCCCGTTCGCGGTCGGGATGTCCGGCGAGGACGCGGGGCTGTTCACCGCGGAGCGTCGTACGGCGCTCGTGGATGGCGAGCAGGTCGACATCGGGCTCGTCGGCGACGTGGTCGAGGTGCGGCCGGAGGCGGTGATCGACCTGATCGACGCGGGCCGGATCCCGGTGGTGTCGACGATCGCGCCCGACGAGGACGGCCAGGCGCACAACGTGAACGCCGACACCGCGGCGGCCGCGCTGGCGTCCGCGCTCGGCGCCGAGAAGCTCGTCGTACTGACCGACGTCGCCGGGCTCTACCGGAACTGGCCGGACAGCGACGAGATCATCACCCAGATCGACACCGCCGAGCTGGCCGAGTTGCTGCCGTCGCTGGCGTCCGGGATGGTGCCGAAGATGGAAGCCTGCCTGCGCGCGGTCGAGTCCGGAGTGTCCCGGGCCACCGTCATCGACGGCCGCGTCCCGCACTCGTTGCTGCTCGAGATCTTCACCGACGCCGGAAGTGGAACCCAGGTGATCCCGTCATGACCGAACTCCTCACCGTCGACGGCACCCAGGCAGCGCTCACCGAGCGCTACGCCGGCGCGTTGATGAACACCTTCGGCGCGCCGAAGCGGGTGTTGGTCCGCGGCGAGGGCGCGTACCTGTGGGACGCCGACGGCAACAAGTACCTCGACCTGCTCGGCGGGCTCGCGGTGAACTGCCTCGGGCACGCGCACCCGTTCGTGGTGTCCGCGGTGACCTCGCAGCTCGCCACCCTCGGCCACGTCTCGAACTTCTTCGCCTCCGCGCCGCAGATCGCGCTCGCCGAGAAGCTGCTCGGCCTGTTCGACGCCCCCGGCAAGGTGTTCTTCACGAACTCCGGCACCGAGGCGAACGAGGCCGCCTTCAAGATCACCCGGCGCACCGGCCGGACCAAGATCGTCTCCACGGTCGGGGCCTTCCACGGCCGGTCGATGGGCGCGCTCGCGGTGACCTGGAAGCCGGCGTACCGGGAGGCGTTCGCGCCGTTGCCCGGCGACGTGGAGTTCGTCCCGTACGGTGACGCGGCGGCGCTGGCCGCCGCGGTCGACGACCGGACCGCCGCCGTGGTGCTGGAGCCGATCCAGGGCGAGAACGGCGTCGTCGTACCACCGGCCGGCTACCTGCAGGAGGCGCGGCGGATCACGTCCGAGCGCGGCGCGCTGCTGTGGATCGACGAGATCCAGACCGGGATCGGCCGGACCGGGAGCTGGTTCGCGTACCAGCCCGAGGGCATCACGCCGGACCTGGTGACCGTGGCGAAGGGCCTCGGCGCCGGGATCCCGATCGGCGCGTGCGTCGGCCTCGGCGCGGCCGCGGACCTGCTGCAGCCGGGCAACCACGGCACCACCTTCGGCGGGAACCCGGTCGCCGCGATCGCCGGCCTGGCCGTGCTGACCGTGATCGAGCGGGACGGCCTGCTCGACCAGGTGAATGCTGTCGGCAACCACCTCGCCTCGTCGGTGATCGCGCTCGACCATCCACTGATCGCCGGCGTCCGCGGCCGCGGCATGCTGCTCGCGATCGAGCTGACCGCGCCGGTGTCGGACCAGCTCGCGACCCTCGCGCTGGACGCCGGGTTCGTGGTGAACAATCCGATCCCGGACGCGTTGCGGCTGGCGCCGCCGTACATCCTCAGCAAGGCTGATGCGGACAGTTTCGTCGCGGCCCTCCCGGGGCTGCTCGACAAGGTGGAGGCGTGATGGTCAGGCACTTCTTGCGGGACGACGACCTGTCGCCGGTCGAGCAGGACGAAGTACTGACGCTGGCCGCGCAGCTGGCGGGGGACCGGCACGGGCACAAGCCGCTCGAGGGGCCGAAGACCGTCGCGGTGATCTTCGACAAGTCGTCGACGCGGACCCGGATCTCGTTCGCGGTCGGGATCTCCGAGCTGGGCGGCGTACCGCTGGTCATCGACGCGCAGACCTCGCAGCTGGGCCGCGGCGAGCCGATCGCGGACACCGCGCGGATCCTCGACCGGCAGGTTGAAGCGATCGTCTGGCGGACCTTCGGGCAGAGCCGGATCGAGGAGATGGCCGCCGCGTCCAGCGTGCCGGTGATCAACGCGCTGACCGACGAGTTCCATCCCTGCCAGATCCTCGCCGACCTGCAGACCGTGCGGCAGCACAAGGGCTCGACGGCCGGGCTGAAGCTGGTGTACCTCGGCGACGGCGCCAACAACATGGCGCACTCGTACCTGCTCGGCGGCGCGACCGCCGGCATGCACGTGATCGTGGGGTCGCCGGAGGAGTACCAGCCGGATCCGGACGTCCTGGTGAAGGCGGCGGCGATCGCCGAGCAGACCGGCGGCTCGGTCGCGTGGACCGCGGACCCGGTCGCGGCGGTCGACGGAGCCGACGTCGTCGCCACCGACACCTGGGTGTCGATGGGCCAGGAGGGCGAGGCGGCCGACCGCGAGGCGCCGTTCGTGCCGTACGCCGTGACCGAGGACCTGCTCGGCAAGGCGAAGCCGGACGCGATCGTGCTGCACTGCCTGCCCGCCTATCGTGGCAAGGAGATCGAGGCGGCCGTCATCGACGGACCGCAGTCGGTCGTCTGGGACGAGGCCGAGAACCGGCTGCACGCGCAGAAGGCGCTGCTGTCGTGGCTGCTGGCAAGGAGTTTCGCTTCGTGAGTATCGCGGTTCCCACTACCAAGACGGCCCGCCAGCAGCGGATCGTCGACCTGCTCGGCCGGCAGCCGGTGCGGTCGCAGACGGAGCTGGCCGAGCTGCTCGCCGCCTCCGGCCTGGTGGTCGGGCAGGCGACGCTGTCGCGGGACTTGGTCGAGATCGGCGCGGTCAAGGTCCGCGACTCCTCCGGCCAGCTCGTGTACGCCGTACCGGGCGAGGGCGGCGACCGTACGCCGCGCGCGGGTGAGGCGGCCGCCTTCGAGGCGCGGCTGGCGCGGGTGGCGTCCGAGTTGCTGGTGTCGGCCGAGGGCAGCGCGAACCTCGTGATCCTGCGGACGCCGCCGGGCGCGGCGCAGTACTTCGCTTCGGCGATCGACCACGTGGGACTCGACGACGTGCTCGGCACCATCGCCGGCGACGACACCGTCATGGTCGTCTCGCGCAACCCCACCGGCGGTGAGGCGCTCGCCTCCCGCTTCCTGTCCCTCGCCGCCCGCACCGAACCGAAGTAGAGGAAGTTGTCGTGAGTACTGGAGAGAGCGCCGCCCTGTGGGGTGGACGGTTCGCGGGCGGGCCGGCGGACGCGCTGGCGGCGTTGAGCAAGTCGACCGACTTCGACTGGCGGCTGGCGCCGTACGACATCGCCGGGTCGAAGGCGCACGCCAAGGTGCTGCACCGCGCGGGGCTGCTGACCGACGAGGACCTGGCCGCGATGCTGGCGGGGCTCGACGGCCTGCTGGACGACGTACTGTCCGGGAACTTCCTCCCCGCCGAGGAGGACGAGGACGTGCACACCGCGCTGGAGCACGGGCTGCTCGTGCGGCTCGGTGCCGAGCTCGGCGGGCGGCTGCGTGCCGGGCGGTCGCGGAACGACCAGGTCGCGACGCTGTTCAAGAGCTACCTGCGGGAGCACGGGCGGATCATCGGACGGTTGCTGCTGGAGCAGGTTCAGGTGCTGGCGGAGCAGGCTTCGCGGCACCTCGGGGTGGCGATGCCGGGGCGGACGCATCTGCAGCACGCGCAGCCGGTGTTGCTGTCGCACCATCTGCTTGCGCACGCCTGGCCGCTGATCCGGGACCTGGACCGGCTGGCCGACTGGGACGCGCGGGTCGCGGCGGACTCGCCGTACGGCTCGGGGGCCCTGGCGGGTAGCTCGCTGGGGCTGGATCCGGTGTTCGTCGCGCAGGAGCTGGGGTTCACGAACTCGTCGGCGAACTCGATCGACGGGACGTCGTCGCGGGACTTCGTGGCGGAGTTCGCGTTCGTGACCGCGCAGATCGGGGTCGACCTGTCCCGGCAGGCCGAGGAGGTGATCCTCTGGGCGACGAAGGAGTTCGGGTTCGTCGAACTGGACGACGCGTTCTCGACCGGGTCGAGCATCATGCCGCAGAAGAAGAACCCGGACATCGCCGAACTCGCTCGCGGCAAGGCCGGCCGCCTGATCGGCAACCTGAGCGGCCTGCTGGCGACACTCAAGGCGCAGCCGCTCGCGTACAACCGGGACCTGCAGGAGGACAAGGAGCCGGTCTTCGACTCCATCGACACGCTGGAGCTGCTGCTGCCCGCGTTCACCGGCATGATCCGCACGCTTCGCTTCAACACGGACCGCCTGGAGGAGCTGGCCCCCCAGGGCTTCTCGTTGGCCACCGACATCGCCGAATGGCTCGTCCGCCAGAAGGTCCCCTTCCGGGTAGCCCACGAACTGGCCGGCGCCTGCGTCCAGGAATGCGAGAAACGCGGCCTCGAACTCTGGGACCTGACCGACGACGACCTCGCCGCGATCTCCCCGGAGTTGACGCCTGAGGTCCGCACCGTCCTCACGGTCGAAGGCTCCCTAACCTCCCGCAACACCCGAGGCGGCACCGCCCAGGAGCGGGTCGCCGAACAACTCGAGGAACTGCGCGCCCGCGCAACAGCCCACGCCACCCGCCTGACCTGACCCAAGGCAGCGGCGCGCCCGCGCAACAGCCCACGCCACCCGCCTGGCCTGACCCAAGGCAGCGGCGCGCCGCCGACCCCGCGTCGGTCGACGCCGGCCAGCGGTGTGTTCTTCAACAGCCCGCCGGGCGAGCCGGCCGGAGAGCCGGCTTGCCCGGCGGTCGCCTAAGGTGCTGGGTATGCGGCGTTCGGCTCTCGATGGTTCTGTTCTGGAGGTGGCGCCGCGGTTGCTCGGGGCGGTGTTGCGGAGCACCACCGACGAGGGAACGGTTGCGGTCCGGCTGACCGAGGTCGAGGCGTACGACGGCCCGAACGACCCCGGCTCCCACGCCTACCGCGGCCAGACCGCCCGCAACACCGTCATGTTCGGCCCACCCGGCTACCTGTACGTCTACTTCACCTACGGCATGCACTTCTGCATGAACGTCGTCGCCGGCCCCGACGGCACCCCCTCGGCCGTCCTCCTCCGCGCCGGCGAAATCATCGAAGGCCACGAACTGGCCCGCAAACGCCGCGGCCTCCGCACCGACCCGAAGACCGCTTTCAACCAGTCGGTGGCCCACAATGTCCGCCCAGGCCCGGTGCTCAAGCGACCACCGGCCAACCCGGACCGCGACCTGGCTCGCGGCCCCGCGCGCCTCTGTGTTGCCCTCGGCATCGGACGCGAAGGCAACGGCGCCGACCTCTTCGCGACGACCTCGCCTATCCAGCTCCTCGACGGCCCCGGCTTCGACGGCGAACCCGCCACCGGCCCCCGTGTAGGCCTCCGCGAGGCCGCCGACCGCGCCTGGCGCTTCTGGATCCCCGGTGACCCAACTGTCTCGCCGTACCGCCCCCACGTCCCGAAGAAACGCTCTAACGGTTAGCCAGCTCCAGCACATACTCGAGCTGTGGCAGCCCGTGCTCCACCTCCGGATCCGGGAACAGCCCGACGTGCTGCACCCCCGCCGCCTCCAGTGTCGCGAGATGCGCCGCCGCATCGTCCAGCGTCCCGATCGCCCCGATCTCCGTCCACCACTCGCGAGGCATCCCGACCAGCCCGGCGTCGCCGGAGGCGTCGTACAACTTCTGCAACTCGTCGAAGAACGGCAACGCCGTCAGCTGCGGCGCCTTCGCCCCGATCCGCTCACCCAGCCACGGCGCCGTCCACTCGTACGCCGCCTTGCGGTCCTCTCGTACGCACATCGCCGTGAACACCGCCACCACGAACCCCTCAGGCGACCCGGCGTACTGGACCGACTGACGCACGTACGCCGCCGTAGCCGGCTCCGCGAGCACAAGCCCACCCGCCACCCGCCCCGCCAGCGCCATCGACCTGGGCCCCTGCACCCCGAGCAGGATCGGCGGTACGACGGCCGGCGGCGCGTCCAGCTTCACCTTGTCGAGGAAGACCGTCCGACCGTCGACGCTCACCTCCTCGCCCCGCAGCAGCCGCGTGACACTCGTGGTCACCTCCTCGAGCGCCGTGAGCGGCGACTTGGGCCGCACTCCCATCTGCCCCATCCACGACTGCACCCCATGACCGATCCCCGGCAGGAACCGCCCCGGCCCGAGCGCGTCCAGCGTCGCGAACTCCATCGCCGTCACGGCCGCCGTACGAGCGACCGCCGGCACGATCCCGAGCCCGACGGTGATCCGCTCCGTCGAGGTGAGCGCGGCCGAGACCAGCGACGGCCCGGCGGTGTAGAAGCAGTCCTCGATGATCCACAGCTCGTCCGCGCCGCCGTCGTCGAGGCGCCGCGCCACGTCGGTGACGAGCGCGGCCGGATAGGTCCGGGGGAAGCACATTCCGACATCAGTCATGGGTAGAAGGTAGGAGATGCCGCGGACAGTTCGTGAAGGACGCGTGAAAGCTGTCCACGGACCGCGGGGCAGGACGACTAGCGGCCCGTGCGGCGGGTAGGTTTCTGGTATGGCCCGTCCGCACTACTCGTCCCGCCTCGAGGACTGGTTCAACGTCGGGGTCGCGGCGGTGCTGCGGCGGCGCGGCTGGCAGGAGCGGATCATCCCGCAGGTCGGCTACGGCACCACCGAGTTCGTCCGGGTGATCGCGCGCGTCGTGCTCGGCCGGGACCCGCGCAACCAGCCGCGGTACGACGAGGACCAGGTGGTGCGGGGCTGGCGCGCGTTCGTGACCGCGCCGGCGACGAAGGTGCCGGTGTCGGTGATCGTCGGCGGGGAGACGTTCGAGACGCTGACCGATCGCGGCGGGTTCGTCGACCTCGCGGTGCCGGTGGTGCTGCCGCCGGGATGGCACGAGATCGTGCTCGGCGTGCGGGGTGACCGGCAGGCGCGGGCACGGATCTTCGTCCCGGATCCGGACGCGACGTTCGGGCTGGTCAGCGACATCGACGACACGGTGATCCTGACGATGCTGCCGCGGCCGCTGATCGCGGCCTGGAACACGTTCGTCCGCGACGAGCAGGCGCGCCGCGTCGTACCGGGAATGGCCGGTCTGTACGAGGAGCTGCTGGCGGACCACCCGGGCGCGCCGATGTTCTACCTGTCGACCGGCGCCTGGAACACCGCGCCGACGCTGACCCGCTTCCTGGCGCGGCACGGGTACCCGCCGGGGCCGTTGCTGATGACGGACTGGGGGCCGACCAACACAGGTTGGTTCCGCAGCGGCCAGGAGCACAAGCGGACGGCCCTGCGCCGGCTGGCGCGGGAGTTCCCCAACGTGCGCTGGGTGCTGATCGGTGACGACGGCCAGCACGACCCCCAGTTGTACGGCGACTTCGCGCAGACGCATCCGGACCAGGTGCTGGCCATCGGCATCCGCCAGCTCACCCCGGCCGAGCAGGTGCTGTCGCACGGTCTGCCGGTGCCGAACCAGGACCCTGGTGCGCACGACCCGCACCGGCCGACGGCTGTCACGGTGCAGGGGCCGGACGGACATGCCCTGCGGCCGCAGCTCCGGTCCGTGCTGACCCGTCCGGAAGCCACCTGAGCCGCATACAGGACACTAGTACCGACCGACGTACTCGAGGAGAGAACTAGTGACCGAACGCCGCACTCAGGTGCTTGACGACCTGGAGAGCCGTGGCCTGATCGCCCACTCCACCGATCCGGACGCCCTCCGGGCCTCGATGGCGGCGGGACCGATCACCTCGTATGTCGGTTTCGACCCCACAGCGCCCAGCCTGCACATGGGGAACCTGCTGCAGCTGCTGACGCTGCGGCGGCTCCAGCTGGCCGGCCACAACCCGATCGGGCTCGTCGGCGGCGCCACCGGACTGATCGGTGACCCCAAGGAGACGTCCGAGCGGGTGCTGAACCCGAAGGACGTCGTCCACGAGTGGGTCGAGCGGGTGCGGGTGCAGGTGGAGAAGTTCGTCGACTTCGACCCCGCGCTGCCGAACCCGGCCCGGATCGTCAACAACTACGACTGGACCAAGGACCTCAACACACTCGACTTCCTGCGGGACATCGGGAAGCACTTCCCGGTGAACCGGATGCTCGGCCGCGAGGTGGTGAAGGCGCGGCTGGAACAGGGGATCAGCTACACCGAGTTCAGCTACGTGTTGCTGCAGTCGCTCGACTTCCTGGAGCTGTACCGGCGGCACAACTGCACGCTGCAGACCGGCGGCAGCGACCAGTGGGGGAACCTGACGGCCGGCGTGGAGCTCATCCGCCGTACCGACGCGGGCAAGGCGCACGCACTGGCGACGCCGCTGGTGACGAAGGCCGACGGGACCAAGTTCGGGAAGACGGAGTCCGGCACGGTGTGGCTGGACCGCGAACTGACGACGCCGTACGCGTTCTACCAGTTCTGGTTCAACAGCGACGACCGGGACGTCATGCAGCTGGTGCGGTTCTACACGTTCCGTACGGCGGAGGAGATCGCCGCACTCGAGGCTGCGACGGCGGAACGGCCGCAGGCCCGCGAAGCGCAGCGGGTGCTGGCAGAGGACGTGACGACGCTGGTGCACGGTGCCGAGGAGACTCGGCGGGTGCAGGAGGCGTCGAAGGCATTGTTCGGCCAGGGGGAGCTGGGATCACTGGACGGCTCGACGCTGGTCGCGGCGCTGCGCGAAGCGCCTCATGTGGAGCTGGGCAACGGCGAGGCGATGCCGACGTACGGCGACCTGCTGGTGAAGTCCGGACTCGTCGCCAGCAAGTCGGCTGCGCGGCGGACCGTGGCCGAGGGCGGGGCGTACCTGAACAACGAGAAGGTGAAGGACGCGGAGTACGTGCCGACCGCGGACGACCTGTTGCCGGGTGGCGTGCTGGTGCTGCGCCGCGGGAAGCGCTCGTTCGCAGGAGTTCTGGCGTCGCCGGCGCAGGGCTGAGGGCTTCTGCTGTGGTGCTGTTGGGCGTCATGGTGTGGGGGTGGCCTCCTCTCCCACACTCGGGTTGCCGGAGGCAAATTACAGCCCTGTGATTCAGCCCACCGGGGCTCGATTTGACCGGCAACCTGGGGGCCACGTAATGTTCTTCTTGTTGGAGCGAGGCGCGGGACGCGAAAGCGGCCGGTCGCTCCGAACCCCCCAAGGCTAGCTGAGCCGAACCGGGTTGTCTGACTCGGGGCGGTAGCTTGGATGCGGGTGGAGGATCCGAGAAACCGGGACTTGACCCGGTGGATCTGGTCCGGTAAAGTAGCGCAGGTTGCCCCGGGAGCCTGGCCGAAAGGTCAGACTGCGGTGTGCGTCCGATTCTTGAGAACTCAACAGCGTGCCGAAAGTCAATGCCGAAAGATGCATTAACCCCGTCCACAGGCGTTGAACGATTCTCCTAGGCCCTGGGTCTTTGATCTTGGGTTGTGGGTTGTCGTTGTCTGTGGGTGGATTCCTTTGAAATTATACGGATGACAAGCCAGTAATGGTTTTGTTTCTGATTCAAAGGATCGCTTTTCGATTGTCGACTCCCAGTCTTTGACTGGTTGTCATATTTTCCAACGGAGAGTTTGATCCTGGCTCAGGACGAACGCTGGCGGCGTGCTTAACACATGCAAGTCGAGCGGTAAGGCCCCTTCGGGGGTACACGAGCGGCGAACGGGTGAGTAACACGTGAGCAACCTACCCTCAACTTTGGGATAAGCCTCGGAAACGGGGTCTAATACCGGATAACACCAACTGTCTCATGGTGGTTGGTTGAAAGTTCTGGCGGTTGGGGATGGGCTCGCGGCCTATCAGCTTGTTGGTGGGGTAATGGCCTACCAAGGCGTCGACGGGTAGCCGGCCTGAGAGGGCGACCGGCCACACTGGGACTGAGACACGGCCCAGACTCCTACGGGAGGCAGCAGTGGGGAATATTGCGCAATGGACGAAAGTCTGACGCAGCAACGCCGCGTGAGGGATGACGGCCTTCGGGTTGTAAACCTCTTTCAGCAGGGACGAAGCGAGAGTGACGGTACCTGCAGAAGAAGGACCGGCCAACTACGTGCCAGCAGCCGCGGTAATACGTAGGGTCCGAGCGTTGTCCGGAATTATTGGGCGTAAAGGGCTCGTAGGCGGTTCGTCACGTCGGGAGTGAAAACTCGGGGCTTAACCCCGAGCCTGCTTCCGATACGGGCAGACTAGAGGTAGGCAGGGGAGAGCGGAACTCCTGGTGTAGCGGTGGAATGCGCAGATATCAGGAAGAACACCGGTGGCGAAGGCGGCTCTCTGGGCCTTACCTGACGCTGAGGAGCGAAAGCGTGGGTAGCGAACAGGATTAGATACCCTGGTAGTCCACGCCGTAAACGTTGGGCGCTAGGTGTGGGGGACATTCCACGTCCTCCGTGCCGCAGCTAACGCATTAAGCGCCCCGCCTGGGGAGTACGGCCGCAAGGCTAAAACTCAAAGGAATTGACGGGGGCCCGCACAAGCGGCGGAGCATGCGGATTAATTCGATGCAACGCGAAGAACCTTACCTGGGTTTGACATATAGGGAAATCCTCCAGAGATGGGGGGGTCCGTAAGGGTCCTATACAGGTGGTGCATGGCTGTCGTCAGCTCGTGTCGTGAGATGTTGGGTTAAGTCCCGCAACGAGCGCAACCCTCGTCCTATGTTGCCAGCACGCCCTTCGGGGTGGTGGGGACTCATAGGAGACTGCCGGGGTCAACTCGGAGGAAGGTGGGGATGACGTCAAGTCATCATGCCCCTTATGTCCAGGGCTTCACGCATGCTACAATGGCCGGTACAAAGGGCTGCGAAGCTGTAAGGTGGAGCGAATCCCAAAAAGCCGGTCTCAGTTCGGATTGGGGTCTGCAACTCGACCCCATGAAGTCGGAGTCGCTAGTAATCGCAGATCAGCAACGCTGCGGTGAATACGTTCCCGGGCCTTGTACACACCGCCCGTCACGTCATGAAAGTCGGCAACACCCGAAGCCGGTGGCCTAACCCTTGTGGAGGGAGCCGTCGAAGGTGGGGCTGGCGATTAGGACGAAGTCGTAACAAGGTAGCCGTACCGGAAGGTGCGGCTGGATCACCTCCTTTCTAAGGAGCACTTTGGCAGCCTGCCCGTTATGGGTTTGGGGTTGTTCATGTCATCACTGCTCGAGCGTACGTCTCGGGGTGATGGTGCTCGGAATGTGGAACATTGACCATTAGGCCTGGATCTCGAGTGATCGAGTTAGTACTGCTGCTGCTTTTCGGAGCGCGGCGTGGAACGCGAGAGTGCTTGGGTGATGGGTCGAGGCGCGCTGTTGGGTCCTGAGGAATCGGGCCCGGCTCACAGGAACTGAGGTTTCTGGGGGTTGGATCTGTTTCTTCTGGGTCGCTGGCCGATCACGTTGGTGGTTGGTTGGGTGGCTGGGGCCGGCTCTCATCAGACTGCTGGTGGGTGTGTTTGCTGGGTGTGTTGTTTCCCTGGTGGGCATATCACTACTGGTAAGTGGTGGTTCGGGGTTGGTGTTCCTGCCCGTATTTTGAGAACTGTATAGTGAACGCGAGCATCTTTGTAGCGTAATTTTTGTTCTTGGTTTTTTTGTTTTTGTGACAAGCTACTAAGGGCAATCGGTGGATGTCTTGGCACCAAGAGCCGATGAAGGACGTTGGAGCCTGCGATAAGCCCCGGGGAGTTGGCAACCGAGCTGTGATCCGGGGATGTCCGAATGGGGAAACCCAGCTGGCATTCTAAAGCCAGTTACCAGTGCCTGAACACATAGGGTTCTGGAGGGAACGCGGGGAAGTGAAACATCTCAGTACCCGTAGGAAGAGAAAACAATTGTGATTCCGTGAGTAGTGGCGAGCGAAAGCGGATGAGGCTAAACCATGTGCGTGTGATAGCCGGCGTGCGTTGCGTATATGGGGTTGTGGGAGCATTCAGACACTAATGCCGTGGTGTCGGAGAGTTATCAATCGCTGTTGAAGTCGAATCTTCTGGAATGTTGAGCCGTAGTGGGTTATAGCCCTGTAGGCGTAAGACAGTGACTCTCGAGTGTTTTCCCAAGTAGCACGGGACTCTTGAAATCTCGTGTGAATCTGGCGGGACCACCCGCTAAGCCTAAATACTTCTTGGTGACCGATAGCGGACTAGTACCGTGAGGGAAAGATGAAAAGTACCCGGGAGGGGAGTGAAATAGTACCTGAAACCGGTTGCCTACAATCCGTCGGAGCATCTCCTTGTGGGGTGTGACGGCGTGCCTTTTGAAGAATGAGCCTGCGAGTTAGTGGTGTGTGGCGAGGTTAACCCGTGTGGGGTAGCCGTAGCGAAAGCGAGTCTGAATAGGGCGTTTTAGTCGCATGCTCTAGACCCGAAGCGGAGTGATCTATCCATGGGCAGGTTGAAGCGTGGGTAAGACCGCGTGGAGGACCGAACCCACCAGGGTTGAAAACCTGGGGGATGACCTGTGGATAGGGGTGAAAGGCCAATCAAACTCCGTGATAGCTGGTTCTCCCCGAAATGCATATAGGTGCAGCGTCGTGTGTTTCTTACCGGAGGTAGAGCACTGGATGGTCTAGGGGGCTTACCGGCTTACCGAAATCAGCCAAACTCCGAATGCCGGTAAGTGAGAGCGCGGCAGTGAGACTGCGGGGGATAAGCTCCGTAGTCGAGAGGGAAACAGCCCAGATCACCAGCTAAGGCCCCTAAGCGATTGCTAAGTGGAAAAGGATGTGGAGTTGCCCAGACAACCAGGAGGTTGGCTTAGAAGCAGCCACCCTTGAAAGAGTGCGTAATAGCTCACTGGTCAAGTGATTCCGCGCCGACAATGTAGCGGGGCTCAAGCAATCCGCCGAAGCTGTGGCACTCACACTTGTACTCGGCCTCACCTTTGGGTGTGGTCCAGGTGTGTGGGTGGGTAGGGGAGCGTCGTGCAGCGTGTGAAGCAGCCTAGTGATGGAGTTGTGGATGCTGCACGAGTGAGAATGCAGGCATGAGTAGCGAATGACGGGTGAGAAACCCGTCCGCCGGATGATCAAGGGTTCCAGGGTCAAGCTAATCTGCCCTGGGTAAGTCGGGACCTAAGGCGAGGCCGACAGGCGTAGTCGATGGACAACGGGTTGATATTCCCGTACCGGCATTAACACGACCCGACCGAACCCGCTGATGCTAAGGAACTGAAGCTGTGATGTCTTCGGACGGATCGGTGGATGTTCTGACCCGAGGTGGTAGTAGGTGCATTGAGGAGTGACGCAGGAGGGTAGTCCAACCGCGGCGATGGTAGGCGCAAGCTGATCCGCGGGCAAGGTGGTAGGGCGAGGCATAGGCAAATCCGTGTCTCATTGAGCCTGAGAGCCGAGGCGGACCCGTTTAGGGGAAGTGGATGATCCCATGCTGCCGAGAAAAACTTCGCAGTGAGTGTTAGAGCCGCCCGTACCCCAAACCGACACAGGTGATCAGGTAGAGAATACCGAGGCGATCGAGTGAACCATGGTTAAGGAACTCGGCAAAATGCCCCCGTAACTTCGGGAGAAGGGGGACCTGATCCGTTAGGTGACTTGCTCACCGAAGCGGTGATGGTCGCAGAGACCAGGCCCAAGCGACTGTTTACTAAAAACACAGGTCCGTGCGAAGAAGTAATTCGATGTATACGGACTGACGCCTGCCCGGTGCTGGAACGTTAAGGGGACAGGTTAGCTGGTTTCGGCCGGCGAAGCTTTGAACTTAAGCGCCAGTAAACGGCGGTGGTAACTATAACCATCCTAAGGTAGCGAAATTCCTTGTCGGGTAAGTTCCGACCTGCACGAATGGCGTAACGACTTGGGCGCTGTCTCAACCATGGACTCGGCGAAATTGCATTACGAGTAAAGATGCTCGTTACGCGCAGCAGGACGGAAAGACCCCGGGACCTTTACTACAACTTGGTATTGGTGGTCGGTACAACTTGTGTAGGATAGGTGGGAGACTGTGAAGCTCGGACGCCAGTTCGGGTGGAGTCATCGTTGAAATACCACTCTGGTTGTTCTGGCTGTCTAACTTTGGTCCGTTATCCGGATCAGGGACAGTGCCTGGTGGGTAGTTTGACTGGGGCGGTCGCCTCCTAAAAGGTAACGGAGGCGCTCAAAGGTTCCCTCAGCCTGGTTGGCAATCAGGTGTCGAGTGTAAGTGCACAAGGGAGCTTGACTGTGAGACAGACATGTCGAGCAGGGACGAAAGTCGGAACTAGTGATCCGGCGGTGGCATGTGGGAGCACCGTCGCTCAACGGATAAAAGGTACCCCGGGGATAACAGGCTGATCTTCCCCAAGAGTCCATATCGACGGGATGGTTTGGCACCTCGATGTCGGCTCGTCGCATCCTGGGGCTGGAGTAGGTCCCAAGGGTTGGGCTGTTCGCCCATTAAAGCGGCACGCGAGCTGGGTTTAGAACGTCGTGAGACAGTTCGGTCCCTATCCGCTGCGCGCGCAGGAGACTTGAGAAGGGCTGCCCCTAGTACGAGAGGACCGGGGTGGACGAACCTCTGGTGTGCCAGTTGTTCCGCCAGGAGCACGGCTGGTTGGCTACGTTCGGGAGTGATAACCGCTGAAAGCATCTAAGCGGGAAGCACGCTTCAAGATGAGGTCTCCCACCGGGTTAACCGGGTAAGGCCCCCAGTAGACCACTGGGTTGATAGGCCAGAAGTGGAAGCGCGGTAACGTGTGGAGCTGACTGGTACTAATAGGCCGAGGGCTTGTCACACACTCATCATCGTTTACGGTGATGGAACAGAAGGCTTCGAGCTGCGCTATGTAACAGGTGTTCGCGTTCACTGTACGGTTCCCGGAATACGGTCAACCCAGCCCACACTTCACGGTGGCTTGTGTTGGTTGATATGTGTTCTCATAGAGTTTCGGTGGCCATAGCGTCGGGGAAACACCCAGTCTCCATTCCGAACCTGGAAGTTAAGCCCGCCAGCGCCGATGGTACTGCGACCGGGAGGTCGTGGGAGAGTAGGACGCCGCCGGACATTCACACTGTTAAGGGCCACCCCACGGGGTGGCCCTTAACATTTCTCTAGCTATTTGCGCCGGCAACCTGAGCTCCAACCGGACCAGCAGCCCAGCCTTTGCGCGAACCGGTGACCAGTCCCTGTGCGAACCGGCAACCCAGCTCCTGCGCTGACCCAAGCCGGCGTCGCCGCGCGACCGGCAGGACGGCGGCCACAGCGCTCGGACAGACGGGGCCCGGTCCGACAGACAGACGAGTTCTGGTCCGACACCTTCTGCCCGGTACTGCGGCGCCCCTCTGCGCGGCTCGCCGCAGTGCCCCGTCCTCCGACACCTCGCAGTACAGGCCCAGGCGCAGCACGAGCCAATCGCAGCACGAGCCAATCGCAGCACGAGCCAATCGCAGGACTGGCCAACCGCAGGACGAGCCAATCGCAGGACGGCCCGCTCACGCGAGCCGACGGCCCCGCTCGGCCCCGCGGCACCCTCGGCAACTGCCCGGCCCCGCGGCACCCTGCCTGGCACCCTGCCTGGCACCCTGCTCGGCACCCTGCTCGGCACCCTGCTCGGCACCCTGCTCGGCACCCTGCTCGGCACCCTGCTCGGCACCCTGCTCGGCACCCTGCTCGGCACCCTGCTCGGCACCCTGCTCGGCACCCTGCTCGGCACCCTGCTCGGCACCCTGCTCGGCACCCTGCCTGGCACCCTGCTCGGCACCCTGCTCGGCACCCTGCTCGGCACCCTGCTCGGCACCCTGCTCGGCACCCTGCTCGGCACCCTGCTCGGCACCCTGCTCGGCACCCTGCTCGGCACCCTGCTCGGCACCCTGCTCGGCACCCTGCTCGGCACCCTGCTCGGCACCCTGCTCGGCTGCTCGGCACCCTGCTCGGCACCCTGCTCGGCACCCTGCTCGGCACCCTGCTCGGCACCCTGCTCGGCACCCTGCTCGGCACCCTGCTCGGCACCCTGCTCGGCACCCTGCTCGGCACCCTGCTCGGCACCCTGCTCGGCACCCTGCTCCCTGCTCGGCACCCTGCTCGGCACCCTGCTCGGCACCCTGCTCGGCACCCTGCTCGGCACCCTGCTCGGCACCCTGCTCGGCACCCTGCTCGGCACCCTGCTCGGCACCCTGCTTGGCACCCTGCTCGGCACCCTGCTCGGCACCCTGCTCGGCACCCTGCTCGGCACCCTGCTCGGCACCCTGCTCGGCACCCTGCTCGGCACCCTGCTCGGCACCCTGCTCGGCACTGTGCGTCGGCCATTCGTGCGGTACGGCGCCATCCGCTTGGTACTGGGCCGGCCTCGGGCAGGACGCCTTCGGAGCCCCGCAGTACAGCTGATGCCGCGGAGTCCGGCAGCACCGCGGCACTTGCCGGGCACCGCGCGCCGGCCGATCGTCCGGTCGGCTCCATCCGCGATCGCGCCGTACTCGGGCGGAGCGCAGTACGGTGCGGTGCGCTTGTGGATGGTTGGTTGTCGCTAGCCGGTCTTGCGTTGGGGGGTGTAGGTCCACCATGGGCGGGGTGGGTTGCCGTTCGCCTGGTCGACGGCGGACATGATGGTGTCCAGCAGGCAAGGGTCGTGCCGCTGGCCGTCTCGGGCGCAGATCAGTTCGTAGATTTCTCCGGGATCGCGCCCGGTCAGCTGCTCGGTCCGGGTGATGCCTGCGCGAGCCAGATAGTCGGCTACTGCCGGGCCGACGTTCATCAAGTTGGTCAGTTCTGTCGCGTTCACTCTCGGATTCGCTGTAGGCATGACTTCCACGATGCCCCGCGAACTGCCGAAGGTCTTGAACGGATCGGACAGCCTCATCCGGTCGGTGAGCTCGACCCGCGCAGTACGCCGTCGACGTAACCATCCATGCCCCCGCGAGCGCCCGCGAGCCCCCGCGAGCCCCCGCGAGCCCTCGTGAGGCTCCATGAGCCTCCGTGGACCGCGCCCTGCCAGCGACGGCGCGCGCGAGCTGTCTGCCGGCCGGGATCCGCGGGCGCCGTGGACCATGCAGCACGGCGCGCAGCACGGCGCGCAGCACGGCGCGCAGCAAGGCTGCGCGGCGGCAGGTGCTGTGTGCTGCCCGCGCCGCGCCGGCATTGCGTGGTGGACGATGCAGACGCGGCGTATGCGTCGCCCGGGTATTGCCCTCGTTTGAGGGCGCAGGTGCCATGGCTGCGGCGTTCTCGAGCGGCTCGTCGGCCGTGGCTGAGCGTGGAACGCGGTGTGCTTGCGGAACGGACCGGGGCAGGTTTGCGGAATCCTGCTGCGCGTCCGAGGGGGCCTAGGTGTCTCTGGGGCTTCTGGAGCCTTTCAGTGCGAACAGTCATCGCGGTATGTGACGGGCGCAGTTGTCGTTTCGGTGGAGACGGGCCGCTCGGTTGTCTTTCGGTCAGTGCTGGGAAGTAGGCGATGCGGTGGATCGTTGTGGGGGACGGTAACGTTTGTCCGATTACTGTTCTTCAGCTTTGTTAGGAGTCACCGTGGCTACGCCACCTCGCAATCCTCGCTCCGGTTCTGGGGACCGTCGCGGTTCCTCCGGAGGTGCCGGGCGGTCCGGCCGTACTGGTGGGGGGCGCTCGGACTCCGGGGATCGCTCGGGTTCGGGTCGGTCCGGGGCCGGCGGTTCGGGGGGCGGTCGGGGCGGTTCCGGTGGGTGGTCGCAGTCGAGTGGCGGCGGAGCTGGACGGGGTGGGTCCGGTTCGTCCTGGGCCGGCTCGGGTGGTTCGGGGGCCGGTGGTGGGCGCGGTGGTTCTGCGGGCCGGTCTGGTGGAGCACCGGGGCGTTCCGGTGGAGCGCCCGGCCGTTCTGGTGGAGCTCCCGGCCGTTCCGGTGGAGCTCCCGGGCGGTCTGGTGGGGGTTCGGGGCCGTCCGGTGCGGGTGCTGCGCGGCGTGGTGGGTTTGCTGGGGGGCGGGCCGGGGGTGCTGGGCGTTCTGGTGGTTCGTCGTACGGCGATCAGGGGGCTGAGAATCGGCGCGGGTTTGCGGGGTCTCGGGGGGATGACAAGGCTCGGCGGGATCCGTTCGGTGGGCAGATGTCGGGGCGGGACGAGCGGGCCGGTGGCGGTGGTCGGGATGAGCGGCGTGGTTCCGGGCGGGGGCCTGGGGCTGGGCGTGGCGTAGCCGGGTCCCGGCGGGACGACCGTGGTGGATACCGCCGTGATGAGCGCGGTGGTGACGAGCGTGGGTACCGCCGCGAGGAGCGCGGCGGGGACGAGCGTGGGTACCGCCGTGATGAGCGCGGCGACCAGCGCGGTGGGTATCGGCGTGATGAGCGTGGGGGTGCCGGCGGCGGTTATCGGCGTGATGACCGGGCTGGTGACGACCGTGGTGGGTTCCGGCGGGATGAGCGGGCTGGGGCTGGGCGTGGGGATCGGCGGGATGAGCGGGCCGATGAGCGTGGGTTCCGGGCGGATGCGCGGGGGCGTGGGGCTGGTCGGGCTGGTGGGCCTGGGCGGGGAGAGCGTGGGGCGTTTCGGCGGGATGAGCGGGGTGGGGACGCTCGTGGGCGTGCCGGTGCTGGGGATGCGCGCGGGCGTGCTGGGGGGCGGGACGATCGGCGTGGGACGCGGGATGACCGCCGCGGTGGGTTCCGGCGGGAGGAACGTGAGGAGAAGGTCGGGCCGCGGCGCGACGATCCGAAGATTCCGGAGGGGATCACGGGTGCCGAGCTCGATCGTGGGGTGAAGGCTGAGCTGCGGTCGTTGCCGCGGACGTTGGCGGACCTGGTTGCGCAGCACCTGGTGGCGTCGGGGCGGTTCCTCGACGACGATCCGGAGCTGGCGTACCAGCACGCGCGGACCGCGCGGCGGCTGGCGGCGCGGCTCGGTGGAGTGCGCGAGGCTGTCGCGATCACGGCGTACCTGGCTGAGCACTACGACGAGGCGCTGACCGAGTTCCGGGCGGTACGGCGGATGACGGGCAACCACGAGGTGCTCGCGATGATGGCCGACTGCGAGCGGGCGCTCGGGCGGCCGGACAAGGCGCTGGCGCTGACGAAGGACAAGCACGTCCACGACCTGTCGGAGCCGACGCAGATCGAGCTGCTGATCGTGGCGGCGGGTGCGCGGCGCGACATGGGGCAGACTGCGGCGGCGATCCAGATGCTCGAGGTGCCGGAGCTGACGAAGCGGACGCGGGCGGAGTGGCTGCCGCGGCTGCGGTACGCGTACGCCGATGCGCTCGCGGAGGCTGGGCGGACGGACGACGCGCTGGTGTGGTTCCACCGGGCGGCCGGCGTCGACGGTGACGGGCTGACCGGTGCGGCTGAGCGTGCGGCCGAGTTGGAGGGGCTCGAGTTCACCGACCTCGACGAGGACGAGTCCGTCTTAGAGGACGACTACTTCGAGGACGAGTACGCCGACGAGCCCGCTGCGGACGACGCCGACGTGGATGGCGCAGGTGAGGCTGAGGGGGCGGCTGACGTTCAGGACGCGGTCGCGGGCGACGCAGTGGGTGACGAGGCCGTTGAGGCCGCGGACGGTGCGGCGGACGGCGGCGGGGCTGACGTGGACGCGGACGCCGGCGGTGCAGGAGACGGCGGAAGTGCTGACGGAGCGGAGAATGCTGACGGTCCCGACGGTGCTGGAGAGCGTAAGGGTGGTGGGGAGTAGAGCGTGAGGCCGGAACTGGTGGGGGCGGATCCTGTTGGGGATCTGGTGGCTGCTGCGTTGGTCAAGGGGACGCGGCGGCTGGAGAAGGCTGTCGGGATGGTGGCGAACGGCGAGGACGACGCCATCCACCAGGTGCGGGTGTCCTGCCGGCGGTTGCGGAGTGACCTGAAGTTGTTCCGGAAGCTGCTGGCGGGAGACTGGGCCAACGGGCTGCGGGCGGACCTGCAGGCGCTGGCTCAGGCCTGTGGGGAAGCGCGGGACCTCGAGGTGATCGCGGCGCTCGTCAAAGAGCACACCTCCAGCGAGGACGACGAGGAGCACGTCGACACGATCCTCACCACCCTCACCCTCGATCTCGACCGCGCGGCGGCCCGCTCCGCCGAGGTGGTGCTGGGCGAGTCGACCACGGACCTCCTCACCACGCTCGAGGCGATCGCCACCGCCCCCGACCTCAAACCCAAGGCGAGCAAGCCCTGCAGCGAGGTCCTGCCCCAGCTGCTGCAGTCGGCCACCGCCCAGTTCGAGCAGGACGCGAACAAGCTCAAGCCCTGGACCCCGGACGACGACTGGCACGAGGTACGCCTGCTGGCCAAGCGCGTCCGGTACGCCGCCGACACCACAGCCGCCGTACTGGGTGAAGAAGCGAAAGCCACAGCCGCCCACGCAGCGACGTACCAGGAGCTCCTAGGCCGGCACCAGGACCACTGCGCCGCGGCAGACGCGCTCCAGAACATGGCCCTGCACGCAGCCGCAGAGGACGACCCGGAGTTGTCCTTCACCCTCGGACGCCTCACCGAGCGCCACCGGGCAGCTCGCAAGCCCTTGCGCGAGCAGTTCCTCAGCCTGTACCACCGCCCCTGAGTCAGAGCGTCCGGAACAGCAACCCCACCCGCGGCTTAGGCCCGAACGACGTCGCCTTCTGCGGCAGTACGACGCCCTGCGCCGCAGAACGCAGTACCTGGTCCATATGAGGCGCTGTGAGCTCCACAGCGACCTGCTGAGGGCCAGCCAGCGCCAGTGCGTCCGCAAGCGTGTGGTGGAAGCTCAGCTGCTCCTCATCCACCCCCCACGCCGGCAGCAGCACCTCATGCAGCAGCGTGACCGTAGGCGCGTCCCCGGAAGCGTGGAGCGTCAGCCACGAGGAGCCGTCCGTCACCGAGACGCGCTCCGGCTCGCTCTCCACTCGACCGTCCTGCACCTGCCAGCCAGCAGGCGTCCGCTGCCGCACCGTCTCCAGGTCCAGACCGGGTACGACGCGGTGAATCGGGTCCAGCGTCAACGGGTGTCGTACGTAGTCCACCAGCATCGCCAGCCCGACCTCAGCACCCGTCCGGTACGGCTCCCGCAGTTGCCGTTCCAGGTACGCCGCATACCGGTGGTGCCCGTCCGCGATCACCGCCTCGTGCTTCGCCAGCTCCGCCTCGACGGCTGCCAGCGTTGCCGCGTCCTCGATCCGCCAGATGCGGTGCTCGGCGCCGTTGTAGGTCTCCGCCTCCACCCACGGCTCACCAGACCGCGCCGCGTCCACGGCGTCGCTGGCCACGCCACCATCCGCATACGCCAGCAGAATCGGCTCAAGGTCGGCGTCGGTCGCTTCCATCAGCCGCAGCCGGTCGTCGACCCAGTGCGGCATCACATCCTCGTGCGGCAGCACCACCCGACGCGTCGGGTCCAGCCGCAGTGAGCCGACCAGCCCGCACAGTACGGCGTTCCCGAGGCGCTGCTCGTACACGTACAGTGCGGGCCGCTCGTCCTGCACCACCACGCCCGCGCGCTGCCACGCGGCCAGCCGCTCGGCCGGTTCGTCGTACCGGGCCGGGCCGAGGTCCGGATCGCGTGGAAGGATGAGCCTCACCATGTTGTGCAGATCAGAGTCAGTCAGCCGCCGGACGATGGCGGGTTCCAGCACGTCGTACGGCGGCGACGTGACCGCGCCCAGCGCACTCACCTTGCCCGCCACGAACCGCCAGGCCCGCAAGGGATCGAGTCTCAGCACCGCATCCGGCATGCGCGGAATCGTACGGGGTGAAAGATGAGCAAGGAACGCACCGCACCCGTACCGCTGTCCGCGTGTGACGAACCGCTCGCGAGCCGGTACGACGTGGCGCTGCTGGACCTCGACGGGGTCGTGTACGTCGGGCCGGACCCGGTCCCGGACGCGCCGGAGTACCTGCGCAAAGCGGCCAAGGACGGGATGCGGATCGGGTACATCACGAACAACGCGAGCCGGCCGGCGCGGATCGTTGCCGAGCACCTCGCGTCGTTCGGGCTGGACGTGATCGCCGACGACGTCGTGACGTCCGCGCAGGCCGCGGCGAAACTCGTCGCGAGCGAGTTCGCGAAGGGCTCGCCGGTGCTCGTGGTCGGCGGTGAAGGGCTGGTCGCCGCGCTCGAGGAGTACGGGCTGACGCCGGTCCGGAGCAGCGACGCGCACCCGGTCGCGGTCGTCCAGGGCTTCCACCCGGACGTGAACTGGGTGATGCTCGCCGACGGCGCGCACGCGATCAACGAGGGCGCGAAGTGGTTCGCGACCAACCTCGACCTGACCATCCCGACCGCCGCCGGCAAGGCGCCCGGGAACGGCACGCTGGTCCAGGCGGTCCGGGCCGCCGTCGACGTCGACCCGGTCGTCGCCGGGAAGCCCGAGCCGCCGCTGCTGGAGACCAGCATCGAGCGGCTGGAAGCCAAGCGCCCGTTGATGATCGGCGACCGTCTCGACTCCGACATCGAGGGCGCGAACGCGGTCGGCATCGCGAGCCTGTGGGTCGCGACCGGCGTCCACGACGCGTACGACCTGGCCCGGGCGCCGAAGAACCAGCGCCCGACGTATGTCGCCGCGGGACTCGGCGCCCTGGTGGAGAAGCAGCCCGGCGTGACCGTCGACGGCGGCAAGCACACCTGCGAGGGCTGGACCGCCGAGGTCGTGGACAACGCGGTGGCGGTCAAGGGCGAGGGTTCGCCGTACGACGGCCTGCGCGCGATCCTGTCCGCGGTCTGGGCCGCGGTCGACGCGCCCGCCGAGCCGCCGAAACCCGCGAAGGCCACGAGCCGCGGCCGTCGTCCGCGCCCGAAGCCCGCCCCGACGGCGGACTCGATCGCCCTCGACGCCGCCCTGCACCGGATCGGCCTCGACAAGTAGGTGGCGCGGGTGGCGTCGCGGCGGGGAGGCGCTACCGTTGCTGGGGACGACGCTAGGAGGCAGACATGGTGATGGACGCGCTGCGCGGCTACGTACAACTGGCGAACGGCCTGACCGAGGTCACCAGGCAGAAGGCCCAGGCGGCGGCGAAGGCACTGCTACAGCAGACCGGGGCGGACTCGCTGACGACCAGGGTGAGCGACCTGGCCGACGAGATCGTTGCCACCAGCAAGAGCAACCGCCAGCTGCTGCAGGCGATCGTGTCGAACGAGGTCGAGGGCGCGGTCGCGCGGCTCGGTTTCGCGCGCTCCGAGGAGGTCGCCGGGCTCACCCGCCGGGTGAAGGCGCTGGAGACCGAGCTCGCCGAGGCCCGCGCCGCGGCGGCCGCACCGGTGGCGCCCGAGCCCCAGACCGGGACCGAGGAGGTCGTCGAGGCCGGTGTGGTCCAGGAGGACGCGCCGACGCCCGCCGCGAAGGTCGCCGCCCACCAGGCCGCGGTCAAGAAGGCCGTGCCGAAGAAGGCGCCGGCCAAGAAAGCCGCGACCAAGACTGCGAACAAAGCAGTGAAGAAGGCACCCGCGAAGAAGACCGCGAAGAAGGCCTGAGATGACCGAGCATCCCGGCGAGCAGTTCCCGCCCGACGTCGACCCGGACGTCGAGCCCGGCTTCGATCCGTACCAGTCGGAGGAGACGCCCGCCCAGCCCGACTACGACACCGAACCCGGTTCCCAGGACCCCGCGGAGGACCTGGCCGGCGAGGAACACCACGAGCACGTCGATCCGGCCGCAGTCGAGTTCGGGCCGGAGTTCGCCCGCGAGCCCGGCGCGGAGCACGAGCACTCCTACGAGGCCGGCTCCGCCGACGGCGGGCACCCGCTGGTCGACGAGACCATGGCGCGTCTCGACGAGCTGCGGGACCGGCCCGTCAGCGAGCACGGCGAGGTGTACGCCGACCTGCACGAGCGGCTGCAGAGCGCGCTGGTCGAGGCCGACGCCGAGCAGGGCGACCGGGGCTGACCGGCACCTGATGGACATGCCCTAGTGGCCAAGGGAGTCAAGCGGTCCCGACTCGACGCCGAGCTGGTACGCCGTGGTCTCGCGCGGTCCCGGGAGCACGCGAGTGAGCTGATCGCCGCGGGCAAGGTGAAGGTCTCCGGCACCGTGGCCGGCAAGCCCGCGACCGGGGTCGGAGCCGACGCGCCGATCGTCGTCGACACCTCCGACCACGAGGACCCCGGCTACGCGAGCCGCGGTGCGTACAAGCTGCTCGGCGCGCTCGAGGCGTTCCCGGACGTCCAGGTGACAGGACGCCGTACGCTCGACGCCGGTGCGTCCACCGGCGGCTTCACCGATGTACTACTGCGCAACGGGGCGGCGAACGTGATCGCCGTCGATGTCGGGTACGGCCAGCTGGTGTGGTCGTTGCAGACCGACGACCGCGTCACGGTGATGGACCGCACGAACGTGCGCACGCTGACGCTCGAGGACATCGGCGGCGAGCCGGTCGACCTGGTCGTCAGCGACCTGAGCTTCATCAGCCTCACGCTCGTGCTGCCCGCGCTGCTCGGCGTGGTGAAACCGGACGGCGAACTGATGCTGATGGTGAAGCCGCAGTTCGAGGTCGGCAAGGAGCGGCTCGGCAAGGGCGGGGTCGTCCGGGACCCGGAGCTGCGGGCCGACGCCGTCCGGACAGTCGCCGCCAAGGCGCAGGAGCTCGGGTGGGGGATCGCGGGTGTCGCGGCCAGCCCGTTGCCTGGTCCGTCAGGAAATGTCGAATACTTCCTGTGGATACGGCGGGAAGCGCCGGTTCTCGATGAGACGATGCTGCAAACCGCCATCGAGCGCGGACCGCAGTGAAGGGAGCAGGCGTTGACTGAGCGCGAGCCGCGGCGCGTGCTGCTGGTGACGCACACCGGCCGCGAGGAGGCCGTCGAGGTCGCCCGCGACGCGCACCGGCTGCTGACCGGCGCCGGGCTGCAGGTCCGGCTGCTCGGCGGTGAGGCCGACGAGCTCAAGCTCGACCCGGCCGAGATCGTCGACGACCCGGAGAAGGCGGCGAACGACGTCGAGCTGATCATGGTGCTCGGCGGCGACGGCTCGATCCTGCGCGGCGCCGAGCTCGCCCGCCCGCACGGTACGCCGGTGCTCGGGGTGAACCTGGGCCACGTCGGGTTCCTCGCCGAGGCCGAGGTCGACGACCTGGAGCGGATCGTCCAGGTCGTGGTCGACCGCAGCTACACGGTCGAGGAGCGGATGACGCTGGCCGTCGACGTCCGGCTGGACGACGACCTGATCTTCGAGACCTGGGCGCTGAACGAGGCCAGTGTGGAGAAGGCGGCCCGGGAGAAGATGCTCGAGGTGCTGGTCGAGGTCGACGAGCGGCCGCTGTCGCGCTGGGGCTGCGACGGTGTCGTGGTCGCCACCCCGACCGGGAGTACGGCGTACGCCTTCTCGGCCGGCGGGCCGATCGTGTGGCCGGAGGTCGAGGCGATCCTGATGGTGCCGCTGAGCGCGCACGCGCTGTTCTCGCGGCCGATCGTGGTCGCGCCGACGTCGCGGCTGTCGATCGAGCTGGTCCCGTCCTGGCACGGGCGCGGCGTGCTGTGGTGCGACGGCCGGCGGATGGTCGAGGTGCCGCCCGGCGCCGAGATCCAGGTCCGGCGCGGCAAGACGCCGGTCCGGCTGGCGCGGGCGCACGAGGCGCCGTTCACCGACCGGCTGGTGGCGAAGTTCGACCTCCCGGTGCTCGGCTGGCGCGGCGCCGCCGAGCGCAAACGCAACGGCAGCAACGGCAGCACCAACAGCACCAACCGCAGCAACGGCAGCGACGGTCAACAGGAGAACTGATGCTTTCGGAGATCCGCATCACCGGGCTGGGCGTGATCGAGGACGCGACGCTGGACCTCGACCCGGGGTTCACCGCCGTGACCGGCGAGACCGGGGCCGGCAAGACGATGGTCGTGACCGGCGTGAACATGCTGCTCGGCGGCCGCGCCGACAGCGGCCTGGTGCGGCACGGGACGCGCCGCGCGCGGGTCGAGGGCCGGGCGAGCGCCGTACCGCGGGCCATCGTGCAGCAGGCCGAGGACCGCGGCGGCGAGCTGGACGACGACGAGCTGCTGATCGCGCGCGAGCTGTCGTCGGAGGGCCGTTCGCGGGCGTTCCTCGGCGGTGCATCGGTGCCGGTTTCCGTGCTGGGCGAGGTGTCGGGCGACCTGGTCGCGATCCACGGCCAGGCGGACCAGTGGCGCCTGCTGCAGCCCGCCCGGCAACGCGAGACCCTCGACACCTTCGCCGGCAAGCCCGTCCTGGTGCCGTTGCAGGAGTACGCCGCGGCATACAAGCGGCACCGCGAGGTCGAGGCGGAGCTGACCGAGCTGACCACCCGCGAGCGCGACCGGCTGGCGGAGGCGGACCTGCTGCGCTTCGGGCTGGACGAGGTCGCGAAGGCGGAGCCGCTGCCCGGGGAGGACACCGAGCTGGCGGCCGAGGAGGAGCGCCTGGCGTACGCCGACGGTCTGCGTACTGCGGCCACGACAGCGGCGGGTGCCCTGGCGTCGGAGGACCTCGACTCCACCCGGCCGAACGACGTACTCGGCCTGCTGGCGTTGACGAAACAGGTCCTGGACGGCGAGCGCGAGCACGACCCCAAGCTGGCCGAGCTCGCCGACCGCGCGGGCGAGTTGGGGTACCTCGCGGCGGATCTCGCGCAGGAGTTGTCGTCGTACGCCGCCGATGTCGACACCGATCCGGCGCGGCTGGCCGTGGTCAGCGAACGCCGCGCGCTGCTCACCAACCTGGTGCGCAAGTACGGCGGCGAGCAGGGCACCGTCGACGAGGTCATCGAATGGACGAAGCGGTCGGCCGAGCGGCTCGCCGAACTCGACGGCAGCGACGAGCGCGTCGAGCAGTTGACGGCCGAGCGTGAAGAGCTGGAGGCGAAGCTCGACGAGCTCGGGCGGCAGATGCGGGAGGCGCGGATCGAGGCGGCCGCGCGGCTCGGCGTCGCGGTGTCCGAGGAGCTGACCGGGCTGGCGATGCCGCACGCGAAGTTGTCGGTCGAGGTGCATGAGACCACGGCCGGACCGTTCGGCATCGACGAGGTCGAGTTCTGCTTCGCGGCGAACCCGGGCAGCCCGGCCCGCCCGTTGCAGAAGGCCGCGTCCGGCGGCGAGCTGTCCCGCGTGATGCTCGCGCTCGAGGTCATCCTGTCCGACACGCATCCCGTGCCCACGCTGGTGTTCGACGAGATCGACGCCGGCATCGGCGGCCGGGCCGCGGTCGAGGTCGGCAAGCGGCTGGCGCGGCTCGCCGAGAAGGCACAGGTGATCGTGGTGACGCACCTGCCGCAGGTCGCCGCGTTCGCGGACCGTCATGCCGTCGTGCTGAAGAGCGACGACGGGTCCGTCACGACGAGCGGCCTGGTCGCTCTGGACGACGACGCCCGGTTGAAGGAACTGTCGCGGATGATGGCCGGCCTGGAGAACTCCGACGCCGCGCAGGCGCATGCCGAGGAGCTGCTCGCACTGGCCGCGGAACGCCGCAAACCACGGAAGAAGTCTCGTTCCAAAGGATGATTTGACGCACAGTCACCGTTAATTCGGTGCGTGAACAAGTGCCGGGCCGGGGAAATGAACCGGCAGAGGGCTCTTGACATGGCAGGATGAGGGTGCGATGAAACTGCCCAGCCTGCGGAGAGCACGTCCCACTGAACTGCCCGGCATCACCGGCGTGGTCCGGCTGGATCGGCGTACCAAGAATCTCACCAAACGCCTGAAACCCGGCGAGATCGCGGTCATCGACCACGTCGACCTGGACCGGGTGAGCGCCGAGGCGCTCGTCGACTGCAAGGTCTCGGCGGTGGTGAACGTCGCCGACTCGATCAGCGGCCGGTACCCGAACCTCGGCCCGGAGATCCTGGTCGAGGCCGGCATCCCGCTGGTCGACGGGGTCGGCCGCGAGGTGTTCTCGATCCTGCACGAGGGCGAGCGGGTCCGGCTCGACGAGGGCACGCTGTACCGCGGCCACGAGGTGGTCGCGAAGGGTCTGTCCCAGGACAGCAACACGGTCGCGGAGCTGATGGACGACGCCCGCGCGGGGCTGTCGACGCAGCTCGAGGCGTTCACCGCGAACACGCTCGAGTACCTGCGCCGCGAGAAGGACCTGCTGCTCGACGGCGTCGGCGTACCGGAGATCCACACGCCGATGGAGGGCAAGCACGTCCTGATCGTCGTCCGCGGGTACGACTACCGCGACGACCTGGTCGCGCTGAAGTCGTACATCCGCGAGTACCGGCCGGTGCTGATCGGGGTGGACGGCGGCGCCGACGCGCTGGTCGAGAACGGGTACGTCCCGGACCTGATCGTCGGCGACATGGACTCGGTCAAGGACGAGACGCTGAAGAGCGGCGCCGAGGTGGTCGTGCACGCGTACCGCGACGGCCGCGCGCCCGGCTCCGAACGGCTGGAGCGGCTCGGCGTCGAGTCGATCGAGTTCCCGGCCACCGGCACCAGCGAGGACGTCGCGATGCTGCTGGCCGACTCCAAGGGCGCCTCGCTGATCGTCGCGGTCGGCACCCACAACTCGCTGGTGGAGTTCCTCGACAAGGGGCGCTCCGGGATGGCGAGCACGTTCATCACCCGGTTGCGGGTCGGTGCCAAGCTGGTGGACGCCAAGGGCGTCGGCCGGCTGTACCGCAGCCGGGTCTCGACGTTCCAGGTGGTCGCGTTGATCGTGGCTGGCCTGTTCGCGGTCGGGATGGCGATGGTCGCCATCGGCGCCGACGACGTCGTCTGGTCGATCCTGCGGGCGCGCTGGAGCGACTTCGTCTACTGGATCCGGGAGCTGTTCACGTGATCGACTTTCGCTACCACATCGTCTCGATCGTGGCGATCTTCTTCGCCCTGGGCGCCGGTGTGGTGCTCGGCGCCGGTCCGCTGAAGGGCACCGGCAGCGAACTCGTCCAGAGCCAGGCCGAACGGGACCGGCAGCAGCTCGCCGACGCCCGCGCCGAACTGGTCCAGGTGAAGGCGCTCGACAAGTACCGCGACGACTACGTCGCCAAGGTCACCGCCGGGATGACCGACGGCAAGCTGTCCGGCAAGAAGGTCGCGATCGTCACGATGCCGAGCGCGGACAACGACCTGACCAACGGCGTCCAGGACGAGATCGAGAAGTCCGGCGGCGTGATCACCACCAAGGTCGCGCTGGACTCGAAGCTGTTCGACACCGGGCAGCGCCAGCTGGTCGAGTCGCTGGTGAACCAGCTCGTCACCGCGGACATCGACTTCCCGGCGGACAGTACGACGTACCAGCGGGCCGGCCTGCTGCTCGCCCGCGGGATCGCCGCCAAGGAAGAGGGCAAGACCGGCGACGCGGACTCGACGAAGGTGATCAGCGGGCTGACCGGCGCGAAGCTGATGTCGCTGAAGCCGTCGCAGATCAAGGACCGGGCGACGCTGGTCGTGGTGATCGCCGCGAAGCCGCCGACGCCGGCGCCGGAGGACTCGGCGTACACCGACAGCGTCGACTTCCTCGAGGGGCTGGACACCGGCAGCGGCGGCGTCGTGGTCGCCGGGACGCCGGACTCGGCCGGGGACGGCGGACTGATCAAGGCCTTGCGGAGTGACTCCGAGGCCACCAAGATCGTTTCCTCGGTGGACGTGGCCGACATCCCCGCCGGACAGGCGACGGTCGTCTTCTCGCTGGCGGAGCAGGCGGGCGGCAAGGCGGGGCAGTACGGCGCGATCAACGCGAAGAACGGCGTGGCGCCGTCGGCCGTACAGACGAAGGACAACTGACGTGGGATTTCTGAGCGCTGCCGTCGCGGCGGCTGCCACTGCCGGGCTCGAGCGCGCGGCGGAGAAGCTGCCGAAGGAGAACCGGGAGCCGTTCGAGCGCACCAACCATCGCGGTGAGCCGGTGACGCTGCTCGAGGGCCCGGTGACAGTGCTCGGTGCGCTGGCCGGCGTGGCCGCGTCGCGCGGCAACGGCAAGGTGAAGGCGGCCGCGGTGCTCGCCGGCGCGGTGTCGGGCGCGGTCGGCGCGTACGACGACCTGCGCGGGACCACGCAGGCCAAGGGTTTTCGCGGTCACCTGAGCGCCTTGCAGCGCGGTGAGGTGACCAGCGGCGCGGTGAAGATCCTCGGCGTCGGCGCCGCCGGTCTCGCGGCCGCTGCGCTCCTGCCGCGGAAGTCGCGCGGTGTGAAAGCCGTTGCCGGGATCGTTGCCGACGGCGCCTTGATCGCCGGTACGGCGAACCTCGCGAACCTCCTCGACCTGCGCCCGGGACGTGCGCTCAAGGCCGTGACCGCGGTGAGCGCCCCGCTGGCCGTCGTCAACGGTCCGGCGGCGGCTGTCGTCGGCGCCGCCGCGGCCGCCGCACCGTCCGACCTCGGCGAGCGGTCGATGCTCGGCGACTCCGGCGCGAACGGGCTCGGCGCCATCACCGGGACGGCGCTCGCCGCGACCCTGCCGCGCCCGCTGAAGACGCTGGTGCTCGCGGCCGTCGTCGGCCTGAACCTGGCGAGCGAGAAGGTCAGCTTCACCAAGGTCATCGCGGACACCCCGGTCCTCGACAAGATCGACCAGTGGGGCCGACGCCCCAGGTGAGCAGGCTCGCCCGTGCCGCGCTGATCGTTGCGGCCGTCACGGTTCTGGCGCGGGTTGTCGGCTTCGGCCGCTGGTTGGTGTTCTCGAAGACGGTGGGGGCGGGTTGTCTGGCGGAGGCCTACACGACCGCCAACCAGTTGCCGAACATCCTGTTCGAAGTCGTCGCCGGCGGCGCGCTGGCCGGTGCCGTCATCCCGGTGCTCGCCGGGCCGGTGGCGCGCGGCGACCGCGCCGCGCAGGGGCGGATCATCGGGGCGTTGCTGTCCTGGTCGTTCGTGCTGCTGGCGCCGGTCGCCTTGCTGGCTTGGGTTCTGGCCGATCGGTACACCGACGCGATGCTCGATCCGGGCGCGGAGTGCGGCGGTACGGCGGCGACCGCGACGCGGATGCTGGCGATCTTCGTACCGCAGGTCTTCGGGTACGCGGTGGCGGTGATCGCGACGGCGGTTCTCCAGTCCCACAAGCGTTTCGCGGCCGGCGCGTGGGCCCCGCTGATCTCGAGTCTGGTCGTCGTCGCGACGTACTTCGCGTTCGCCGCCGCGGCGCCCGACGCCGAGGCGGCCTCGCAGGGCGACACCGACCTGCTGGCCTGGGGTACGACGGCCGGCGTCGCGGCGCTGGCGCTCACGGTGCTGATCCCGATGCTGCTACTGCGCCTGCCGATCCGCTTGACGCTGCGGTTGGACCCTGGCGTGGGGCCCGTACTCCGGAAGCTCGCGCTCGCCGGTCTCGCGGTACTGGTCGCGCAGCAGCTCACCTTCGTCGTCACGACGTACCTGGCGAACCACCGCGGCGCCGCGGGCAGCATCGCCGTCTACACCTGGGCGAACGCGGTCTACCTCTTGCCGTACGCCGTACTCGCCGTGCCGATCACCACGGCCGTCTTCCCGCGCCTCTCGGCCGCTTTCGAGGCGGGGGAGCGGTTCGACTACTACGCCGCGACGTCCACGCGTGCGGTGATGCTCGCCGGTGGCGCCGGTGCCGCGTTGCTGGTCGGTACCGCGGTCCCGGTGGCGCGGGTCTTCGCGTACGACGACGGCGCGGTGCAGGAGTCGTGGGCGTCGGCGCTGGTCGACGGGCTGATGTTCTTCGCGCCTGCCGCCATCGGGTTCGCAGTCCTGATGCATGTCGGCCGGGTGCTGTACGCGCGGCACTGCGGGCGTGAGGTGGCAGTCGTGACTTCTGGCGCTTGGGTGCTCGTGGCAATCGCCGGTGTGGTGCTGACCGCTGAGTGGGCCGCAGTACCCGCTCTGGCTGCCGCTATGTCGGTCGGCATGGTTGTGGGCGCTGTGGTGCTGCTGGCGGTACTGCGACGTGAGGCGGGTGCGGGCGTGCTCGCCGGGTTCCCGCGGGCGTCGCTGGCGGCGCTGCTTGGCGCCGCACTGGCTGGTGCGGCGGGCTGGGCCGTGTCACTGCCGGCTGCAGACGCCGGTGTCGGGGCTGCCGTGTTGTTTGCGGCCCTGTCGGGACTCGCAACCGTCGTCGTCTACGCCGTGGTCGTGCTTGCATTGGATCGCGCGGACGCTCGCGCACTCGTACGACGGGAGAAACCATGAGGATCGGGCTGCTGCTCGCGGAGGCGCGGGGTGGGATCGGGCAGCACGTCGCCTCGCTGGTGCCCCGCTACCTGAGTGCCGGGCACGAGGTGCTGGTGTGCGCGCCGCCCGGGACGGCCGAGCACTTCGACTTCGCTCCGGCGACCGTCGTCAGCCAGGCGGCCGGGTTGCGCGGCTGCGACGTGATCCACGCCCACGGCTACCGGGCCGGGATGACCGCGCTGCGGGACAGGGCCCGGCTACGCCCGCTCGTCGTCACCTGGCACAACGCGGTGATCGCAGCGGGGCCGAAGGGTCTCGTGATGCGGATGGGGCAGCGGCTGGTCGCCAGAGGTGCCGACCTGACGCTGGGCGCGTCCAGTGACCTCGTGGACCTGGCGAAGAGCCTCGGTGCCCGGAACGCCCAGCTGGCGCCTGTGGCGGCTCCGGCGATGCCCAGGATCCGTACGCCGCGTCGAGAGGTCCGGCGCGAGCTGGGGCTCGGGGAGCGGCCCGTGGTGCTCACCGTGGGCCGGCTGGCGCCTCAGAAGGACTACCCGACGTTGCTGACCGTGGCCGCGCGGATCCACGAGTCGAATCCGGACGCCGTGTTCGTGGTCGTCGGCGACGGACCGTTGCGGGACAACCTGCAGGCCCGGATCGACGCGGAGAAGCTGCCGGTCCGGTTGCTGGGACACCGCAACGACGTGGCCGACCTGCTCGGTGCAGCGGACGTGTTCCTGCTCACCTCGCATTGGGAGGCCCGCGCGCTCGTACTGCAGGAGGCGATGCAGGTCGGCGTACCGGTCGTCGCGACCGCTGTCGGCGGCGTACCCGAGCTGGTCGGCGACAGCGCGGTACTGGCCTTCCCGGGAGATGCGGACGGGCTGGCGGACGGGGTCCGCGCGGTGCTGGCCGAGCCCGATACCGCGAACGCTATGCGGACACGAGGCCGGGAGTTGGCCGCCCGGTGGATGGACGAGGACGCGGTGGCGAAGAATCTCCTCGACATCTACGCGGGTCTCGTCGCGACCGGTGCTTGACAAGAGGTAGGCTGGAGGCCCGTGGACAGGGCTTCGAATTCCCAGCAGACCAAGCACGTATTCGTCACCGGTGGCGTGGCATCCAGTCTCGGCAAGGGACTGACGGCATCCAGCCTCGGCAGTCTGCTGACGGCGCGCGGCATCCGGGTCACCATGCAGAAGCTGGACCCGTACCTGAACGTCGATCCCGGGACGATGAACCCGTTCCAGCACGGTGAGGTGTTCGTCACCAACGACGGCGCCGAGACCGACCTCGACATCGGTCACTACGAGCGGTTCCTCGACCGCGACCTGTCGCAGGTCGCGAACGTGACCACCGGGCAGGTCTACTCCAGCGTGATCGCCAAGGAGCGCCGCGGCGAGTACCTCGGCGACACCGTCCAGGTGATCCCGCACATCACCAACGAGATCAAGGAACGGATGCTCGCGATGGCGGGCCCGGACGTGGACGTCGTACTGCACGAGATCGGCGGCACGGTCGGTGACATCGAGTCGCTGCCGTTCCTCGAGGCGGCGCGGCAGGTCCGGCACGACGTCGGCCGCGACAACGTGTTCTTCCTGCACATCTCGCTGGTGCCGTACCTCGCCCCGAGCGGCGAGCTGAAGACCAAGCCGACCCAGCACTCGGTCGCCGCGCTGCGGTCGATCGGTATCGCGCCGGACGCGGTCGTCTGCCGCTCCGACCGGCCGATCCCGGACGGCGTCAAGAAGAAGATCTCGCTGATGTGCGACGTCGACCAGGAGGCCGTGGTCGCGGCGCCGGACGCGCCGTCGATCTACGACATCCCCAAGGTGCTGCACGCCGAGGGTCTCGACGCGTACGTCGTACGCCGCCTGAACCTGCCGTTCCGCGACGTCGACTGGACGCGCTGGGACGAGCTGCTGCGGGTCGTGCACCACCCGAAGGACGACGTCACGGTCGCGCTGGTCGGCAAGTACATCGACCTGCCGGACGCGTACCTGTCGGTCGCCGAGGCGCTGCGCGCGGGCGGGTTCGACAACGACGCCAAGGTGAACCTGCGCTGGATCGCCTCCGACGAGTGCGCCACGCCCGAGGCCGCGGCCCGGCTGCTCGGCGACGTGGACGCGATCTGCATCCCGGGCGGGTTCGGGGTGCGCGGCATCGAGGGCAAGATCGGCGCGATCCGGTACGCGCGCGAGCAGCGGATCCCGATCCTGGGGCTGTGCCTGGGCCTGCAGTGCATGGTGATCGAGGTGGCGCGGCACCTGGCCGGGCTGGACCAGGCGAACTCCAGCGAGTTCGACCCGGACGCCGAGCAGCCGGTGATCGCGACCATGGAGGAGCAGAAGCACATCGTCTCCGGCACCGGCGACATGGGCGGCACGATGCGCCTCGGCCTGTACCCGGCGAACCTGGCCGACGGCTCGATCGTCCGCGACCTGTACGGCGCCCCGTCGGTGCAGGAACGGCACCGGCACCGCTACGAGGTGAACAACGCCTACCGGGACAAGCTGGAGACCGCCGGGCTGGTGTTCAGCGGGCTGTCGCCGGACAACGAGCTGGTCGAGTTCATCGAGCTGGACCGCGCCGCGCACCCGTACTTCGTGGCCACCCAGGCGCACCCGGAGCTGCGGTCGCGGCCGACCAAGCCGCACCCGCTGTTCTCCGGGCTGGTCTCGGCGGCGCTGGACCGGCAGCGCGAGTCCCGGCTGCCGGTGGAGGAGCCGAAGCCGGCCGCGAAGAAGAGCACCGCCAAGGCCGAAGCGGTCAAGTCCTGATGACGGACTATCCCGAGCTGCGGTTCGGCGCCGGGCTCGCGGACCAGCCGGAGCGGTGGCCGGTCTCCGCGTCCGAGGTGGTGCACGAGACCGGCCGGGTCATCGCGGTACGCCGGGACGCGATCGAGCCACCCGGCGGTACGCCGTTCGTCCGCGATGTCGTCGTACATCCCGGAGCTGTCGGCGTGGTCGCGCTGGACGAGAACAACCGGATGCTGCTGGTCCGGCAGTACCGGCACCCGGTCGGCTACAAGCTGCTCGAGGCGCCGGCGGGCCTGCTCGACGTCCAGGGCGAGCAGTACCGCCTGGGCGCCGAACGCGAGCTCTGGGAGGAGACGGCGACCAAGGCCGCCGACTGGCGGATCCTGGTCGACGCCTTCACCTCACCCGGCCTCACCAACGAGGCGGTCCGGATCTTCCTGGCCCGCGACCTGTCACCCGCCGACGAGTCCTTCGAACGCCTCCACGAAGAGGCCGACATGGAAACCGTCTGGGCCCCACTCATCGACGTGGTCGGCGCCGTCCTGGCCGGCCACCTCCAGAACCCCATCCTCGTCATGGGCTCCCTAGCAGCCTGGACCGCCCTCAACGGCCCCGGCTTCGAAACCCTCCGCCCAGCCGACTCCCCCTGGCCGGCGAAGGACCGCTGAAACCGGACAATCGGTCCATGGAGAAGCCGGAGTTGGCGGTGTTGCTGGGGTTGGAGCGGCATCCGGAGGGTGGGTGGTATCGGGAGACGTGGCGGTCGGGGGTGGAGTTCGAGCCGGAGGGGTACGGCGGGACGCGGGCCAGTGCGACGGCGATCTACTTCCTGCTGGCGCCGGGGGAGGAGTCGCGGTCGCATCGGGTGCGGTCCGCGGAGTTGTGGTTGTGGCACTCCGGGGGTGCGTTGACGTTGGAGTTCGGGGACGAGAGTGTCACCCTCGGGCCGGACGTGCGGGCCGGTCAGCGGCCGCAGGTGGTGGTGCCGGCGGGCGCCTGGCAGGCGGCCCGGCCCGTGGGTGACGAGGCGGTGCTGGTGTCGTGCGTCGTGTCGCCGGGGTTCGACTTCGCCGACTTCACGCTGCGCTGACTCCAGCTACATCTGAGGTACGGCGGACTCCCCGGTGGTGAGTTCCGGCAGGTGTTCGCGGACCATGTAGCCGCCCGCGCAGATGATCCAGACCGCGGACAGCAGCAGCGGGACCGTGGTCATGAGCATGCCGCCGGCAACGAACGCGCCGGAGGTGGCGAAGACGCCGAACGCGCCGAGGAAGGACACCACGGCGGCCAGCAGGGCCAGGTAGCCCAGCCAGTTCGGCATCACCCGCGTGCGCAGTACGCCCATCCCGGCCGCGGCCAGCGGCAGGGCGGCGGCGAAGCCGATCATCGTCGTCGTCACCGCGCTCAGCTCGAACAGCATCAGCGTGATCCCCGCGTCCCGGCCGTCGACGCCGAACGCCGACGCGGCGGTCAGCCCGGCGTTCACGAAGATCGCCCCGCCGACCAGCACCGAACCGGCCAGCAGCGCCAGGTGGACGTCGCTGCGCTCGGCGCGCTCGCGCATCGCCTCGGCGAACGCGGCCGCGAACCAGATGATCAACCCGGCCGCGGCGGCCCACATCAGCGAGCTCAGCAACAACATGGTCCGGTTGTCGGCGATCCAGCTCGTGATCGTGCTGTCCGAATCACCGACCGTCGGAGGATTACCGGGCAGGAACCTGCCCAGCAGTGCCAGGACGACGAAAGCCAGTCCGGCGAAGCCGCCCCATCGCAACTCGTGTCGCTCGGTCATGGGAACACCTCCAACATGCACCACCCCGATGTGGTGCATCTACTGCCGATGTTCCACCGTTCCGGCCCGGAATCAAGACCCAGTTCCAGGGCCGGAACCGGGACCTACTCGAGGACGGTCGCGAGCGCCTCGTACCCGGGCAGCAGGTCGATCCCCTCGGGCCCCAGCTGCTGGATCGCGACGTGGTTCGCGCCCGCGTCGAGGTGCGCCTTCAGGCCCGCGGCGACCTCGACCGCCGAACCGTGCAGCACCAGCGCGTCGACGAGCCGGTCGCTGCCGCCGTCCGCGAAGTCCTCGTCGCCGAACCCGAGCCGCTTGAAGTTCGTCGTGTAGTTGCTCAGCTGCAGGTACGACGCCAGCCGGTCCCGCGCCGTCGCCCGGGCGATCTCCGGGTCGGTCTCCAGAACCACCATCTGCTCGGGGGCCAGCAGCACGCCGCCGCCGAGGATCCGGCGGGCCTCCCGGGTGTGCTCGGGCGTGGTCAGGTAGGGCAGCGCCCCGGCCGTCCGCGCACCGGACAGCTGCAGCACCTTCGGGCCGAGCGCGGCCAGCGCGCGCCGGTCGGCCGGCACCTTGGCGTCGTCGAGCTCGTCCAGGTAGGAGACGATCGTCTCGTACGGCGACCGGTAGTCGTCGTTGCGCTCCCGGTGACCGATGCCGACGCCGAGCAGGAACCGTCCCGGGTGCTCCTCCTCGAGCCGGTGGTACGACGCCGCCACCTCGGCCGCGGGCGACTTCCACATGTTCACGATGCTGGTGCCGACGGCAACCGAAGTCGTTGCGGCCAGCAACACCTCGGCGTCGCGCAGCCCGGTGTCCGGTGACGCGCCCAGCCACAGGGCGCCGTACCCCGCCCGCTCCAGTCCGGCCGCGAGTTCCGGGCCGAAGTGCTGCGGGCCGTGCCAGACCCCGTAACGTCCCAGCTCCATCGCCACGCCGTGCTCCTCTCCTAGTCGGTCCTCACTGAGCAACCCGGAGCGGACGGGCGCCATTCCAAGCATCCCCGACGCGCCCGGAGGCCCGTCAATGATCCTTGCCGCGTCAGAGGGCTACCGGACGGCTCCGTTCCGTGCCCGACCTTGCCGGAATGCTTCCGTTGGATTACCGATGGGGTACCGGCAGCGCGTCGGATCACGATCAGACCATCCGAACGGGTGGTATGAACCCCGCGGGCATACACTCGGCAGCGACCTGGCAGCATCCCCTCAACCGCCGGGCCGCGGACACAACGAGGTGGGCCGCACTCCTGGATCGTGAAAGAAGGGCGAGTTGTGAAGGTCGGAGTTCCCAAGGAAGTCAAGAACCACGAGTACCGGGTGGCGATCACCCCGTCGGGCGTGCACGAGTTCGTGCGCGGCGGGCACGAGGTTCTGATCGAGCAGGGAGCAGGCAACGGTTCGCTGATCCCGGACGACGAGTACGTCGCCGCCGGGGCGCGGATCGTGGCGGAGGCGGACGACGTCTGGGCGGACGCGGAGCTGGTGCTCAAGGTCAAGGAGCCGGTGGCGGAGGAGTACCACCGGATGCGCAGGGACCAGGTGCTGTTCACCTACCTGCACCTGGCCGCCAGCCGCGACTGCACCGACGCGCTGCTGCAGTCGGGCATCACCGGGATCGCGTACGAGACGGTGCAGCTCCCGGACGGCACCCTGCCGTTGCTGGCGCCGATGAGCGAGGTGGCCGGCCGGCTGGCGCCGCAGTCCGGCGCCTACCACCTGATGGCGCAGGGCGGCGGCCGCGGCGTGCTGCTCGGCGGCGTGTCCGGCGTCCACCCGGCCCGCGTCGTCATCCTCGGCGCGGGCGTGTCCGGGATGAACGCGGCCGCGATCGCGCTCGGCATGCAGGGCCAGGTGCAGCTGTTCGACCGCAACATCGCGCGGCTGCGGCAGGCCGACCAGATCTACCAGGGCCACCTGCTGACGATCGCGTCCAACGCGTACGAGATCGAGAAGGCGGTGCTGGAGGCGGACCTGGTCATCGGCGCGGTGCTGGTGGTCGGTGCGAAGGCCCCGAAGCTGGTCACGAACGACATGGTCCGGCGGATGAAGCCCGGCAGCGTGCTGGTCGACATCGCGATCGACCAGGGCGGCTGCTTCGAGGACTCGCGTCCGACGACGCACGCCGACCCGGTGTACAAGGTCCACGACTCGCTGTTCTACTGCGTCGCCAACATGCCCGGCGCGGTGCCGAACACGTCGACGTACGCGCTGACCAACGTGACGCTGCCGTACGCGATCGAGCTGGCGAACCTGGGCTGGCGGGAGGCGCTCAAGCAGGACCACAGCCTCGCGCTCGGCCTGAACACGTTCGACGGGCACGTCACGTACGGTCCGGTCGCCGACGCGCACGACCTGTCGCAGCTGAAGCTGGACGAGGTGCTGGTCTGAGTATCACCCGGGCGGTCAGTGCGTACCTGGACCACCTCACGGTGGAGCGCGGCCTGGCCGCGAACACGCTGGCGTCGTACCGGCGCGACCTGCGCCGGTACGTCGGCTACCTGGCCGCGTCCGGGATCGACGACCTCGGCCGGATCACGGAGGCGGTGGTCAGCGACTTCCTGATGCGCCTGCGGGAGGGGGACGCGGACCATCCGCCACTGACCGCTTCCAGTGCGGGGCGGACCGTGGTGGCCGTCCGGGGGTTCCACAAGTTCTGCGTCCGGGAGGGGCTGACCGCAGTGGACCCTGCGGCGGCCGTGAAGCCCCCTGTGCCGCCGCAGCGGCTGCCGAAGGCCCTGTCTGTCGACGAGGTGACCAGGATCCTCTCAGCGGCCGCTGGAGCCGAGGCGGAGCCTGCTGTGCTCGCTACCCGGGATGCGGCGTTGCTGGAGTTCCTGTACGGCACCGGCGCCCGCATCTCCGAGGCGGTCGGGCTGGACGTCGACGACATCGACCTGGACGCAGGAGCGGTCCTGTTGCGCGGCAAGGGCAGCAAGGAGCGGGTGGTACCTGTCGGCACCTACGCGCGTGAGGCGTTGTCGGCGTACCAGGTCCGCGGCCGACCGGACCTGGTGTCACGAGGTCGCGGTACTCCGGCGCTCTTCCTCAACGCCCGTGGCGGCCGCCTGTCCCGGCAGAGTGCCTGGACGGTACTGCGTCGCGCCGCACAGCGGGCCGGGATCTCGAAGGAGATCTCACCGCACACGTTGCGGCACTCGTACGCGACGCACCTGCTGGACGGCGGGGCCGACGTACGCGTCGTACAGGAGCTGCTGGGACATGCGTCGGTGACGACGACGCAGGTCTACACGCTGGTAACCGTGGACAAGCTGCGCGAGGTCTACGCCACCTCGCACCCGCGCGCGCTGTAGTGACCCGGTGTGTAGCGCCTCTGGACGGTGTGCGATCATCTGATCACGGTTGGTGACTCCAGGAGGGTCACCGGCCCCGTTCGGAGCTTTGTCGACAAACCACCCCACCCCGGTGCGGAGTGGCTGGTTGAGAGTGCTTGAATGCACGCTTACAGTCGCTGGGATCGCCCGTATCGGTTGAAAGGTTTGACGAGTCATGAACGAGTCGACATTCCCGGGCACCGAACACGTGATGGGCCACCAGCCGGGGCACGTTTCCGGCCCGGAGCCGGTCCAGCCGATCAGCGCGCCACCCAGCAGTACCCCGAGCAATACCCCCAGCGATCCGACCAGCTTCCAGCCCACCCCGCCCCGGCCGGCCCCCGCGCCGGCCCGCACCCTGCCCGACAACTATGCGGAGATGCCGAAGCCGACGGCCAAGCTCACCGCGGAGGACCTCGCACCCGTGAACGACCCGAACGGCCCGCGTCACAAGATCGGGCCGACCGGCCGGCCGCTGCCGGACCTGCCGGAGCCGCAGCCCCCGACCAAGACCGGCCCGGCGCAGGTGATCGCGATGTGCAACCAGAAGGGCGGCGTCGGCAAGACCACCACCACGATCAACCTCGGCGCGGCGATCGCCGAGACCGGTCGCAAGGTGCTGCTGATCGACTTCGACCCGCAGGGCTCGGCCTCGATCGGGCTCGGCGTACAGCCGCACGACCTCGAGCTGTCGGTCTACAACCTGCTGATGCAGCGCGACATCACCGCCGACGAGGTGATCCAGCCGACCAGCGTGCCGAACCTCGACCTGCTGCCCGCGAACATCGACCTGTCCGCGGCCGAGGTCCAGCTGGTCCAGGAGGTCGCCCGCGAGTACACGCTGCAGCGGGTCCTCGACCCGATCATCCCGCAGTACGACGTGATCCTGATCGACTGCGCGCCGTCGCTGGGCCTGCTCACCGTGAACGCGCTGACCGCGTCGAACGGCATCGTCGTACCGCTGGAGTGCGAGTTCTTCGCGCTCCGCGGCCTGGCCATGCTGACCGACACGATCGCCAAGGTGCAGGACCGGCTGAACCCGAAGCTGGAGATCGTCGGGATCCTCGGCACCATGTTCGACGGGCGTACGACGCACGCCCGGGAGGTGCTGGACCGGGTGGTCCAGGCCTTCGACGAACGCGTCTTCCACACCGTCATCCGGCGTACCGTCAAGTTCCCCGAGACCACGGTCGTCGGTGAGCCGATCACGACCTACGCGCCGTCGTCCCAAGCGGCTACCCAGTACCGCGATCTTGCCAAGGAGGTGCTGGCGCGTTGTCCCGCCGGGTGAGCCTGCCAGGTGCCAGTGAACTCTTCGGGGGTGCGGCACCGAAGCAGACCAGACCCGAGAAGCGCACCACCACTGACGGACCGTCGACCGCACCGTCCACCGTGCGGTCGCGCACGACGGTCGTCGACGACCGGAAGTCGAGTGGTCGGATCCGGCACGACACGAAGATCACCGTGTACGTGACGGAGGAGGAGCTGCTCGGCCTGGAACAGACCAGACTCGCGCTGCGCGCGGAGCACGGCCTGACGGCCGACCGGGGCCGGATCGTCCGCGAGGCGATCGACGTCCTGCTCGCCGACTTCGTCGACCACGGCCCGGACTCGGTGCTGGTACGGCGGCTCAAGGCCTCGGAATGAGCTCGTCGGACTCGTTGCCCTCGGACCTTTCGCCGGCCGCGGCGGACGGCGTACCGACTGTTGCCGAGGGCAAAGGGTTCAGTGTCCACCTGGTCAACTTCGAGGGGCCGTTCGACCTGCTCCTGCAGCTGATCAGCAAGCACAAGCTCGACATCACCGAGATCGCGCTGTCGGTGATCACCGACGACTTCATCGCGCACATCAAGGCGCTGGGGTCGGAGTGGGACCTCGACCAGACGTCGGAGTTCCTGCTGATCGCGGCGACGCTGCTCGACCTGAAGGCGGCGCGGCTGCTGCCCAAGGGCGAGGTCGAGGACGACGAGGACCTGGCGCTGCTGGAGGCGCGTGACCTGCTGTTCGCGCGGCTGCTGCAGTACCGGGCGTTCAAGCAGATCGCGGCGCTGGTGCAGGAGCGGATGGCGCTCGAGGCGCGGCGGTTCCCGCGGGCCGTGGGGGTGGAGCCGCGGTTCGCGGAGCTGCTGCCCGAGGTGCTGCTCGGGATCGACCCGGCCGGGCTGGCGGCACTGGCCGCGAAGGCGATGGCGCCGCGGGACGACGTACCGCCCGGGGTGTCGCTCGCCCACCTGCACGCGCCGGCCGTCACGGTCCGGGAGCAGGCCGAGGTGATCGTGGACCGGCTGCGGCGGCAACGCAGTGCGACGTTCCGGTCGCTGGTGGCCGATTCGCCCGACACCGTGACGACTGTGTGCCGGTTCCTGGCGTTGCTGGAGCTGTTCCGGGAGGCGGCGGTGTCGTTCGACCAGGTGACGCCGCTGGGGGAGCTGACGATCCGCTGGACGGGTACCGACGAGGGTGAGATCTCCGTCAGCGACGAGTTCGACGAGGAACACAAACCCGCCGACGACTCCGGCGAGGCTCCCGTCGTCGACGACGACCCCGACTTCCTCGAACCCGGCGCCTCCCACACCGACCCACCCGACCCCGCCCCAGAAGAATCCGAGACGACAAACCAGTGACCAACCCCGACCCCACCACCGCGCCCGAGCCCACCGAGCCGCCCACCGCGCCCGAGGCGCCCGAAGCGCCGACCGATCCTGAGGTGACCGACGCGACCGACGCGGAGATCCCCCCGGCCCCCGCCACCTCGGCGTCGCCCTCAGGCGACACCACGTCCACCGGCGAAGCCGCCCCCGGCAGCACCGCTGACGACGCGGGCAGGGATTCCTCCGACGACGCCGCAATCGCCAGCGACGACGGCGACGCCGACCAGGGCAGCTCCGACCAGGGCAGCTCCGACCAGGGCAGCTCCGACCTGCCCGAGGCCGCCGCGCCCGCCGCCACGTCGGACGCCGCCGCGGCCGAGGAGCCCGCCGACGCCGACGCGCCCTCCGCCGACGCCGACGCGCCCTCCGCCGACGCCGACGTGCCCGAGGCCGCCGTACCCGAGACCGGCGTACCGGACGCCGGCGTACCGGACGCGGACGCACCGGACGTGGACGCACCGGACGCGGACGCGCAGGGCGGTGACGTGGTTGATGGCGCCGTACCTGGGGAGGAGTTGGCGGATGACGAGGCTCATCTGCCGGCGGGGCAGACCTCACTGCCGGTGGGGGACGAGGTGGTGGTGGACGACGACACCATGCGCCGGGCGCTCGAGGCGATTCTGATGGTGACGGACGAGCCGCTTCCGGTACTGACGCTGGCGCGTGCGGTCGGCCGTCCCACCGGAGACGTCGCGGCCGCGCTCGCGGAACTGGCAGCGGAGTACACCGAGCAGGGCCGCGGATTCGACCTCCGCGAGGTAGGCGGCGGCTGGCGGTACTACACCCGCCCAGAAGCCGCGCAGTACGTCGAACGCTTCGTCCTCGACGGCCAGCAGGCGCGCCTCACCCAGGCAGCCCTCGAAACCCTTGCCGTGGTCGCGTACAAGCAGCCGGTAAGCCGGGCCCGCGTCTCCGCCATCCGCGGCGTGAACGTCGACGGCGTCATGCGCACGCTCGTCGCCCGCGGGCTGGTCGAAGAAGCCGGCGCCGACACCGAGTCCCAGGCAACCCTGTACCGCACCACCACGTACTTCCTGGAACGCATGGGCATGCAGTCCCTCGACGACCTTCCCGAACTCGCCCCCTACCTCCCCGAAATGGACGACATCGAGGACGAACTGGCCGCCCAAACCCTCCCACCCCCCTCAGAAGCCCCCTCGGCGGAAACCGCCGAGGCTGCCCCCGACTCCGAGGACACCACGCAGGACGACCAAGCAACCGCCGAACTGACGCCGGACACGGCTGCCAGTACGTCGGCATCAGCCGAGCCCGCAGCCCCGGATGAGCTGACGGGATCCGCGGACGCAGATGAGCAGTCGACCGAAGACGCAGGCAACGCCGGTGCTGACGAGCCTGCGGAGGACGGCTCCGACGATGCCTCCTCCGACTCATCCACCGACGCCGAAGCCGACGCCGAAGCCGACGCCGACGCGCCGGCCGAGGCCGACGCGCCCACCGAGACCGACGCCGCAGCCGATGACCTAGCCGACGACGGTGAGCCGGTCGGTTACGAGCGGGATGGTGGGGGTCGGGATGGGGGATGAGGGTGGGGTTCGGTTGCAGAAGGTTTTGGCTCGGGCGGGGGTGGCTTCGCGGCGGAATGCGGAGTTGATGATCGAGGACGGGCGGGTCGAGGTCGACGGGCGGGTGGTGACGGAGTTCGGGGTCCGGGTGGATCCTGAGACGGCGGTCATCCGGGTCGACGGGGAGCGGATCCCGCCGGTCAGCGCGAACGTGTACCTCGTGCTCAACAAGCCGCGCGGTGTCGTGACCACGATGTCCGATCCGCAGGGGCGGCCGTGCATCACCGACTACGTGCAGGACCGGCCGGAGCGGCTGTTCCACATCGGGCGCCTCGACACCGACACCGAGGGCTTGCTGCTGCTCACCAACCACGGCGAGTTCGCGCACCGGCTGGCGCATCCGTCGTACGAGGTCTCCAAGACGTACGTCGCCGAGGTCGACGGCAACCTCAAACCCGGCGTACTGCGCAAGCTCCTGGACGGCGTCGAGCTCGAGGACGGCCCGGCCCGCGCCGACACGGTGAAGATCGTGTCGACGGTACCGGGCCGCACGCTCGTCGAGATGAGTCTGCACGAGGGCCGGAACCGGATCGTACGGCGGATGTTCGACGCCGTCGGCCACCCGGTCAAGCGCCTCACCCGCACCGCGATCGGCCCGGTCCGCCGCGGCAACCTGCACACCGGCGAACTTCGCGAACTCGACTCCAAGGAACTCGGCCAGCTCCTGGACCTGGTCGACCTGTAGGCACCGAGGCGATCGCCAGGCCATCACAATCGGCCGGCGCGGCGCGCGACGAGCGGGCCGCGGGACGGCCGCCGCGATTGTGATGGCCTGGACGTCACTCGCCGGACAGCTGCTCCCGTTCCAGGTTGTCCTGGAAGCGGCGGGCGTGGGCGACCTCGGTGAAGGTGCGCGGCACCTTGCCCAGCGCGCGGATCACCGTCGCGGTGCCGTTGGCGTGGCCGAACTCGTACAGATACGGCGCTCCGGTCTCCTGGTCGACGCCCAGGACGATCGTCTTGAGCCCGCAGCCGTTCGCGACCAGCGACTCGAAGCCCTGCCACGTGGACCGCCGGACCACCTTCACCACCGGCGCCCCGGAGACCGGGATCCGGATCGTGTAGAGCGCCCCGCCTCGCGTGTTGGCGAGGAACGTGTCGTACGTCGCCGTCTGGCTGATCAGCGTCATCGTCTTCACGGCGCTGAACCCGGCGTACGTCGCCTTCCGGGTGAACGCCGTACCGTCGACGTTCCAGCGCAGAATGGTGTCGCCGAGCAGCGCATAAGCGTTGTGCCGCACCAACGTGCTGCCGCGGTTGAACCGCGAGCTCTCCAGGTACCGCACGTCGCCCCACCCGCCACCGATCGGCGTGCGCTTCACCGAGGCCGGGTCCACATCACCCCAGAAGTCGTTGACGTCGTACGTCAGCTGGTACAGCCCGGTGCCCAGTACCACGTACTGCCGGCGCGACTCTCCGTTCTGCTCGGCGTTCATCTGGGTGCCGAGGCCGCTCGTCAGCCGGACCTGGTTGTCGGGCACCAGGTCCTTGCCGCCCCACCGGCTCGGGCTCGCGCCCGGCGGCACGACGCCGTACAGCCCGCGCAGGATGACGTCACCGCCGCTCGTGGTCGACGCCAGCGACAGCTGGCAGAACGGCACCTCGCTGGTGCTCGCCGCGGCGGGTGCCGCCTGAGCCAGCGCTCCAGCGGTCAGCGCAAGACCCAGCAGGCCGGCTGCGCGCTTCCTGATCTTCATCGTCACTCTCCGTAGAGTAGGGCGCCGGCTTCAGGACTGCCGGGGTAGTAGCGGAAGTACACCTTGTCCTCGGGAGCGGCGAGCTGGTCGCCCACACGCCCCAGGCCCTTGATGACCGTGGCGGTGCCGTTGGCGTGGCTCACGGCGTACAGGTAGCCCCGCCGGGTGTCCTTGTCGATGCCGAGCAGCAACGTGCTCTGCACGCCGCACTTCTCGGCGACCAGCGTCTCGAACGTCTGCCAGGTCGACGTACGGACCTTCTTCACCACCGGCTTGCCGCTGAACGGGATCCGGATCGTGTACAGCGCCCCGCCCCGCGTGTTGGCGAGGAACGTGTCGTACGTCGCCGTCTGGCTGAGCAGCGTCATCGTCTTGACCGACGAGAACCCGCTGTACGTCGTCCGGTAGCGCCAGGCGGATCCCTCCACCGTCCAGCGCGTGATGACGTCGCCGTCCAAGGCGTAGGTGTGGTTCGTCGACCGCTCGACGTAGCGCTGGTGGATCCAGCCGCCGCCCACCTTGGTCTGCTGGTACGAGTCGGGGTCGATCTCACCGATGTACATGTCAATGACGTACCGGAACCGGTAGAGGTCGTTCGAGATCCGCACGTACCCGCTCTTCGCCATACCGGCCGGCGGATCCGGCTCCCAGCCGACCGACGTCGTGAGCCGTACCAGGTCGACCGGGAACAGTCCCTTCGGCCCGACGTGCGGCGGCGACGCGGTCACGGGCGAGGTCGCCGTGAGCGTCTGGAACTTGTGATCGCCCTGCACGGTCACCGTGCCGAGCGTCATCGAGCAGGCCGCAGTGGCCCGCCCGGCAGCGGCCTGTGCCTGTCCCGGCACCAGCATCGCCGCTGTCATCGCCGCGCCCAGCACACCCGCGGCGATCCGCCGTCTTGTCATCCAGTCCCCCTCCGAGGAGTCGTGTCACTCACCTCGATGCCGCGTCTGCCCGAAAGGTTAGGGACCGGTCGAAGAACTCCCGGACCAGACGCCGTACTACGGGAACGCCGCAGGTGGAGGCACCGACGAGCTTGGCGCGCGCAGCAGCCGTCATGAGGCCGGCCGACTGCAGCTGGGGTGCGAACGCGGCGTAGTCCGTCCAGATCCAATGGTTGGCGTCGGACAGCTCCACACGTCGTACCGGACCGCCTTGCGACAGCAGAGCCGACCAGGTGCGGTCGAAGCGCTCGTCGCGGAACCCGTCTGTGCCAGCCAGCAGCAGTGGCTTCCTGGCGATCGGGTAGAGCTCACCGTCCAGCGTGTCGAGGTAGCCCTCCAGGTTGGCCGCAGCCCGGACCAGCGGGTGCTGCAGCGACACGGCGGCCGTAGCACCACCAGCAGAGTGCCCGTAGACGCCCACGCGCCGCAGGTCGATGTGGTTGTGCACAGACGACAGGTGGTCGAGTACGAACCGCAGGTCCGCGAAGCGCGTGTTCATCATCAGCCGCGACCGCACTGGGTCCGTCTGCACGTCCGGAGCGATCTCGATGACCCGCAACCGCCCGTCCGGGAACACCACCTCGCTGGTCTCACCTGGGTGGTCCACCGTCAGCACGACGTACCCGTGGCTGGCCAGTTCCTCGGCCAGGGAGGTGCCGATGGTGCGCGGGTCCGCGCCACCTGGGCTGTAGAGCAGCGTGGGACGCCGGCCGGGCAGCGGGGGTGCGTCGACGTACGAATGCGTCATCGTTGCCGCCCAGTCCACACCTGCCTTCGGGAGCTCGGGGTGAAGGACACCTGCGTCCAACCCGCTGAACACCTCCGCTGCAGCAGGTGCGAGGTGCGGCGCGCGTTCATAGCCGCGTACGGCTACAGCGGGGTAGAAGACCGTCAGCGCGATCTCACGGGTCGGCGCGCCGTTCCACGGGTCGGAGCGCGAGGGGTCCACCAGCAAGCGGGTCGTCGTACCGACGGACCACGGGCCGGTCGGGGCGGGGAGGCGCAGCGTCAGAACTGTGGCGGCAGTGGTCTGAGCTGACAGGACGCCGGTCACGGCGGAGGCGGCAGCGGCGGCAAGAAAGGTGCGTCGTCTCATGCTGTGCACGCTGGCAGTTGCACACCGTGCGGTCAGCAGTGAGGCCGGCATCTCCACCCGGAGTTACGGCCCCGGGTGGAGAGGCCAGTGGAGGTCAGGCGCCGTTCAGGTGGGTGCCTGCCAGGTAGGAGCGGAAGTACGAGTCACCGGCCGCGAACGTGGTCGGGACCTTGCCCAGACCCTTGATGACCGTGGCGGTCCCGTTCGCGTGGCCGACGGCGTACAGGTAGCCGGCGCGGGTGTTCTTGTCGATCCCGAGCAGCAGGGTCCCGTAGTTCCCGCATTTCTCGGCAACGAGCGTCTCGAACCCTTGCCAGGTCGACGTCCGGATCTTCGTCACCACCGGCTTCCCGGAGCCTGTCGGCACCTGCACGGTGTAGAGCGCCCCGCCGTTCGTGGTCGCCAGGAACGTGTCGTAGCGCGCTCCCTGACCGATCAGCGCCATGGTCTTCACCGCCTTGAACCCCGGGAACGCGGTGCGGTACCGCCACCCGGTGTCCGTGACCGTCCAGCGGATGATCAGCCCGTTGAGCGGGTCGATGGCCAGCGCGTAGACGTTCTCCCGGCTGAACGACGTACCGGAGTACTCGCTGCGCTCGACGTACTTGTAGTCGTCGCTCCACCCGCCCGCGATCAGCGTCTGACTCACCGACCCCGGCACGACCGCGGTCCCGGTGCCGTCCGTCATGTACGACGTCCGGTACATCCGCGGGCCCACGACGGCGAGCCCCTGCCGCTGCTCACCGGCCGGTACGACGGGTTCGTACCGCATCGAGCTGGGCAGCCGCGCCTGGCCGTCCGGGTACAGGTCCTTCGGCCCGACCCGGCGCGCGCCGGCGGAGGGCGTCGCGGTGACGGTCTGCAGGGTGTGGTCGCCACCCGGGGTGACCGAGCCGAGCCGCAGCGAGCAGACCGCGGTGGCGGCGGTGGTGCCGGTCGGTGCCGCGCTGGCGGGCGCGGCCGCGACCCCGGAGGCGAGCAGGGCCCCCGAGCCGAGCAGGGCGCCAACGGCGAGCATTCGCCCGTATCTGAGCATCTGAAATCCTTTCGTCAAACGTCTCGATGCGGGCGTACGGCACATTGTTGCGGGCATCGTTGCGAGCATCAAAGGCATAACGCCGGACGACGGCGCGCCTGCGACGGCCCCCGGTTGTCGGAACCGCGCCGTAGTGTGGGTGATGTGAACCGGCGAATCTTCGGTCTGGAGAACGAGTACGGCGTGACCTGTACGTTCCGCGGGCAGCGGCGGCTGACCCCGGACGAGGTGGCGCGGTACCTGTTCCGTCGTGTCGTGTCCTGGGGCCGCAGCAGCAACGTCTTCCTCCGCAACGGCGCCCGGTTGTACCTCGACGTCGGCTCGCACCCGGAGTACGCGACCGGCGAGTGCGACTCGGTCACCGACCTGATCGCGCACGACAAGGCCGGTGAGCGGATCCTCGAGGGCCTGCTCGTGGACGCGCAGAAGCGGCTGCACGACGAGGGCATCTTCGGTGACGTCTACCTGTTCAAGAACAACACCGACTCGGCCGGCAACAGCTACGGCTGCCACGAGAACTACCTGGTCAGCCGGCACGGCGACTTCGCCAAGCTCGCCGACGTACTGATCCCGTTCCTGGTGACCCGGCAGCTGATCTGTGGCGCCGGCAAGGTGCTGCAGACGCCGCGCGGCGCGGTCTACAGCGTCAGCCAGCGCGCCGAGCACATCTGGGAGGGCGTCTCCAGCGCGACCACCCGGTCCCGGCCGATCATCAACACCCGCGACGAGCCGCACGCGGACGCCGAGCGGTTCCGCCGGCTGCACGTGATCGTCGGCGACTCGAACATGTCCGAGACCACGATGCTGCTCAAGGTGGCCAGCACCGACCTGGTGCTGCGGATGATCGAGGCCGGCATCGTGATGCGCGACCTGACCCTGGACAACCCGATCCGGGCGATCCGCGAGATCAGCCACGACATGACCGGCCGCCGCGAGGTCCGGCTGGCGAACGGGCGGGAGGCGAGCGCCCTCGACATCCAGACCGAGTACCTGACCAAGGCCCGCGACTTCGTCGACCGCCGCGAGCTCGGCACGCCGGCCGTCGAGCGGGCGCTGTCGCTGTGGGAGCGGACGCTGAAGGCGATCGAGTCCGGCGACCTGTCCGGGATCGAGCGCGAGATCGACTGGGTGATCAAGTACCGGCTGATCGAGCGCTACCGCGCGCAGAACAACCTCGGCCTGGCCAGCCCGCGGGTCGCGCAGCTGGATCTGGCGTACCACGACATCCACCGGCCGCGCGGCCTCTACTACCTGCTCGAGCGCAAGGGCGCGGTGACCCGGGTCGTCGACGACCTGCGGGTGTTCGAGGCGAAGTCGGTGCCGCCGCAGACCACGCGGGCGCGGCTGCGCGGCGAGTTCATCAAGCGGGCCCAGGAGCGGCGGCGGGACTTCACCGTCGACTGGGTGCACCTGAAGCTCAACGACCAGGCCCAGCGGACCGTCCTGTGCAAGGACCCCTTCAAGTCCCACGACGAAAGAGTCGAAAAGCTCATCGCCAGCATGTAGCTGCGGGCTAAATGGCGTGCTCGGTCGGGCTGGGCTGTTTACAAAGAGTCCATGGCGATCGAGATCCGGCCGATCAAGCAGGCCGAGACGATGGACTACCTGCGTGTACTGCCGTGGGCGAACGGCCTGCCGCAGGAGGAGCCCGAGCCGTCCGCCTGGTACGCCGGCAGCGCCGCCTGGCCCCCACAGGTCTCCAGGACCGAGGAGGACCTGGAGCGGGAGGCCGCGGAACTGCTGACTGACTGGTTCCGGCCGCAGGCCGCGTTCGTGGACGGCAAGCTCGCAGGTGCGTCGGCGATCGTGTCGGTGCAGGTCACCGTGCCGGGCGGCCGGCAGGTGGCCCTCGGCGGCGTGACCTCGACCGGCGTGCTTCCGACGTACCGGCGTCGTGGGCTGCTGCGGAAGATCATGTCGGCGATGCTGGACGACTGCCGCGAGCGCGGTGAGTTCCTGGCCGGGCTGAGTGCCAGCGAGGCGACGATCTACGGGCGGTACGGGTTCGCGCCCGCGACGTTCCAGCACCGCTGGGAGGTACGGCGTACCGACGTCGCTTTCCGCACCGAGTTCACGGACCCGGGTGCGCTGGACCTGGTGGACGGTGCGGCCGCCGCCGAGGCCTGGCCGGTGTTGCACGAACGGATCCGGGCCGAGCGCGTGGGCGAGATCAGCCCGCTGCCGGGCAAATGGGAGGGCCTTGCGGCCGGCGCGCTCCCGGCGGACGGTTCGGGGCCGGCGCACCACCTGGTGCATCGCGACGCTGCCGGTGCCGTGGACGGTGCCGCGACCTTCCGGCTGCCCTGGTCTCCCGACCCGGCGCAGGCCGGCGTACTGCAGGTGGAAGCGTTCGAAGCGCTCACCTCCGATGCGTACCGGGCGATGTGGGGCCTGCTGCTCGACTTCGATCTGACGAAGAGGGTCGTCGCTGCACGGCGGCCGGTCGACGAGCCGCTGCGGTGGATGCTGACCAATCCACGGGCGCTCAAGCTGACCCGGACGCGGGACAACCTCTGGCTGCGCGTTCTCGACGTACGACGCGCTCTCGAGGCCCGCACGTACTCGGCAACGGACTCCCTCGTGCTGGACGTGTCCGACGACCTGTACGGCGGTGGTCGCTGGCGGCTGGACGCAGCACCCGACGGAGCGAGCTGCACAGCGGTCGACGAAGAGGCGGACCTCAGCCTGAGCGTGAACGAGCTGGGATCGCTCTACCTCGGCGGAGTGCGCGCCGGCGAGCTGGCGTACGCCGGGCGGATCGCCGAGCACACAGCCGGCGCGGTGTCGCGCCTGGACGCCGTACTGCGACCGGACCGCGCCCCGCACAACGCTGTCGGGTTCTGACGTCCGTGACTGTGCGTGCTGTGACGCAACGGTGACGCAGGCGGCGCCTCTGCCGGTTGAACCAGCAGGCTAGGGTGGTCCGCGTTGTTGACCGGAGGCGATCGGCGCACACATCAGCGCCGGGATGGTTCGAGGTGCTGGTTTCGTGCGCAAGCTGTTGAGTCTGGTCGCGGTCGCGGCCCTGGGGTCCGCCCTGGTGGCGTGCGGATCGGAGAAGGACGAGTTCGGGGCCGGCGGGATCAAGGTGACGTCGGAGTTCGGGCAGAAGCCGACCATCACGCACCGCGAGGGTGAGCCGGAGAAGCAGCTGGTGACCGAGGTCCTCAAGGAGGGCGACGGTCCCGAGGTGAAGAAGGGCGAGCTGCTCACCGCGAACTACATCGGCCAGATCTGGCGCGACGGCAAGGTCTTCGACAACTCGTACGACCGGGGCGCGCCGTCGTCGTTCCCGATCGGCGTCGGCGGCGTCATCTCCGGCTGGGACGAGGGCCTGGTCGGCAAGAAGGTCGGCAGCCGCGTGCTGCTGTCGATCCCGTCCGACAAGGGCTACAAGGAGCAGGGCAACGAGCAGGCCGGCATCAAGGGCGACGACACGCTGATCTTCGTCGTCGACCTGGTCGGCGCGGCCGCCAACAACACCCCGCTGGAGGCGACCGAGGTCAAGCCGTCGACGCCGACCAAGATCACCGTCTCCGGCGCCCTGAACGCGGAGCCGAAGGTGACGGTCGCGCCCGGCACCAAGCCGCCGGCGAAGCCCGGCAAGCCGGTCGTGTTCGCCCAGGGCAAGGGCAAGCCGATCGCCAAGGGCGACCAGCTGGTCGGCCGCTTCGTGATCTACGACTACACCGGCAAGAAGCAGACGAGCACCTGGGACGGCCAGCCCGCCGCCAACGGCCAGCCGGCCCAGCCGGGCTCACCGACGGACCAGCTCCCGCCGGTCGGCCCCGGCGCCGACGGCAAGGCCGGGCCGCTCGACGGTTTCGCCGGCATCCCGGTCGGCAGCCGCGTGCTGGTCGAGCTCCCAGCCTCCAAGGACCAGGCCGGCAAGACCATCAACGCGTTCGCCGTCATCGACGTCCTGAACGCGTTCCCGGCCGCGAAGCAGACCGGGCAGTAAGCGGGCAGTAAGAACGCACGGCGAAGGACCGGCTCCCGTCCGCGGGAGGCCGGTCCTTCGCCGTTTCAGCGCGTTCGCCGGACCGGGCGGCGGCCGAACCAGCGGTTCGCGTCCGGCTGGAAGCTGAGCAGGATCGCGGTCACCACCGCGGTCAGATGAACGCACCGGATCGCGGCGAACGCGACGAACGACACCGACCAGTCGAGTGCCCCGAAATCGCCGTCACGCAGGAACCAGGTGACCGGTCCCACCACCAGCGAGGCGATGCCGACGGTCCCGAGCAGCCCGGCGAGCAGCCAGCGGGACCAGCCGACGCCGTGCCGGAAGTAGCGGTCGACGACGACGAACAGTCCGCCGTACACGATCGCGCGGAACGCGACCTGCAGGAGCAGCCCGAAGAACGACGACCCGTCCGCGAGGGCGCCGAGGACACCCAGCACGGACTCGACGACGCCGGCACCGATCGCCGCGAACCACAGCGTGGTCGCACTCCGCACAGCCAGCGGCGGCTCCGGCGGTACCACGTCATGGACGGTGAGATCACGATGCCTGGTGCTGTTCATGCAACCACTGTCACCGCGCAGCCGCCCCGGATCAGGAGTGCTGCGCCCACACCCCAGGTGGACCTGAACCCACCGCTCAGCCGCGCTGTGGGCCCGGTACGTCCACCAGTCGGGCCGCGTGGCGGCCTGCTGCGGCGGCGGCTTCGAAGTAGGCGCGGTCCTCGTCGAGGGTGCGGCCCATGGTCGACAGCTTGACCGGGGCGGCCTGCAGGGCGTCGTACAAGCCTTCGACACCTGTGCGCACCACCCGGTGCCTGGCCTTCAGTGGCTCGGCGGCGTCCCGTACGGCGTCGCCGAAGTCGCCGGCCAGATCCGGTACGACGACATCGGCCGGCTGGAGCGCTACGCGGCCGTAGGCGGTGAGGCTGTGGTGGGAGATGCCACGGTGGCGCGGGCGGGGGTCCGCCTCGGAGATGCGCAGCGAGGCGACGGCGCGGCCGCCCAGGGTGCCGATCGCGTTGACCGCCTCACCTGACTGGACGCCCGAGAAGCCCCAGCGAGTACCTGTGCCCAGGTTGCCCGGGCCCTGCGTGATGACCACCAGTTCGGCCGCCAGCACCTGTACTGCGGTCAGCAGCCCGGTGTGGACGGTCACCGCTTCACGATCCCCGCCGTACGCCTGGCCGACCGTCACAGTCCCGCTGAGCCACCCGGCGTCCCGCAGCGTCGCGACACTCCGCGAGAACGCCAGCGGCAGCGCACCGCCGTCCGTCATCACGTAGACGACCCGTGTGGTCGGCCGCGCCTCGTAGACCCCGGCCAGCACAGCAGGCAGTGCGGAATGCAGGTCGGCCACTACTACCGGCGTACCGAAGAGGTCGTCGGCGTCCCGCAGTACGTCGTGGTCGGGGGAGTCCTGCTCGTCCGCACCCAGCACCATGGCCTGCAGCGGCGTGTAGCGGGCCTTCACGAGGTGCCCGCGCTCCGGTGGGTCCTCCGGCAGCCGGTCCGGTACGGCGACCACCAGGGCGTAGCCACCGGTCCCGAGGCCGCGGTCCAGGGCGCCTACGTTCAGCAGGACGCGGTCGCCCGTGACCGGCGTGCCGACGAGGTCCGGGTACGTCAGGGCGCGCACGGACTGTTCCCCGACCGTCACTGTCAGTTCGAGCGCGCCGGCCCAGCTCCGCCCGACCGCCGCCACCACACCGTCCCGCCACCGAATCACACGGTGAGACTAGAACACGCCGGTGCCGTCGAACCGGTGTTCGAAGTTTCGATGCGAAAAGGCGGGTTTTGGACGCCCGGAGGCCGTAAGGTGGTCGGGTGTCGGCGCGGAAGAGTGAGCGGCTGCTCAACGTGGTCATCTGCCTCCTGGTCGCGCGCACCTACGTGACCAAGGAGCGGATCCGCGAGGTCGTCGAGGGGTACGCGGGACAGACCGACGACGCCTTCGAGAAGATGTTCGAGCGCGACAAGGACGAGCTGCGCGACCTCGGCATCCCGATCGAGATGGGCACGATCGACAAGTTCTTCTCCGACGAGGTCGGCTACCGGATCCGCCGGGACGTGTTCGAGCTGCCCGAGGTCCACCTGGAGCCCGACGAGGCCGCCGTGCTCGGCGTCGCCGCGCGCGTGTGGCAGCATGCCGGGCTGTCCGAGGCGACCACGTCGGCGGTGCTCAAGCTGAAGGCGGCCGGGATCCAGACGGACCAGTCGGCGCTCAGCGCGATCGAGCCGCACGTCGGCGCTTCCGAGCCGGCGTTCGACCCGCTGTGGGCGGCTGTCGTGGCCCGGCAGGCGGTCCGCTTCCAGCACCTGCGCAGCGGCGCGTCGGAGCCGACCACGCGGACGCTGGAGCCGTGGGGGATCGTCTCGTGGCACGGTCGCTGGTATGTCGTCGGCCGGGACCGGGACCGCCAGGCGATGCGGATGTTCCGGCTGTCGCGGATCGGCAGCGACGTGCGGACGGTGGGGGAGCCGGGCGCGTTCACCGTGCCCGAGGGGACGGACCTGCGGTCGCTGGTGACCGAGCTGGCGCCGCCGCGGCCGACGTCCGAGGCGAAGGTGCGGGCGCGGACCGGTTCGTGCGTGAGCCTGCGCCGCCGCGCGAACGCCGTCGAGCCGTACGAGGAGGGCTGGGACCTGCTGCACGTCCCGTACGCCGACTCGTCCGTGCTGGCCGAGGAGATCGCGTCGTACGGGACGGATGCGGTCGTCGAAGGACCTGGCGACGTACTCGACGGGGTGCTGTGGCGGCTGCGGACGGTGGCGGGCGGATGAGTAACGCGCGTGATCAGGTGCAGCGGCTGCTGGCGCTCGTGCCGTACCTGCGGGAGAACGACGGGGCGCGGGTCGACGACGTCGCGAAGGAGTTCGGCGTCCGGCCGAAGCAGATCCTCGCGGACCTGAAGGTGCTGTGGTTCTGCGGGCTGCCCGGCGCGCAGATGGGCGATCTGATCGAGATCGACATCGAGGCGGCCGAGGGCGAAGGCGTCATCCACATCAACAACGCCGACTACCTGGCGCGCCCGCTGCGGCTCGCGGCGGCCGAGGCGCTGGCGCTGCTGACCGCGCTGCGGACGCTCCGCGAGGTGACGGCCGGCGCGGACCGGGACGCCGTCGACCGGGCGATCGCGAAGCTGGAGCGGGCCGCCGGCGAGGCCGCGGCGGCGAGCGAAGGTGCGGCGGCGCACGTCCACGTGGAGCCGGCAGCGCCGGAGATCGCGGAGACCGTCAACCGCGCGCTGGCCACGAAGCGCCGGTTGCACCTGACGTACGACGTACCGTCGCGCGACGAGACGACCGAGCGCGACGTGGACCCGATGCGGCTCGTGGTGTCCGAGGGCCGCACGTACCTCGAGGCCTGGTGCCGGCTGGCCGAGGACGTCCGGCTGTTCCGGCTGGACCGGATCGCGGCCGTGAAGCTGCTCGACCTGCCGAGCGAGCCGCCGCCCGAGGCGACCCCGCGGGACCTGTCCAACGGCATGTTCCAGCCGTCCGAGCGCGACCTGCTGGCCACGCTCAAGCTCGACCCGCCCGCGCGCTGGGTCGCCGAGTACTACCCGAACGAGTCCGTCGAGGAGGGCCCCGGCAACTCGCTCGTCGTCAAGCTCCGGGTCGCGGACACCAGCTGGCTCCAGCGCCTCGTCCTCCGCCTGGGCGGCGCCGCCACGGTCCTCGACCCGCCGGACCTCACCACCCAGATCGCCGCCACCGCCCGCGAGGCCCTCTCGGCGTATGACGTCTGACCCGCCACCGCTGCCCGTTCGAGAGCGGTCGTGCGGATCAGCCCTGGCTGAGCTGCTTCTCCAGCGGCGAGCGGAAGCGTGGGGTGACGCGGACGCCGGCCAGCCAGGTGGTCCAACGCTCGGCTTCGGTGTCCACGAGGGCCTTGACGTCGGCGCCGACGTCCTCCAGCAGCTGGTAGCGAACCTCGCCGGACTCGGGCTGCCCCCAGCCGCCGATGATCCGGCCGTCCGCCCAGATGCTCGGCCCGATGTTGCCGGTGTTGTCGAACAGCCGGGCCTTGTGCGGTCCGAGGAACCAGTCGCGCTCCTTCCACCCCATCGGCGTCGGGTCGAGCCCGGGCAGGAACGCCACCCACGGCTCCACCGGCACCTCGGGCGCCTCGTCGCCGGGCAGCACGTAGCCGACCTGGCCGTCCAGGTCCACCTCCACCGCCTCGACAGCCGCGAGCGCCTTGCGCGTCTGCCCGAGCGTCCAACCGGCGTACCACTGCAGATCCGCCGCTGTGCCCGGCCCGAACGACGTCAGCCACGCCCGCGCCAACGTCACCCGCGCCGCCTCCGCGGTCGGCTTCTCACCGAGCCCGCCAGGCAGCCAGTCCGCAGCCGGCGACCACTGGTGCTGCCCGCTCAGCCAGGTCCCCAGTGGACGCCCCCGTACGATCCGCCCGTCCGCCGACAGCTGGAACAGGACGCGGCTCGTCACGTACGGCTGGGTGGCGTACGCCTTGCCGACCGCCATGTTCAACCGGGTCCGCAACCGCGGCTCGTCGGACGCCAGCTCCTGAGCGGTCGCCGACCCCCGCAGCGCCAGCGCGGTCGCCGTCGACTCCTCGACCGTCGCCAGCCACCGCCCGCACGCGTCCGCGTCGTCGGCGATCCCGGACTCGGTCAGGTGCCTGACCAGCAGCTTCCGCTGCTTCACCGCGATGTCGTCCGTGCACGCCGCCTGGACGACGGGCGCGAACGGCGTCGGTACGACGAACACGGTCCGCCGCATGCCCAGCATCCGGATCAGCGAGCGATCGTCGTACAGTGCACGCTCCGTGCCCGCGACGTCACTCCCCGGCACCCGCGCCGCGACGCTCAGGTGCACCGTGGCCGGATCGGTGGCGTGCAGCGCGACCATCGACGCGGCCGCCTCGACCGGGTCCGCCGCCTGGCAGCCCGCGCCGAGCCGGTGCCGCCGCCCCAGCCGCGCCCGTCGCTCCCCGACCCCGATCCGCATCATCCGCACCCCTCGCGCCGGTCTGACAGTGTCTGACAGTGTCTGCAGGACACTCGGTTTTACCATCACGTTCCGGCACCGTTGTCCGCGGAGACGCACCGCGGGGCGTGGGCGCCGGGCCGGAACCGGCTAGGCTCCTGGGTATGTACTGGTTCCTGCTCTTCCTCGCGGTGGTGGCGGTGTGGCTGATCGTGCTCGCCCTGCTCGCGCTGAAGCTGTGGGGCCAGGGCAAGGCACTGACGCGTGAGTTGGTCGCCGCCCAGTCCAAGCTGGAGGCAGCGCAGTCCGCGGCCGGGTCTGGACAAACCCGTGAGGACGCCGACGCTCCGGCGTAGTATTCGGCCACGAACTCAGGCTCGAGTCCCGAGTTGATGTTGGAGAGGGAGAGATCGACATGGCAGCACCGCTCATCGGTATGCCCCAAGGCGCAGAATGGCTGATCATTCTCGCGATCGTCGTGCTGCTGTTCGGTTCGGCCAAGCTGCCGGCGCTGGTGAAGCAGCTCGGCAAGTCGAAGAAGATCTGGGAGGAGGAGGTCGGCCCCCGGAAGAAGGACCCGGAGCTGACCGAGGACGCCTCGCAGCCGAGCGCGCAGCAGCAGGTGCAGCAGCCGGCCCAGCAGTCGGCGCCGCAGGCAGCCCAGCAGTCGGCCCAGCAGCCGAACCAGGTGAACGGCCAGGCGCCGGGCGACGGCCTGCCGCCGAGCCACACGGCCAACTGAGCCGAACGCCCCACCTGTGTCGATGGTGAAGTTCGGGCGGCGGAAGGAAAAGAAGGACCACCGCCCGAAGGACCCAGAGGGTCGGATGACCCTGCGCGAGCACATTGTCGAGCTCCGGAACCGGCTGCTCATCAGTGTGCTCGCGATCGTGGTGTGCACGATCGCGGCGTGGTTCTTCTACAACGAGGCCTTCCACTTCCTGACGAAGCCGTTCAACACCGCCATCAAGCCGTACGCCGAGGCGCGCGAGCTGAAGCCGCAGCTCACCCTGCAGGGCGTCGGTGACCCGCTGACGTTCCGGATCAAGGTGTCGGCGATGATCGGCCTGGTCACGTCCGGGCCCGTCTGGCTGTTCCAGCTCTGGGCGTTCATCGCGCCGGGGCTGCACCGCAACGAGAAGAAGTGGGCGTACCTGTTCGCCGCGATCGCGGCGCCGCTGTTCGCCGGCGGCCTGTTCGTGGCGTACTGGACGCTGCCGAAGGGCATCGAGATCCTGCTCGGCTTCACCCCCGAGGCCATCCAGAACCTGGTCGAGATCAGCAAGTACCTCGACTTCGTGATCCGGACGATGCTGGTCTTCGGGATCGCGTTCCTGATCCCGCTGGTGGTCGTGCTGCTGAACATGGTCGGCGTGGTGCCGGCCGCCGCGCTCAGCAAGTTCCGGCCGTACATCATCCTGGTGATCTTCGTGTTCGCCGCCGTCGCGACGCCGTCCGGTGACCCGTTCACGATGTGCCTGCTGGCGATCCCGATGTGCCTGCTGTTCTTCGTCGCCGAGATCATCTCGCGGATCAACGACCGCCGCCGCGCCCGCCGTACCGAAGAACTCCTGGCGGACTGAGTGAGTCGGCGGATCGCGCTGGTGGTGAATCCCACCAGCGGGCGGGGTCTTGGTGCTCGGATCGCCCCGGCGGTGCGGGAGCGGCTGGCCGCGGCCGGGCTGACCGTCGATGTGCACACCACGACCTGCGCCGAGGACGTCGGCCGGATCTCCGCCGAGGTGGTGGCGTCCGGTGCGGACGCGGTCGCGCTGATCGGCGGCGACGGCACGATCCACCTCGGCGCGCAGGTGCTGGCGAATTCCGGGATGCCGTTCGGCGTGATCCCGGCCGGCACCGGCAACGACTTCGCCCGCGGCATCGGCGTACCGCTGAAGGACCCGGCCGCCGCGGCCGACCTGATCGTCGCCGGGCGCACCCGGGCGATCGACCTCGCGGTCGCGAAGGACGAGTTCATCACCACGGTCGTGGCCGGCGGCTTCGACTCACTCGTCAACAAGCGCGCGAACGCGATGACCTGGCCGAAGGGCAACGCCCGCTACACGGTCGCCACCCTGGCCGAGCTCCGCACCTTCAAGCCGCTGGAGTACGTCGTCACGGTCGACGGCGACCCGATCGAGACCAGTGCGATGCTCGTCGCGGTCGGCACCGGACCGACGTACGGCGGGGGACTGCAGATCTGCGCCGACGCCGAGATCGACGACGGGCAGCTGGACGTGACGATCATCCAGCCGGTGTCGCGGCTGACGCTGCTGCAGATGTTCCCGAAGCTGTCGAAGGGCACCCATGTCGGCCACCCGGCGGTGCGGATGCTGCGCGGCCGCTCGGTGCGGATCGAGTCGCCGGGCATCACGGCGTACGCCGACGGGGAGCCGCTCGGGCCGCTGCCGGTCGATATCGGGATCGCGCCGGGCGCGCTGACCGTCTTCGCCTGAGACGAAACCTTGACGTCCACGGTGTTCTCACGGCGTCCGCTGGCTGATAGGAAAGCTTCCTAACAGTTCATCCTCGGACGCCCCTCGGAGGACCCTCATGGAACACCGGAGCGAACACCGCAGCGATCACCGGAGCGAGTACCGGAGCGAGTACCGCCCCGCCCGCCGGACCGCGCTGCTGCTCGGCCTGTCGCTGGCCGCCGTCCCGGCCGCCGGCCTCGCCGTCTCGCGCTACGCCGTACCCGCCGGCGCCGCCGTGCGGGCGACCGGGCTCGACGATCCCGCGAAGAAGGAGATCGCGATGAAGATCGTCTGCAGCGCGGAGAACTCGTCGCTCGACTGGAAGGCGCAGTACAAGTACATCGAGGACATCGACGACGGCCGCGGGTACACCGCCGGCATCATCGGGTTCTGCTCCGGGACCGGCGACATGCTCGACCTCGTGGAGCTGTACGCCGACCGCAAACCCGGCAACGTGCTGGCGAAGTACCTGCCGGCGCTGCGGGAGGTGGACGGCAGCGACTCGCACGCGGGCCTGGACCCGAACTACCCGCGCGACTGGCGGACCGCGGCCGGCGACTCGGTGTTCCGGCAGTGCCAGAACGACGAGCGGGACCGGGTGTACTTCAACCCGGCGGTGTCCCGGGCGAAGGCGGACGGGCTGCGCACGCTCGGGCAGTTCTGCTATTACGACGCGATCGTCATGCACGGCAACGGCGGCGACGCGACCAGCTTCGGCTCGATCCGCAAGCGCGCGCTGGCGAAGGCGAAGCCGCCGGCCCAGGGCGGCAGCGAGTCGACGTACCTGAACGCGTTCCTGGACGCGCGGGTCTGGGCGATGAAGCAGGAGGAGGCGCACAGCGACACCAGCCGGGTGGACACCGCCCAGCGGGTCTTCCTCCGGAACCGCAACTTCAACCTCGACACCCCGCTCGACTGGGCCGTGTACGGCGACCCGTACCACATCGGCTAGGGAGTACCGATCGCCAGGCCATCACAATGGCGCGGATCGCTCCCGCTCGAGCGAGGATCAACGAAGTGGCGGCGATTGTGATGGCCTGGGGGTCGCACCCGCCTCAGTACGGTCGGTCCGGCGGTCGAGCTCCGCGCGTTGTCGGAGCATCGACAGCGACGTGGCGAGCTGCTCCAGGGCCGCTGCGGGCAGCACCGAGCCAACCCATGTCTGCAGCTCCTGCTCGACGGTCGGGGACGCGGCCGCGAGCGCCTGCGCGCCGGCGTCGGTCAGTTCGACCAGTGAGGACCTGCGGTCGTCGGGGTTCGCCGTACGCCGGACGCGCCCGGCGGCCTCGAGCCGGTCGACGGCCTTGCTGGTCGCGCCGACGGTGATCGCCATCGCGCGGGCGAGGTCGAAGACCCGGCTCGTCCCGTGCGCCTCGATGAACCGCAGGAACTCGAACTGGCCGAGCGGAAGGTCGTGCTCGGCCTTCAGGCGCGCGTCGAGCACGTTGTAGAGCCGCGTCTCCAGCCGGACCAGGTCCGTGAACAGTGCTGTGAGATCAGTCACGGGAATTAGATTCCTCGGAATGTAGTTGCAGAGAACTATATTCCTCGGAATCTATCACTGGGAGAGCGCCGTGGGCGTCGAAGAACGCGTCGCAGCACGCGGAATGATGGAGAAGAGCCGGCTCGGACGGACGCCGGAGCAGCAGCGGGCCGAGTTCGACGAGCGGTTCGCGAACCTGCCGCTGGGCGACGACGTGACGCTCGCGGAGCGCACGCTGGGCGGCGTCCCGGCGCTCGACGTACAGGTGAAGGGCGCGGACAAGGCGGGCGTGATCCTCTACCTGCACGGCGGCGCCTACGTGATCGGCTCGGCGCGGACGGGCGCGAACCTCGCGGCGCCGCTGTCCCGGCGCAGCGGCGTACCGGCGGTGTCGCTCGACTATCGGCTGGCGCCGGAGCACCCGTTCCCCGCGGGGGTGCACGACGGGTTGGCGGCGTACCGGGAGCTGGTCGAGGGCGGCCAGAAGGTCGTGATCGCAGGCGATTCGGCCGGTGGCGGGCTCGCGCTGGCGGTCCTGCTCGCGGCGCGCGCCGAAGGGCTGCCGCAGCCCGCGGGAGCGGTGCTGTTCTCGCCGTGGACGGACCTGACGCTGTCCGGGCCGAGCATGGACACGCGCGGCGACTTCGACCCGCTGTTCAGCCGGGCGAACATGGCCGAGTCCGCGGCGCACTACCTGGGCGGGACCGATCCGCACAACGAGCTCGCGAGCCCGCTGCTCGCCGACCTGAAGGGCCTGCCGCCGCTGCTCGTGCAGGTCGGTACGGCGGAGGTCCTGCTGGACGACTCGCTCCGCCTGGTGGCCCGCGCCGCCGAGCAGGAGGTCGACGTGAGTCTCGACGTGGTCGCCGGAGCGCCGCACGTGTACCAGCTTTTCGCCGGCCTGCTGCCCGAGGCCGACGAGGCGCTGGACCACGCCGCGACCTTCATCGCGAACCGGCTCGCCGGGTTTGTCGGGCCCGTCGCATAGTCTGGGGTTCGTGAGCACCCCGTCCGAGAAGTACGCCTCGTTCCGCTCGGACCAGGAGCATCCTGCCGTCAAGGAGTTCCGGGCGCTGTACGACTTCGAGCTGGACGAGTTCCAGCTCCGCGCCTGCGCGGCCCTGGAGGACGGCCACCAGGTGCTGGTCGCGGCGCCCACCGGCTCCGGGAAGACGCTGGTCGGCGAGTTCGCCGTCCACCTGGCGCTGCAGCGCGGCCAGAAGTGCTTCTACACGACCCCGATCAAGGCCCTCAGCAACCAGAAGTACGGCGACCTGGTGAGCAGGTACGGTGCCGAGAAGGTCGGCCTGCTCACCGGCGACAACTCGGTGAACTCCGAGGCCCCGATCGTCGTCATGACCACCGAGGTCCTGCGCAACATGCTGTACGCCGGTTCGCAGACGCTGCTCGGCCTGTCGTACGTCGTGATGGACGAGGTGCACTACCTGGCCGACCGGTCCCGCGGCGCGGTCTGGGAAGAGGTGCTGATCCACCTGCCGGACTCGGTCTCCGTGGTCTCGCTGTCCGCGACCGTGAGCAACGCGGAGGAGTTCGGCGACTGGCTCGAGACGGTCCGCGGCAACACCGTCGTCGTCCTGGAGGAGAAGCGGCCGGTGCCGCTGTTCCAGCACGTGATGGTCGGGAAGCGGCTGCACGACCTGTTCGCGGGTGAGGCGCCTACCGCTCGGGTCGGCGCTCCTGCTTCGGGGAAGCCGTCCAAGTCCGGCAACCCGGCGAAGGCGGTCAAGGCCGACCTGAAGGACCTGGTCAACCCGCAGCTGGTCCGGATCGCCCGCGACGACAACCGGGTGTTCCGCGACGACTCCCGCAAACCCCGGCGGCGCCGGGACCTGCCGAAGAACAGGCCGTCGCGGACGCACTTCACGCCGTACCGCTCGGACGTGGTCGAGGAGCTGGACGCCGGGGCGTTGCTGCCGGCGATCTACTTCATCTTCTCCCGCAAGGGCTGCGAGGACGCGGTCGTGCAGTGCCTGCGGTCCGGCCTGCGGCTGACGAAGCCCGCGGAGCGCGACGAGATCAAGCGGGTCGTCGCCGAGCGTACGGCGGACCTCCCGGACGAGGACCTCGGCGTCCTCGGGTACCACGACTTCGCCGAGGCGCTGAGCCGCGGGATCGCGGCGCACCACGCGGGCATGCTGGCCGCGTTCAAGGAGGTCGTCGAGGAGCTGTTCGCGCGCGGCCTGATCAAGGTCGTGTTCGCCACCGAGACGCTTGCCCTCGGCATCAACATGCCGGCGCGCACCGTCGTACTGGAGAAGCTGTCCAAGTGGAACGGCGAGGCGCACGTCGACATCACGCCGGGCGAGTACACGCAGCTCACCGGCCGCGCCGGGCGCCGCGGGATCGACGTCGAGGGGCACGCGGTCGTGCTCTGGCAGCCAGGGTTCGACCCGCGCGAGGTCGCGGGGCTGGCCTCCACGCGGACGTATCCGCTGCGGTCGTCGTTCTCGCCGTCGTACAACATGGCCGTCAACCTGGTGCGCCAGGTCGGGCGGACGCGCGCGCGGGACATGCTCGAGCTGTCGTTCGCGCAGTTCCAGTCCGACCAGGCCGTGGTCGGGCTGGCGCGGCAGGTGCAGCGCAACACCGAGGCGCTGGAGGGGTACAAGGAGTCGATCGAGTGTCACCTCGGCGACTTCCTCGAGTACGCCGCCCTGCGCCGCCGGATCGGCGAGCGCGAGGCGTCCGGGTCGAAGCGGCGCAAGCTGGACCGGCGGATCGAGGCGCAGGAGTCGATCGAGAAGCTGCGCGTGGGTGACATCATCCGGATCCCGGCCGGCCGGAGCGCGGGCTGGGCACTGGTGCTCGACCCGGGCATGCGCTCGGAGCGCGAGGGTCCGCGGCCGACCGTGCTGACGCTGGACCGCCAGGTGCGGAAGCTGTCGATGGTCGACTTCCCGACGCCGGTCGAGGCGATCGGTTCGCTGCGGATCCCGCGGAAGTTCAACCCGCGGAACCCGCAGCAGCGGCGCGAGCTGGCCCAGGTACTGCGGAACCGGACCGACCTGCTCGGCGAGGACGGGCCGCCGTCGCGTGGACGTGATGTCGTCGCGCATGCTGACGATCCGGAGCTGCAGGAGATGCGGGCGCAGTTGCGTGCGCATCCGTGCCACGGCTGCTCGGACCGCGAGGACCATGCCCGCTGGGCGGAACGGTACTTCCGGCTGGATCGGGAGAACCGCGAGGTCCAGCGCAAGATCGAGCAGCGGACGAACACGATCGCTCGGCAGTTCGACCGGGTGTGCCAGGTGCTGGACGCGCTGCACTACCTGGACGGCGACAAGACCACCGAGGCCGGCGACCGGCTGGCGCGGATCTACACCGAGCTAGACCTGGTCGCGGCCGAGTGCCTGCGGCAAGGCGTGTTCGACGACCTGACGGTGCCGGAGTTGGCGGCGTGTCTTGCTGCGCTGGTCTACGAGTCGCGCTCGAAGGACGACCCGACATCACCTCGACTGCCGCGCGGCGACGTACGGCTGGCGCTGGAGCGGATGGGTTCGATCTGGCGGGAGCTGTCCGCGCTGGAGCGGGACATGCGGGTGGACTTCCTCCGCTCGATGGACCTGAACTTCTGCTGGCCGGCTTTCCGCTGGGCGTCGGGTGCTTCGTTGGCCGAGGTCCTGTACGAGTCCGACCTGGCCGCGGGCGACTTCGTCCGCTGGGTCAAACAACTCATAGACCTCACCGAACAAATAGCCGACGCTGCCGGCGACACCCCCCTCCGCAGTACAGCCCGCGCGGTCGTAGACCAAATCCGCCGAGGAGTAATCTCCTACGCCTCCATGGTCGACTGACTTCACGCCCAAAGGACACCTCTTCGCGGCGCCTGTCTTGCTGGCCGCCTCCGGCGGCGTGCTACCGCCGGAATGTGTGCTGGTTGTTCGGGCGAACTGCGCCGCAGGCCGCCGCGCCACTCAAGACCGTTCCGACTTTCGGTTGTGAACTGATGAGATCAAGCAGGTAGCTCGCCGGCCGCGAAGGCAGAGCCAGGATCAGGGGGATGCAGCACCCCACCTGGCCATCCGCCCATCCGGCTAACCGCATCACTCGGCTAACCACCCCAGCCGCCGACTGCCCTCCACCGACGAGCGCCTGTTTCGCCGAGTCGTGGCGATAGGCGCCGGAGTGGTTTCCCGAGTCGTGGGGAATGGTCGGTGAATCGCAGCCGAAGTCCACGACTCGGCGGCTCGGGTGGGGCCGTGTTCGGGTTCGTGGGGCGCAGGGGGATCCCGGGGCACGGCCGACTGTCGTGGCGGGAGCCCGCCCCGGAAGGCAGCCGTCGCCTAGCAATGTCGTTCAGGGATCATGTGCGCGACCAACCTGCACAACACGGCGGCAGCACGCCGCCGGAGGCGGCCAGAAGGCAGCCGACGCGGAGCGGTGTCCGTTTGGGTGGGCGGCGGGTGGGTTTCGTCGGGTGGACCTCCTGGGGTGAAAGACTTTCGGGGTTGCCCCCCTGGTTTGAAGGAGAAGACGTTCGTGGAGTTGTCGCGCCGGAATCTTGGGAAGTTGGCTGTTGCGACTGGTGCTACTGCTGCGGTGGGGACCGGGGCTGGTTACTGGATCGGGCGGCCGGCTGATGCGGCTGCTACCTGGCGGACGACCGGGACCGCGGTGTCCTCGTTGGCCGGGTTCGACAACCAGATGAAGGCTTTCATGCAGGCCCGCGGGATCACGGCGGGGCAGTTGGCGGTGACCTACAAGGGGCGCCTGGTGCTGGCTCGCGGTTACAGTACGTCGACCGCGTTGACCGTGCAGCCGACCTCGCTGTTCCGGATCGCGAGTGTGTCGAAGTCGATCACCGCCGCCGCGATCGCGAAGCTCGCGCAGGACGGGAAGCTGAGCCTGTCGACCCCGGTCGCGAACCTGATCGACATCACCCCGGCCACCGGTCTCACCCGCGACCCGCGCTGGTCCACGATCAGCCTGTGGAAGCTGCTCCAGCACCTCGGCGGCTGGGACCGGGACGTGTCCGGTGACCCGAACTTCAAGGACGCGACCATCTCCCGCACGCTCGGCGTCCCGATGGAGCTGCGGCACGCGGACGTGATCAAGTACATGGCCGGGCAGAAGCTCGACTTCGACCCGGGCAGCAAGTACGCGTACTCGAACTTCGGCTACCTGCTCGCCGGTCGCGTGATCGAGAAGGTCAGCGGGCTGAGCTACGAGAATTACGTGAAGCAGAAGCTCCTGGCCCCGTTGAAGATCCAGCGGATGGCGCTCGGCTGGACGATCGCGAAGCACAGCGGCGAGACGTCGTACGAGTCGCAGTACACCGGGCCGACGGTGCTCGACATGTCGGGGAAGACCCTCGCCGCGCCGTACGGCTCGTTCAGCATGCGGACCCAGGACGCGAACGGCGGCTGGATCGCCAGCGCGCCGGACCTGGTGCGCTGGGCAAGGATGTTCGACGCGCCGTCGAGCGTGCTGAACAGTACGTCGCTCGGCCGCGTCTGGGCCAAGCCCTCCACCGGCGTGAACTCCAGCGGCTGGTACTACGGTCTCGGCTGGCAGATCCGCCCGGTCACCGGCGGCACCGGCCGCAACACGTGGCACACCGGGAGCATGCCGGGCACGTACTCCTTGCTGGTCCGCACCTACAACGGCATGAGCTGGGCGGCCGTCTTCAACCGCCGCGACGACGCGAGCGGCAAGTCGTACGGCGACATCGACGCGGCCCTGTGGACGGCGTCCCGCGGCGTCACGAGCTGGCCCACCCACGACTACTTCCCGAAGTACTTCGCCTGAACACGTGAGCCGTACCGAAGAACGGGTAGTGGTCCCGCTCCTGCGCGACTGGAGGACCTCCGCAGGCGGGAGGCCGGCACCGGCTGCGGACCTCAACCCGTTCTTCGGTACAGCCCCCTAGAACATCAGCGCCCGAAAATGAGGCGTACTGACCTGCGCCTCACCAGCCATCTCGGTGAGCACCTCGCGGAAGATGTCGACCGCTTCGTCGCCTAACCGGGCGCGGAGCCGGCGCTCGTAGGCGTGGTGGAACCGGCGCGCGGCCGACAGTGCCGCCTGCCCGCGGTCGGTCAGCTGGAGCAGACGGGCGCGGGCGTCGGACGGGTCGGGGCGCCGTTCGACGTAGCCGCGCCGCTCCATGTCGTCGACGATCTGGCTCGCGCCCTGCTTGGTGATCTCCAGCCGCTCGGCCAGCCGGCTGATCGTGGTCGGGCCGTCGTGCAGCGTCCGGAGCACGAAGCCGTCCGAGCGGCCCTGGTCGTCGTACCCCTGGGCGGCCGTGTGCTCGCGGAGCGCGCGGACGAACTCCTGGTCGGCCAGCAGCAGAAGGATGCCGATATCCGGCTTGCCCGATCGCGTCATAGCATCCATGATAGTCAAGCTGACTTGGTCAAGTCAGCTTGTCTATTGTGAAGGGGGACGGACATGCACGTGATTCACGCGGAGGAGGCGCCGCGGTTCCAGCTGCCGGGAGTGGAGTTCGCCGTGTTCGCGGCGCCGAGCCTCGGGTCGGCCGAGCTGTGCGCGTGGCGGCTCACGGTCGACGCCGGGCATGCCGCCGACGCGCCGCACACGCTCGACCGGGACGAGATCTTCACCGTGCTCAGCGGCACGGTGCAGCTCGCCCCGGACGGCGACAAGCTCGGCCCGGGCGACTCCGCCGTGGTCCAGGCGGGTGAGCCGATCGCGCTGACCAACCTCGGTGAGGGCAAGGCGGAGCTGATCGTCGCGATCACCGCGGGCTTCACCGGCTCCATGGCCGACGGGACAACGGTCCAGCCGCCCTGGTCCAAGTAGCCGTCAGCAGCGCCGGTTGGGCGGGCTGTACGTCGTCTTGCTCGGTGTGGCGACGTAGTAGTCGGTGACCCAGCTCCCGTCACTCAACCGGTCCCACACCGAGGTGGTGCCGACCTTGGAGCCGGCTCGCTGACAGGTGATCCAGGCGAGCGACCCGATCGGCAGCGGGCTCGGGTACGCCGCGTAAGACGTACCTGGGCCCTGCCGGCGGGTGAGGTTGTTGACAGTCGTCTGGTACGGGAACGAGCAGCCGGGGATCGGCGCGCTGTAGCCGGTCTTGTTCGGTGTCCGGACGTAGTAGTCCGTGACGTAGGTTCCGTCGATCAGCCGGTTCCAGACCGTAGTGGTGCCGATCTTCGGTCCGAACGTCTGGCAGACGATGCGGAGCCCGGAGTTCGCCGGAATGGTCGAGCGGATCGGGTACGCGGTCGACGGCCCGCTGTAGGAGTAGATCGTCGTACGGGCCGTGTACGTGTACCAGACCGTGGCGACCGGCGCGTCGAAGCGGTCGCTGTCGATGTTGAGCGTCACGCCGCCGTGCGTCTCGTTGTGGTCGCCCAGGTACTGCTTGCCGCGCTGCCCGACCGCCCAGAACGTGTTGGGTACGGTCGGCCAGCCGGTGAGGGAGCTGTTGCCGTCCCACCGCGCGATCCACAGCGCGTCCGGCCGGGCGTAGGAGGTCGAGTTGTAAACGGACGCGAGGTGCGGTGCGCCCGAGTTCTGGTGCGCGTACACCCCGGACAGGAACCCGAGGGCGTGCAGTTGTTTCGTCCACGCCGAGAGGTAGCGCAGCACTGTCAGCTTGCAGGTGGCGTCCGTGGCGTTGTAGTGCTCCATGTCGGCGTAGATCGCGCTGCCGCCGAGCAGGTTGAGCGCCCTGGCGACCTTCACGGCGTCGCGCGCCAGGAGAGCGCCTTGGTATGTCGCTGACGGCGCCGTCATCTTCACCGCGTTGGTTCGGAAGGTGCACGGTGCCTGGTAACCCATGTAGATCGGGATGAGCCGGAAGCCCATCCGCGTCACACTGCTCACCCAGCTCGGGGTCAGCTGAGGTTGTGCGCAGGTACGGTTCACACCGCCGATGTAGATGCCGATCGCCTTGTACGGCGATGACTTCCACGCCGTCATCTGGGCGACCGTCGGCGCCGTACAGGTGTCGAACGCCAGACCGGTGAAGCGCGTCGCCGTCGTACCGGCGCCGTAGCTGATCGGTGTCGTCGGCTCCGCGGCGGCCGGCGTTCCGACGACCATCAACGCGAGCGCCGCGACCAGGACCTTGAGTTTCAGCATGATGACCCCCTGCTTTGAGTAGACCCCGGCAGGTTTCGATCGTGCACTGGCGCCTGCCCGCGGTTCCAGAGGCCAACGCCACCTGGTCGCCGCCGATCGAACCTTGCCGACCGGGACCTTCGTCCCGTCCGGCACCGCGCGCGGACCGCCGCGAGCCTGTCGGAACCGCACTCCATCCTGCCGGCGCTCCGGTAGGTTGTGGCCGAGATCGAGTTCCGGGAGGGCTGATGCCAGAGATCGTGGAGATCGGGGAGCGGCCGTACGTCGCTCTGCGGGGCAAGGTGGCGATGGACGGGATCGCGGCCTTCGCCGACCGGATGCGCGAAGTGATCGACTGGCTCGCGGCTCGCGAGATCGCGCCGAACGACGCGCCGTTCTTCAAGTACGACGTGGTCGACATGGAGGCGGGACTGGTGATGGAGGTCGGGTTCCCGGTCGACGACCTGCACTCCGGGGAGGGCGAGATCGTCACCGGCGTCCTCCCGGCCGGGCGGTACGCGACCGTCACCCATCACGGCCACCCGGACGGCCTGGTGGACGCGACCCGCGACCTGCTGGCCTGGGCCGACGAGAAGGGGCTCGAGTGGGACGCGTACGGCGACCGCTGGATCGCGCGGCTGGAGGTCTACCGGTCGGACCCGCGGGAGGTGCCGGACATGAAGGACTGGGACACCGAGCTGCAGTTCAAGCTGAAGGACTGATCCTCAGGCGCTGAGCGCTGCCGGCTTGAGGAGGTCGCGCAGGTCGCGGGCCGCGGTGAAGCCCGCGCGGTTCGCGCCGATCGTGCTGGCCGACGGGCCGTAGCCGACCAGGTGGATGCGCGGGTCGGCGACAGTCGCGGTGCCGTCCATCCGCACCCCGCCCGACGGTTCACGCAGATGCAGCGGCACGAGGTGGGCGAGGTCCGCGCGGAAGCCGGTCGCCCAGAGGATGGTGTCGACCTGCAGGGCCTGACCGTCGGTCCACTCGACACCGTCGGGTGTGATGCGTGAGAACATCGGCAGCCGGGTGTAGACGCCGCGGTCCCAGGCGGCCTGCTCCTGCGGGCGCAGATGCAGTCCGGTGACGCTCACGACGCTGCGGGGTGGGAGTCCGGCGCGCACGCGTTCCTCGACGCGCGCGACGACCTGTCGCCCGTACTCCGGGGTGAAGTCCTCGCCGGTGCGCCACTCGGGCGGCCGCCGCGTGACCCACGTCGTGGTCGCGACTTCGGAGATCTCCGCCAGGAGCTGGACCGCGGACGCACCACCGCCGACAACCAGCACGTGCTGACCGGCCAGCTCTACGGCGCCGCGGTAGTCGGCGGTGTGCAACTGCCGGCCTGCGAACGTCTCGATGCCCGGGTACCACGGGATGAACGGCCGGTTCCACGTCCCGGTGGCGTTCACCAAGGCCGCGGCGTCGTACCGTCCGGCCGAGGTCTCCAGCGCGAAGCCGCCGTCGATCGCCCGGACGCTCTCCACCGCCACAGGCCGCGCCACTGGCAGCGAGAACCGCTTCTCGTAGTCCGCGAAGTACGCCGGCACGAACTCGTTCGCCCGCTCCGCGCCTACGCTCGACGGCACCGGTACGCCAGGCAGGTTCGCGATCCCGTGCACGTCGTGCATCGTCAACGAGTCCCACCGATGCTGCCACGCACCACCCGGCGCCGGGTTCCGGTCCAGCACGACCACTTCGTCGTACGGCGCGAACCCGAGCCGCACCAGGTGATAAGCAGCCGACAACCCCGCCTGCCCCGCCCCGATCACCGCCACGTCCAGCACACCAGACGCAACACTCCAGGGCCTTCGGCTCTTCCCGAAGGCCCTGGCTGCGTACCGCTAGCTGGTCACACCGTTGTGTCGTGGCGGCGGCCGGAGCGGCCGCCCAGGACTGCGGCGACCAGCGTGACCACCAGCGCGGCGGCCACGGCGACCAGGCCGCCTGCTGTGAGGGTCTGGTCCGCGATCGGCACGGACGGCAGCTTCATCCGGTCCAGTACGTCGTACTGCGAACCGGCGAGCGCGGCGAGCCCCATGACGATCGCGGTCACCACGACCCCGACCAACCAGACGCCGAACCCGTGCAGTGCGCCGGCCGAACGCGCCAGGCGGCCGGCGACGTAGCCGCCCTGGTAGTACGCGACTGCCAGGATCAGCAGCAGGATCGCGCTCGACACGATCCCGATGGTGCCGGCGGTGTTGGCGCTGTTCATCGCCTCGTACCAGTCGAATGTGGCCGCATAGTCGACCGCTGCCGCGATGGCACCCGCGACACCGGTCAGTAGCGCGATGAGGCCGATCGCGACCAGCCAGCCGTAGAAGGTCGCGCCGCCGGTGGGCCTGCGGGACACCCGATCACGGGCGGGCGGGGCGCTTCGTTCGTCGTCGTACAGCTCGGACGGTCCGAGCCGGTCGACGCGCGTCTCCTCGTGATGCTGTTGCTGCGTCATGTCAGCTTCTCCTCGTCGGACAAGCCCCGTGTTGTTCCCCAGGTACCCGGCGGGAAACCGACGCAACGTCTACCGCGGGTGACTCAGAGCAACTCGTCGATGCGGTCGTGGTACCGCCGCCCGGACTTGCCGCCGACGATCGCGGCCAGCAGGGTGAGGAGCAGCAGCGCGGCGGCCGCGCCGATGCTGCCGAGCAGGAGCGTGTTGTCGGCCAGTGAGACGTCCGGCCGGTTGATGTCGTCCACGACGGCGTACTGGTTGTCCACGAACCAGCCGGCACCACCTGCGACCAGTGAGACGAGCAGGGCGATCATCCACACTCCGAAGCCCTGCCTGCCGCCGTCGAAGCGCGCCAGCCGCCCGGCAACGTAGCCGCCGGTGTAGAACGCCACCGCCAGCATGAAGACCGTGACACCGGCCGCCGTCAGCAGCGCGGCGCCGGGCTGGGTCTTCGCGTCACCGGTCGTGTAGTCGAGGATCTCGGCGGTACCGAACGCGGCAGCGGCCACGGCGGCCAGCAGCAGCACCGACATCGAGATCGCGATCAGGTAGCCGAAGAACGCCGCCCCGAACTTGAACCCGCGGTACGACAGCAGTTCCGGGTCGACCTCGGCCTCGGCCTCGGGGGCCGGGGGCGTGCGCAGCGGCGTCTCCTGGGGGATTGAGATCGTGCTGATCGCCCGGCTCGCGGCCGCCCGCGCCTCCTCGTACTTGGCCGTGCTGGCGTCGCCGGCGGGCGTGGTGATCGTGGCGGTGTCGCCGGGGTACTGCTGACTCATTCCGCGGGCTCCTCACAGGTCGGCTTCCGGGCGGTCCCTACCCGTCCGCACCGGGGCTGACACGGTCGAAGCGCGGATTTAACCGACTCCTGGGGTGGCATCACTGCCTGTCGCCGGGTAACGGCGCGGAGTGAAGACCAGCGGCCCGGCTGGGCGTGGCACGGTACGGGTCTGTGACGAGCCGATCAGGAGCAGACACCGCATGTCAACCGTTTGCGGGTCCAGTTCCGCCAGCGTTGTCACAGTGATCACCTCGTCCGGGCCGCCGACGTCCCGCCCGACCACGACCGGCGTATCGGGGGAGCGGTGCTCCAGCAGCAGATCCCGCGTCGCCGCCACCTGCCAGGTGCGGGACTTGGAGGCGGGGTTGTAGATCGCTATCGCCAGGTCCGCCCGCGCAGCTGCGGCTAGGCGCTGGGCGATCACCTCCCACGGCTTGAGCCGGTCGGAGAGCGACAGCACGCAGTAGTCGTGCCCAAGCGGTGCCCCGACGCGGCTCGCGACCGCCTGCGCGGCTGTCATGCCAGGCAGCACGCGTACGGCGATGTCGGCGTACTCCGGCTCCGCTGCCACTTCTGTCACCGCACTGGCCATGGCGAACACACCTGGGTCACCGGACGACACCACGACGACCGTGGAGCCCTTGCGCGCCAGGTCGAGGGCGAACGCGGCCCGCTCCGACTCGACGCGGTTGTCCGACCCGTGCTTGCGCTGGCGCGCCCGCTCCGGGAGACGGTCGACGTACGTCGTGTAGCCGATCACGTCGTCCGCACCGGCGATGGCGGCCCGCACCTCGGGGGTCATCCACTCCGGTCCGGCCGGTCCGAGGCCTACGACTGTCACGGAGCCCTCAGCGGCGGTCTTGGTGGTCGGGGCAGTGAAAGTGTTGTTGATGGGGCTCGGGAGGAGGGCGAGGGAGAAGTACGGGACCTCGTCCGGGTCGACCTCGTTGAGCGGTGCTGTGCGCTGGGCGTCGGTGGTGGCGCGTTCGACGTACCAGGCCTCGTCGGCGCGGCCGGCCAGCTCGAAGGCCTCGCGGACACCCGCGAACGTGCGGCCGAGCTTCATGACGGCTGCCGCGTCGGTGGTGCGGAGGCGGTCGGCGAGCACGTCCGGTGGGAGGGTGCCGGGGAGGACGGTGAGGATCTCGTCGCGCTCGCACAGGGGCCGGCCGAGTACGGCGGCCGCGGCGCTGACCGAGGTCACGCCGGGGACGACCTCGCACGGGTACCGGTCCGCGAGGCGCTTGTGCATGTGCATGTAGGAGCCGTAGAACAGCGGGTCCCCTTCGGCGAGTACTACGACGTCGCGGCCCGCGTCCAGGTGCGCGGCGAGCCGGGCGGCGCAGTCGGCGTAGAAGTCGTCCATCGCGCCCTGGTACCCGCCGGGGTGGTCGGTCGTCTCGGTGGTGAGCGGGTAGACGAGGTGCTCCTCGACCTGCCCCGGCGTCAGGTACGGCGCGGCCACCGAACGCGCGATACTCCGCCCGTGCCGCGCACTGTGGAACGCGATGACATCCGCGGCCCCGATCAGCCGCGCCGCCTTCACCGTCACCAACTCGGAATCCCCAGGCCCCAGCCCCACGCCCCAGAGCCGCCCTACCGCACTCGAGCTGTCAACTGCGGTCGGCGTACCGTCGGTCATCATTCCGCCTCACTAGCGATTGCGTTGACGGCTGCGGCGGTGATCGCACTGCCACCTCGCCGCCCTCTCACCACCAGGTACTCCAAGCCGAGCTCGTTCGCCGCCAGCGCCTCCTTGGACTCCGCGGCGCCGATGAACCCGACGGGAATGCCCAGCACGGCCGCCGGCCGCGGACCGCCCGCGGCGATCACCTCCAGCAACCTGAACAACGTGGTCGGAGCGTTGCCAATAGCAACAACCGAACCCGCCAGCCTGTCCAGCCAGAGCTCGACCGCGGCCGCGCTCCGAGTTGTCCCCAACTGCTCCGCCAGCTCGACCGTCCGCGGATCCTGCAGCGTGCAGATCACCTCGTTGTCCGCCGGCAGGCGCTTCCGGGTGATCCCGGCGGCGACCATCTGCGCGTCGCACAGCACCGGGGCGCCGTCCTGCAGCGCGGCGCGGGCGTTCTTCACCACGTTCGGCGACCAGGCGAGATCGGCGACCAGGTCGGTCATCCCGCACGCGTGAATCATCCGTACGGCGACCTGCGCCACGTCAGCCGGCAACCCACCGAGCGCCGCCTCGGCCCGGATCGTCGCGAACGACCGCCGGTAGATCTCCGCGCCGTCCCGCTCGTACTCGTAACTCACACCCGTTCCCCGTCCACCAGATACCCATCACTCACCGCAACCACATCCACAAACACCCCACCCGGCTTCCCACACCGCCGCCCACACCCCGACCAATGCACCCGCAACCCCCGCCCCAACACCCTCGCCACCCCGGCGGCTCCGGTGGCCCGGGCCGGTTCGGTGGTCCCGGTCGCTCCGCCCGCCTCGGTCGTGCCTCGGGTCTGTGTCTTGGCGGTGGTGGTCAGGAGGTTCGTGGCGTCTGTTCGGACGTCGGCCAGGGCCTTGGCGCAGCCGGGGTGGCCGGTGCAGGCTGTGACGCCTTCCCAGACGGAGTCCGGTGTTGTGATCAGCCCAACCGCTTCAAGTCCATCAGCAGCAGCCGGTACGACGACGGAGCGCCACGGCGTGATGCGGACCTCAGGAGCGACCTGTGTCAGCGCGGCCGCCTGCTCTTGCGTGAGGCTGCCCAGTGGGACCGTGACTACCAGCGCATCGCCATACCGGCCCGCCGTAACCCGTGTGGCGGCCGCGGGTGCTGCCTCGGTCGGCTGCAGGCCGAGTCGATCGAGGATCTGGTCCCCGCCCCGAGCGAGCTCGGCAACCCGCCACTCCTGGTCCCGTACTTCCAGGAACGCCTCAGCCGCAGCCAGCATCCGGTCCGGTACGTCGGCCCACTCCACCCGCACGGCCCGGCCACCAACGCACAGCAAGCCAGTCCGCTCGTCCACGGCCCGCACCGACACATCCGCCTGCTGATCAGCCAGATCGCCGCGACCGTCGTCCAACGCAAACAGAAACCGCCCAGGCAGCTCAGCCAATCCAGGCCGAGCACACAGCGCACGGTCAAGCGCCAGAGCCACCGGCAGTACGTCGTACCGCGACTGCCCGTCCAGACCGGACAGCGGCGACGCCAGGATGTTCCGCACCCGCTCGTGCGCCAACGACGGCAGCAACCCAGCCGAGAACAGCCGCTCCGACAACTCCCGCGGCCCGTCCGGGCTCAACCCGCGGACCTGCACGTTGCCACGCGACGTGAGCTCCAGCCGCCCGTCACCCAGTTCTGCGGCAGCGACCCGCAGTACGTCGAGCTGGGCAGCGGTCAGGCGCCCGCCGGGCAGCCGTACCCGGGCGAGCCCGCCGTCAGCCGCCTGGTGGACAGCCACCACACCAGGGCACCGATCGACTCCAGTCCTCGCCACAGCGGTGATGCTACGTGCCCGAAACCTGGTGTGTTCTGCCCCACAGCAGGAACCCGACCGCGGCCACCGCGCACCCACCGCCGGCAACCATCGCCACCGACACCGACCACGCGTCCACCACGAACCCGCCGAGCAGCGCTCCGGTCGACAGCACCGCCTGGAACGACGAGGTGAACCACACAGTCGCCGCCTCCCGCGACTCAGGCGCAGCCAACGCGAACATCGTCATCGAGCACACCGGTACGCCGCCGTACCCGAGCCCCCACACCACGAGCAGCAGCAGCGCCCCTGCCGTACTACGTCCCAGCACAGGCATCAGCAGCGTGGCAACTGCGATCAGCGCGGCACAGGTGCTGAACGTGACGTGCAGGCCGCGTGCGACCCACAACCCGGCGACGACGTTGCCGACCACACCTGCGGCGCCGTACACGAGCAGGAACAACCCAATGAGCTCAGGACGTACGACGTCACGCAGGAACGGCGTGACGTAGGTGTAGGTCGCGAAGTGAGCCGTGACGATCAAACAGGTGACGACGAGGGCGTTCCGACTACTGCGCAGGGCCTTGCGCAGTACAGCGGCGTGGGTGACCTGCAGCGGCGGCAGTGGCGCGACGGTGGTGCGCAACGCCACCAGCGCCAGCAGAGCGAGCACACCAAGCGCAGCGAACGACGTACGCCACCCAGTGAGCTCACCGACGAAGGTGCCGACCGGTACGCCGAGAACCGAGCCGAGCGGTACTGCGGAGAAGATGACAGCGGTTGCCCGCGCCGACCACCGCTCCGGGACGAGCCGCCCGGCGAGGCCGGCGCCGATCGACCAGAAGCCGCCGATCGTCAGCCCGACGAGGAACCTGGCGACCAGCTCGAGCCAGAACACCGGCGCGGCCGCGGCGAGGAACCCGGCCACGGCCAGCAGCACCATGAGGAGACACAGCATCAGCCGCCTGTCCAGGCGAGCGGTCGCGAGCGTGACGACCGGCGCGGCGACGGCAGCGACCAGTCCCGGCATCGTCATCAGCCAGCCGGTACGTCCCGGAGTGAGCGTGAAGTCGGCGCCGATCGGTGTCAGCAGCCCGATCGGCAGGATCTCGGTGGTGACGATCGCGAAGATCCCCAACGTCACCGCGCCGACCCCGAGCCAGCGGACGGCAACGGTCGGTGTGGTCAGAACAGTCATGTCTCCAGCCAAACCGCCCGCGCCCCCGCCGGCTCGCGGTTTCGCGACAGCCTGGTCAACCCGTCGCATTCCGGCGACAGCACGAGCACGGATTATCCGGATCAGGATCATCTCGGAGCAGATAGTCCCGCGCTATCCTCGGAGGTATGGCTGAACCCCTGGAGCGCACCGTCCCCGACATCACCGGCTACCTGACGCACGCGAGCCACGTGCTGGAGACGCAGCTGTCCGCGGCCCTGGCGGAGGTCGGGCTGACACTGCGGATGCAGTGCGTACTGCGGCACGCGCTCGAGGCGGAGCGCACGCAGATCCAGATCGCCGAGCTGGCGTACATGGACAAGACCACGATGGTCGTCACCGTCGACGCCCTGGAGAAGGCCGGGTACGCCGAACGCAAGCCGTCCGCGACCGACCGCCGCGCGCGCATCATCGCCGTCACCGAGGCCGGCGCGAAGATCGCCGCCGAAGGCCAGCGGATCGTCGACCGCGTCCACGCCGACGCCCTCGCCGCGCTGGCCGCACCGCAGCGGCAGCCGTTTGTGGACGCCGTCACCACCCTGCTCGAGGGCCCGCTGGCCACCCCGGTCACCGCCCAGCCCGTCCGGCGTTCGCGGCAACGCTCCAGCTGAACCGTCCACTAAAAGATCGTCTATTACGGGACTATCTGTTATGGTCCTTCCTGTCGGGCATTTTCGAGGACAGGAGATGGGCTGTGAGTGTGGATGCGGTGGCGGCGGCCGGGCGGGTCCGCGGGCGCACGCAGGCGCTGGTCGTGCTCTGCGTGATGCAACTGATGATCATCCTCGACGGCACCGTGGTGACCGTCGCGCTGCCGACGATCCAGCAGGATCTGGGCTTCTCGGAGGCCGGCCTGGCCTGGGTGATGAACTCGTACCTGATCGCGTTCGCCGGACTCCTGCTGCTGGCCGGCCGGCTCGGCGACCTGATCGGGAGCAAGAAGGTTTTCGTGGCAGGGCTGGGGCTGTTCACGGCCGCGTCGCTGCTGTGCGGTGTGGCGACGAGCGCCGAAGCGCTGATCGCAGGCCGCTTCCTGCAAGGTATCGGCGGGGCACTGGCCTCGGCCGTGATCCTCGGCATGATCGTGAGCCTCTACCCGGCTCCTGGTGAGCAAGCACGCGCAATGGGCGTCTACAGCTTCACGGCCGCCAGCGGTGCGTCGATCGGCCTCATCTTCGGCGGCGTGATCACCCAGACCGTCGGCTGGCACTGGGCGTTCCTGATCAACGTACCGATCGGCGTCGTCGCACTAGCCTTCGCAGCCAAGCTCCTGGCCCACCAGCCCGGACAGGGCCTCGCCAATGGCGCAGACGTACTCGGCGCAGTGCTGGTCACCGCAGGTCTCTCACTGGGCGTCTACACGATCGTCCAGACCGCAGAGCCGCACGCAACGCTGACCCGCACGCTGGTACAGGCTGCTGCGTCACTCCTGCTACTCGCAGCGTTCGTCGTACGGCAGGCACGCATCAAGCAGCCGCTACTTGCCCTGCGCATCTTCCGGCGCCGCCAGCTCACCGTAGCCAACGTGGTGGTCGTACTGCTCTTCGCTGCCGGCTTCGGCTTCCAGTTCACCACCGCCCTCTACGTGCAGCGCGTCCTGGGGTACGACTCGCTTACTACTGGCCTGGCCTTCGTCCCGGCGCCACTGATGAACGCACTGATGTCGCTGTCGATCGCCCCGCGGCTGACGGTCCGCTTCGGCCCGCGGCGGATGCTGGTCGCCGGCCTGATCACCTTCCTGCTCTCGCTGCTCTGGATCAGCAGGGCGCCGGTCGACGGCTCGTACCTCGTCAACGTCGGCCCCGTGCTCGCGGTGATGGGTGCCGGCATCGGTATCGCCATCCCGGCCGCGATCATGCTGGCGATGTCAGGAGCGGCCGCCGCGGACGCCGGAGTGGCCTCAGGCCTCAACAACACCGCACAACAAGCAGGTGCGGCCGTCGGTACTGCGGTACTCGCCACGCTAGCCGCATCCACGACCGCGCAGCGGCTCACCGAAGGCGCCGGTGACCTCCTGGCACTCCGCGACGGGTACGGCGCGGCGTGGCTGGCGGCCGCTGGTTTCGTCCTCGCCGCGATCCTGCTGTCGGTGGTTCTGCTCAGTCCCGCCGGTCCGCGTGACGGCGCAGCAGGTAGGTGTCCATGATCCAGCCCTTCCGGTCGCGGGCCTCGGCGCGGGCCTTCTCGATCTCCGCGGCCACCTCCCGGACCGGGCCTGAAATGAGGATCTCGTCGGGCGTGCCGAGGTACGCGCCCCAGTAGATGTCGGCGTCCTGGTCGAGGTGCTCGGTGAACGCGGTCTGCGCGTCGAGCATCACGACCACGTCGTCCACCCCGGCAGGCCATTCGCGGGCCAGCCGCCGGCCGGTGGTGATCTGGATCGGCCGGCCGACCTGGTTCAGGCCGACCCGGTGCCGCGCGGCGAGCGTCGACACGCTGCTGATGCCCGGAATCACCTCGACCGAGAACGCCAGCTCACCGCGCGCGAGGATGTCGTCCAGGATCGCCAGCGTGCTGTCGTACAGCGACGGATCACCCCAGACCAGGAAGGCGCCGACCTGGTCCTCGCCCAGTTCGTCCGCGATCATCCCCGCGCACACGTCGGCCCGGCGCCGCCGCCAGTCGTCGACGGCCTCGACGTACGCCGAACTCGTCCGGTCGCGCTCCGGGTCCCGCCCGACGACGACCCGATACTCCTTAGACGTTGCGTACCGCCGCAGGATCTCCGACCGCAGGTCCACCAACTCCTGCTTGACCTCACCCTTGTCCAGCACGAAGAACACGTCGACCCGGTTCAGCGCCGCCACGGCCTGCATCGTCACCTGTTCCGGATCCCCGGCCCCGACCCCGATCACCACAATCTCGCGCATGCGCGAGATTGTGTCAGACCGTCAGCAGCAGCCAGGCCGCGACGACGGAGCCGACGACGGCGCCGCCGTAGCACAGTGCCACGATCGGTACGGCGTACCGCTTGAGCTGCAGGCCCTCGTACAGCGTGTAGCGGAACCGGTGCGCCCAATGGAACAGGGCCAGCGCGCACACCCCGAAAAGCACCAGCCGAGTGACCGGATGCCGGAGCAACCCGAGGACCTCCGCGTGGTCGGGCGGTGTCAGCAGTCCGAGCGGGAACGCGAGCCCGAACAGGAACAGCAGCACCGGCACCATCAGCGCGGCCACCATGCCGCCGGAGCTGAACAGCATCCAGAGGAAAGGCTCCGGAGAGCGGCGGTTCATCGCAGCACCAGCCAGGCGACGACCGCTGACAGCACCAGCCAGGCCAGGTAGTGCGCGGCAACGACCTGGCGCGGCGGCACGCGCGTCCCGCGGACCTTGATCACCATCGCCCGCGGCGCCAGGCCGAACCAGGTCACCACGTGCAGCAGCACGAACGCCAGCGCGACGACGTTGATCGCGACCATCCACCACTGCCCGCTCCAGTCGAGGAAGCGCTGGTACGACGCCGCGCCGTCGCTGATCGCCTTCACCAGCAGCAGCAGGAACACCACGAACCACGCGACGAACACACTGCTGAGTTCACGCAGTACGAACAGCACGTACGAACGCCGCTCGAGCCACCAGAACAGCCGGACCGGCCGGTGGTAGACGCTCACCGCTTGCTCCGCGGCATCAGCAGGTCCTTGATCGACCGTGTCGCCGCGGTCAGCTTGTAGCGCTGGATCGCCCCGGCCGGATCGACACCCTTCGGGCACACCGCGCTGCACTCGCCGACGAAGGTGCAGGCCCAGATCCCTTCCGGCGACGACAGTACGGCGCGCCGCTCGTCGGCGCCCTCGTCGCGCGAGTCGAGGTTGTAGCGCTGCGCCAGTGCGATCGCCGCCGGGCCGATGAACTCCGGTTCGAGGCTGTAGACCGGGCAGGCCGAGTAGCACAGCATGCAGTTGATGCACATGCTGAACTGCTGGTACTCGTCGAGCTCCTCGGGCGTCTGCAGGTACTCGCCTTCCTCGACAGGACTCTGCACGTCCCGGACGATCCACGGCGTGACCGTCGGCAGCTTGGTCATGAAGTCGTCGATGTCGACGACGAGGTCGCGGATCACCGGGAAGTTGCGCAACGGCTCGACCCGGATCGGACCGGGGGCGTAGTCGGTGAGGAAGGTGGCGCAGCTCAGCTGCGGCTCGCCGTTCACCGTCATCCCGCAACTGCCGCAGATGCCCATCCGGCACGACCACCGGAACGACAACGTGCCGTCCAGGTGGTCCTTCACGTAGGTGAGGCCGTCGAGGACCGCCCAGTGCTCGCGGAGCGGAACCTGGTACGACTGCAGCACCGGCTCGGTGTCGACCCCCGGCCGGTAGCGTGCGACCTCGAGGGTGATCTCGTCTGCCATCGCTACCCCCTCCCGTACACCCGTTCTCCCGGCGGCCAGCGGGTGATCGTCACCGGCAGGTACGTGACGCGGCCGGACCCGTCCGGCTGGCGACTGACCAGCGAGTGCGCCAGGAACCGCTCGTCGTCGCGGGCCGGGAAGTCGGTGCGCTGGTGCGCGCCGCGCGACTCCTCCCGGCGGATCGCGCAGGCGATGATGCTCTCGGCAACGTCCAGCATGAACCCGAGCTCGAGCCACGCGATCAGCTCGGTGTTGAAGTCGGTGCTGTGGTCGTCGAGCCCGGCGCGCCGGAACCGCACCTGCAACTCCTCCAACTGCCGGGCCGCCTTGGTGAGCGAGTCCCCGTCGCGGTAGATGCCGGCGCCGTTCTCCATCGTGGCCTGCATCTCGGTCCGGATGTCCGCGATCCGCTCGTGGCTGTCGGTGCGCCGGCCGACCTCGGCGGCCAGCCGCCGTTCCTCGTCCCGCCCCAGCGCGAGAATCGAGTGCGGTACTCCGCGGTGGTAGCGGCCCGCGAACACGGCCGCGGCCCGCCCCGCGCGGTTGCCGAAGACCAGGCACTCCGGCAACGAGTTCGAGCCGAGCCGGTTGGCGCCGTTGATGCTGACACAGGCCACCTCGCCGGCGGCGTACAGACCTTCGAGCGACGTGGCGCCGCGGAGGTCGGTGTGGATGCCGCCCATCATGTAGTGCACGACCGGCCGTACCGGGACCAGCTCGCGCACCGGGTCGATGTTCTGGTACTTCGAGCACAGCTCGCGGACGAACGGCAGCTTGGCGTCGATCAGCTTCGCGCCCAGGTGCCGCAGGTCCAGGTTGACCACCGGACCGTACGGCGTGTCGATGGTCCGGCCCTTCTCCACCTCGTGCACGAACGCCTGCGACAGCCGATCCCGCGGGCCGAGCTCCATGTTGCGCAGCACCGGTTCCGGGGTCGGCGTACCGAGGTCGTAGTCCTGCAGGTAGCGGTAACCGTCCTTGTTGAGCAGCCACCCGCCCTCAGCCCGGGCGGCCTCAGTGATGAGGATGCCCGTGAACGGCAGGCCGGTCGGGCGGTACTGCACGAACTCCATGTCCTTGAGAGCGGCGCCGGCCCGGTAGGCGAGCGCCATCCCGTCGCCGGTCTTGATGTTGGCGTTCGTGGTGAACGGGAAGACGCGTCCGCACCCGCCGGTGCAGACGATGACCGCGTTCGCGGTGATCGTCTCGATCCGCCCGGTGGCCAGTTCGATCGCGACCACGCCGTACGCGCGGCCGTCGTCGACGAGGAGCTTGGTGACGTACCACTCGTCGTACCGGACGATGTCGGAGTACGAGAGCGCGGTCTGGAAGAGCGTGTGCAGCAGGTGGAACCCGGTCCGGTCGGCCGCGAACCAGGTGCGCTTCTTCTTCATGCCGCCGAACGCGCGGACGGCGATCCGCCCGTCCGGCTGCCGGCTCCACGGGCACCCCCAGTGCTCGAGCCGGAGGAGTTCGCGCGGCGCCTCGGCGACGAAGGCCTCGACCGCGTCCTGGTCGCACAGCCAGTCGCTGCCCGACACGGTGTCGTACGCGTGCTCGTCCAACGTGTCGTCCGCCCCCGCGACGCCCGCGGCACCGCCCTCGGCGGACACCGTGTGGCTGCGCATCGGATAGACCTTCGAGATCACCGCGACCCGCAGCGCCGGGTTGGTCTCGGCCACCGCGATGGCAGCTCGCAACCCAGCGCCGCCGCCTCCGATCACCACGACGTCGTGATAGCTCGCCATGACTAGGCTTCGTGGTCGCCGCTGTGCTCGTCCAGCAGCACCTTGCCGTTGTGCCGCACGGTCCGGATCCGGACGCTGCCGTCGTGGAACTCGTGCCGCGACTGCCGGCACCCACAGGCGAACACCACGTCGTCGAGCCGGAAGCCCTCGAAGTCGTTCTCCTGACTCCGGTGCGCATCGCCGAGCCGTCCGCAGGGTGCCCGTTCCCCGGTGAGATGCGTCCTTGTCCCTGTCATCCGTCCACCTCCTCCACCCTCCGAGGTGTTCCGTGACCTACGTCACACCCCGATAGTGCGCCTCGCCCGGAGGGGACGGCAATGGCCTACTTCTTCGCCTGCCGCCATTCGCGTTCGAAGGGCAGCCGCCAGGCGCGCGGCGCGATCAGCTGGTGGATCGCGTTCGGGCCCCAGGTGCCGGGCTGGTACGGCTTGGCCGGCGGCGGGTCCTCGAGGAGCGGGGCGGAGCGGTCCCAGAGCGACTCGATGCCCTCGGCGGTCGTGAACAGCGTGTGGTCGCCGCGCATCGCGTCCAGGATCAGCCGTTCGTACGCCTCCAGGACGTCGCCCGCGCTCTCGGTCTCCTGGGTGGAGAACTGCATCGACAGCTTCTCCAGCCGCATCCCCGGACCGGGACGCTTGCCGTAGAACGACAGCGACACCCGGGACGAGTCGGCGAGGTCGAAGGTCAGGTGGTCCGGGCCCTCGGAACCGACGCCGGAGCCGGCCGGGAACATCGTCTTCGGCGCCTCCTTGAAGGCGATCGAGATGATCCGTTGGCCCTCGGCCATCTTCTTGCCGGTGCGCAGGTAGAACGGCACGCCGGCCCACCGCCAGTTGTCGATCTCGACCTTCAGCGCGATGAACGTCTCGGTGTCGGAGTCCGGCGCGACGCCGTCCTCGGTGCGGTAGCCGGAGTACTGCCCGCGGACCACGTCGCCGGGGTGGATCGGCAGCATCGACCGGAAGACCTTGTTCTTCTCCTCCGAGATCGCCCGCGGCTCCAGGGCGGTCGGCGGCTCCATCGCGACGAACGACATCACCTGCATCAGGTGCGTGACGACCATGTCCTTGAACGCGCCGGTCGGCTCGTAGAACGTGGCCCGCTGGTCCAGGCCGAGCGACTCCGGGATGTCGATCTGCACGTGGTCGATGAAGTTCCGGTTCCAGATCGGCTCGAACAGCCCGTTCGCGAACCGGAACGCGAGGATGTTCAGCGCGGCTTCCTTGCCGAGGAAGTGGTCGATCCGGAAGATCTGCGCCTCGTCGAAGGTCTCGTGGACGAAGTCGTTCAGTTCGATCGCGCTGGTCAGGTCGTCGCCGAACGGCTTCTCCATCACCACCCGGGCGCGCTCCACCAGGTCGGCGTCGCGGAGCATCGCGATCACCGCCTGGGCCGCCTTCGGGGGCACCGACAGGTAGTGCAGCCGCCGGGTGTCCGGGCCGAGCAGTTCCTCGGCCGCCTTGACCGCGCTCGCGAGCGCCTCCGGCCCGGCGGTCACCGGCACGTACTCGAGCCGCTCGGCGAACTGCGCCCACTGCTCGTCAGTCATCGAGTGGGTGCCGAACGTCTCGACCGCCTGCCGCGCGCGGTCCCGGAACTCGTCGCAGCTCAGGTCCTCGGTCGCGGTTCCGATGATCCGCACGTCCGGCGCGAACTTGGACTGCTGCAGGTACGCCAGACCGGGCAGCAGCTTGCGCTTGGCGAGGTCACCGGTGGCGCCGAACAGCACGATCACGTGCGGGGCCAGCGGCTCCGGATCCCGCCGCGACGGCCGCGATCCCGGGGCCGGATACGCAATGGTCTGAGTACGGTCTGGCATTCAGTCCTCCCGAGACACCACCGGAGCCAACAGCCCGAGTCTAGGCACTCGGAAGTGAACTACTGGCGTACGTCGAAACGCGCGGTGATCCGCAACAATTCCGAGAGGTCCGTGCCGCTCGCGACCTCCGCCGGCGCCGCCCCGCGCCGGAACAGCCGCGCGCCCGCCGAGATCCCGCCGAGCGTCAGCGTCTCGCCGGATCGCCGCAGCCAGGTGCCTTCGCGGATCCCGAGCACCGGTACGTCGTTCTCCTCGAGGAACTCGGTGATCCGCCGCTCGCGGGTCTCGCCCTGGTGCGTCGAGGACGGGTCCGGGTCCAGGTAGTGCGGGTTGATCTGGAACGGCACCAGCCCGAGCGACGCGAACGACGGCGGCTGCACGATCGGCATGTCGTTCGTGGTCCGCACACTCGGCCCCGCGAGGTTCGTCCCCGCGCTCGATCCGACGTACGGCGTCCCGCCCCGGACCCGCTCGCGGATCACGTCGAGGTCGCCGCTGAGCTGTAGCGTCCGCAGCAACCGGAACGTGTTCCCGCCGCCGACGAAGATCGCCGGCGCCCCGCGCAACGCGTCCGGCGCGGTGTGCGCCCCGGTGACGCGGACGCCGAGCGGCTCCAGCGCGGTCCGCACCTGCTCGGTGTAGCCGTCGTGGTCGGCGAGCGCGTACGGCACGAACACCACCTCGTCGCGACCGGCCAGCACCTCGACCAACGCGTCGAGCGCGTGCTCGAGGTACTTGCGGCCGGGGGCCGTGGAGTTCGAGAGCAGCAGCAGTTCCACAGGTTCTCCAGACAGGTTCAGCGGCGCCGGGTGCGGGCCGCGGGCGTACGGTGCGCGAGCAGGTTGCACAGCTCTTCGGTTGCCTCGAGCAACCGCGGGACGTGGTCCCGGATGTCGCCGGGCGCCTCCTCGTTCTTGCCCTCGACAACGGTCAGCGACCCGATCGGGCGGCGGCCGAGCCGGACCGGCGCGGCGATCGCCCGGGTCGCGGCGTCGTACTCGCCGTCGGAGAACGCCCAGCCGGTCTGCACGGTGTCCTCGAAGACCCGCTCGAGTGCGGCCTCGTCGACCTCGGTGAGATCGGTGAACCGGGCGAACGGGCGCCCGGACAGCAGCGCCCGGCGCTCGTTGCGGTCGATGAACGCGAAGTACGCCCGGGACGTCGCGCCGGCGTGCGCGGGGTAGAGGTCGCCGACCAGCGGATGGCTGCGCAGCGGCCCGCTGCCGCCGTCGACGGCCGCGATGCACCGGACGTGGAAACCGTCCGGGACCGTGAACGTGGCGGTCCGCTCGGTGTCCTGGGCGAGCCGGACCAGGACGCCGTCGGCCAGCGCGGCGAGCCCGCCGGTGCGCTCCCACAGCGCCGCCATCCGCCACATCGTCGGCCCGAGGCTGTACCGCCGGGTGATCGGGTCCGGCCGCAGGAACCCGCGGAACGCGAGCGCGGCGAGCAGCCGTTGCGCGGAGGACTTGTCGATGCCGAGCTCGTCCGCGAGCTCCATCACGCCCCAGTCGCGGCGCTGTTCGGAGTACGAGATCAGGATCTGCAGGGCCCGGTCGACCGTCTGCAGGGGTGATCGCACATCGTCAGGTTCCACGCGGAGAACGGTAGCGCAGCGTCGCGAATAACGAATCGCTCTCTCATATAACGGGAAGTCGTTGCAGATGTCGCACCTTCTCCTCGACTCTCTTCCGCATGAACCTCGTCCTGCGCCGCGTGGCCGCGATGGCGCCCGCGCTGATCGGCGTCGTGGTGTGCATCTTCGTGCTCACCCGGGTGCTGCCCGGCGACCCGGCCCGGACACTGGCCGGCGACCAGGCCGACCCGAGCGTGGTCGCGAAGCTCCGCACCGACATGGGCCTCGACCAGCCCCTGCACGTCCAGCTCGTCCGGTACTTCGACGACCTGCTGCACGGCGACCTGGGGTTCGCCTGGCACACCGGTCAGAGCGTCACGTCCGACTTCGCCTCCCGGCTGCCCGCCACGGTCGAGCTGGCGCTGGTCGCGCTGCTGATCGCGCTCCTGGCCGGTATCCCGCTCGGCGTGATCAGCGCGACCCGCCGGGACCGGCCGGTCGACCACGCCGGCCGGGTGTTCTCGCTGCTCGGCGCGTCGATGCCGCTGTTCTGGCTCGGCCTGATGGTGATCGTGGTCTTCTACAACCAGCTCGGCTGGGCGCCGGCGCCGCTCGGCCGGGTCGCCGAAGGAGTCAACCCGCCGACCCACCTCACCGGGTTGTACGTCCTCGACTCGCTGCTGACCGGCGACCTGGTGGCGTTGCGCTCGTCGCTCTCGCACATCATCTGGCCGGCGCTCTGCCTGGCCACGGGCAGTACGGCGATCATCGCCCGGATGACCCGGTCCGCGATGCTCGAGGTGATCGGCCAGGACTACGTGCGGACCGCGGTCTCGAAAGGCCTGAAGCCGTCGGTCGTCACGCTCAAGCACGCGCTGAAGAACGCGGCCCCGGTGATCGTCACGGTCTCCGGACTGCAGTTCGGCCAGCTGATGGGCGGCGCCGTGATCACCGAGACCGTCTTCACCTGGCCCGGTATCGGGTCGTACGTCGTGCAGTCCGTGCTGGCCACCGACTACGCGCCGGTGCAGGCGTTCACGCTGCTCGCCGCGGTCGTCTACCTGGCGGCGAACCTCGTCGTCGACCTCGTCAACGCCCGCCTGGACCCGAGGATCGCCGATGCCTGAGCCGACGACCGACACCGCTTCCAAACCGCAGACGACGCTCCGGTTGCTGCTCCGCAACCCGCTCGCCGTCGTCGGCCTGGTGTTCATCGCCGTCTGGACCCTCGGCGCACTGTTCGCCGACCTGCTCCCGTACGGCGCGACGCAGCCGGGCGCGGGCGGTCTGCTCGAGGGCCCGTCGCTCGCGCACCCGTTCGGCACCGACAACTTCGGCCGCGACATCCTCGCCCGCGTCCTGGCCGGCGGCCGGATCTCGCTCTGGACCGGGCTGATCGCGATCGCGATCTCGCTGCTGATCGGGGTACCGCTGGGCGCCTTCGCCGGGTTCGTCCGCGGCCGGGCCGGCGGCCTGGTGATGCGGCTGATGGACATGCTGCTGGCGTTCCCGTCGCTGGTGCTCGCGATGGCGATCGCGGCCGCCCTCGGGCCGGGCATGGTCAGCGCGATGGTTGCCGTCGGCATCGTCGGGATCCCGGAGTTCGCGCGGATCGTGCACGGCCAGACGCTGTCGCTGCGGGAGCGCGACTTCGTGGAGGCCGGCCACGCGATCGGCCTGCCCGGCCGCAGCATCCTGATCCGGCACATCGTGCCGAACGCGCTCGCCCCGATCCTGGTCCGGGCGACGCTCGGCATGGGCTACGCGATCCTCACTGCCGCGTCGCTGAGCTTCATCGGCCTCGGCGCGCAGCCGCCCGACCCCGAGTGGGGCGTGCTGATCTCCGACGGCCGCGGCTACATCATCAGCGGCGAGTGGTGGATGACGACCTTCCCCGGCCTCGCGATCGCCACCTCGATCCTCGGCTTCAACCTGCTCGGCGACGGCCTCCGGGACGTCCTCGACCCGCGCCTGCGGACCAGCAAATGACAAGGAGCTCTGCATGAAGCGGACAGTTCTCGCCCTCGCCGCCACGGCGGCCCTCGCGGTGTCCGGTTGTGCCGCGAACGCGAACAGCAGCACCGGCGGCGGCAACGAGGCTGCCGGCGACACGCTGGTCGCGGCGTACTCCGAGGGCGGCAAGACCCTCGACCCGGCCGAGGCGAACGACGTCACGTCGGACACCTTCGTGGTCGCGGCCTACGACCAGCTGGTCACCTACGGCCGCACCGAGGTCGACGGCAAGCCCAAGGCGAAGACCGACGAGATCGTGCCGATGCTCGCCGAGTCGTGGCAGCCGAGCGCGGACAACACGTCGTACACCTTCAAGCTCCGCAAGGACGCGAAGTTCCAGAGCGGGACGCCGGTGACGGCGGACGCGGTGGTGAAGACGTTCGCGCACATCAAGGCGTCGAGCTCGGCCAGCTTCCTGTACAAGATGGCCGGCATCAAGACCGTCACCAAGGTCGACGAGCACACCGTGAAGATCGACCTGACCGCGCCGAACCACCTGTTCCTGCAGATCCTGCCGATGTACTCGTTCTCGATCATCGACATGGACAAGGTGCAGCAGAACGGCGGCGCGAAGTGGCTGGCCACCAACACCGCCGGCTCCGGACCGTACTCGCTCACCAAGTGGGATCCGGCCACCGAGGCGTCGATGACCCGCAACGACGGCTACTGGGGTGAGAAGCCCAAGCTCCGTCAGGTGAGCGTCAAGTTCATCGCCGAGGCGTCGAACCGCGTCCAGTTGCTCCGCAAGGGCGAGGTCGGCCTGGCCCTCGAGGTGCCGCCGAAGGACGTCCAGTCGCTGAAGTCCGCCGAGGGCGTCGTGATCGACTCGCGGGCCAGCAACAAGATCCTGTTCTTCGCGATGAACAACAAGATCGCGCCGTTCGACGACCCGCGGGTCCGGCAGGCGGTCTCGTACGCGATCCCGTACGAGAAGCTGCTGAACGACGTGATGAAGGGCGAGGCGTCGCCGATGAAGTCCGCGGTGGCCAGCTCGACGCCGGGCTTCTCGGACGCGGGCTACACCTACAAGTACGACCTGGACAAGGCGCGGGCGCTGCTCGCCGAGGCCGGGCTCTCGAAGGGCTTCAGCTTCGACTTCACGCTCGGCTCCGGGTTCGACGACTGGAACGACGACGCGGTGCTGATCCAGGCCGAGCTGGCCAAGATCGGTGTCACGATGAACATCAAGAAGATGGCGCGGCCGCAGTTCCTGGAGGCGCTGGAGACGAAGAAGGTGCAGTCCTACATCACCCGCTGGACGTCGTTCGTGAACGACCCCGGCTATCACCTCGGCCTGCTGCTCACCAGTCAGGGCTCGAGCAACTACGCCAACTTCTCGGACCCGGTGGTGGACAAGGCCTGGGAGCAGGCCGCGACCGAGCCCGACGTTGCCAAGCGCAACAAGCTGTACGGCGACGCGCAGCAGGCGATCAACACCAAGGCGCCGTGGGCGTACCTGTACGAGTACAACATCGTGGTCGCGCACCGGGCCGGCATCGACGGCTACACGTCGTACCCCGACGGCATCGTGCGGTTCTTCCAGCTGAGCGGAGCCGCCAAGTGAGCTGGGAGCAGCAGGTCCTCGACGAGATCGACCGGACCGCGGACGAGCTGATCGGGCTCGCCGGCGACCTGATCCGGATCCCGAGCGAGAACCCGCCGGGCGACTGCACCGAGATCGCCGAGTTCATCGCCGCGGTACTGCGGAAGGAAGGCGTCGAGGTCGACGTCCTCGACGCCGGGCAGGGCCGGCTGAGCGTGCTGTCCCACCAGGGGCAGCCGGGCGAGCGGCACCTGGTGCTCGCGGGCCACTCGGACGTCGTACCGGTCGGGGACGTGAGCCGCTGGAGCTTCCCGCCGTTCGCCGGTGACGTCGTCGACGGGTACCTGCGCGGCCGCGGCGCCAGCGACATGAAGGCCGGGCTCGCGGGCATCATCCACGCGTACGTCGTGATGCACCGGCTCGGCGTACCGCTGAACGGGCGGCTGTCGCTGGCCGCCGTACCGGACGAAGAGGCCGGCGGGCCGCTCGGCGCGGACTGGCTGCTCGACCAGGGCGTGCTGGACGGCGCGACCGGCGCGGTGATCGCCGAACCGGCCGAGCGCACGCATCCGACGATCGGCCAGAAGGGCAGCAACTGGTTCCGGCTGACGGTGTCGGGACGGCCCGGCCACGGCAGCCTGCAGCCGCTGCACGGGACCAACGCGAACCTGCAGGCGGCGAAGGCGATCCTGGCGCTGCAAGGGCTCTGGGAGATGGTCCCGGACGCGCCCGCCGACGTCCGCGAGTTGATCGAGAGTTCGAAGGTGTTCGCCGAGGAGCGCGAGGGCTACGGGCCTGGGATCGGCGCGGTGTTCGACCACGTGACGATCAACGTCGGCACGATCACGGGCGGCTCGGCGACCAATGTTGTGGCCGACACCTGCGTGGTCGAGATCGACACCCGGGTCCCGATCGGGCTGACCCGGGCGCAGGTCCTGGCCCGCGTGGACGAGCTGCTCGCCGAGGCCGGTGTCGAGGCGACCGTGGAGCCGCTCGGGTTCCGCAGCGAGCCGAACTGGACGCTGCCCGGCGACCCGATCGTGGTCGAGCTGGTCGGCGCGCTCCGCGACCTCACCGGTGAGCCGGCCGAGGGCGTGCTGCAGTGGGCGTCGTCGGACGCGCGGACGTTCCGCAGCCACGGGATCCCGGTGCTGCAGTACGGCCCGGCCGAGCTGTCCACGATCCACGGGTTCGACGAGCGTGCACCGGTCGCGGACGTCGTACTCGCCGCGAAGACGTACGCCTCGACGACGATCCGCTACCTCGGGGTCCGCGATGACTGAGCTGACTGGCCTACTGAAGATCACCGACCTGACCGTGCGGATCGAGACCTCGCGCGGCCCGATCACGCCGGTCCGCGACGTCAGCCTGAGCATCCCGCGCGGGAAGATGCTGGGGCTGGTGGGGGAGTCCGGCAGCGGGAAGAGCGTCACCGCGATGACGATCACCCGGCTGCTGCCAAGGCGGTCGGTGCACGTGACCGGCGGCCGGATCGAGTTCGACGGGCGGGATCTCACCCAGCTGTCCGAGCGGTCGATGCGGGCCGTGCGGGGCAAGGAGATCGCGACGATCTTCCAGGAACCGATGACCGCGCTGAACCCGGTGCTGAGCATCGCCGACCAGCTGACCGAGCCGCTGCGCATCCACCTCGGGATGTCCCGCCGGCAGGCGGCTGACCGCGCGGCGGAGCTGCTCGACATGGTCGGGATCCGCGACACCAGGCGGGTCCTGCGGGACTACCCGCACCAGCTGTCGGGCGGCATGCGGCAGCGCGTGATGATCGCGATGGCGATGTCGTGCGAGCCGAAGCTGCTGATCGCGGACGAGCCGACGACCGCGCTCGACGTCACCACCCAGCTGCAGATCCTCGACCTGGTCACCGACCTGCAGCAGAAGCACGGTACGTCGGTGCTGCTGATCACCCACGACCTCGGTGTGGTCGCGCAGACCTGTGACGAGGTCACGGTGATGCACGACGGGCAGGTCCAGGAGACCGCGCCGGTCGAGCGGCTCTTCGACGCGCCGCGGGCGGACTACACCAAGCGCCTGCTGAGCTTTCTGCCGGCGAACCAGGAGCGGTCGCGCGCTGCGCGGCCCGCCGACGGGCCGCCGCTGCTGGAGGTGTCCGACCTGGTCAAGGTGTTCCCGGGACGGCGGCGGCGCGGACGGCGTACCGAGTCCCTGACCGCCGTGGACGGCGTGAGCTTCGGCGTCGCGCCGGGGCGGACGCTGGCGATCGTCGGCGAGTCCGGGTCCGGCAAGTCGACGACCGGGCGGGCGCTGCTCCGGTTGCACGAGCCGACGTCCGGATCGGTCACGTTCGACGGCGTCGACCTGCTCGCGCTGCCGGCCGAGGACCTGCGGGCGATGCGGTCGCGGATGCAGATCGTCTTCCAGGACACGTACGCGTCCCTGGATCCGCGCTGGACGATCCAGCGCACGCTCGCCGAGCCGTTGCGGCTGCACACCGACCTCGACGCGACCGGGATCCGCAAGCGCCTGGTCGAGGTGATGGAGCTCGTCGGGCTGGAGGCCGATCACCTCCAGCGCTTCCCGCACGAGTTCTCCGGCGGCCAGCGACAGCGGATCGGGATCGCCCGCGCGTTGCTGCTGAACCCGTCGCTGGTGGTCTGCGACGAGCCGGTGTCCGCGCTCGACGTGTCCGTGCAGGCGCAGGTGCTGGAGCTGATGAAGGACCTGCAGGAACGGCTCGGCCTGACGTACGTCTTCATCACGCACGACCTGTCCGTGGTGCGGCTGATCGCGGACGACGTCCTGGTGATGAGCCGCGGCAAGATCGTCGAGCGGGGCACTGTCGACGAGGTCTTCGCCGACCCGAAGCACGCGTACACGAAGGCCTTGCTGGCCGCCGTACCATCCGCCGATCCGCGCGCGCGCCTCGACCGGGCCGAGCGCCGTGAACTCGTGGAAGCCGGAACGAAGGAGGCCGTAGCATGAGCGTCCTCGGAGTCGTCACCATCGGGCAGTCGCCACGCAGCGACATGGTCCCGGAGATGATCCAGTGGCTGCCGCCGTCGGTCGAGGTCCGCGAGCGCGGCGCGCTGGACGACCTGAGTACGGCGGAGATCGCGGCGCTCGCGCCCGAGGCCGGGGACGAGACGCTGACCACCCGGCTGCGCGACGGGTCGTCCGTCGTGATCGGCCGGGCCGGGATCCTGCCGCGGCTGCAGGCGGCGATCGACGTCCTCGAGGACGGCGGTGCGGACGTCGTACTGATCGTCTGCACCGGTGAGTTCCCGGCGTTCCGGCACCGCCGGCCGCTGCTGCTCGCGGGTCCGCTGCTGACCGCGGGGCTGTCCGCGCTCGCGGGTGACTCGCTCGTCGGCGTGATCTGCCCGCTGGCCGAGCAGGAGCAGCAGTCGTACGAGAAGTTCGAGCACCTCGAGCAGAAGATCAAGGTGGCCTGGGCGACGCCGTACCAGCCGGGAACGACCGAGCTGACGGCCGCCGCGCGGCAACTGGCCGACGAAGGCGCACAGCTGCTGGTGCTCGACTGCATGGGCTACACGCAGGAGCACCGGGAGGCAGCTGCGGCCGCGTCCGGTCTGCCGGTGGTGCTGTCCCGTTCGGTCGTCGCACGCCTCACTGCGGAGCTGACATGACAACTCCTACGCAATCGCCGACGAAGCACCCGCGCGCGTTCGAGCCCGCCACGCTCGCGCTGCTGGTGATCTGCGCCGCGGTCGGCGCGGTCATCGGCCTGCAGATCATCACCACGCTGGGCGTGACGCCGAACACCGCCCTGATCGGCGTCCTGGTCGCGATCGCGCTCAGCCGGGTGCCGCTCGCCGTACTGCGTCCGTTCCGGTCCGTGCACCGGCAGAACCTGGTCCAGTCGACGATCTCCACCGCTACGTTCGCCGCGGCGAACTCACTGCTGCTGCCGATCGCGATCCCGGTGGTCCTCGGCCGGCCCGGACTGGTCTGGCCGATGCTGATCGGCGCCGCGCTGGCGATGCTGATCGACTTCGTGATGCTGTACTGGCTGTACGACTCGAAGGTCTTCCCCGGTGCGGCTGCGTGGCCGCCTGGTGTGGCCGCCGCCGAGGCGATCAAGGCCGGTGACGAGGGTGGCAAGCGGGCCCTGCTGCTCGGCGCGGGAACGGCCGTTGGCCTGGCCGGATCGTGGCTCGGCGTACCGATGTCGGCGTTCGGCGTCGCGTTCATCGGGAACGTGGTCGCGCTGACGATGTTCGGGATCGGGCTGTTGGCACGGGGCTACAGCGCGGACGTCTTCGGGGTGAACATCGCCGAGATCTACCTGCCGCACGGGCTGATGATCGGGGCCGGCGTGGTCGCGCTCGCGCAAGCCCTGGTGGTGGTCGTGCGCGGTCGCCGCAGGGAGCCCACGCAGCCGGCCGAGACGACGTACACCCGGGACGACGCGACGGTCGGTCGCGGGCTCGGGCGCGGGTTCGCGCTTTACATCGGCGCGGCCGTGCTGCTCGCGGTCACCGGGGGACTGATCGGCGACCTGGGTCCGGGCGAGCTGGTGCTCTGGGTGCTGTACGCCGCGGTGTCGTGCATCGTCGCGGAGTTCATCGTCGGGTTGTCGGCGATGCACTCCGGGTGGTTCCCGTCGTTCGCGACCTCGCTGATCTTCCTCACGGTCGGGATGCTGCTCGGATTCCCGGCGATCGCGCTCGCGCTGCTGGTCGGGTTCATCGCGGCCGGCGGCCCGGCGTTCGCCGACGCGGGGTACGACTTCAAGGCGGGCTGGCTGCTCCGCGGCCGGGGCGCGAACCCGGCGTTCGAACTGGCCGGGCGGCGCCAGCAGCTCTTCGCGGGCGTGATCGGCATGGCGGTCGCCACCGCGGTCGTCGCGCTGACGTACCACGTGTACTTCGACCGCAACCTGTTCCCGCCGATCGTGCAGGTCTACGCCAAGACGATCCAGGCCGGGGTCGACCCCGGGCTGATCGGGAAGCTGCTGCTCTGGGCCGTGCCCGGCGCGATCATTCAGCTGCTCGGCGGCCCGAAGCGGCAGATGGGCATCCTGCTCGCCACCGGAACCCTGATCGTGAACCCGATCGCCGGCTGGACCGTCCTGGCCGGGATCGTCCTGCGGATCGCGTACCGGCGCTGGAAGGGCGCCGACGCGGAGTCGCAGATGACCATCGCTGCCGCCGGATTCATCGCCGGCGACGCGCTCTGGGGCTTCGGCAACAGCCTCTTCAAGACCAAGTTCTGACCTCTATCTGGGAGATAGCTATGCCATGGCGTGAAGTTCTCGATCTGTACGACGTCCTCGACGACGCGTCCGCATCGGGAGAGGCCGTCGCGGCCTGGTTGCGCAAGAACGGCGTCGACGACGTCAGCGTGACCACCGTGCAGGGCGACAAGGGCAGCACGGACTTCGTGCGCGCCGTCATCCCGGGCAGCCGCGGCCGGACCGCCGGCGGCGACGCGCCGACGCTCGGCGTCATCGGGCGGCTCGGCGGGCTCGGCGCGCGGCCGGAGCGGATCGGGTTCGTGTCCGACGGCGACGGGGCGCTGGTGGCGCTCGCGGTCGCGGGCAAGCTCGGCTCGATGCTGCGCCGCGGCGACCAGCTGCCAGGGGACGTGATCGTCGCGACGCACGTCTGCCCGGACGCGCCGACCCGGCCGCACGACCCGGTCCCGTTCATGGACTCGCCGGTCGACCTGGCCGCGATGAACGAGCACGAGGTCGAGCAGGGCATGGACGCGGTGCTGTCGGTGGACACCACCAAGGGCAACCGGATCGTCAACCACCACGGGTTCGCGATCTCGCCGACGGTCAAGGAGGGCTGGATCCTGCGGGTCAGCGAGGACCTGCTCGAACTCGCCTCCCAGGTCAGCGGCAAGCTCCCCGCCGTGCTCCCGCTGACCATGCAGGACATCACGCCGTACGGCAACGACGTGTACCACGTGAACTCGATCCTGCAGCCGTGTACGGCGACCAGCGCGCCGGTCGTCGGCGTCGCGATCACGACCGAGACCGCGGTGCCGGGCTGCGGCACCGGGGCGACCGACCTGGCCAGTGTCGAGTCGGCCGCCCGGTTCTGCCTCGAGGCGGCGAAGAGCTACGGCGCCGGCACCTGTGAACTGTTCGACGCCGCCGACTTCGACCGCCTCACCTCGCGCTACGGCTCGATGCGGCACCTCCAGACGATGGGTAGCTGACGCATCCCGGCGGTCCGCGGTCAGCCGGCCGCGGACTGCCACAGGCCGAGGATGTTGCCCTCCGGGTCCTTGAAGTACGCCGCGAAGCCCATGTCGCCGACCGGCAGCTTCTCGCCGACCCGCTCGCCGCCGAGGCTCTCGATGGTCTTCCAAGCCGCGTCGATGTCGGTGACGTCGATCGTCAGCACCGGCCGGGTCAGCTCCTCGGTGCGCCGGAACATGCCGCCGTTGATGAAGCCCGGCTCGGACGGCAGCTGCTGCTCGTCCACCGGCCCGGTGGTCACGATCGTGTAGTCCAGCTCGGGCATCTCCATCAGGTTCCACCCGAACGCCTCCCGGTAGAAGGCCCGCGCTCGCTCCGCGTCGTCGTACGGCACCTCGAAGTGCACGATCCTGTTGGTCATCCCTGGTACCTCCCCTTGGGTTTCCTTGCGGCCGACGCTAGACCTGCGAGGATGAGGCGGTGAAGTACTTGCTGATGATCTGCGGGGACGAGTCGGCCGCCGAGCACGCCAACGACGGGTGCGGCGGGTGGTCCGAGGACATGGAGGCTCGCGGGGTCGTGACCGGTGGTGCCGGGTTGCACCCGCCGGACGAGGCGACCACGGTGCGGGTGCGGGAGGGGGAGCTGCTGCTGACCGACGGGCCGTTCGCGGAGACGAAGGAGCAGATCGGCGGGTTCGTGCTGATCGACTGCGCGGACCTCGACGAGGCGGTCGAGATCGCCGCGAAGCACCCGGCGGCCGGCTACGGCACGATCGAGATCCGCCCGGTGCTGGAACCGCCGCCAGGGGTCGTGTGACCTTCGAGGAGATCTACCGGCAGGAGTGGGGCCAGGTGGTCGCCACACTGATCCGGCTGACCGGCGACTGGGACCTGGCCGAGGAGTGCGCGCAAGAGGCCTTTGCGGCGGCGCTCCAGCGCTGGCCGGAGGACGGCGTACCGGATCGGCCCGGTGCGTGGCTGACCACGACGGCCCGGAACCGGGCGATCGACTGGTTGCGCCGGGAGGCTGTCGGTGCGCAGAAGCTGCGTGAGGTGGCTGCTGTCAGCGTCGAGCAGGACCCGCCGTACGACGTACCGGACGACCGGCTGCGGCTGATGTTCACCTGCTGCCATCCGGCGCTGGCGATGGAGGCGCGGGTGGCGTTGACGCTGCGGACGCTGGCCGGTCTGAGTACGGCGGAGATCGCGCGGGCCTTCCTGGTGCCGGAGACGACCATGTCGAAGCGGCTGACGCGGGCCAAGCAGAAGATCCAGCATGCCGGGATCCCGTACCGCGTCCCGCCGGCGCACCTCCTCCCGGAGCGAACGCCTGCCGTGCTGGCCGTGCTGTACCTGCTGTTCAACGAGGGGTACTCCGATGTCGTCCGGAGCCAGCTGAGCAGTGAGGCGATCAGGCTGGCCCGGCTGCTGGTCCAGCTGATGCCTGCCGAACCAGAGGCCGCGGGGCTGCTCGCGCTGATGCTCCTGCACGATGCCCGCCGTGACACCCGTCTGGCGTCCGACGGCGCTCTGGTCACGCTGGACGAGCAGGACCGCACCAGGTGGGACCATACGCAGATCAGCGAGGCTGTCGACGTCCTGGACGGCGCACTGCAGCTTGGCGCATCCGGCCCGTATCAGGTCCAGGCCGCGATCGCCGCCTGCCATGCCACCGCGCCTACTGCTGCTGACACGGACTGGCCGCAGATAGCCGCCCTGTACGCCCAACTGCCCCAGACACCTGTCGTGGCTCTCAACCGCGCCGTGGCCATCGGTATGGCGGACGGCCCGGCCGTCGGCCTGCGCCTCGTCGAGGACCTGGCTGCCGGACCGCTGACCGGCTACCACCTGCTGCCGGCGACCCGCGCGGACTTCCTCCGCCGCCTGGAGCGCCGGCCTGAGGCGGCCACGGCGTACGAAGAGGCGCTGTCGCTGGCCACGACCGACGCCGAGCGGCGCTATCTGGAGAAAAGATTGCGCGAGGTGTCTGTCCGGAGCTGAGCCGTTCGTCGGTGGGGCATGACGGATATCAGAACCGCTGTGGCGGGTGAGCGGAGCGAGCTGGCGGAGCTGCTGGCCGGACTGCCGGAGACCGACTGGGACAGACCGTCGCTGTGCGAGGGCTGGCGAGTGCGCGAGCTGGTGGCGCACATCACCATGCCGTACCGGATCACGATGCCGCGGCTCCTGGCCGGACTGGTCCGGGCCGGAGGCAGCTTCAACAGGTACGCCGACCGCCAGGCGCGGCGGGACGCGTCGGAGCTGACACCGGCCGAGCTTGTCGCGTGCCTGCACGCGAACGTGAACCATCCGTGGAAGCCACCGGGGGACGGCTACGAGGGCGCGCTGTCGCACGACGTCATCCACGGCCTGGACCTGACCGTTGCGCTGGGCATCGACCGCCAGGTGCCGGCCGAGCGGCTACGGATCGTCCTCGGCGCGCTCAAGCCGCGTCAGGCCAGGTACTTCGGGGTGGACCTGGACGGCGTACAACTTCGAGCCACCGACCTCGACTGGACCTACGGCACCGGCGAACCACTCGCCGGTCTTGCTCAGGACCTCCTGCTGGTGCTGTGCGGCCGCACCCTCCCCGCGGACCACCTGTCCGGTCGCCACGCCGACCGCTTCACGACTGGAGTGACCCGATGATCATCAGCCTCCCGATCGAGGACCGCCCGCGCTCGTACGCCTTCTACCAGGAGGCGCTCGGGCTGACGCCTGTCGGTGAGCCCGACGCGGACGGGATCCCCGAACCGCTGCAGTTCCAGTTGGCCGCGGACGTCACGATGATGCTGATCCCGACCGGTGGCTTCGGCTGGGTACTCGGCGAACAGCCCGCCGCGCCGCCTGGGCAGAGCGAGTGCATCCTGAGCCTGCAGGTCGACAGCGAGGAGGCGGTCGACACCCGGAACGCCACCGCGCTTGCGGCCGGTGCGGTGCAGGTGACAGCACCGACCCGCAAGCCGTGGGCCTACCTCGCGACGTTCACCGACCCCGACGGGCACCTGTGGATGATCAGCACCGACTAGAGCGTGCGATGACTGAAGGTGGCTGCGCGGCGGGTGCCGGCCGGGTGGAAGCGGAACAGGCGGCCGCCGTACCGGAGCCACTGGACCTGTCCGTCGTTGCCACGCACGAAATTGGCGCGGGTGTGGGTGGGGGTGCCGTCCGGGTTCAGCGCGAGGACGAAGTCCTTGCGGTAGAAGGCGAACCGGAACAGCACCTGCCCGCCCACCCCCGCGACCAGCTCGCCGTCGTCGGCCGTGACGTCCAGCCCGATCTCCTCGGGCTTGCCGTCGAAGCCGATCTGCTGGGCGACGTACGAACCGACGTACTCCGCCAGTCGCCGCGGCGGCAGCTCCCGCGGAACGGCGGGCAGGTTGCTGACACCCGCCAACTCCCGCAGCGCCCAGTCGTCCGCGAACAGCTCGGCCACCAGCAGCGGCCCGCTCTCCGAGTTGGTCAGCAGGGTGATCGCGAAGTCCCGCTGCGGCACGAACAGGAACCCGGAGTGCTGCCCTGACCAGTCACCGCCGTGCTGCACCACCGCCGCCCCCTGGGCCGTCGGCCGCAGCATCCAGCTGACGCCTACGCCGTTCAGCTCCACGAACAGCGTGCCGCCCGGACCAGGGTGCGACTGCATCAACAGCCGGGTCCGGTCGCTGAGCAGGTGGGGGAGGCCTCGGTGGCCCAGCTGGAAACGTGCGTAGCGAAGCTGGTCCCGCGCGCTCGAGATCAGGCCGCCGGCCGCGTGCAGACTGCGCGGCATCGCGTCGAACGACGGCTCGACGACCGCCTTGCCGTCCACCACGTTGTGCGACGCCGCAACGCTGAAGCCCTCCAGCTCACTGCGGAAGAACCGGCTGTGCGCCAGCCCGAGCGGATCGATGACCAACTCCCGTACGGCGGTCTCGTACGGCTTCCCGTACACGGCCTCGAGGACGCGGCCCGCGACGCCGATCGCCGCGTTGTTGTACGAGAACACCTTCCCGAGTGGGGTGAGCTGCGGGACCTTCGTCATCCCCGCGACGTACTTCGCCAGCGCGTCGTCGCCGGCGCCCGTGTCCTCGAAGTAGTCGCCCATCCATCCCGCCGAATGGTTCAGCAACTGCCGCACAGTGACGCGCGCCGCCACCGCCGGGTCGGCGGTCGCGAAGTCCGGCAGGTAGGCGCGGACCGGCCGGTCGAGGCTGATCCGGCCGCGCTCGGCCAGCCGCATGATCGCGGTCGCGGCGAACGTCTTGCTGGTCGACCCGATCCGGAACACGGTGTCCGCGGACACGGGCTCGCCGGTGTCCACACTCGTCACGCCGAAGCCGCGGACGTACTCGCGGCCGCGGTACCAGACGCCCAGCCCGGCGCCGGGGATCGCGTACTTCGCCATCGCGGCCTCGATCTTCTCGGCCAGCCGCCCGATCGCGGCGGGTTCCCGGGTGGTGGAGGCTGATGACGGCAGAGTGGTGAACGCGGTCACCGGTACTGCGGCGGCCACGGACTTGAGCACGGTACGACGGGTGAGCGACACGTCAACGTCTCCTCGTGGGGCGAGTGGGAATGCTTCCGTTGCCGCTATTATTACCATCATTGGTATCAATAGGTACCCTGAAAGAACCCTGATGGAGAGCCGATGGAGGAGTCGCAGACCCCGGTGCTGGACGTCCTGCTGCACCCGGTCCGCTGGCGCATCGTGCAGCGCGTCCTGGGCCGCGAGCTGACCACCACGGACCTGAAGCGCGACCTGCCCGACGTACCCACGACCACCCTCTACCGGCACGTCGCCGCCCTGATCGACGCCGGCTACCTGACCGTGGTCCGCGAACGAAAAGTCCGCGGCACCACGGAACGCACCCTCACCCTCGACCAGACGAAGGTCGGCCGGATCGACGAGCGCGAAGCCCGCGCGATGACCCCCGAGCAGCACCGCCAGGCCTTCCTGATGCTCCTCACCCGCCTGGCCGCCGACTTCGACCGCGTCATCGACACCGGCGACCTCTACCCCCGCCTACACCAACTCGGCTACTCCCAACTGGCCCTCTACCTCGACGACCACGACATGACCACCTTCCGCCAAGCCTTCGCCGACCTGGTCGCCCCCTACCTAGCCGAGTCCCCCGGCAAGGACCGCATCGTCATGTCCGTGTTCTCACTACCGGACAGCTGAAGGACGGCGAGTGAGACGGAGCTGGGCGACGTCGAGGTAGCCGGAGGCGAAGCCGGACTCGCTGTAGGCGAGGTAGTACTCCCACGTTCTCCGGAACTTCTCGTCGAAGCCCTCCGCTCGGACGGCCGGCCAGTTGGCGGTGAATCGGCGTCGCCAGCGGCGGAGTGTCTCCGCGTAGTCCTGGCCGAATCGGTAGTCGTCGTCGACCGTCAAGGTGGTGTGCCGCGCGACGGTTTCGTCGATCGCGGTCCGGGATGGGATGAGGCCGCCGGGGAAGATGTACTTCTGGATCCAGCTGTACGAACGCCGCGTGGCGAGCATCCGGTCGTGGTCCATCAGGATCGCCTGCACCGCGATCCGCCCGCCCGGTGCGAGCAGCCGGTCCAGCGTCCGGAAGTAGTCCGGCCAGTACTCCTCGCCGACTGCTTCGATCATCTCCACGCTGACCACGGCGTCGTACGAACCGGTCACCGCCCGGTAGTCCTGGAGCCGGAGGTCGACGCGGTCGGCCAGTCCGGCGCCGGCGACGCGCTTCCCGGCCAGCTGCAGCTGCTCGGTCGACAACGTGATTCCGGTGACGTGCGCACCACGGCGAGCCGCGGCGATCGCCAGCGTGCCCCAACCCGTTCCGATCTCCAGCACGCGACTGCCCGGGCCCACGGCGGCCAGGTCGAGGATCCGCTCGACCTTCCGGTCCTGCGCCGCCTCGAGATCCTGGGCGGCCAACGGTACGTCGGGATCGAACAACGCCGAGCTGTACGTCATCCCGGGGTCCAGGAACGCGCCGAACAAGGCGTTGCTCAGGTCGTAGTGCGCGCTGATGTTGTCGCGGGCGCCGGCCGGTGTGTTGCGGTGGCGTCGCGGGACCCGCCGGTCGACGAGCCGCCGGAACCGCAGGAGCGTGGGCGGCACGAGGTGCGCGACGCGCTCGGCGAACGGCGTCAGCAGCTCGCCCAGGTCGGTGCCGTCGGCCGTCGTCCAGTCACCGGCCTGGTAGGCCTCGCCGAGTCCGATCTTCGGGTTCCGGGCGAGCCGCTCGAACATCGCGTCCGGACGGACGATCCGCAGCACCGGTGCGCCCGGCCCACCGCCACCGCGCACCGTGCCGTCCGGGTAGACCGCGCGTACGGCGACCTGGTCGAGGAGCCGGTCGACGACCAGCCGGGCGACCCACCTCATCGGAGACCTTCCTGGAGTTCGTGCTTCGGGCGCTGCACGACGGGCAGCCGGCGGGCCCAGAGCCAGAGGCCGTGCAGCCGGATGAGCGCCGACACGCGTTGCGGCATGAGCGGCATCCGGACCGCGGTTGCGAGGACTGCTCGACGCGTGGCCGGTCGTGGTACGCCGTCGAAGCTCGCGGCGAAGACCGTCCGGGCGCCGCGGGACAGCCGAACCTGGACGCGCACCCGCTCGCTGTCCAGGTGGAACTGCAGTTCGTAGGCGCCCGAGACGTCGTTGAACGGCGAGACGTAGAACTCCTTCGCCGCCTCGGCGCTGCCGTCCTTGTCCGGCGTCAACAGGTACACATGCCGCTCGCCGTACGTGTTGTGCACCTCCGCGACGACGTACGGGCTGTCGACGCACCAGAAGACGGTCAGCGGATCGAAGACGTGACCGAACACCCGGGCGTTCGCGAGCATCAGGACGCGCCCGTCGTACTCGATGCCCCGGCCGGCGAGGTAGCGGCGCAGACCGGCCTTGATCGTCGGGCCGCGGCCGCCGAGATGGTCCCGCGCGTCGAAGCCGGCCAGCGGACGCAGGTACCACGGCATCCTCGGTACGTCGTCCAGGTCGATCAGCCACTGGTACACCCGGTGCCGGAACGCGTGCCGGATCGGGACGGATCGCCCGTGCCGGACGGAGCCGGTGACGATCGCCGGGAGTGTGGGGAGCGCACCGGCGACCGTCACCAGCGGACCCCGAAGGACTCGGCGGCCGCAACGCCGGAGCGGCAACCGTCCTCGTGGAACCCCCAGCCGTGATACGCCCCTGCGAACGCGATCCGGCCGGAGCCGAGGGTCGCCAGGCTGCTCTGCGCGGCGACTGCCTCCGGGGTGTAGATGGGGTGCCGGTAGTCCATCCGGGCGATCACCCGCGCCGGATCGACGGCCTCGGCACCGTTCAGCGTGACCAGGTAGGTCTCATCGGTCTCCAGGCCCTGCAGCTTGTTCATCCAGTACGTCGTCAGCGGCGCGCCGGGCCGGATGACGTGGTTCCACGCGGCCCGGGCGCGCTTCGTTGCCGGAAGCAATGAAGTGTCCGTGTGCAGCAGCGTCGCGTTGCGGCTGTACCCGAACGATCCGAGCACGGTCTTCTCCTCGGGGGAGGCGTCCGCGAGCAGCTCGACGGCCTGGTCCGCGTGGGTGGCCAGGACCACCCGGCCGAAGTCGCTGGTGTTGCCGTCGGCAACGGTCACCGCGACACCGTCGGGATGTCGTCGCACCGAACGCACCGGCAGGCCGGTCCGGACATCGCCACCCACCCGGCCGATCCGGCCGGCGACGGCGTCGACGTACGTCCGGGAGCCGCCCGCGACGGTCAGCCAGCGCGGCGAGCCCCCGACGGAGAGCATGCCGTGGTGGTCGAGGAACCGGAACAGGTACCTGGCCGGGTACGTCAGCGCCGAACCGCCGCCGCACGACCACACGCACGACACGACGGGTACGGCGTACAGCCGGGTGAAGGCCGCGCTGAACCGCTCGGCGTCGAGGAACTCGCCGAGCGTCGCGACGTCGTCGTCGCCGGTCCTTGCGACGTACCGTGCGGCGCTGCGGTGGAAGCGCCGTACCTCCGCGAGCAGCCCGAGGAACCGCGGATCGACGAGCCGCCGGCGCTGAGCGAAGATCCCGGTCGCGCCGCGGCCGCCCGCGAACTCCAGGCCGCTCGCCGGATCGCTGATGCTCATGCTCATCTCGGTGGGCCGGGTCCGGATGCCCAGCTCGGCGAACAGCTTCCGCAGCAGGGGGTAGGTGCGGGTGTTGTGCACGATGAAGCCGGTGTCGACCGCCAGCCGGCGCCCGGCCGGATCGGTGACATCGTGCGTGTGCGCGTGCCCGCCGAGCCGCGGCTCGGCGTCGAACAGCGTGACGTCGTAGCGCCGGGCGAGCAGGTAGGCGGCCGTCAGGCCGGAGATGCCGGCGCCGATCACAGCCACGGACTCGGTCATGGTCAGGCCTCCAGGCTGCCTAAGGTTTGTCTAGAGATTAGGCACGAAGTCTTGCTTTCGTCAAAGGTCTGTCTAGATTCTGTATAGTGTGCTCATGGAGACTTCGGTGCCGGGCGGTCTGCGGATCGGTGCGTTGAGCAAGCGCGCCGGTGTCAGCGAGCACGTCCTCCGGGCCTGGGAGAGCCGCTACGGCCTGCTGTCCCCGAGCCGGTCGGCGGGCGGCTTCCGGCTGTACTCCGACGCCGACCTGCGCCGGGTCCAGCGGATGCGGGCGTACCTGGCCGACGGGCTGTCCGCCGCGGAGGCGGCCCGTGCTGTGCTGGCCGAGTCCGATCGGACGCTGCCGGCCCCGCTTCCAGGCGCGGGCAGTGCGACGGAGCTGCGGGCCGCTCTGGACGACCTCGACGAGCGGGCAGCGCACGCCGTACTGGACCAGCTGTTCGGCGCGCTGAGCGTCGAGGCCGTCATCCGCGACGTGCTGATGCCTTACCTGCACGAGCTGGGCGACCGCTGGGAGCACGGCGAGGTGACCGTCGGCCAGGAGCATTTCGCCAGCAACGTGGTCAGGTCTCGCCTCGCCGCGCTGTCGACGGGCTGGGGCGCCGGCCACGGACCGCGGGCCCTGCTCGCCTGTCCGCCCGGTGAACTGCACGACATCGCCTTGCTGTCGTTCGGTCTGGTGCTGCGCCGGTCGGGGTGGCGGGTCGTGTTCCTCGGCGCCGACTCGCCGATGGCCGACGTCGAGCGGACCGCGGGCGCGCTGGGACCCGAGCTCGTCATGCTGGCTGCCGCGGATCGCGCGCGCTTCGACGCGATCCGTCCCGATCTCGTCCGGGTCGCGCAGGGCCGCTCTCTCGCGCTGGCCGGGGCCGGTGCGTCCACGGAGCTCGCCGCCGCGGTCGGAGCGCAGTACGTCGATCTCGACCCGGTCTCCGCGGCGCAGCGATTGGCCGAGCGATGACCCGCGTCCTGGTCACCGGAGCCACGGGCTACATCGGCGGGCGGCTGGTCCCCGAGCTGCTGGCCGCCGGATACGCCGTTCGCGTCCTGGCGCGGCACCCGGAGCGGCTCGACACCCGCCCGTGGCGGTCGCGGATCGAGGTCGTGGCCGGCGACGCGTCCGATCCGGCCGCGCTGACGAGAGCGCTGGACTGCGTCGACGTCACGTACTACCTGATCCACTCGATGGGCTCCGGACGGCGCTTCGAGGTCCGTGACCGGCGTACCGCGTTGGCGTTCGGGACCGCCTGCCGCGAATCCGGTGTGGGGCGGATCGTGTATCTCGGCGGGCTGCATCCGGACGACGAGGACCTATCGCCGCACCTCGGATCCCGCCGCGAGGTGGGGGAGATCCTGCTGGCGAGCGGTGTCCCGACCGCCGTACTCCGGGCCGCGGTGATCATCGGCTCCGGCTCGGCGTCGTTCGAGATGCTGCGCTACCTCACCGAACGGCTCCCGGTGATGGTGACGCCGCGCTGGCTGGACACACGGATCCAGCCGATCGCGGTCCGCGACGTACTGCGCTACCTGGTCGGCTCCGCACAGCTGCCGGCCGACGTGAACCGTGGCTTCGACATCGGCGGTCCGGACGTGCTGACGTACCGCGCGATGATGCAGCGGTATGCGGCCGTCGCGGGACTGCGCCCGCGGCGGATCATGACCGTGCCACTGCTGACGCCCGGCCTGTCGAGCCATTGGGTCGGTCTCGTCACGCCGGTGCCGAGCGGTATCGCCCGCCCGCTCGTCGACAGCCTGGTCCACGAGGTGGTCTGCAAAGAGCACGACATCGACCAGTACGTCGCACCGCGGCCTGAGGGCGGCATCGGGTTCGACCGGGCTGTCGAGCTCGCGCTGAAGAAGGTGCACGACCTGGACGTCAGCACGTCGTGGGCATCGGCCTCGACGCCGGGCGCACCGAGCGATCCACTGCCGGGCGATCCGGACTGGGCGGGCGGCTCGCTGTACGTCGACGAGCGCGACTGCACCGTCGACGCGCCGCCGGAACACCTCTGGAAGGTGATCGAGGGCATCGGCGGCCGCCGCGGCTGGTACTCGTGGCGGCTCGGCTGGTGGACCCGCGGCCTGCTCGACCGCATCGTCGGTGGCCCCGGGCTGCGCCGCGGCCGGCTGCATCCCGACACCTTGGCGGTGGGTGACCCGCTGGACTGGTGGCGGGTCGAGACGCTGGAGCGTGGCCGGCTGCTCCGGCTGCGCGCCGAGATGCGACTGCCCGGCCAGGCGTGGCTCGAGTTGCGGGCCGGCACCGACGGGAACGGTCGCACACTGTTCCGGCAGCGCGCACTGTTCCATCCGCGCGGCCTGCCGGGGGAGCTGTACTGGGCGGCCGTCCGCCCGTTCCACGACGTCGTCTTCGGCGGGATGCAGCGCAACATCGCGCACGCCGCCGAACGAACGGAGGAGAACCCATGATCGTCATCGAACGCGAAGTCACGGTTGCCGCCGACATCGAGCGAGTCTTCGGCTACCTCGCGGACTTCCGCACCACGGAGGAGTGGGATCCCGGCACCGTCCGCACCACCCTCGTCGCGGGCGACGGCGGGCCCGGTACGACGTACCACAACACCTCTCGCTTCAACGGCCGCGAGACCGAACTCACCTATGTGGTCGAGGAACGGTCCCACCCCGACCGAATCGTCCTCCGCGGCGAGAACCGCACGGTCGTCGCCCGCGACACCATGACCTTCCACGCCGAACCCCACGGCACCCGCGTCAGCTACCGAGCGGAGTTCCGACTGAAGGGCCTCGCCCGGCTCGCCGAACCGTTCCTGCGCGGCTCCTTCGACCGGCTCGGCGAAGAGGCCGAACAAGGCCTCCGCAACGCCCTGAGCAAACTGACCGCATGAGCGGGTTCCTGGACACCCTCCTGGACCGCACGGTCGTCTTGGGCTACACGCGGATCGGCTACCGCATCCGGAGCCGTCACTGGCCCGTCGACGACCCGGCGCCCCACGCGCTGGCCGGCAAGACCGCCGTAGTCACCGGAGCCCGCTCCGGACTCGGCAAGGCGACGGCCGCGGGCCTCGCGCGCCTGGGTGCGACAGTCCGGCTCGTGGTCCGCGACGCGGACCGGGCCGCCACCACACTCGCCGACCTGCGCCGCGAGCAACCCGAGGCGGAGTTCGTCCTCGACGAGTGCGACATCGCCGACCTGGACGCCGTCCGCCGCTACGCCGCCGGCCTGACGGGCCCCGTCCACGCGTTGATCCACAACGCCGGCGTCATGCCGAAACGCCGTACCGAGTCGCCCCAAGGCCACGAACTGACCCTGGCCACGCACGTCCTCGGCCCGCTCCTCCTGACCGAACTACTCCGCCCCAACCTCACCGAAGGCCGCGTCATCCTGGTCGCCTCCGGAGGCATGTACACCCAACCCCTACCCGCCGACCCGGAATACCGCGACACCCCCTACCGCGGCGCCACCGCCTACGCCCGCACCAAACGCATCCAGATAGCCCTGACACCTCTGTTGGCAGCCCACCTGGCCCCCACCTTCGTAGCCACCATGCACCCCGGCTGGTCCCAAACCCCCGGCCTGGCCAGATCCCTTCCCACCTTCACCAAACTCACCAAGCCCCTCCTACGCACCCCCACCCAAGCAACCGACACCACCCTCTGGCTGACCGCCACCACCCCCACACCCCCCACCGGCACCTTCTGGCACGACCGCCACCCCCGCCCACCCCACTACTCCCGAAAAACCCGGACTCCCACCGAATCCACCCAAGCCACCTGGACCTACTGCACCACCGCAGCAGGCATCCCCTGACCCCCAGCCCCGCCACGATCAACTCGTGCGAGCGAAGCGAAGCGGCCCCACCGCAGGACGCGCGGAGCATCGACCGCCACGCCGCCTCCACCCCACACCACCTCCGGCGGGGGCCGGGGGCGAAGCCCCTCCGGCCGGGGTCTGGGGGCTCGGCCCCCAGAAAGCACGAAGGGCGATCCAAGCCGACGCTTTCCGTCGACACAGATCGCCCAGGTCGTCCGCGCCCCCGGCAGGATTCGAACCTGCGCACCCGCCTCCGGAGGGCGGTGCTCTATCCCCTGAGCTACGGGGGCTCAGGAACGTGCAGAACAGTAGCAGGAAGTTCACCGAAACCCCGAATCGGGGCACCACCCCGCAAGTCGCCCGCGGTACGCCCATGACACGGCAACGCCCGCACCCGGGCAACTGCCCGATCCGGGGAGGATCCTCATCCCGAATCGGGCAGAGATCCTCCCCGACCTGGCGCTGCGGCGACGACGCCCCGTCCGTCGTCGTACGGGGGAGCCCTGAGTGGACCCTGGAACCGGGGCGCGGCGGGACCCGTTCGAGGTCGGGCACCGTCATAGTGGACGTAAGCCCAACGGTGGAAAGGAAAAGTTCTGATGGCTAGCGCTCTGGTTCGCCCCGCAAATGATCGCTGGATCGGCGGTGTCTGCGCCGGACTGGCTCGCCGGTTCGGGATCTCCGCCAACACGATGCGCCTGATCTTCGTGATCAGCTGCATCCTGCCCGGCCCGCAGTTCCTGATCTACGTCGTGCTCTGGATCCTGATGCCGTCCGAGCGCTGACCCCGGCCGCCGGCGGTCCCGGCGTACCTGGCAACCTGCTCCTCATGAGAGCAGGCAGGTGGCGCCGGGGTGCCGGGACGGCGGCGGTCCTGCTCCTCACCAGCAGCGTGGTCGGCGGGTGTCAGGTAGGCCCCGCCCCACCGGCCGCCGCGGAACTCCGGACCGCGGCGCCGCCCTGGGACGCGCCCCGGGACGCGGTCTCGTACATCGACAAGGCGGGCTTCGAACGGCTCCCGCTCGACTTCTCCGGCCCGTCGCCGTACACCTTGAAGATCACAGTCACCGTCGACGGCGAGCCGGTCCAGGTCCCGTCCGGCATCGGCGTCGACAAGCTCCGCGCCGAACAGGCCGCCGTCCACACCCACACCACCGACGGCGTGGTCTGGGTCGAGGCCAAAACCGCCGACGAGAAACCGAGCCTCGCTCAGTTCTTCACCCTCTGGGGAGTCCGGTACGACGCCACCTGCCTGGCCGACGCCTGCACAGACCTGAAAGTCACGGTCAACGGCGAGCCGGCACCGTGGAACACCCCGTTGACGCCGGACAGTCGCATTGCCGTCGCCATACGTCACTGAACGAATGCAATCAATGCTACGATTTCTGCTATCACCGAGGGCAAGGGAGATCGGTATGGCGGCAATCACTGTGCGAAGTCTCGATGACGAGGTGAAGCAGCGGCTGCGGGTCCGGGCGGCGAAGCACGGCCGCTCGATGGAGGCCGAGGTGCGGGAGATCCTGGTCGACGCTGTGGCCGACGAAGAGGAGCCGAAGAGCTGGCTGCTCCTGCTGCACGAGCGCTGTGCGGCGATCGGCGGGGTCGAGTTGGACATTCCGCCGCGGACCGGCGGGCACCGCCCGGTGGTGGAGTTCGACTGATGATCGTTCTCGACACCAACGTCGTCTCCGAAGTCATGAAGACCTCCCCGGATGCCGCGGTGTGGCAGTGGCTGCACCGCAATCTGGGGAAGGAGCTGTGCATCACCGCGATCACCGTTGCCGAGATTCACGACGGCATCGAGCGGATGCCGACCGGCCGGCGGCGCAAACAGGTGCGCGAAGCGGCGGACGTGCCGTTCTCCTTCGCGGAGCCCGATGCCTTGTCCTTCACCGCGGAAGCTGCGATGGCCTATTCGGTGGTGATGCGCGACCGGCGCCGGGCCGGACTGCCGATCGAACCCTTGGACGCGCAGATCGCGGCGATCTGTCTCGTGGAGCAGGCGGCACTCGCGACCCGGAACACCGAGGACTTCGCCCGCACCGGTGTCGAACTGATCAACCCCTGGGAGTGACTGCCGTACCGGGCTGTGGATGGTGAGTCAAGGGTTTGGGGGTGGGGCCATTAGGCTGATCCGGTGACTCCGGAACAGCTCGCTGAGAAGATCCTGCAGGCCCTGGCCGCGCTCGCCGACGACGGCGCCCTTGCCGTCGAGGGTGGGCTGCCGCGCGAGCTGAAGGTCGAGCGGCCCAAGAACCCCGAGCACGGGGACTACGCCACCAACGTCGCCATGCAGCTCGGCAAGCGCGCCGGGCTGAACCCGCGGCAGTTCGCCGAGCTGCTCGCGGAGCAGCTCCGCGGTGACGACGCGATCACCGCGGTCGACATCGCCGGGCCCGGCTTCATCAACATCAAGGTCGCGGCCGATGCCCAGGGCAAGGTCGCGCAGGCGATCGTGGAGGCCGGCGAGAAGTACGGCACCAGCGACAGCCTGCAGGGCCGGACGATCAACCTCGAGTTCATCTCGGCGAACCCGACTGGTCCGCTGCACCTGGGCCACACCCGCTGGGCCGCGGTCGGCGACGCGCTGGCCCGGGTGCTGTCCGCGGCGGGCGCGAGCGTGACCCGCGAGTTCTACATCAACGACCGCGGCAACCAGATGGACAAGTTCGGCGCCAGCCTGCAGGCGGCCGCCCGCGGGCACAAGATCCCCGAGGACGGGTACCACGGCGAGTACATCATCGAGCTCGCCCAGCGGATCGTCGCCGAGGTCCCGGACATCCTGTCGCTGCCCGAGGACGAGCAGCTGATCGCGTTCCGCGAGGCCGGGTACGAGCGCCAGCTCAAGGAGCAGCAGGAGCAGCTCGAGCACTTCCGGACCAAGTTCGACGTCTGGTTCTCCGAGCGCAGCCTGCACGAGCAGCGCGGCGTACCGCACGCGATCCAGAAGCTCCGTGACCAGGGTCACCTGTACGACGCCGACGACGCGCTGTGGATGCGGACCACGGACTTCACCGACGACAAAGACCGGGTGCTGATCCGCTCCAACGGCGAGCCGACGTACTTCGCCTCCGACGCGGCGTACTACGTGAACAAGCGCGAACGCGGCTTCGAGACGTGTGTCTACCTGCTCGGCGCCGACCACCACGGGTACGTGAACCGGCTGAAGGCGATCGCGGCCTGCGCCGGCGACGACCCCGAGCACAACATCGAGATCCTGATCGGCCAACTGGTGAAGATCCTCAAGGGCGGCGAGGAGATGCGGCTGTCCAAGCGGGCCGGCACCATCGTCACGCTCGCCGAGCTGGTCGAGGAGGGCGGCGTCGACGGCCTGCGCTACACGCTCTGCCGCTACCCGGCCGACTCCCCGCTGACGCTGGACATCGAGGAAATGACCCGCCAGGCCAGCGAGAACCCGGTGTACTACGTGCAGTACGCGCACGCCCGGCTCGCGTCGATCCTGCGCAACGCCGACGAGCTCGGCATCAAGCTGGACGAGTTCGACCCCGGCCTGCTGAACCACGAGCGCGAGGGCGACCTGCTGCGCGCGCTGGCCGAGTTCCCGCGTGTCGTCGCGACCGCCGCCGAGCTGCGCGAGCCGCACCGGATCGCGCGGTACCTCGAGGACACCGCGTCCGCGTTCCACAAGTTCTACGACAGCTGCCGCGTGCTGCCGCGCGGCGACGAGGAGGTGGAGCCGGTGCACAAGGCTCGTCTCACCCTGGTCTCCGCGACCCGGACCGTGCTCGCCAACGGGCTCGACCTGCTCGGCGTCTCCGCACCGGAGCGGATGTGAGGGCGCACGAGGCGGGCGCGCTGCACGCCGACATCGGCCACCGGGCCCCGGCCTGGCTGCGCGCCCCGCGTGACCCCAACGAGCTCGTCACCGCGCTGTGGTCGCAGACCGCGAAGAAGAACGGCGACGGCGCCCTCGAGGTCGGCGGCGTGGACCTGCGCGACCTGGTCGCCGAGCACGGCAGCCCGGCGTACGTCCTGGACGAGGACGACTTCCGCGCCCGGGCCCGCGCGTTCAAGCATGCGTTCAAGGACTTCGACGTCTACTACGCCGGCAAGGCCTTCCTCTGTACGACGGTCGTGCGCTGGGTCATGGAGGAGGGGCTGAACCTCGACATCTGCAGCGGGGGAGAGCTGGCCGTGGCGCTCCGCGCCGGCGCCGACCCGAAGCGACTGGGCTTCCACGGCAACAACAAGTCGGAGTCCGAGCTGGCCCGTGCGCTCGACGCCGGCATCGGCCGGATCATTGTCGACTCGCAGCACGAGATCACCCGGCTGATCGCGCTGGCCGCCGAGCGCGGCGTGGTCGCCCCGGTGATGATCCGGGTCACCGCGGGCGTCGAGGCGCACACCCACGAGTACATCGCGACCGCGCACGAGGACCAGAAGTTCGGCTTCTCGATCACCTCCGGCGCGGCCTTCGAAGCCGTTGCCCGGGTCAACGAAGCGCCCGAGCTGGAGCTGCTCGGCCTGCACTCGCACATCGGCTCGCAGATCTTCGACTCGTCCGGGTTCGAGGTCGCGGCGAAGCGCGTGATCGCCTTGCACGCAAGGGTTTCCGACGAGCTCGGCGTCGACATGCCGGAGCTCGACCTGGGCGGCGGCTTCGGGATCGCGTACACCACCCAGGACGATCCGTCGGACCCGGCGCAGCTCGCGACCGAGATGGGCAAGATCGTCGAGCACGAGTGCCACGCGCACGACATCGAGGTGCCGAAGGTGTCGATCGAGCCCGGCCGCGCGATCGTCGGCCCGGCGGTCTGCACGGTGTACTCGGTCGGCACCGTCAAGGAGGTCGAGCTGGACGCCGGCGCCGCCCGGACGTACGTGTCGGTCGACGGCGGGATCAGCGACAACATCCGCGCCGCGCTCTACGACGCCGACTACTCCTGCACGCTCGCCAACCGGTACTCCGAGACGCCGCCGACGCTGGCCCGCGTGGTCGGCAAGCACTGTGAGGCTGGCGACATCGTCGTGAAGGACGAGTTCCTGCCCGCCGACGTCCGGCCGGGCGACCTGGTCGCCGTCCCCGGGACCGGCGCGTACTGCCGGTCGATGGCGAGCAACTACAACCACGTGCCGCGGCCACCGGTGATCGCGGTCAAGGACGGCCGGACGCGTGTCGTCGTACGCCGTGAGACCGAGGACGACCTGCTCGCCCTGGACATGGGGGTTGCCGAATGAACGACGCCAAACCTCTCAAGGTGGGCCTGCTCGGTTGCGGAGTGGTCGGCACCGAGGTGGTGCGGATCCTGACCGAGCAGGCGGACCATCTCGCGGCCCGCGTCGGCGCCCGGCTGGAGATCGCCGGGATCGCCGTCCGACGGCCCGGCCGGGCGCGCGACATCGCGGTCGACCCGGACCTGATCACCACCGACGCGCACGCGCTGGTCTCCCGGGACGACCTGGACCTGGTGATCGAGGTGATCGGCGGCCTCGAGCCCGCGCGCGGCCTGATCCTGACCGCGCTCGAGCACGGCGCCTCGGTCGTCACGGCGAACAAGGCGCTGCTCGCCGAGGACGGGCCGACGCTGTTCGCGGCCGCGGAGAAGTACCAGCGCGACCTGTACTTCGAGGCGGCGGTGGCCGGCGCGATCCCGATCCTGCGGCCGCTGCGCGAGTCGCTCGCCGGTGACGACGTGGTCCGGGTGATGGGCATCGTCAACGGCACCACGAACTACATCCTCGACAAGATGGACACCACCGGCGCCGGCTTCGACGAGGCGCTCGAGGAGGCCCAGGCGCTCGGGTACGCCGAGGCCGACCCGACCGCGGACATCGAGGGCTTCGACGCGGCGGCGAAGGCCGCGCTGCTGGCCAGCCTGGCGTTCCACACCCGGGTCTCGATCGCCGACGTGCACCGCGAGGGCATCACCGAGGTGACCGCGACCGACATCGCCTCGGCCCGTGAGATGGGCTGCGTGGTGAAGTCGCTGGCGATCTGCGAGCTCGACGAGACCACCGACTCGGTGAGCGCCCGGGTGTACCCGGCGATGATCCCGGTCACCCACCCGCTGGCCAATGTCCGGGACGCGTACAACGCCGTTTTCGTGGAAAGCAAGGCAGCCGGGCGGCTGATGTTCTATGGTCGTGGTGCCGGCGGCGCCCCGACGGCCAGTGCCGTCCTCGGGGATCTGGTGTCCGCCGCGCGCAACCGGCTCAAGGGTGTGCCGGGGGTCGGCGAGTCGTCGTACACCCAACGGGCCGTGCGGCCGATGGGCGACGCGATGACCCGCTACCACGTGTCCCTGGACGTGGCCGACAAGGCCGGTGTGCTGGCGGCGGTGGCCCAGGCCTTCTCGGAGCACGACGTGTCGATCCAGACCGTCCGCCAGGAGGGCCGGGGCAGTGACGCCCAGCTGGTGGTGGTCACCCACACCGCGACCGACGCCGCGTTGTCCGCGACCGTGGAGTCCTTGCGGGACATGGACATCGTCCGTGAAGTCAGCAGTGTGATGCGGGTAGAAGGCGAGTAACACAATGGTTCACCAGTGGCGCGGCGTGATCGAGGAGTACAGAGACCGGCTTCCCGTCTCGGCGGACACGCCGGTGGTCACGCTCGGCGAGGGCGGGACGCCGCTGGTGGCCGCGCAGTGGCTGAGCGAGCAGACCGGCTGCGAGGTCTGGCTCAAGGTCGAGGGCAACAACCCGACCGGCTCGTTCAAGGACCGCGGCATGACGGTGGCGATCTCGCTCGCCGCGCAGGCCGGTGACAAGGCCGTCGTCTGCGCCTCGACCGGCAACACCTCGGCCTCGGCGGCGGCGTACGCCGTCCGCGCCGGGATGCTGCCGCTGGTGGTGATCCCGGCGGGCCGGATCGCGAAGGGCAAGCTGGCCCAGGCCGTCGTGCATGGCGCCAAGCTGGTGCAGATCGACGGCGGGTTCGACGACTGCCTGCGGATCGTCCGCGAGCTCGGCAAGAACTACCCGGTCGCGCTGGTGAACTCGGTCAACCCGGTCCGCCTCGAAGGGCAGAAGACCGCGTCGTTCGAGGTCTGCGACGCGCTCGGTGACGCGCCCGACCTGCACCTGCTGCCGGTCGGCAACGCGGGCAACATCGCGGCGTACTGGAAGGGATACCAGGAGTACGCCAAGGACAAGCTGGCCACCCGGACGCCGCGGATGTGGGGCTTCCAGGCCGAGGGCGCGGCGCCGATCGTGCGCGGCGCGATCGTCGAGAAGCCGGAGACCGCCGCCACCGCGATCCGGGTCGGGAACCCGGCGTCCTGGACGCTGGCCGAGGCCGCGCGGGACGAGTCGGGCGGGCGGATCGAGCTCGTCACCGACCAGCAGATCCTCGACGCGCAGCGTGAACTCGCGGCCCGGGAGGGTGTGTTCGTCGAGCCGGCGTCGGCGGCCGGCGTGGCCGGTCTGCTGCACGCCAAGGCGCAGGGCTGGTTGCCGGGCGGTTCGACCGTGGTGATCACCGTCACCGGCCACGGCCTGAAGGACATCGACACCGCGCTGTCCCACGTGACCGTCGACGAGACCCCGGTCACGCCCGCCGACACCGACGCGGTCGCCCGCGTCGCCGGCCTCGCCTGAGGAGCCGTGGTGGGAGACGACAGGAACGAGTCCGCATCGGCGCAGGGCAGTGGGCGGCGGCCGTGTGACCAGGTGCGGGTGCGGGTGCCCGCGACGAGTGCCAATCTGGGGCCCGGGTTCGACGCGTTCGGGTTGGCGTTGACGTTGTACGACGACCTGGTGGTGACGCCGTGCGGGTCGGGCGTGACCGTGCAGGTGTCCGGCTGCGGTGAAGGCGAAGTACCGCTGGACGAGTCGCATCTGGTGGTCCGGGCGATCCGCGCCGGGCTCGAGGCGCTGGGCGCGGAGGTGCCCGGGTTCACGTTGCGCTGCGAGAACCGGATCCCGCACGGCCGTGGTCTCGGTTCGTCGTCGGCGGCGATCGTCGGCGGCCTCGCGGCGGCGTACGCGCTGGCCGGCGAGCCGCTCGACCGGGACCGCCTCGTCGTCCTGGCGAACGAGATCGAGGGTCACCCCGACAACGTCGCCGCGGCGGCACTCGGCGGGTTCACGATCGCTTGGACGGAAGGCGAAACCGGCCGCGCGGTGCGGCTGGACCCGGCGGACGGACTGGCCGCGGTCGCGTACGTACCCGACAACCGCGTGCTGACCAAGGAGGCGCGCGGGCTGCTGCCGGGCGTTGTTTCCCACACCGACGCGGCGGCCAACGCCGGGAAGGCGGCGTTGCTCGTCGCGGCGCTGACCGGGCGGCCGGAACTGCTGCTGACCGCGACCGAGGACCGGCTGCACCAGGAGTACCGCGAGCCTGCGATGCCGGAGAGCCTCGCGCTGGTGCACAAGTTGCGCGGCAGCGGGCTGCCCGCGATCGTCAGCGGCGCCGGCCCGACGGTCGCCGTACTCGGCGGTCACTTGGGTGAATCCGCAGGTCGGAGCGCTGCCGGCGACGGCGCGCAGGCGGCCGCCGGAGGCCGGAACGCGGTGTTCCGCGGTACGCCGGAGGCTCCGGACGGCTGGACGAAGTACGAACTGGGGATCGATCCAGTCGGCGTACAGGTCTGGTCGCTGGAAGCCGGCTGACAGTCCTGCCTCCGGGGGAATGCCGGTCCGCTGACACGCGTTGTACCCCGTGAGTCGGCAGAAGGACCTGTAGTGGTGCTAGTCTCGACTCACCCGATCCCCTCCAGGTGATCGGTGTGCTCTCGTCACGATCCGGGCTGTGCTCCCGGCACCCTGTGTTGTGTGGCGACCCTCCTGTGGATGTGACCTTGCGCCGCCTGCGTCGGAGATGTCCGGGGGGACTCAGATCGAGCGAGAGGCTCTTGTACCCCACGTGCCCGTTGTGCGGCCGTGGGTGGAATGACCTTGGTCGATGTGCCGTGCAGGCCGTCGACGATCCGTGTGGGAAGGACCTCACGTGACAGAAACTGTTGAAGCCTCCAGCGGAGCAGACGCCGCGGCCACCCCCGCGACGCGTCGCCGGAAAGCTGGCGGCGGCCTCGAGGGCATGCTGCTCCCCGAGCTCAAGCAGCTCGCCGGGACGCTCGGCATCAAGGGCACCGGCGCGCTGCGCAAGGGCCAGCTGATCGAGGCGATCAAGGCCGCCCAGGCCGGCGGGTCCGCCGGCTCCGCGGGTTCTTCCGCGGGCGGCCAGACCGGTGGCTCCCGGGCGAAGGCGACACAGCCGACCCTGGACGAGGCCGCCGAAGCGCCCGCGGCGAAGACCGCGGAGGCGCCCGCCAAGCGTGAGGGCGGCAGCCGCCGGACCCGCGCCGCGGCTCAGAAGGACGCGGCCGAAGCGCCGCAGGACACGACGCAGAGCACCGTTGTGCAGGACGTCGTTGCGGAAGCGCCGGCGCAGTCCGCGACGGCGGCCCAGAACGGTACGGCGGAACGCTCCGAGGAGCGCGCCGACGACCGGGGCGAGAGCCGTAACCGTGACCGGAACCGCGACAACAGCCGGGACAACACCCGCGACCGGAACCGCGACAACCAGAACCGGGACACCAACCGGGACGGCCAGCGTGAGGGGCAGCGCGAGGGTCAGCGGGACGGCCAGAGCAGCCGTGACAACCGCGACGGCAACCGGGACAACCGCGAAGGCGGCCGCGACGGCAACCGCGACAACCGTGCCGACAACCAGCGCAACCGCCAGGACCGCACGGACCGCGGCGACCGCCAGGACCGCGACCGCCAGGACCGCCAGGACCGTTCCGAGCGGCAGGACCAGAACGACCGCGGCGAGGAAGGCGAGGGCCGTCGCCGGCGCCGCCGGGGCCGCGACCGGGACCGCAACCGCGACAACCAGGACCGCAGCCGCGACAGCGGCCGCAGCCGGGGCCGCGGCGAGCGGTACGACGCGGAGCCGACGATCACCGAGGACGACATCCTCGTCCCGGCGGCCGGCATCCTCGACGTCCTCGACAACTACGCGTTCGTCCGGACCAGCGGCTACCTGCCGGGCCCGAACGACGTGTACGTCGCGCTCTCGATGGTGAAGCGCTACGGCCTGCGCAAGGGCGACGCGATCACCGGTGCGGTGAAGCAGCCGCAGGAGGGCGAGCGCAAGGAGAAGTTCAACCCGCTGGTCCGGATCGACACCGTCAACGGCGCCGACCCGGAGATCGCCAAGCAGCGGCAGGACTTCAACAAGCTCACCCCGCTGTACGCGACCGAGCGGCTCCGGCTGGAGACCGAGCCGGGCATCCTGACGACCCGCATCGTCGACATCGTCAGCCCGATCGGCAAGGGCCAGCGCGGCCTGATCGTGTCGCCGCCGAAGGCCGGCAAGACGATGGTGCTGCAGGCGCTCGCGAACGCGATCACCACCAACAACCCCGAAGTACACCTGATGGTCGTGCTGGTGGACGAGCGGCCCGAAGAGGTCACCGACATGCAGCGCACGGTGAAGGGCGAGGTCATCGCCTCGACGTTCGACCGGCCGGCCGACGACCACACCACGGTCGCGGAGCTGGCGATCGAGCGCGCGAAGCGGCTGGTCGAGCTCGGCCACGACGTCGTCGTACTGCTGGACTCGATCACCCGGCTGGGCCGCGCGTACAACATCGCGGCGCCGGCCAGCGGCCGGATCCTGTCCGGCGGTGTGGACTCGTCGGCGCTGTACCCGCCGAAGCGGTTCTTCGGCGCGGCCCGCAACATCGAGGACGGCGGCTCGCTGACGATCCTCGCGACCGCGCTGATCGAGACCGGCTCGAAGATGGACGAGGTGATCTTCGAGGAGTTCAAGGGCACCGGCAACATGGAGCTCCGGCTGCGCCGCGAGTTCGCCGACCGGCGGATCTTCCCGGCCATCGACGTGGTCGCCTCCGGCACCCGCCGCGAGGAGCTGCTGATGTCGAAGGACGAGACCCAGGTGGTCTGGAAGCTGCGCCGGGTGCTGTCCGCGCTGGACGGCCAGGCCGCGCTGGAACTGCTGATCGGCAAGCTCAAGGAGAGCAAGTCGAACATCGAGTTCCTGCTCCAGGTCAACAAGACCACGCCGTCGGCCGGCTCGAACCACGGCACCGACAACGGCAACTGAGGTCCCCGATTACCGGTTTGCCGCCGACGGGTGGCAAACTGGTCTGTCGGTTCCGGTTCACGTCCGTACCGTGCGGGCGACCCGGGGCACCTGATACCTAGGAGACTGTCTTGAAGAGCGACATCCACCCGACGTACGTGGACACCACGGTGACCTGCACCTGTGGCGCCACGTTCACCACGCGCTCGACCGCGGAGAACGGCGTGATCCACGCCGACGTGTGCTCGCAGTGCCACCCGTTCTACACCGGCAAGCAGAAGATTCTGGACACCGGTGGCCGGGTCGCCCGCTTCGAGAAGCGGTACGCCAAGAAGTAGCTTTCCTGCCGCGCGCCGGTTCCGCCCCTCCCGGGCGGGACCGGCGCGCGGTTTGTGTTGCCGGGGAAGGTCCGAGAGGAGGAGCGGCATGTTCGAGGCAGTTGAGACGCTGAAGGCGGAGTACGCCGAGCTGGAGCGGCAGATGGCGGAGCCGGAGCTGCACTCCGACCAGGCCAACGCCCGCCGGGTCGGCAAGCGGTACGCCGCGCTCGCCCCGGTGGTCCGGACGTACGACGAGTGGCTGCAGACCGGCGACGACATCGAGGCGGCCAAGGAGCTGGCGTCCGAGGACCCGGCGTTCGCCGAGGAGGCGACCCGGCTGGCGGCGCGCCGCGAGGAGCTGGCCGAGCGCCTGCAGACGTTGCTCGTCCCGCGGGACCCCAACGACGACAAGGACGCGATCCTCGAGATCAAGGCGGGCGAGGGCGGCGACGAGTCCGCGCTGTTCGCCGGCGACCTGCTGAAGATGTACCTGAAGTACGCCGAGTCGCAGAACTGGAAGACCGAGGTCCTGGACTCGGCCGAGTCCGACCTGGGCGGCTACAAGTCGATCACCGTCGCGGTGAAGGCGAAAGGCACGCCGGAGCCGGGCGAGGCGCCGTACGCGAAGCTGAAGTTCGAGGGCGGCGTGCACCGGGTGCAGCGGGTGCCGGTGACCGAGTCGCAGGGGCGGATCCACACCTCCGCGGCCGGTGTCCTGGTGCTGCCGGAGGCCGAGGACGTGGACGTCGAGATCGACCCGAACGACCTGCGCATCGACGTGTTCCGGTCGTCCGGCCCGGGTGGGCAGAGCGTGAACACGACGGACTCCGCAGTCCGTATCACCCACCTGCCGACTGGCATCGTGGTCTCGATGCAGAACGAGAAGTCCCAGCTGCAGAACCGCGAGCAGGCGATGCGCGTACTGCGGGCCCGGCTGCTCGCCGCGGCGCAGGAGGCGGCCGACCAGGAGGCGTCCGACGCCCGCCGGTCGCAGATCCGCACCGTCGACCGGTCCGAGCGCGTGCGCACGTACAACTTCCCGGAGAACCGGTTCTCCGACCACCGCGTGGGCTACAAGGCGCACAACCTCGACCAGGTGCTGGGCGGCGAGCTGGAGCAGGTCATCAAGGCGCTGACCGACGCCGACCTGGCCGCGCGGCTCGAGGCCGTCGAGTCCCAGTGAGCACCAAGGTCCTCGTCAGCCAGGCGGCCGAGCGGCTGCGGGAGGCCGGGGTCGCGTCGCCCGAGTTCGACGCCGCCGAGCTGCTGGCGTTCGTCACCGGCTCGAGCCGGCTGCACCTCAGCGAGCCCACCCCGGACCAGCAGCAGCTGTACGACGAATTGATCGCGCGCCGCGCTGCTCGCGAACCGCTGCAGCACCTCACCGGTACGGCGGCCTTCCGCTACCGGGAGCTCGCCGTCGGGCCAGGGGTGTTCGTGCCGCGGCCGGAGACCGAGGTGATGGTCGGCTGGATCCTGGATCGCATCGCCGAGGTGAAGGATCCGCTGGTCGTCGACCTGTGCACCGGGTCCGGTGCCATCGCGGGCGCGGTCGCGACGGAGCGGCCGGACAGCACCGTGCACGCCGTCGAGCTCTCGTCGGACGCGGTCGCCTGGGCCCGGCGCAACCTGGACGGTACCGGGGCGATCCTGCACGAGGGCGACATCGACGGCTGCCTGCCGGAGCTCGACGGGCGCGTGGACGCGGTGATCTCCAATCCGCCGTACATCCCGTTGACCGCCTGGGAATCCGTGACGGCGGAGGTCCGTGACCACGACCCGGCGCTCGCGCTGTGGTCCGGTGACGACGGGCTGGACGAGATCAAGGTGGTCGCGGCGACCGCCGGCCGGTTGCTGAAGCCCGGCGGCTGGTTCGCGTGTGAGCACGCGGACGTGCAGGGCGAGTCGGCGCCCGCGGTCTTCGCGGCCACCGGCCTCTTCGCCGAAGTCCGCGACCAACTCGACCTCGCCGGCCGCCACCGCTTCACCACCGGCCGCCGCGTCTGACGACCGACCGCCAGGCCATCACAATTGCCCGTGGCTGAGGGATGTCAGCCTGATGGGCCCGCGGGCCGCGGATTGTGATGGCCTGGCGGTCGCGGATCAGCGGGCGAACCCGCGGCGGCTTGTGCCTGGGGCGGAGCGGGGTGGTCTGGCGAGGTCCTGCTCGCGGATCCGGCCGATCGCAGGTGCCTCCGGTGGCCGGCGGTCGAGACGGCAGACCACCGGATAGTGGTCGGCGCCCGGTAGCGGGACCACCTCGGTCTCGCGGGCGACCAGGTCGCGGGTGCAGAACAGCCGGTCGATCGAGCGGCCGTCCGGCGTCGTCGCGGGCGGCGGGTCGCCGAACGCGTCGACGAGCCCGAGCCTCTCGCCGAAGAACTCGCGCGGGTTCGGCATGTTCAGATCACCGGCGACCACGGCCCGCAGTACGCCCCGGGCCTCCAGCTCCGCGTGCAGGTGCGCCGCCAGCTGGGCGCCGTACGCCAGCCCAACGCCCTCCTGGTAGCTGTACTCCACACCCTCGGCGCTCCGGAACATGTGCACCGGACACACCTGCCCGCCGACGATGTCCAGCTCGCCGAGCGCCCCGAACTCACCGCGGGCCACCAGGAATCCCTTCGGATGCGGATCGAGCGGCTCACCGGTCCGCCAGTGCAGGAAGTCGATCGCCGGATCCGGCAGGTCGATCCGCTCCAGCTCGGTCAACCGGTACGACGACACGATCCCCACGCCCAGCTGCTGCACGCCCGGAATGTGCGAGTCCGAGAACCCGTGCCGTACGGAGTACGTCCGGCGTCCCGGCATCGCCGCCGCGGCCAACCGGTCGAGCTGGTCGCCGCCGGTGTCCAGCTCGGTCACGATCAGCACGTCCGCCCGCAGCGCCGCGAGCGCCCGCCCGAAGTCCGCCGTACGGTCGGCGTCCGCGTAGCCGTCCGGGCCGACCAGGCGGCCGCCGGCGACGTTCGCGAAGGCGAGCGAGATCATTCGTAGACCACCAGTTCCGGTCGGGGCCTCAGGGTCAGCACCTGCGCGGGCGTCATCAGCGGACCGTGCCGGGTGTCCTCGGTGTAGAACAACTTGAAGCCCGCGTGGACGGCCGGCGGCAGTTTCGTGGTCAGCTTCGCCCAGGTCTTGAGCTTGTCCGCGCGGTTGCCGATCCCGTCGACCGATTTGATCGTCACCACCCCCGGATGCTTCCGCAGCGCCTGCTCGTTGGTGACGATCCGCGCCGACAGTTGGTGGAACACGAACACCTTCTCCGGCAGGCCGTTCGCCCGCACGAGTCCCGACAGGTACGCCGCGATGCTGTCGAGCTCGGCACCTGTCGTGTGCCCGAAGACCCGGCCCGGCACCTGGTTCGGCCCGACCGCCCACTCGGGGTCGAACGCCAGGCCGACGTCCGGCTCCTTCAGCCAGCGCTCCAGGCGCTTGACCTCCGGCAGGATCTTCGCGCGCCCCGGCTGGATGTCGAGCAGCAACAGCATCTTGTGCTTGCGCGCGACGGTCAGGTACTCCGCGATCCGCGCGTCGCCGATGCGCCCGCGATAGAGGCCGTCCTTGCCGCGCGATCCCTTCGCGACGACCGTGATCAGCTCCATCACCGGCAGCGGCGTCCGGCCGGCCGCGTACGAGCGGGCCAGCTTCTCCAGCCTGGCCGCCTTCGCGTCCAGGTCCTTGTCGAGCGGCCCGAGCGCAGGCGAGCCCGGCAGGCCGACGTACGCGACCAGTTGGTACTTCGGGAAGATCACCCGCCCGCCCCGCGGCAGGTCGTTGCCGGCCGGCGGGGGAGCGGGAATCGGGCTCGGGCTCGGGCTGGTGGCGGGTGTGCCGGCGGCCGGTGCGGTGCTGGGAGGTGCGTCGGTCGACGCGGGCTTGTCGCTGCAGGCAGCCAGGGCCAGCAGTACGACGGCTACTGCCCCACAGACCCTCCGCACCTCACCAGCCAACCACATCCGCCACCGGTTACGGCACGGGTCGCGCCAGGTAACTGTCGATCTCGGACAGCAACGCCGACTTCACCGAGTCCTCGGCGAACGACACCCGGACGGCCGTCTTCGCCAGTTCGCCGACACCGGCCTCGTCCAGGTCCAGCAGCCGGGCCGCGACGGCGTACTCGTTGGTGAGATCGGTGCCGAACATCGGCGGGTCGTCGGAGTTGATCGTCACCACCAGGCCGGCGTCGACCATCGCGCGCAGCGGGTGGACGTCGTACGACGCGACCGCGCGGGTGGCGATGTTCGACGTCGGGCTGACCTCCAGCGGGATCCGATGCTCGCCGAGGTACTCGACCAGGGCCGGGTCCTGGGTGGCCGACGTACCGTGGCCGATCCGCTCGGCCTTCAGCACCCGGATCGCGTCCCAGATCGTCTCCGGGCCGGTGGTCTCGCCGGCGTGCGGGACGCTGCGCAGGCCGGCCGCGACCGCCGCCTCGAAGTGCGGCTGGAACTGCGGCCGCGGTACGCCGATCTCCGGGCCGCCGAGGCCGAAGCCGACCAGGCCCTCCGGGCGGATCTTCGTCGCGATCCGCAGGGTCTCGTCCGCGGCCGGCAGGCCCGCCTCGCCGGAGATGTCGAAGATCCAGCGCAGCACCAGGCCGAACTCCTTCTCGGCCGCGACCCGGGCGTCCTCGATCGCCTCGCAGAACGCCTCCGGCGCGATCCCGCGGATCACCGAGGTGTACGGCGTCACGGTCAGCTCGGCGTACCGCAGGTTCTGCTGGCCGGCCATCTCGCGGGCGATCTCGTAGGTGAGCAGCCGGACGTCCTCGGGCGTCCTGATCAGCTCGACGACGGACAGGTAGATGTCGATGAAGTGCGCGAAGTCGCTGAACTTGAAGTACTCCGTCAGCGCGGCCGGATCGGCCGGCACCGGCGAGTTGGGATGCCGCGCGGCGAGCTCGGCGACGATCCGCGGCGACGCGGACCCGACATGGTGGACATGCAACTCGGCCTTCGGCAATCCGGCGAGGAACTCACGGGACACGGTCATGGGGCCTCCCGGCCTGGACTGAGGAGTGGAGGGAGCGAAGCGACTGGAACGACGAGGGAAGGCCGGGAGTTCCAGCCCCATGACCCGTCGCGACGGAGTCGCGACCATTCAAGACAGTCATGTCCGGGATCCTAGAGATTGCGGGTGGTGGGCGTCGCGGAAGTTGACAATCGTTTGTCAGCAACGACCCGGTTGGAGCCGGGGCCCGCGCGAGTGGCACGATTCACTCCGTGAGTGAGCGCTTCGACTTCACCGGGGACGAACTGGCACCGGCGTACCGCGCGGCGGTGGACGCCATCGAGGCCGGCGACCTGGTCGTGATGCCGACCGACACGGTCTACGGCCTCGCCGCGGACGCCTTCAAGTCCGACGCCGTCCAGCGGCTGATGGACGCCAAGGGCCGCGGCCGCGACATGCCGCCGCCGGTGCTGATCTCGGTGGTGGAGTCGCTGGACGCGCTCGCCACCGACGTACCGGACAACGGGCGCAAGCTCGCCGAGGAGTTCTGGCCCGGCCCGCTGACGCTGATCTGTCACGCGCAGACGTCGCTGATGTGGGACCTCGGCGAGACCCAGGGGACCGTCGCCCTCCGCGTCCCCGACCACGAGAACACCCGGGAACTCCTGTCCCGCACCGGCCCACTGGCCGTCAGCTCAGCCAACCGCTCCGGCAAGCCCGCGGCCCTGGACGTCTACGACGCCGAGGAACAACTGGGCGAGTCGGTAGCCGTCTACCTAGACGGCGGCGAGGCCACCGTCGGCCAGCCGTCCACCATCGTCGACATCACCGGCGAAATCCCCCGCGTACTCCGCGAAGGAGCCGTAACCCTCGACGAACTCCGCAAAGTCGTCCCCGAGGTAACCACCGACACCGAACCCCCCGCCCCGACCGCAGCCGAGCCCAAGGCGGACGAGCCCAAGGACGACGAGCCGAAGACGGCGCAAGAAGCAGCCGAGACGGCCCTGCCCGCGGCTACCGCAGTCGCTGCGGCGACAGATACGCCGCACACGGCCGACCACCCAACGACGGACACGGACGGGTCCACGGCGACCGAGCCGAATGCGGACGAAAAGGCGCGGGAGGCGGCCGAGGCCGCCACGTCCGGGGCTGCTTCGGCGGGCGACCCGCAGGTGGATGAGCCGAAGGCGACTGAGGTGGACTCCGGGACGCCTGCGCCGCAGCCGGCTGAGCAGGCAGAAGCGGACGCGACCGAGTCCGCGGCGAACCAGCCCAAGGCGGACGAGCCGAAGGCGGATGAGCCGCAGGCTGTAGAGCAGCCGAAGCCTGATGTGAGCGAGCCGGCGACGGACGAGCCGAAGGTGGATGAGCCGAAGGCGGATTCGGGGGAGGCGGAGGGTGGGGATTCGCGAACTGTTGGGGTGGTTGAGGCGTCCAAGGGGGACGAGAAGAAGACCGATTCCGATGTGAGGCCTGCGGACTAGTGCGCGAGTACCTGCTGGTCCTGTTCGTGGCGATGGCCACGACCTTTCTGCTGACCGGCGTGGCCCGGCAGATCGCGTTGCGGTACGGCGCGGTGGCGAAGGTGCGGGCCCGGGACGTGCACAAGGTCCCGATCCCGTACTTCGGCGGCCTCTCGATCCTCGGCGGGCTGATCGCCGGTTTCGCGGTGGCCTCCAGCCTCCCGTTCCTCGGCAACAGCCTCCAGGTCGCGCACGACGCCCGCGCGATCCTGGTCGGCGGCGTGGTGATCTGCGCCGTCGGCGTGGTCGACGACCTGTACGAGCTCGACGCGATCACCAAACTCGCCGGCGAGGTCCTCGCGGTCGGCGTACTCGTTGTCCAAGGCATCCAGTTGTACTGGCTCCCGCTCCCCGGCGGCGTGATCTCACCGTCGCCCGCCCAACTCGCCGTACTCACCGCCGGCATCCTGCTCGTCTCCTGCAACGCGGTGAACTTCGTCGACGGCCTGGACGGTCTCGCCGCCGGCGTCACCGCGATCGGCGCCACCGCGTTCTTCATCTACTCGTACCTGCTGAACGTCCACGAGAACCTCGACCGCGCCACCACCTCGACCCTGATCACGGTCGCCCTGGCCGGCGCCTGCCTCGGCTTCCTGCCGCACAACTTCTTCCCCGCAAGGGTTTTCATGGGCGACTCCGGCGCCCTGCTGATCGGCCTGATGCTCGCCGCGTCGACGATCAGCCTCACCGGCCAGATGGACCCGAACGCCGTCCCGTACGAGGTCGGCGGCTCCAGCCTGCTGCCCGCCCTGCTTCCGTTGGTCCTGCCAATCGCCATCCTCGCGATCCCCGCCCTGGACCTGACGATGGCCTACATCCGCCGCACCAAAGCAGGCCGCTCCCCGTTCGCCGCCGACAAGCAACACCTCCACCACCGCCTCATGCAACGCGGCCACTCCCACCGCCGGGCCGTCCTCCTCATGTACCTCTGGACAGCCCTGATCGCGTACGGCGTAGTAGTCCTCGGCCTCCTCCTCACCTGGTGGACCGCCCTCGTCGTCCTGGCCGTAGCCGTCACCGCGGTCCTCCTCACCACCGGCCTCCCACACCGCCACCGGAAACCGCTCGCCAAGGTCTGATCGGCGCAGCCGGGGACCAGACCACTCGCCTGCGTGGGCTACCGATAGGGTGTGCCTGTACAGCGGGAGGGATGCTCGTTTTGCTGACTTTGCAGACTTTGTGCTAGTTTTCACAAGCATCAGCGAAGAACAGTGACACCCCTGACCCCGCCCACCCGACGAGCTGGCCGCGAGACCAGCCCGCCAGCAGGACGGAACCACCAGATGGCTCCCACGGCCCACAGCCAGAAAGTCGCCGGACAAGCAACCAGGCACCCGGCGTTGGCCATGCTGCGTTGCGCTATCGTCGCCGCGCTCGTGGTCGGGGTGAACGCGATCGCGGTGTCCGCCGTCTGGGCCGGGCTCGCCGGATTCTGGGGAGCGCTGCTGGGGATGCTGACGGTGATCGTCTTCTCCGGCGTCGGGTTGTTCGCGCTGCACCTTTCCCGTAAGGCCTCGCCGACCGCGCAGCTCGGCGTCGCGATGGCGTCGTACACCGGCCGGATCGCGATCTTCGGCGGCCTGCTCGCGCTCGCGCTGAACTCCGACACCCTCGCCGAGCACGTGAACCTGACCGTGCTCGGGATCGTCGCGATGGTCGTCGTGATGGGCTGGATGGCCGGCGAGATCTGGGCCTGGTCCCGGCTCCGGGTGCCGATCTACGACCTCGACGAAGAGGTGACGGCGTGAGCACCGTCGGTAACGAATGCCTTGCTGTGGTGGACATTGCCGGGGCCGATGTGACCCGTGCTGTTGCCAACTGGTACGTTTCGGGTGCCCATGAGCGAGCATCAGGATCCGAAGCCATCACCCCGCAATTCGGGCGACGGCTGGCGGGTCCTGTCCTACTTGATCGGCGGTCTCCTCGTCTACGGGGGGATCGGGTTCGGGTTGGATCGCCTCTTCGGCACCCAGTTCCTGCTTCCGGTGGGCATCGTCCTCGGTGCCGGCCTCAGCATCTTGATGTTGCACTTCCGGTACGGGTCGCGGTCCTGACCTCGGGTCCGATCCCTACCGGGTCTGACGTTGTTGACCGCCATGCCCTGAGCCGCCCTGCCCTTAGCTACAAGGCGTCCGACTTGAGCACGACGCGAGAGGAGACCCGGTGACTGCCGGCGTTCCGACCGAGTTCATCCCGCCCGGTCCACAGAGCTTCGAGACCCCGCCGATCATCGACGGCGTCGACTGGTTCACCAAGCCCGTGCTGGTGGCCGCGCTGTCCGTCGTAGTCATCGTCTGGTTCTTCTGGGGTGCGTCGCGGAAGTCCGCGATCGTCCCGAGCAAGCTGCAGTTCGCCGGCGAGCTCGGCTACAACTTCGTCCGCAACTCGATCGCCCGCGACGCGATCGGCAGCCACGAGCACATGAAGTACGTGCCGTACCTGTGCGGCCTGTTCTTCTTCATCCTGCTGAACAACGTCGCCGCGTCGATCCCGCTGATCCAGTTCCCGACCTTCAGCCACGCCGGCTGGGCGTACGTCGCCGCGGTCATGAGCTGGGTGATCTACAACGCGGTCGGGATCAAGAAGCACGGCGCCTGGGGCTACTTCAAGCACCAGACGATGCCGGCCGGCGTGCCGGGCTGGCTGATGCCGCTGATGATCCCGATCGAGTTCATCTCGAACATCCTGGTCCGTCCGGTCTCGCTGAGCCTGCGGTTGTTCGCCAACATGTTCGCCGGCCACATCCTGCTGCTGGTGTTCGTGCTCGGCGGCGAGTACATGGTGCTGCACTCCGGCAGCATCGCGCTCGGCGGCGTCGGCATCCTGACCCTGCTGATGGCCCTGGCGATCGCCGGGCTGGAGTTGTTCGTCCAGTGCATCCAGGCCTACATCTTCGTCGTGCTGACCGCGCAGTACATCGGCAGCGCGATCGCCGAGGACCACTGACCCGCACCACCCCCCAAGACCCGTACCAAACGGAAACCCGGATATTGCATCCGTACCGAAAGGAAACACAGCAATGGTGAGCAACCTGGCTCTCGAGATGACCGGTGACATCGCTGTCCTCGGCTACGGCCTGGCCGCGATCGGCCCGGGCGTCGGCGTCGGTCTGATCTTCGCTGCCGTCATCAACGGCACCGCGCGTCAGCCCGAGGCCCAGAGCAAGCTGCAGTCCATCGCCTGGATCGGCTTCGGTGTCACCGAGGTTCTGGCGATCATCGGTATCGCCCTCGCCTTCGTGTTCCAGGGCTGACCTACTCCTCTGACTGACAGGACTCAGACATGTTGACGATGGTGCTACCGCTCACCGAGGCGGGCGAGGAGCCCAGCCCGCTGCTGCCGCACACCGCCGAGATCATCTTCGGCTTCGTCTTCCTGGTCCTGCTGGCCATCGCCTTCGCCAAGGTGGTCGTTCCGAAGTTCGAGAAGGCGTACGCCGATCGGACCGCGGCGATCGAAGGCGGGATGAACGAGGCCAAGCAGGCCCAGGCCGAGGCGAAGGCGGCTTTGGAGAAGTACAACGCGCAGCTGGCCGAGGCCCGGCAGGAGGCTGCGAAGATCCGCGAGGACGCCCGTGAGCAGGGTGCGGTGATCATCGCGGAGATGCGCGAGCAGGCGAACGCCGAGGCCGAGCGGATCGTCACGCACGCGCGGGCCCAGATCGACGCCGAGCGGGCGCAGGCGGTGGCCTCGCTGCGCGGCGAGGTCGGCACGATGGCGACCACGCTGGCCGGCCGGATCGTCGGCGAGTCGCTCGAGGACGAGGCCCGGCAGCGCCGGACCGTCGAGCGGTTCCTGACCGAGCTGGAAGAGTCGGAGTCCGCCCGTCAGGCTGTCGGAACGGACGGCTGATGCGCGGCGCGTCGAACGAGTCACTCGCCCGGGCCGAGCAGGCCCTGGCGGGTGCGGCCCCGGCCGAAGGCCTGGGCAGCGAGCTGTTCTCGATCGCCAAGTTGCTGGACGGCAACGGCGCGCTCCGGCGCGCCCTGACCGACCCGGCGCGGCCGGCCGAGACCAAGACCGGACTGGTCGGGCAGTTGTTCGGCGGCAAGATCTCGGCCCAGGCGCTCGAGATCCTGTCCGCCGCGGTGTCCGGCCGCTGGGTCAGCGGCCGGGACCTGGGCGACGCCCTGGACCAGCTGAGCGTCGAGGCCGAGGTGGCCTACGCCGACAGCCGGCGGAAGCTGGACGAGGTCGAGGACGAGTTGTTCCGGCTGGACCGGGTGGTCGCCGCCGAGCGCGGCCTGGCCGACAAGCTGGGTGACCGGGTGATCCCGGTCGAGCACCGGCAGGAGCTGCTCCGCGGACTGCTGCAGGGCAAGGCCGACGCCACCACGGTGCGGCTCGCCGAGCGGGCCGTGGACGGTCGGGGCCGCAGTTTCGCGGCGTCGATGCGCGCGTACCAGGTCGCCGCGGCGGCCCGGCGGAACGCCAGCATCGCGACCGTGCGGGTGGCCACCGACCTGACCGAGGCCGAGCGCGAGCGGCTCGCCGCGGCGCTCGGACGGCAGTACGGCCGGGACATCCAGCTGAACGTCATCGTCGACCCGCAGGTGGTCGGCGGCGTCCGGGTGGACATCGGCGACGAAGTGATCGACGGAACCATCGCGGCCAGGCTCGACGACGCGCAACGGCGCATCGCGGGCTGAACGCCCCTTAACGACATACAGCGGCGCTAAGGGTCGGGAAAGCCTTTAGAGCCACAACAGGCCAGCAAGGGTCAAGGAAGCAGGAAACACAATGGCTGAGCTCACGATCAGGCCGGAGGAGATCCGGGACGCCCTGGATCGGTTCGTCACCGAGTACCAACCGGCCGAGACCACCGCCGAAGAGGTGGGCACCGTCATCGACGCGGGTGACGGTATCGCCCACGTCGAGGGCCTGCCCTCGGTGATGACCAACGAGCTGCTCGAGTTCGAGAACGGCACCCAGGGCATCGCGCTGAACCTGGACGTCCGCGACATCGGTGTCGTCATCCTCGGTGAGTACGACGGCATCGAGGAGGGCCAGCAGGTCCGCCGGACCGGCCGGATCCTGTCGGTGCCGGTCGGCGAGGGCTACCTCGGCCGCGTGGTCGACCCGCTGGGCAAGCCGATCGACGGCCTCGGCGAGATCCAGAACCTCGAGGCCGAGCGCGCGCTCGAGCTCCAGGCCGCCGGCGTCATGCAGCGCCAGGAGGTCCGCGAGCCGCTGCAGACCGGCATCAAGGCGATCGACGGCATGATCCCGATCGGCCGCGGCCAGCGCGAGCTGATCATCGGCGACCGCAAGACCGGCAAGACGGCGATCGCGGTCGACACGATCATCAACCAGAAGGCGAACTGGGAGTCCGGCGACCCGAAGAAGCAGGTCCGCTGCATCTACGTCGCGATCGGCCAGAAGGGCTCGACGATCGCGTCGGTCCGCGGTGCGCTCGAAGAGGCCGGCGCGATGGAGTACACCACCATCGTCGCCTCCCCGGCGTCCGACCCGGCCGGCTTCAAGTACGTCGCGCCGTACACCGGCTCGGCGATCGGCCAGCACTGGATGTACCAGGGCAAGCACGTCCTGATCGTGTTCGACGACCTGACCAAGCAGGCCGAGGCGTACCGCGCGATGTCGCTGCTGCTGCGCCGCCCGCCGGGCCGTGAGGCGTACCCGGGTGACGTCTTCTACCTGCACAGCCGGCTGCTCGAGCGTTGCGCGAAGCTGTCCGACGAGCTCGGCGCCGGCTCGATGACCGGGCTGCCGATCATCGAGACCAAGGCGAACGACGTCTCGGCGTTCATCCCGACCAACGTCATCTCGATCACCGACGGCCAGATCTTCCTGCAGTCCGACCTGTTCAACGCGAACATCCGGCCGGCCATCGACGTCGGTATCTCGGTCTCCCGGGTCGGCGGCGCCGCGCAGGTCAAGGGCATGAAGAACGTGTCCGGTTCGCTGAAGATCGACCTGGCGCAGTTCCGCGCGATGGAGGCGTTCGCGATGTTCGCGTCCGACCTCGACGCCACCTCCCGCCGACAGCTCGACCGCGGCCAGCGGCTCGTCCAGCTGCTCCGTCAGCCGCAGTACTCGCCGTACCCGGTCGAGGAGCAGATCGTCTCGATCTGGTCCGGTACCCGCGGCCACTTCGACGACGTACCGGTGAACGACGTACTGCGCTTCGAGCGCGACTTCCTGGACTACCTGCGCCGGGAGAGCAAGGTGCTCGACGCGATCCGCGAGTCCGGGCTGTTCGGCGACGACGAGGCGCAGGCGGTGACGGACGCGCTGCAGGCGTTCAAGCCGACGTTCCAGACCTCCGAGGGCACCCTGCTGGGCACCGAGGCCGAGGCCGAGGCGCTGGACGAGGCGGACGTCGACCAGGAGCAGATCGTCAAGCAGAAGCGGGGCTGATCTACCGTGCCAGCCAACCTGCGGGAGCTTCGCGACCGGAAGGCTTCGGTCACGACGATCAAGAAGCTCACCCGCGCGATGGAGCTCATCGCGGCGTCCCGGATCGTCAAGGCGCAGCAACGCGCCGCGGCGGCCGGTCCGTACGCGCGTGAGCTCACCCGTGCCGTGTCGGCGGTGGCGACGTTCTCGAACGTCGACCACCCGCTGACCACCGAGAAGGAGAACCCGCGGCGCGCCGCGGTCCTGCTGATCACCTCCGACCGCGGCCAGGCCGGCGCCTACTCGGCGAACGTGATCCGCGAGGGCGAGCGGCTGCAGCAGCTGCTCCGCGAGGACGAGAAGGAGATCGTCCCGTACCTGAGCGGTCGCAAGGGTGTCGCCTACTACACGTTCCGGCAGCGTGAGGTCGCGCAGTCGTGGACCGGTGACTCCGACAACCCGAGCTTCGCCCGGGCCCGGGAGATCGCCGACGCGCTGATCGAGGCCTTCCTGACCCCGACCGAGGAGGGCGGCGTGGACGAGATCCACATCGTCTTCACCCGGTTCGTGTCGATGCTGACGCAGCGCCCGGACGTCATCCGGCTGCTGCCGCTGGAGGTCGTCGAGGGCGAGGAGGCCCCGGCGCCGGACGACGTGCTGCCGCTGTACGAGTTCGAGCCGTCCGCCGAGGACGTGCTCGACGGGCTGCTGCCGAAGTACGTCGCCAGCCGGATCCACTACTGCATGCTGCAGGCGGCGGCCTCCGAGCTGGCCAACCGGCAGCGGGCGATGAAGTCCGCGACGGACAACGCGCAGGACCTGATCGAGAAGCTGACGCGGGACCTGAACCAGGCCCGCCAGGCGCAAATTACCCAGGAAATCAGCGAGATCGTCGGTGGCGCCAGCGCGCTCGCCGACGCGACCGCCGGGAGCGAGTGAGAGAAATGACTGCCACGGTTACCGAGAAGAACAACGAGGCTGGTGCCGCCGGCGTCGGTCGCGTCGCCCGGGTGATCGGCCCGGTCGTCGACGTCGAGTTCCCGGCGGATGCGATGCCCGAGATCTACAACGCGCTCGAGGTGGACATCACCCTGGGCGACGCCACCCAGACGATCACCCTCGAGGTCGCGCTGCACGTCGGCGACAACATCGTCCGGGCGATCTCGATGAAGCCGACCGACGGCCTGGTCCGCGGCGTCGAGGTGCGCGACACCGGCGAGGCGATCTCCGTCCCGGTCGGTGACGTCACCAAGGGCCGCGTGTGGTCCGTGACCGGCAAGTGCCTGAACCAGGACGAGTCCGAGTTCGAGATCACCGAGCGCTGGCCGATCCACCGCAAGGCGCCGGCCTTCGACCAGCTCGAGTCGAAGACCGAGATGCTGGAGACCGGTATCAAGGTCCTCGACCTGCTCACCCCGTACGTGCAGGGTGGGAAGATCGGCCTGTTCGGCGGTGCGGGTGTCGGCAAGACCGTTCTGATCCAGGAGATGATCTACCGGATCGCCCACAACTTCGGTGGTACGTCGGTGTTCGCCGGCGTGGGCGAGCGGACCCGTGAGGGCAACGACCTCATCAACGAGATGGAAGAGGCCGGCGTCTTCAAGGACACCGCGCTGGTGTTCGGCCAGATGGACGAGCCGCCGGGCACCCGGCTCCGGGTGGCGCTGTCGGCGCTGACGATGGCGGAGTACTTCCGTGACGTCAAGCAGCAGGACGTGCTGCTGTTCATCGACAACATCTTCCGGTTCACGCAGGCCGGTTCCGAGGTCTCCACGCTGCTCGGCCGGATGCCGAGCGCCGTCGGTTACCAGCCGAACCTGGCCGACGAGATGGGCGTGCTGCAGGAGCGGATCACGTCGACCCGCGGTCACTCGATCACCTCGATGCAGGCGATCTACGTGCCCGCCGACGACTACACCGACCCGGCGCCGGCCACCACGTTCGCGCACCTGGACGCGACCACCGAGCTCTCGCGTGACATCGCCGCTCGTGGTCTGTACCCGGCCGTGGACCCGCTGACCTCGACGTCGCGGATCCTCGACCCGCAGTACATCGGCCAGGAGCACTACGACGTGGCCGTCCGGGTGAAGCAGATCCTGCAGAAGAACAAGGAGCTGCAGGACATCATCGCCATCCTCGGTGTCGACGAGCTCTCCGAAGAGGACAAGATCACCGTCGCGCGGGCGCGCCGGATCGAGCAGTTCCTCTCGCAGAACACCTACATGGCGGAGAAGTTCACCAACATCCCGGGCTCGACCGTGCCACTGAAGGACACCATCGAGTCCTTCAAGAAGATCACCGAGGGCGAGTACGACCACGTGGCCGAGCAGGCGTTCTTCAACGTCGGTTCGCTCGAGGACGTCGACCGCAAGTGGGCCGAGCTGCAGAAGGAAAACTGAGATGGCCGACGATTCTGCCAAGCACCTCGAGGTCGCGCTGGTCGCGGCCGAGCGGACCGTGTGGCAGGGCCAGGCCAGGATCGTGATCGCCCGGACCACGGACGGTGACGTCGGCATCCTGCCCGGCCACGCGCCGCTGCTGGGCCTGTTGCAGGGCGGCACCGTCCAGGTGCGGACCGTCGACGACGAGTACTTCGTCGCGGCCGCGCCGGACGGGTTCATCTCGGTGGCGAACGATCGGGTGTCGATCCTGGCCGAGAACGCCGAGATGGGTCACGACATCGACCTCGAGGAGGCTCGGCGCGAGCTCGAGCAGGCGCTGGCGGCCGGCCTGGCCGACGCCGACGCCGACGAGGTGCGACTCGCCGAGGCCAGGGTGCGGGCCGCCGAGCAGGCGTCCTGATCCGACCTGCCATAATCGGACAACCGAATATCGTCACTGAAAAGTACGGTTCTCCGGGGTGCCCGGGGCAGTACGCGGGCACCGGGCAGTACCGAACATTTGGGAAGGTCGGCAAGGTATGAGGACAGTCCTCGATGTCGTCGGGGTCTGTCTGCTTGCCGCCGTACTTTTCATCGCACTTGTCGCGTTCCGCCGTCGCTGGTTGTCCAGGGACGGCGGAACTTTTGATTGCAGCCTGCAGCTCGCGCAGAAGGAGCACGGCCGCGGCTGGGCGCTCGGCCTGGCCCGGTACGTCGGCGACGACCTGCAGTGGTTCCGCGTCTTCAGCCTCGCCTGGTGGCCCAAGCTGGTCGTCAACCGCCGGCAGCTCGAAGGCATCACCACCCGCCGCCCGATGGGCAACGAGCCCCTCGTGACGTACGCCGGGCACGTGATCGTCGACGCCGAGCTCCGGGACAAGACCGTGCACTTCGCGATGACCGAGGAAGCGCTCACGGGTGTCCTGGCCTGGATGGAGTCCGCACCACCCAGCACGCAGACCTACCTCTGATCAGCGGACCGCGCCGTAGATGTTCTGATCCAGACCTCCGGCGTTGGGGCAGGTGTCGGGGCCGAAGGTGCCGTCCGGGTTGGCGGCGCGGCACTGCAGGACGTCGAAGCCGTCGACGCCGTCGACCGGGTAGCGCGGATCCGGGCCGGCGACCACGTCGCGGTGGTCGGTCCACGTCATGAAGGCCGTCGTACCCGACGCGGCGATGTAGTTGTAGTCGCCGAAGAACGGCACATCCCGGTCTCCGAACTGTTCGTACTGCGGCATCGTGTTCGCTGTGCTCACCAAATCGACCGTCCACGTCGCGCCACTGTCGGCCGAGGTGGCGTAGAACGCGGCCAGACCGGGACCGGCGGACACCGCGCCCGGCGGGTTCGTCGCGACGGCGATGTTCCCGACCGGCACGCTGCGGAAGTCACGGCCGCCCGGACCGCTCGCGCCGTCGAAGCGGCTGTCCTGCCAGACCGCGTGCAAGGCACCGGAGTCCGCCACGATGTCGGGGAAGTACTGGTGCCCGACCGCCTGCGCATCGATCCGCGCCGGCGCGGACCAGGAGGCACCGCCCGTGGTGGTCCGCAGGAAGTAGACGGCCGCCTGACTTCCGACCCCCTCGCTGATGGTGCCGTACGTCGTGCCCGTCGACGTCTGCGTGCCGGGCACGCTGGCGTCGTACGCGACGAACACCTCGTCCGGATCGCCCGCCGTGGTCGGGTCGGCCGTGATGCGGACCTGGGTGTTGGCACGGTGGAACACGTACCCGGACCGGCAGGCGAGCGGTCCGTCACCGCAGTCCCGGGCGAACGCCCGTGGTTCGGGGCTCGCGCAGGATCCGAGTGTCCCGTCGCCACGCAGGCAGGCGTCGTACTTCGCTTGCCCGTAGGCAGGTGCGGAGACGGTCTGATCGCCCGGATCCCAGCCGATGAAGCCGGTCGCCACGGCGGGTTTGGTGAACGACTTGCCGCCGTCCGCCGACTTCACCCACGCGACGGCGTTGCCCTGCAGCTGACCGGTGGTGGGGCGGAACTCGAACTGCCGCCAGGCGACGTAGACCTCACCGTTCCGGGTGACCGCGATGTCGCAGAACTGGCTGCCGTGCACCGACTCGGACACCTTCTGGCTCCGGAAGCTCCGGCCGCCGTCACTCGAGCGTGCCAGGAACACCCCGTTGTTCGGCCCGCTGGCGGTGAAGCGGGCCCAGCACACGTAGACGTTCCCGGCGTACGGGCTGTCCGCGCCGCGGTCCACCTCGAGCTGGATCTTGTCGTGGAACAGCCCGAGGAAGATCGGGCTCGGGGTCCCGCGTTCGACCAGTGTCGTGAACTGGTACGACGGGCTCGCGCCGGCCGGCCAGCCGTACCGCGCCACCCAGATCGAGCCCAGTGCGGGCCGGGCGCGGTTGAAGGCGATGCCGGCGTAGTACAGGTGCCCGTCGTTGTCCCAAGCCTGTACCGGGTCTCCCGCGTTGGTGGCGCCGAGCTGCTGCAGCGGGGACGCCGTACCGCCGGCTGACGTGTCGCCTGGATAGCCCGGCAGCAGGCTGTTGGTCCACGAGGTACCGCCGTCACCGGAGTAGTAGAAGCCGGCCCAGGTTCCGCCGGTTGCCGGAACCGTGCAGTAGTCGTTGGATCCGGCCGACATCAGGGACGGGTTGTGGGGAGCCACGCTGGCCGCCGGCTCGTTCTGCTGCCGGTTGTTGGTCGAGCAGCCTGCCAGGACGGCGTCGGTGCCGCCGTCGTACCGTACGTACGTCTGGTCGCTGACTTTCACGTCCCCAGGCGCCGCGCCGGCCGGCACGGACACCAACGGCATGACCAAACCGGCGCAGAGCACACCGGCGCCCACGAAACGCTTCACGATTCCCCCTTGTGAAGAGCCCAACCCCTTTCCCACAGGAGACGACCGCCCTCACCGGCTGTCAACGGCTCGACTTCGCACAGGTAGCTCTGGTGAGCGGCGCGTAATTCGGTGGGCACAGCGTGCAGCCACCTGCCATGATCGGCCGCATGAAGAGCTTCTTCTTCCGACTGGGCTAGTTTCCGCTGGCCCGTTGTGTGGCGTTCTGCCCTTGGCCGGTGAGGCGGGAGTGGCCGACCGGTTGCTCCCGGGTGCTTGCCGGGAGATCTCTTCATGCGTTCTGCGCTGGTACTGGTGCGGGTGGTTGCGGGTCTGGAGTGGTTGGCGGCCGAGGAGGTGGCCGCGGCGGGCCATCGGGTCGTCGAGGTGTCCAAGCGACTGGTGGTGGTCGAGCCGTCGTCGGACGCGATCGTGGAGCGGCCGCCGCGCGTGGCTGACGACCTGTTCGTCGTGAGCGGCGCGGCGGTGGATCCGGGGCGGACGAAGGCCGGGCTGGTTGCCGCGGTAGGTGCTGCGGAGCTGGCTTGCGAGCGGGAGGCCGCGTTCGCGGTGAGTGCGTCGTTCGTGGGGGTGCGGAACTTCAACCGGTTCGACATCGAGGATCTGGTGGGGGAGCGGATCGCGCGGCTCACCGGTGCGCGGTACCACTCGCGGCGCGGCGGGGCCGTGCCGCCGGAGGAGCGGGTCGAATGGCGGGTCGTACTGGACGGCAAGACGTTCTGGATCGCCCGCCGGCCGTACGGCGTACCGCTGCATCGGCGCGCGTGGCGCACCCGGACCGTGCCGGGCAGCCTGCATCCGCCGGTGGCCGCCGCGATGGCACGGCTCGCCGGGCTGGCGCCCGGGCAGGACGTGCTCGATCCGTTCTGCGGCGCCGGCACGCTGCTCCTGGAGGCTCAGCTGCTCGAGCCCCGCGCCAGGTACGTCGGGCTGGACCGAGATCCAGCCGCCCTCGCCGCGGCCCGAGACAATGCCGCGGCCCGAGCCAACGCGCCAAGCGGCGGACTGACCTGGGTGCGGGCGGATACACGACGGCTCACAGGGGCGGCCGATCGGATCGTCACCAACCCGCCCTGGAACCGGCGCGTGCGGATCGGCGACATCGCGCCGTACCTGCGGGCCTGGCGGCGGGTGCTCGACGGGCGGCTGGTCGCGCTCCTCACGCCGGAACAGGCGGCCGCGCTCGGGCGCGGGTGGCGGATCGAGGCGCGGTACGACGTCGCGGTCGCCGGCCGGCACCCGGTGATCGTCGTCGCCGAGGTTTCGCCGGGTTGATATCAGATCGTATGAAACAGATTCACCGATCCTGGGTATAAACAAGCACATGCTTTCCCGCGTCTGCGAGGTCGTCGCCGCCTGAACCTTGGAGGACCTGTGATTCGTTCCGGACCGGTTCGTCTGATCGCCGCGCTGCTCGCCAGTGCGCTCGTGATCCCCGCGGTCCCGGCGCTCGCGTCGCGTGAGGTGAAACTCGAGGTCCTGTCGAGCCGGGCCGACCTGGTGACCGGAGGCGACGCGCTGGTGCACGTCGCGGTACCGGATGCGGACGACCAGGTGCGGATCACGCTGAACGGCGACGACGTCTCGGCGGCGTTCACACCCAACGGGACCGGGCTGACCGGGCTGGTGCGGGGCCTGCGGCTCGGGCCGAACACGCTCCGCGCGGAGGCGGACGGACAGCGTACGACGCTGGAACTGCGGAACCACCCGCGCCAGGGGCCGGTGTTCTCCGGTCCGCACGAGCAGCCGTTCGTCTGCGAGACGGCGAAGTTCACGATCCCGGTGATCGGCGGCACGCTCGGCGCGCCGCTCGACCGGGACTGCACGGTCGCGCCGCGCGTCGACTACTTCTACCGGACGACGGCCGGCAAGTTCGCGCCCTGGCCCCGCGGCGCGACGTCGTACCCGGCCGACCTGGCGACGACGGGCTCTGGTGACCCGTTCGTCGTCCGGATGGAGACCGGGAGCGCGAACCGGGCCGTCGTCCAGTCGACCATGTTGCACGACCCGCTGCGCGAGCCCGCGCCGACGCCGACGCGCCGCTCGACGACCTGGAACGGGAAGGCCATCTTCACCCTCGGCGGCGGGTGCGCCGGCGGCTGGTACCGGTCCGGCTCGACGACCGGCGGCGTGACGGACGCGGTTCTGCTCAGCCGCGGGTACGCGCTGTTGTCCTCGTCGCTGAACGTCTTCGGGCAGAACTGCAACGACCTGACCGCGGCCGAGTCCGCGATGACGACCAAGGAGTTGTTCGTCGAGCACTACGGCCGGCCGGACTTCACGATCGGGTTCGGCTGCTCGGGTGGCTCGTACCAGGCGCACCAGATCACCGACAACTACCCGGGCATCTTCGACGGTATCGTCGTCGGCTGCTCGTTCCCGGAGGTCGGGTTCGGCACCGTGTCGTTCATCAGCGACGCCTGGCTGCTGAACTCGTACTTCGACCGGTCGGGTCTCGCGTGGACGCAGGAGCAGAAGCGGCAGGTGTCCGGGTTCCAGACGTACGCGACGCTGCCGGCCATGGCGGTCAGCGCGAACCGGATCGACCCACGGCAGAACTGCGCGATCGTCCCGCCGGACCTGCGCTACGACCCGGTGACGAACCCCGGCGGCGCCCGGTGCGACGTGTTCGACCACACGGTCAACGCGTACGGCGCGGACCCGGCGACCGGGTTCGCGCGCCGGCCGCTGGACAACGTCGGGATCCAGTACGGGCTGAAGGTCCTGCGGTCCGGCGGCATCACGCCCGCGCAGTTCCTCGACCTGAACCAGCGGGTCGGCGGCTTCGACCCGGACGCGAACCTGGTGCCGGCCCGGACCGTCGCGGATCCGCAGGCCGTACGGGCGGCGTACCGGACCGGGCGGCTGACCAACGGCGGCGGTGGGCTGAAGGACGTGCCGATCATCGACTACCGCGCGTACGCCGACACCAATCCGAACGGCGACATCCACGTCCGGTACCACACGTTCTCGCTGCGCGCCCGGCTGCAGAAGGCGAACGGTACGGCGGCCAACCACGTGAGCCTGCTCGAGGACTCGACGTACGGCGGGTTCAGCACCGCGAGCCCGCTGCTGCGGCACGCGGTCGACGCGATGGATCGTTGGCTGACCCAACTGACAGCGGACAGCACGTCGCGGCCGCGGATCGAGAAGATCGTGGCGGCGCGACCGGCCGGACTCGTCGAGGGGTGCCGGGTACCGGGGTCGACCGAGTTCGTGGCGCAGCCCTTGGACCGGGATCCGGCGTCGCGCTGCGAGCGGTTGTTCCCGTCGGCGTCGTTCCCGCGCGAGGTGGCCGGTGCGGGGGTGGCGGCGGACGTGATCAAGTGCAAGCTGCGGACGCCGGAGCGGTCGGAGTACCCGGGCTTCACCGATGCCCAATGGGAGAAGCTGCAGGCGATCTTCCCCGAGGGCGTGTGCGACTGGTCGAAGCCGGGCGTCGGTCAGGAGCCGTTGGCCGGGACGTGGATCAGCTTCCCAAGCTGAACCTGAAGGTGTGCTGCCGCGGTTGCAGGTCGTGCGGCGGGAGGATCGGCGCGCCGCTGGTCGGTGAGCCGAGACCGTGCTGCAGCGCGTCCAGGGTGATCCAGACGTGGTCGCTCGGGCGGAGGTCCGCCGGGTGTTCGGCGGCGGCGAGGTCGGCGATCGTCCAGCGGCGTACGGTCAACGCCAGGTGCGGGTCGCCGGCCAGGCGGAGTGTGCCCGCGCTGCCGGAGAGTTCGGCCCAGCGGACGTCGCCGCGGGCGCCGTTCTCCTGCGGGTACAGGTACGGGACCTGGAGGTCGTCGATCGTCCTTGTGTAGCGTCCGATCCGGACCGCCGACCGCGAGTCCGGGTACGCCTGACCCGGGCCGAGGCCGAACCAGGTCATGGTCTGGAACCCGGCCGGCACGCCGAACGTCACGCCCAGCCGCGCCCACGGCACCGTCCACTCGCCCAGCGGCTCGACGTCCACCTGGGCGTGCAGGTTGCGCCCGTCGGTCGTCCATTGGTACGTCGTCAGCACCCGAGCGTCGGACGCCGCCGCACCGACCATCGTCACCACGGTCAGCCCGTCGGCCGTCGGCTGCACGGAGACAGTCCGGTACCGCAGCCGATCCAGCCCCGCGTTGGCCCACCGCGCCTTCCGGTCGAGCGTCGTAGCATCCCAGGTCCGCGCGTCGTGCTGCGTGGGCGCCCGCCACAACTCGAGTGGCACATGCTGGACATCCCACCCGCTCAACCCGGCGAGCCGCCCCGTGCGCCCGTCGAACCAGCCTGGCCCAAGCTCCACACCATCCCGTCTCAGGGGTGGACCCCCGGGGCGGCCCACGGGCGCGAAGGCGGGGGCCGGCGCCGAGGTGGGTGCGGGCGCGGCGGGTTTGGGCGTTGAAGGGGTGAGGTGGGATTGGGTGAAGGCTACCTCGTGACCGGCGGATGCCCAGGGGGTGTCGTGGTTTAGCACGGCGCGGATCGTCAGCCAGTGGTTCTCGGCGGGTAGCTCCGGGAGTTGGATCGTGGCCGCGCCGCCCGCCGGGACGACGGGGAAGTCCAGGGTGCCGCGGGCAACGACCACACCTTCGTCGGCGACGTCCCAGAGCAGCGACAGGTGGGACGTGTCGAGTACGTCGTACCGGTTGGTGATGGTCAGCGTGTTGCCGGCGATCGTCAGGCGCACCGGCTCGTAGACCTTGTGGACCTCGGCCAGTACGGGCTGCGGTGTGAGATCCGGGAAGACCAGCCCGTCCAGCACGTACGTGCCGTCGTGGAGCTCCTCGCCGAAGTCGCCGCCGTAGCCGTACGAACCGTCGGCGCGCAGGATGCCGTGTTCCATCCACTCCCAGAGGAACCCGCCCTGGCACCGCTCGTACCGGTCGAACAGCTCCTCGTACTCCGGCAACCCGCCAGGACCGTTGCCTCCGGCATGCGAATACTCGCACAGCACGAACGGCATCGCCCGCCGCCGCGCGTCCAGCACGGGATCCTCCAGCGGCTTCTCGGCACGCTTACCGATCGCCTCCACCTCAGCGTGCGAGGCGTACATCCGGCTGTACACGTCCACATCCGCACACGTCAGATCGCCCTCGTAATGCACAGGCCGCGACGGATCCCGGTCCCGGGCCCACGCCGCCATCGCGGTCAGGTTCGACCCGACGCCGGCCTCGTTGCCGAGCGACCACATCACCACGCACGGGTGGTTCTTGTCCCGCTCCACCGTGCGTCGCATCCGGTCCAGCGACGCTTCCAGGAACCGCGGGTCGTCGGCCGGGTTCCCGCGCCAGTCGAGCAGGAAGAACCCGTGCGTCTCGTAGTCGCACTCGTCCATCACCCAGAACCCGAGCTCGTCGCACAGCTCCAGCAGCCGCGAGTCCGGTGGGTAGTGGCTGGTCCGGATCGCGTTGATGTTGTGCCGCTTCATCACCAGCAGCTCTTCGCGCATCCGCTCGAGAGGTACGGCGCGGCCGAAGACGGGATCGTGCTCGTGCCGGTTCACCCCGCGGAAGACGATCCGCCGCCCGTTGACCCGCAGGACGCCGTCGACGATCTCGACCGTCCGGAACCCGATCCGCAGCGACACCGTCTCACCGGGCAGCTCCACGACCGCGTCGTACAGCCGCGGCACCTCGGCCGACCACGGCTCGACCCCCGGAATCGTCACCGTCTCGCCGCACGGAGCCTCGACGTCCAGCTCCGGGATCCGCACGATCGCCCCCGGCGCCGACTCGACCCGCAGTACGCCGGCACCGTCGGCGTAGTCCGCGTGCACGAACACGTCGGTGCCGAAAGCCGGTCGCGAGATCAGCGTGACGTCCCGGAAGATGCCCGGCAGCCACCACATGTCCTGGTCCTCGAGGTACGACCCCGACGACCACTGGTGGACCCGGACCGCGAGCACGTTCCGCCCCGGCCGCAGGACGTCGCCGACCGCGAACTCGGCCGGCAGCCGCGAACCGCGCGTCACCCCGAGCTCGACCCCGTTCAGCCAGACCCGCGCGCACGAGTCCACCCCGTCGAACCGCAGCACCGTCGGCCCGCTCCACGCCTCCGGCAGCTCGAAGACCAGCCGATGGTCCCCGGTCGGGTTCTCGTCCGGCACGTACGGCGGATCCACCGGGAACGGGTACTTCTGGTTCGTGTACGCCGGACTCCCGTGCCCGTGCAACGGCCACGACGAAGGCACCGGCAGCCAGCCCCAGTCCGAGTCGTCGAAGTCCACCGCCTCGAACCCGGTCGGTCCCACCGACGGCGACAGCTTGAACCGCCACTGCCCGTTCAGACTCAGCCGCGGCGCATCCGAGCGCACCGCCGAACGCGGCGGCAGGACGCCGTACCCCGGACCCGGATCTTCCCAGTAGTTCACGCGTCCTCCCGGATCCACACGGTCATCGGGCCGACCTCGCGGTTCGCCCAGGCGTAGTACGGGATCGCGGTCAGCGAGCCCTCGCGCGCCGGCACCTCGACGGTCGTCACACCGCCGAGCAGCTCAGGCTGTTCCCGCTCGATCAGCTCACCCGCCACCACCGCCGTCGAGTCGAGGACGACGGCCGCGTCCTGCTGCTCGAAGCAGTACACGAGCGGGCCGCGCTCGATCGCGACGCAGCCGCGCACCGAGTCGATCCGCTCGTCAGGTGTCGTCCGGCGCGCCGCGACCGGCAGCTCGAGGACGACCTCGTCGCCCACCGACCACACCCGCCGGAGCGGTCCCTCGTGCCCGTTGACGGTCAGCCGGTGGCTCTCGGCCCAGGCGGGGATCCGCAGCCCGAGCGTCCAGGGCGTGCCCGGGCTGGCCGTGATCCGCACCCGGATCGTCCCGTGCCACGGATAGTCGGTCTCGATGTCGAACCCGATCGAGCCCGCCCGCACCGAAGCCGGCGCATACAAGTGCACCTGCACTCCGTCGTCGTCGGCCGTCGCGATCAGCTGATCGAGCGACGACAGGGTCCGCATCACGTTCGGCGGGCAGCACGCGGTCCCGAACCACGGCTGCCGGCCGCCGACCGCGGAGCGCTGGTCGTCGGCGAAGGCGTTGTTCCGCACCTTCAGCGTGTTCACGTAGAAGAACCGGTCGCCGCCGAGCGAGACGCCGGAGATCACCGCGTTGTAGAGCGTCCGCTCGATCAGGTCGGCGTACTTCCTCTCACCCGTCGCGAGCAGCAGCCGCCAACTCCACTGCACGCTCGCGATCGCCGCGCAGGTCTCGCAGTACGCCGCGTCCGGCGGCAGCTCGAACGGGTCGCCGAACGCCTCGCCGTACCAGCGCGAGCCGACGCCGCCGGTCAGGTACGTCTGGCTCTCGACCATCGTCTGCCAGGTCGCCCGCAGCGCGTCGAGCAGCTCGGCGTCGCCCGTCTCCACCGCGACGTCGGTCGCCCCGGCGGCGAGGTAGAGCGCGCGTACCGCGTGGCCAGCGATCGTGCGCACCTCGCGCACCGGCATATGGTCCTGGAAGTACGCCGGCCCGTGGTGCCCCGGAACCGCGAGCGTCCCGTGGCCGCGAGCCTCCACGAAGTACGACGCCAGCTCCAGGTACGCCGCCGTACCGGTCTCGCGGTACAGCTCGACGAGCGCCATCTCGATCAGCGGATGCCCGTCGACACCTTCGAGCCGGCCCGGACCGAACGTCTTGCACAAGTGATCGGCGAACCGGCACGCGATGTCGAGCAACGTGCGGTCCCCGGTCGCGCGCGCCTGCGCCACGGCGGCCTGCAACAGGTGCCCCGCGCAGTACAGTTCGTGGCCCTTCTCCAGGTCGCCGTACCGCTGCCCGTCCAGCGCGAGCCGCGTATGGGTGTTGAGGTACCCGTCGGGCTCCTGCGCGGCGGCGACCAGCGCGTTCCCGGCGGCCTGCCACTCGGCCAGTTGCGGCGACGGCTCGCGGGCCTGCTCCCAGGCGACCGCCTCGAGCCATTTGTAGACGTCGGTGTCGGCGAACAGCTTCCCGGCGAAGCCGCCGGAGGCGCCGCGGGCGGCGCGCCGGAAGTTCTCCAGCGTGCCGACCTCCTCGAGGCGCTCCGCGGCCGCCGGGATGGTCGTCTCGCGGTTGATCCGCTGACGTTCCAGCCAGAAGCCGCCGGTGAGTAACGTGCTGCCGAGGGGGAGTGGGCGCAAGGGCATGCAGGCTAGGTAACCACCGCTTCCGACGTCCGGGCAAGAGGTCGTGCAAACGATTGCGATCGAGAAAATCACCGGGTGCAAACGATTGCAATTTCTGGGCGTCACGCCCTTGACACGGCCTCGTAACCTCCGTGACCATGAGGGCCGTCGTTCCATTCGGACTTGACTAGATATTCAGCTGCGCGTCTCAGCAGCCGCCGCCCCCTGCCGAAAGCGAGGCATGGACGATGACCGAAACTCAACCTGGCGAAGCGCCGGCGACCGGATGGTCCCGGCGCGGATTCGTCGGGACCACCGCCGCCGCGATCGGCGTCGCGTCGCTCGGCATCACGCCGACCGCGAGCGCAATGTCCGCTGCCGGCACGACCGCGGCCGACGACCGGCTGCCTGCCTTCCCGGGCGCCGAGGGCGCCGGCAAGTGGGCGAAGGGCGGCCGCGGCGGCTCCGTGTACGAGGTGACCACGCTGGCCGATTCCGGACCCGGGTCGCTGCGGGACGCGGTCTCCGGCTCGGACCGGACCGTCGTGTTCCGGGTCTCCGGGACGATCCACCTCGAGACCGGGCTGATGATCTCCGGCAACAACCTGACGATCGCCGGACAGACCGCGCCTGGTGGCGGGATCTGCGTGGCCGGCCAGGGCACGGGGATCAAGGGTGGCGCCCACGACATCGTGATCCGCTACCTGCGGTTCCGGCTCGGCGACCTGAACGCGGTCGCGGGCGACTCCTTCGAGACCAACGTGCCGGGCTCCGTCAGCCCCGAGATCCGCAACCTGATCATCGACCACTGCTCGTTCAGCTGGGCGGTCGACGAGTGCCTGTCGCCGTACGGCAACTACGACGTCACCGTCCAGTGGTGCATCGTCTCCGAGGGCCTGGCGCTGTCCACGCACCCGAAGAACCGGCACGGGTACGGCGGCATCTGGGGCGGCGAGCGGAACACGTACCACCACAACCTGATCGCCCACCAGGGCGGCCGGCAGCCGCGCTTCGGCTACACCGAGGGCATCAACCTCGAGGTCGACCACTACAACAACGTGGTCTACGACCACGGTTACACCTCGGTGTACGGCGGCGAGTGGGCCAACGGCATCAACATCATGAACAACTTCTACAAGCCGGGGCCGACCACGCTCCCCGAGGTCGCACCGGTCGTGGTGAGCGCGAACCGCGGCGGCCAGTGGCACGTGTCGGGCAACCAGGTCGAGGGTCACCCCGACGTCACCGCGCACAACCGGCGCGGCATCCGGTACCCGATCGGCGGCATCGTCGAACTGGCCGCGCCGCAGCCGATCCCGGGCCGCGGCGAGGTGCAGGCGGCCGCGAAGGCGTACGACGCGGTGCTCGCCGGCGCCGGCGCGATCCTGCCGAAGCGCGACGCGGCCGACGCCCGGCTGGTCGACGAGGTCCGCAACGGCACCGGCCGGCTGATCAACTCGCAGAAGGAGGTCGGCGGCTACCCGGAGCTGGTGCAGGGCGAGGCGCCGGTGGACTCCGACCACGACGGCATCCCGGACTGGTGGGAGCAGGCGAACGGCCTCGACCCGAACGACCCGTCCGACGCGCAGAAGATCGCGCCGAACGGCTACACCTACCTGGAGAACTACCTGAACTCGCTGGTCCCGGACCCGGTCGGCAACCCGACCGTGCGGATCACCAGCCCGGCGCAGAACCAGACGGTCGCCGGCCGGACGGCGCCGACCGTGACGATCACCGCCGACGCCGCCGCGGCGAAGGGCGGCGCGCTGGCCAAGGTCGAGTTCTTCGTCGGCGACCAGGTGATCGGCAGTGCGAGCCAGGCGCCGTACCAGGTCCAGTGGAAGAACGTTGCCGACGGCTCCTACTGGCTGACCGCCCGGGCCACCGACAAGAACGGTACGGCGACCCAGTCGACGGCGGTCCAGCTGCACGTCAACCGGCAGACCGGAACCGGCAACTGGACGTCGGCGTCGATCGGCAAGCCGCCGGTGCCGGGCTCCGGCAACCTGGAGAACGGCGTCCTGACGATCAAGGGCTCGGGCCGGATCTACGCCCGGACCAGCAACTTCCACTACGTCTACCAGAAGCTCTCGGTGGGCGGCGCCGGCGCGGTCTCGCGGATCACCGCGCGGCTGGACAAGCTGAGCAAGATCGCCAACGGCTTGACCGCGGGCCTGATGATCCGCGACTCCCTGGACCCGGCCGCGCCGTTCATGTACGGCGGGATCGGCTTCGGCGTCGCCGGCGGCTACGGCACGGTCAACGACAACGCGAGCGCCGCCCCGACGGCCACCGACGACGGCGGCATGAAAGCGCAGGCGATCCGCATCCAGACCCACGGATCGGTGCCGAGTGTCGGCCCGTGGCCGTGGGACGACAGCTACCTGGATCCCACGAAGGTGTACTGGCTGCGGCTGCTGCGGCGCGAACGCCCGCAGGCCCGCGAAGTCGAGTTCGAGGCCTTCATCTCCAGGGATCAGGTCAAGTGGGACCGCTTCGGCTACGAGAAGCTCGTGATGCCGAGCCGGACCTTCTACATCGGTTTCGCGATCGACGGCGGCAGGGTCGACAACGCCTTGATCGACTACGGGACCGCGCAGTTCAGCAACATCACGCTCGAGCAGCAGTGAGGTAGACGCCATGTTCCAGAACTCTCCACGCACGATCGACCGGCGCCGGCTGCTGCAGGGCGGCCTCGGCCTCCTGGCGGTCGCCACGGTGCCGGGCTGCGGCTTCTTCGACACCAAGCCGGCCGGTGCCGGCGCGCAGGCCGCGGCGGCCGGCGAGAAGGAGTCGCCGATGCTGAAGGCCCTGGTGGACAAGGGCTCGCTGCCCCCGCTGGCCGACCGGATCCCGAAGAACCCGCCGGTGATCAAGCCGCTGGCCGGCAAGGCGATGTACGGCGGCACCTGGCGGTCGGCGATGCTGACCCAGGAGGACACCCAGTGGCTGTGGTACGCGCTGCACTACGAGCCGCTGGTCCGCTGGAAGCCGGACAAGACCGGCAAGCCCGGCTACGAGGAGATGGAGGCGAACACCGCCGAGTTCACGGTGGACGCCGAGAGCAAGGTGTTCACGTTCAAGCTGCGTGAGGGCCTGAAGTGGTCCGACGGCAAGCCCTGTACGGCCGACGACATGATCTTCACGATCCTCGAGGTGCAGTGCGACGCCGGCCTGCACCCGGACGGCATCTACGACGCGTTCCTGTCCTCGGACACCGAGAAGCTCGTCCAGGTCGACAAGGTCGACGAGCGCACTGTCAAGCTGACCTACACCGCGCCGCAGCCGTCGCTGCTCGGCCAGATCGCCGACGCGATCTTCGAGCGCGAAGGCGCCTACGGGATGCTGCTGCCGAAGCACTACTTCCAGCAGTTCCACCTGAAATACAACAAGAACGCGAACGCGCTGGCGAAGAAGGCCGGCGTCGGCAGCTGGACCGACCTGTTCGCGCAGAAGCAGAACCCGTGGACCAACCCGGAGCAGCCGACGCTGGCGCCGTGGAAGGTGACGACGGCGCTCGGCAAGGGTTCCGCGGTCACGCTGACCCGCAACCCGTATTACTGGAAGGTCGACGACGCCGGCCGGCAGTTGCCGTACATCGACAACTGCCGCGTCGAGGTCGTGCAGGACGCCCAGGTCGAGCTGCTGAAGGTGATGAACGGCGAGTTCGGCATGCAGTACCGGAACTTCGGTACGCCGCAGAACAAGCCGGTCGTCGCGCAGAACCGGGAGAAGGGAAACTACCGGATCTTCGAGGTGCCCACCCAGCTGACGAACACCCTCGTCATCGGCCTGAACATGACGCACAAGGACCCGGTCAAGCGGGCCCTGTTCGCGAACAAGGAGTTCCGGGCCGGCCTGTCGCACGGGATCAACCGCAAGGAGGTCATCGACGCGGTGTACGCGGGCCAGGGCGAACCCTGGCAGGGCGCGCCGCCGAAGGACTCGCCGTACTACAACGAGCAGCTCGCCACCCAGTTCCTCGAGTTCGACGTGGCCAAGGCGAACCAGCACCTGGACGCCGCCGGGCTGACCAGGAAGGCGGCCGACGGCAAGCGGCTCGGCGCGGACGGCAAGCCGGTGTCGGTCGCCGTCCAGGTGAGCGAGTCGTTCCCGGACCACGTCGAGGCGATCGAGTTCGTCAAGAAGCGCTGGGCCGCGGTCGGGATCGAGCTGCGCACGCAGGCGATCAGCGAGGACCTGTACAAGGAGCGCGTCAAGGCCAACGACCACGACGCCGGCACCTGGACCTGTGGCACGTTCGTGCTGCCGACCGGTACCGGCGGTGACCACTACTGGGTGCCGACCAACGACGGCAGCGCGCGGTACGCGATCACCTGGGCGCAGTGGTACCAGTCGAAGGGCGAGGAGGGCACCGAGCCGCCGGCCGAGGTCAAGAAGCAGCTGGAGCTGTTCACCCAGGCGCGGCAGGAGCCGGACCCGGCGAAGACGCTCGAGCTCGGCAAGCAGATCCTGCAGATCGCCGCCGACCAGTTCTACTACATCGGGATCAGCTCGGTGCCGAACACGTACGGCGTCGTGAAGAACGACTTCCACAACGTGCCGGAGAAGATGATCGAGGCGGTGGCCCCGGGCATCGTCCACCCCGAGCAGTTCGCGATCGGCCAGTAATGCCGCGTTTCGTGGCCCGGCGGCTGGTCTGGATGGTCATCACGCTGGCGGCGATCTCGTTCGTCACCTTCGTGGTGATCAAGCTGCCGCCGGGCGACTACACCACCACGGTGATCGCGAACGCGGAGGCCCGCGGCCAGGACATCCCGGACTCGCAGATCGCCGAGCTGAAACGGCACTACGGCCTCGACAAGCCGTTCATCGTGCAGTACCTCACCTGGATCAAGGGTGTGGTGCTGCACGGTGACCTCGGACAGTCGTTCGCGTGGAACCAGTCGGTCGCCAGCCTGATCGGCAACCGGGTCCTGCTGTCGATGCTGCTGTCGATCGGCAGCCTGCTGTTCGTCTGGTCGATCGCGTTCCCGATCGGCATCTACAGCGCGCTGCGGCAGTACTCGCCCGGCGACTACGCCGCGTCGTTCCTCGGCTTCATCGGGATGGCCGTGCCGGAGTTCATGCTCGCGCTGGTGATGATGTGGATCGGCTTCCGGTACTTCGGCCAGAGCGTCGGCGGACTGTTCTCACCGGAGTACGCCGACGCCGCCTGGAACCTGGGCAAGCTGCTCGACCTGATATCGCACCTGTGGGTGCCGATCGTCGTGGTCGGGGTCGCGGGCACCGCCGGGCTGATCCGGATCACCCGGGCCAACCTGCTCGACGAGTTGCACAAGCCGTACGTCGCGACCGCCCGGGCGAAGGGCCTGCCCGAGTGGAAGCTGCTGCTCAAGTACCCGGTCCGGATGTCGCTCAGCCCGTTCTTCAGCACCGTCGGCTGGCTGCTGCCGGGCCTGATCAGCGGCGAGACGATCGTGTCGGTCGTGATGAGCCTGCCGACCAGCGGCCCGCTGCTGCTCGGCGCGGTGAAGAGCCAGGACATGTATCTGGTCGGCAGCTTCGTGCTGATCCTCAGCACCCTGACGGTGATCGGCACGATGCTCAGCGACCTCGCACTGGCCTGGTGGGATCCGCGGATCCGTGCCCGGTTCCAGAAGGGATAGATCTGAATGGTCCAGCAGACCGAGGCGATCGCCCCCGAGACGCCGCCTCCGGGAACCCAGCAGCCGCCGGGGGAGGTGGTGAAGAGCCTCCGCGACCACGGCGCGCTGCCGCAGTGGCGGCTGATGTGGCGGCAGTTCCGCCGGCACCGGCTGGCGCTGATCGGGCTGATCGTGCTGATCCCGATCTACTTCGTCGCGATCTTCGCCGGGTTCTTCGCGCCGGCCGGCTCGGACACCGCGCACACCGCGCTGCCGTACGCCCCGCCGCAGCGGGTGCACATTGACGGCGAGCACGGGATGTTCGTGTACGGGTACTCGTCGACGCGCAACCAGGAGACGTTCGAGCAGACGTTCACCGTCGACAAGTCGAAGATCGTCGACGTCGGGTGGTTCGTCCGCGGTGACGAGTACACGATCCTCGGGCCGATCAAGTCCGACATCCACCTGATCGGCCCGACCAAGGCCGGCGACCCGTTCTTCCTGGTCGGCGCCGACCACTCCGGCCGGGACCTGCTGTCGCGGCTGATCCACGGCGCCCGGGTCTCGTTGTCGATCGGCCTGATCGGCGTGTTCGCGAGCTTCCTGCTCGGCATGCTGATCGGCGGCATCTCCGGCTACCTGGGCGGCGCGGTCGACAACCTCATCCAGCGGGTCATCGAGTTCATCATGTCGATCCCGACGCTGCCGCTGTGGATGGCGTTGTCGGCGGCCCTGCCCAGTAGCTGGGGTCCGTTGACGAGGTACTTCGCGATCACGGTGATCCTGTCGCTGATCGGCTGGACCGGGCTGGCGCGCGACGTCCGCGGCCGGTTCCTCAGCCTGCGCGAGGAGGACTTCGTGATGGCCGCCCGGCTGGACGGGGTCGGCCGCACCGGGATCATCTTCGGCCACATGGTGCCGTCGTTCGCCAGCCACATCATCGCGTCGATCTCGATGGCGGTACCGCGGATGATCCTCGCCGAGACCAGCCTGTCGTTCCTCGGCCTGGGCCTGCAGGCGCCCGCGGTCAGCTGGGGCGTGCTGCTCGAAGGCGCGCAGAACATCCGCGCGGTCGCCACCGCCCCGTGGCTGCTCACCCCGGGCCTCGCGGTCGTGGTCGTCGTCCTCGCCATGAACTTCGTCGGCGACGGTCTGCGGGACGCCGCGGATCCCTACAAGTAGGAGCCTCCATGCAACCGTTGTTGGAAGTACGCGAGCTCAGGACCCACTTCGAGCTCGGTGACGGCGTGGTCAAGGCGGTCGACGGCGTCAGTCTGACGGTGCCCCGCGGTCGCACGCTGGCCGTGGTCGGCGAGTCCGGGTGCGGCAAGAGCGTCACCGCGCGGTCGATCCTGCGGCTGGTCGAGCGGCCGGCCCGGATCGTCGGCGGCCAGGTGCTGCTGTACGACGACGAGGCGGGCAAGGAGCCGCTCGACCTGCTGGCCGCGAAGGACAAGCGGCTGCGGCAGGTGCGCTGGGCCGACATCGCGATGGTGTTCCAGGAGCCGATGGCGTCGCTTAGCCTGGTGCACACGATCGGCGACCAGATCGTCGAGGCGGTGCGGCTGCACGGATGCGTCGGCAAGCAGGCCGCCCGCGAACGGGCGATCGAGATGCTCGGCCGGGTCGGCATCCCGGACCCGCAGCGCCGGGTCGACGCGTACCCGTTCGAGCTCAGCGGCGGCATGCGGCAACGCGCGATGATCGCGATGGCGCTGTCCTGCCGGCCGCGGCTGCTGATCGCGGACGAGCCGACGACCGCGCTCGACGTCACCACGCAGGCGCAGATCCTCGACCTGCTGCAGGACCTGCAGCAGGAGTTCGGGATGGCGATCATGCTGATCACGCACGACCTCGGCGTCGCGGCCCAGGTCGCCGACGAGGTCGCGGTGATGTACCTCGGCGAGGTCGTCGAGCAGGGTCCCGCGGCCGCCGTACTGAGCAAGCCGAAACACCCGTACACGCAGGCCCTGGTGCGCTCGGTGCCGCGGCTCGGTCAGCAGGGCCAGGACCGGCTGGTCGCCGTCCGCGGCACGGTTCCGCCGCCGTACGAACGGCCGGCCGGGTGCCGGTTCCATCCGCGGTGCGACGCGTTCATGACGGACAAGTGCGACCGGATCGTGCCGGCGCGGGTACGCAGCGACGAGATCGACGTCGCGTGCCTGCTGTACGGGGAGGGGGAGCGATGAACCTGCTGGAGACCAAAGCCCTGACGATGCATTTCCCGTTGCACGGCGGGATCTTCGGGCGGAACCGCGGTTTCGTGAAGGCCGTCGACGGTGTCGACCTGGCGATCAGGGCCGGGCGGACGCTCGGGCTGGTCGGCGAGTCGGGCTGCGGCAAGACGACCCTCGGGCGCTGCATCGTGCGGGCGTACGAGCCGACGTCGGGCAGCATCATGTTCGACGGCGTCGACCTGGCGCCGCTGTCCGAGAAGGAGCTCAAGCCGTACCGCGCCCAGGTCCGGCTGATCTTCCAGGACCCGCACGCGTCGCTCGACCCGCGCAAGACGTTGCGCGACATCATCGCGGAGCCGCTGAAGGTCCAGGAGGCCGGCTCCCGCGACGAGATCGACGACAAGGTCGCCGCGCTGCTGCGCCGCGTCGGGCTGCGGGCGGAGTACGCGCACCGCTACCCGCACGCGTTCAGCGGCGGCGAGCGGCAGCGCGTGGTGATCGCCCGGGCGCTGGCGACCGATCCGCGGCTGGTGGTCGCGGACGAGGCGGTCAGCGCGCTCGACGTCTCGGTCCGGGCGCAGATCCTGAACCTGCTCAGGGATCTGCAGGAGGAGGCCGGCCTCACCTACCTGTTCGTGTCCCACGACCTCGGCATCGTCGAGCACGTCGCCGACGACGTCGCGGTGATGTACGTCGGCAAGCTCGTCGAGAGCGCGTCGACCGAGGAGCTGTACAGCAAGCCCCTGCACCCGTACACCGAGGCGCTGCTGAGCGCCGTACCGGATCCCGATCCCGCGTCCCGCGGCAAGCGTGAGCGGATCAAGCTGCGCGGCGAGATCGCGGATCCGTCGAAGGTGCCGGCCGGTTGCCCGTTCCATCCCCGGTGCGGGTACGCCGAGGCCCGGTGTGCGTCCGAAGTCCCGCGGCTGCGCGAGATCGGTGGCCGCAAAGTCGCGTGCCATTTCGCCGAGCAGCTCGACCTGAAGGGTGTCCTCACGGCCACCACCGCCCCGTAAGAGAGGTCCGTCCATGTCTGAAACCTCCACCCCTGCCGAGCGCCCCGAGTCCGGTGCCGGGATGTCCCGGCGCGGCTTCGTCCGCAACAGCGCCCTGATCGGCGGGCTCGCCGCTCTGGGCGGCGCGCTGCAGGCCGCACCGGCCGCCGCTGCTGCCACCAGCTCCACCACGACTAACGCCCGTGGCAACACCGCCTCCGCGGCCGGCGTCGTGGACATCCCGAACCGGTACAACGTGCCGTTCTCGGTCGCCGACGACGAGCTGTTCGTGTTCGCGGCCAACTTCAAGCCGTTCGAGCTCGGCGGCAACGACGACGGCCGGGAGGCGACCCGGTACTTCGACACCGTGTTCGGTGCCGCGATCCGGGCCAAGTTCCCGAACGTCAAGATCAAGTACGCCACCTGGGACTACCCGGTCCGGTACGAGGACCTGGCCAAGGCCGGCCGGGTGCCGGACCTGATCCTGGAGGACCCGCGGCTGCGGATCGACCGGGACCTCGAGCCGCTCGGCTGGACCCAGGACATCACGTCGCTGGTGCAGCAGGCCGGCATCGACCTGGGCGCGCTGAACCTCGGCTCGGTCGAGCAGATCAAGTCCCGCTCCGACGGCGGCCTGTACGGCGTCCCGCTGTGGATCGACGAGAGCCTGCTGTTCTACAACAAGCTGATCTTCGACAAGTTCGGAGTGAAGTACCCGACGGTCGGATCGACGTACGACGACGTCTTCAAGCTGGCGCAGAAGCTGACGCGCCAGGACGGGATCCACCACTACAAGGGCTACATGCAGCACCCGGACAACTACCTCGCGATGAACCAGCTCGGGCTGTACCCGTTCGTACCCGGGTCCAGCGAGCAGCCGGCGCCGGCGGACGTGCAGGTCAACCTGACCAGCGCGGAGTGGAAGACCGTCGCGAACAACCTGTACCGGTTCCTGATGATCCCGCGGAACAACTTCACCACGGTGGACGACTTCTTCAAGGGCGACATGAGCTTCCCCGGCCACCTCGCGATGGCGGTGAACAACCTGTCGAAGCTGAACGCGTACGCGCTCAGCTCGTACTACGTCGAGGAGGACGACGCGGCGCAGTTCGCCGAGTGGGCGAAGAGCGTGCAGATCGGCGTCACCTCGATGCCGGTGCTGTCCCGCGGTTCGACGACGATCTACCAGCCGGACACCCGGGCGGCGTTCATTCCGCCGCAGTCGCAGCACCAGGCCGCGGCGCTGGACATCGTCAAGTACCTGGTGTCGGAGGAGATGCAGACCCGGATCTCGTCGTACGGCATGAAGGCGGTGCTGAAGACCGACGCGGTGGTGAACGCGTTCGGTACGGCGATCCCGGAGCTGGCGGCGATCGACACGTCGGCCGTGTACTGGGGCGACAACGCGGTGATCAAGAACTACCAGAACACCGAGTACTGGGACATCCCGCTGTACAAGGTGTTCCGGCAGCACGTGCTCAAGGACGGCATGGACGTCGACTCGTCGCTGCTGGTCACCGAGACGCAGGACATCCCCGACTACATCAAGGCGCAGGCCGCCCGCGGGCTCACATGGTGACGGATCCCAGGTTCGACGGCCGCATCCGCGAGGGTGCGGCCCTCCTGCCCACCGTCCACCCCGGCGACAGCCACGCCGCCACGCTCGTCGAGACGGCGGCCGGCGACCTCCTCTGCGCCTGGTTCAACGGCCCCGGCGAAGGCGAACCGGACACGAACATCGTCCTGTCCCGCCTCCCGGCCGGCGAAGACACCTGGCAGCCGCCAGTACAGCTGTCGTCCGACCCACACCGCTCAGAGCAGAACCCGCTGCTGTTCGTACCCCCGCCTTCAGCCGACAGTTCTGGGGCTGCGGGGGGTGACGTTTGGTTGTTGCATACGTCGAACGAACCGCATGACCAGTCGACGTCTCGGGTGATTCGGCGGGTGTCGCACGACGGGGGATCGAGCTGGGAGCGGAGTGAGGTGTTGTTCGACCAGCTCGGGAGTTTCGTCCGGAACCCGATCTTGGTGTTGAGCAACGGCGACTGGTTGTTGCCGGCGTACGACTGTGACAAGTCGGCTGAGCGGACCGTGCTGAAGCTGAGCACGGACCGCGGCGAGAGCTGGTCGACGGTCGAGGTGCCCGACGCGGTGGGGCAGGTGCAGATGAGCATCGTGGAACTGTCGCCGGGTGAGCTCGTCGGCTACTTCCGCAGCCGCGCCGCCGACCGCATCTACCGGTCGGAGTCCAAGGACAACGGCCGCACCTGGACCTCCCCGGAGCGGACCGCGCTGCCGAACAACAACTCCGCCATCCAGGTCCTCCGGCTGACCGACGGCCGGCTGGTGATGGTGTTCAACGACTCCTCCGCCGAACGCGACCAGTTCCGCTGGGTCGACGACGGCAAGGGCGGCGTACGGCGGAAGACCCTGCGCACCCCGCTGACACTGGCGCTGTCCGAGGACGACGGCGCCACCTGGCCGTACTGGCGGAACCTGCAGGTGCAGGACGAGGAGTACCGCGAGAACGAGTTCGGCTACTCGTACCCGACGCTGCTGCAGACCCGGGACGGCCGGCTGCACGTCGCGTACTCGTACCTGCGGAAGACCATCAAGCACGTGATCCTGGCGCCCGAGTGGATCCAGGCAGGAGACCGATTGCCATGAGTATCGAGAAGTGGGGCCTGCACGAACTCACCCTGTCCGGGCCGGCGGAAGGCAACCCGTTCGCGGACGTCGAGTTCCAGGTCACCTACCAGTTCCGGAACCGGATGGTCACCGTCGACGGCTTCTACGACGGCGACGGCACCTACCGGGCCCGGTTCTCACCGGACCGCGAAGGCCACTGGGACTACGTCACCAGCAGCTCGGCCGCCGAGCTCGACGGGCACCGCGGCTCGTTCGAGTGCGGGCCGCCGGGGCCGGGGAACCACGGCCCGGTCGAGGTGCTCGGCAGGCACCACTTCTCGTACTCCGACGGCACCCGGTACGACTGCGTCGGGACGACCTGCTACCACTGGACGTACGAGACCAAGGAACTCCAGGAGCTCACCCTGGAGTCGTTGCGCGAGGCACCTTTCGACAAGGTCCGGATGTGCCTGCTGCCGACCGACGGGATGCGTCCCGAGCGCACCCCGTTCGCCGGCGCGACACCGGGCGAGGTCGACGTGGAGCGCTTCGACCCGGTGTTCTTCCAGCACTTCGAGAGCCGGGTCGCCGATCTGCTCGCGCTGGGCGTCCAGGCCGACCTGATCCTGTTCCACCCGTACGACCGGGGCGTCTGGGGTTTCGACCGGCTGACGCCCGCGCAGGACGCGGCCTTCCTGCGGTACGTCGTCGCGCGGCTGGCGGCGTACCGCAACGTGTGGTGGTCGCTGTCGAACGAGTACGACTTCAACCACGAGAAGACGATCGCGGACTGGGACCGGCTGCTGCAGCTGGTGCAGCGGTACGACCCGTACCAGCGGCTGCGGTCGATCCACAACGGCACCAAGATGTACGAGATCTTCTCGCCGTACGACTTCGGCAAGCCGTGGATCACCCACCAGAGCGTGCAGCACTGGGACGGCGGCGAGGTCGCCGACTGGCGGGAGTGCCCGAAGCCGGTGGTGATCGACGAGATCGGCTACGAGGGCAACGCCGGCCGGCGCTGGGGCAACCTGACCGCGGACGAGCTGGTGCACCGGTTCTGGCAGGGCATGTCGCTCGGCGGGTACGTCGGGCACGGCGAGTCCTTCGTCGACCGGGAGACGCGGGCGTGGATCTCGGTCGGCGGCCGGCTGTACGGCGAGAGCCCGGAGCGGATCGACTTCCTCCGGGCGGTGTTCGCCGGGCTGCCGCGGCAACCGGACGGTGACCTCGACCGCGAGCGGTGCGTCCTGCACTACCTGGGCGACCGGCAGCCGTCGGCCGTCGACCTCGACCTGCCGGACGGTACGCCGTTCCACTTCGACCTGATCGACACCCGGGCGATGACGATCACCCCGCTCGCCGAGTACGCCGGCCCGAGCCGCATCCCACTGCCCGCCACGCCGTACCTCGCCCTGAGAGGGACCCGATGACGTCAGTAGCACGCTGGGACGTGCTCGAACTGCCTGTGCCCGGACCGGCGAGCCTGGTCTTCCGGCACCCGAGCGGCGCCTCCGCGTACGCCGAGTCGTTCCGGTCGGGCGACGGCTGGCTCGTTCGCTTCAGCCCTGACCTCGAAGGCGTCTGGGAGTACGACGGCGGCTCGATCACCTGCACGCCCGCGACGTCGCGTGGGCCGGTTCGCCGGTCAGGGACGGCGCTGCGGTGGGCGGACGGGACGCCGTACCACCCGCTGACGACGGCCTGGTTCGGCGCGGCCGGCCAGTGGGCTGCCGCGCGGTCGGCGCTGGTCGCGTCGCCGTTCAATCGCGTCCGGCTCCGGCACGGCGCCACCGTCGAGGAGCAGGTGCGCGATCTGCTGGTGGCGGACATCGTGGCTGATGTGGTGCTGCCGCCGGACGAGGGTGTCGTCTGCGACGCGGTCAACCGGCTGTCTGCGTACCGGAACGTCACCTGGTGCTTGGAAGCGACACCGGACGCGCGGCGGCTCGCGGAGCTGATCGCCGAGCTGGACGGTGCGCACCACCTGATTTCGATGCATGAGGCAACGGATCCCGGACCGCCGTGGCTGACCCACCTCAGCGTGCGGCTGGAGAACCTCCGCGGTGTCTCGGCGCTGCGCCGGGACTTCGCCAAGCCGGTCTTCGTCGACGCCTGTGGTCACGAGGGCAACGGCACGACCCCCGACACCAGCCTCCGCCCGGAGGAGATGCTGACCCGCATCTGGGAGGGGACGGTCCGGGGCGCGTACGTGACCCACGGCGAGTGGTACGTCGACGCCGAGGACGGGCCGTGGTCGGACGGCGGTCCGCGCCCGGCGGGTGTCGTCGTACAGCGGCTGCGGCTGCTGCGGGAGGTCCTCGACGAGCTGCCCGACGGCGTCGAGCCGATCGACGACTACCGCGACGCGCCGACGCTCGCGGTGCCTGGCTCGTACTACCTGCAGTACCTCGGCGAGCACCAGTTTCCGGACCGCACGTTCAGCCTGCCCGAGGGCGAGTACGACGTCGAGGTGCTGGACGTGTGGAACCACGCGGTACGTCGTACGCGCGAAACAGTCACCGACACGTTGACGGTCCGCTTGCCAGGGACGCAGTACCAGGCGATCCAGATCCGCCGGGCGTCCTGATGCCCGCGCTCACGTCCGGGCCGCGCCAGGCCGAGCTGCGGCGGACACCCGCGGGGGTGGTGCTGCAGTTCGGCCAGGTGGACGGGCCGGTCTATCTGGAACGACCGCTGGCCGACCTGCTCACCTGCTCCGCCGGCCGCCCGTGGCAGGTCGACGCGCTGCAGGCCGACGGCTGGTGGATCTCGCGGCGGCCGGGGGAGCACCGGGCGGGTTGCCGGACCGGGCCGATCGCCGTCGAGGTGCGGTTGACGTTCGACGACGGCGACCGGCTGGAGCTCGAGGTCCGCTGGCGCAACACCAGCAGGCGCCGGCTCGCGGAGCTGGCCGTCGGGCTGCTGCTCGACCTGGGCCGGGTGAAGGACAGCCGGCTCACGATGCCGGGGCTGATCTACAACGACAACCCGTCCGCCGATCCGGCCCGCGCCGTACCGCGCGTCGGGCACACGCCGGGCGGCGGGTTCGTCGCCGAGGAGGACCGGCTCCCGATCCCGGGCGTCAACCTCGAGTGGCGCGACGGGCGGGAGCGGCGCTGGCTGTCGTTGTTCTCGCGGCCGCAGGCGCGCCGTTCGGGCGACGGTCAAGTCCGGTACGGCTCGCTCGGCGTGCTTCGGCAGGAAGGGCCGGTCATCGCGGCGCTCAGCGGCGTACTGATGTTCGACGGCAAGCAGGACGTCCGGTACGTCAGCAAGGCCGAGACCGAGACGACCGACGACGGGTACCTGACGCTGCGGCCGGGCGAGGTCCACACCCAGCAGCTGGTCCTCGACTGGGGGCGGCAGGAGCTGCGCGGGCACGCGTTTCGGCACCTGGTCCGGACCGCGCGGAGCCTGTTCACGACTCCCGGCGCGGCCGGGCTGCCGCTCGCGGAGCTCGTGGAGCGGAAGACGGTTGCCCTGGACAACAGGTGGTACCGGGCCGGGACCGTGGCCGGGCACACGAAGTTCAGCGAGATCCCGGGCAACGGTCCACGTAAGCCCCGCGACTTCCTCTACGGCTGGACCGGCCAGGCGCTCAAGCTCGCCTGGTGCGACGCCCAGCTCGGCTTCGCCAGGCGCGACCGGCTGCGCATCGACCGCTGCCGGGCCGCCGTCGAGTTCTACTTGGCCGGGAGCCCGACCCCCACGCCGGGACTGCGGCACAACGCCTACCAGGTGACCGCCCGGCGCTGGACCAGCTTCCGGGCAGGCAACCGTCCGATGATCTCCAGCCGGGCGTACGGCGAGACGATCGCCGACGTGGCCGACATCATCCTGCTGTTCCGCCAGTACGACGAGCCGGTGCCGCCGTCCTGGCTGGACGCGCTCCGGGAGGCCGTCAGCTACTTGCGCGGCGCCCAGCTGCCGGACGGGACGTTCCCGGTCGGCTGGCGCCTGGACGGCAGTCCGGCGTCGACGACGGTTTCGTCGGCGGGAGTGCCGTGCGTCCTCGCGGCGCTGAAGGCCGCCGAGGTCCTCGACGACGCCGCGTTGTTGTCGGACGCAACGATCTGGTTGTCCCGGTATCACGACCAGCACGCGCGGACCTTCGACCGCCCGTTCGCGCGCTCCACGCTGGACGCGGCCTGCGAGGACAAGGAGGCCGGCATGTACTACTTCATGGCGGCCTACGAGCTCTTCCGCCGGACCGGCGATCCGCTGTACGCCGACTGGTGCGAGGTCGCCGCCGACTGGCTGCTCACCTGGGTGTACGTGTGGTCCCCGGAGCAGGACGAGGACTCGCCGCTGCACGCGGCCGGGTTCAACGCCGTCGGCTGGCCGTCGGTCAGCGTGCAGAACCATCACCTCGACGTGTTCTTCCCGACGTACGAACTGCTGGCCTTCGGGCTGGCCGCCGACCGTCCGGAGTACGTCGCCGCGGCCCGGACGACGATGCAAGCCGTGAGCCAGGGCATCGCGGCGCACGCAGGGGACTGGAACTTCCCGCTGCCGGGCGAGCAGGGCGAGGCCGTCTTCCAGACGCACTGGCAGCGCCGCGGGCACACCAACACCTGGAATCCCAGCTGGGTCATCGCGGTGCCGCTGGCGAACGCGCTCCGGATCGGGTCGCTGCGTGCTGACTGACCGGCTGATCACCGACTACGGGGCCGAGCCCGGTGCGGACTGCTCGGCGGCGATCGCGAAGGCGGTCGACGCGGGCGGCCGGGTCGTCGTACCGGCGGGGGAGTTCCTGACCGGGCCGATCCGGCTGCGCAGCAACGTCGAACTGCATGTGTCCGCGGGCGCGACGCTGCGGTTCCTCACGGATCCGTTGGTGTTTCCGATCGTTCGCACGCGGTGGCAGGGGATCGAGTGCTTCAGTCACTCGCCGCTGATCTATGCGTACGACGAGACGGATGTCGCGGTGACGGGGACCGGGACGCTCGATGGTGGGGCGAGTACGGAGAACTGGTGGCGGGACACGCGGCCGCGGGCTGACTGGGAGCGGCTGTTGCGGTGGGTCGCGGACGACGTACCGGTGGAGGAGCGGGTGTTTGCGCCGGGGCATGGGTTCCGGCCGAGTTTCGTGCAGCCGTACGGGTGTCATCGGGTGCGCATCGAGGACGTGCGGATCGTCAACGCTCCGATGTGGGTGGTGCATCCGGTGTTCTGCTCCGATGTGTTGGTCCGCGGTGTGACCGTCGACTCGCTCGGGCCGAACAACGACGGCTGCAATCCGGACTCGTGTCAGGACGTGGTGATCAGCGGTTGCTCGTTCACGACCGGGGACGACTGCATCGCGATCAAGTCAGGCCGCGACGACGACGGGCGCCGGGTGGGGCGGCCGTCGCGGAACGTCCTGGTCGAGTCCTGCCGCTTCACCGCCGGCCACGGCGCCCTGACGATCGGCAGCGAGGCGTCCGGCGGCGTCCAGAACGTCCACGCCCGCGACCTGCGTGTCACCGGGACTGTCGACCACGCACTCCGCATCAAGACGAACTCCGAACGCGGCGGCGTGATTGAGAACATCACCGTCGAGGACATGGTGGTCGACGCCGTCACCAAGTCCGCGGTCCTGATCACCACCCGCCACGCAGAACCGCCGCATTTCGCCGGCCACGCCCCAGTCGTACGCAACATCACCGTCACCAACCTCACGTCCCGCTCAACCCCACGCACCGTAGAAATCCACGACACTCCACAGTCCCCGGTCCAGGACTTCCACTTCACCTCCACCGAAACTCTGTGAACAACTCGACCGGCCCGAGCTGCCCGGGCTTGAGCAGGACTTCGTCGAGGTACGGCGAGGTGGTGTGGCAGAGGTGTACGCCGGGCGCGAGGGATCGGGTCAGTTCCAGGGCGGTGACGTCCAGTTGGCGTAGTACCTGACCTGAGGTGTCTCCTCCGGCTACTACGACTCGGCGTACGGCGGTCGTGCGGACGACGTCGGCCAAGGCGGTCGGTACTTGGGAGAGGTCGTCGGAGGAAAGGTTGTTGGTGTGGACGACGACGCCGTCGGCGCCGGCTGCGAAGGCCTTGGCTGCTTGGGTCGGTGCGTCGGCGGTGAGCGGCAGGATTGTCCAGCCGGCCGAGCGGGCGTGTTCGATCTGCTCGGCGGTGCGGCGCGACTGGCTGCCTGAGACGACGAGCACGGGGCCAGTCGCGCTGACGTGCGGTGGAGCGGCCGAACCACCGTCCGGACGGAGAGCGAGCGCGACCGCCCGGGAAAGCCCACCGGAGCCGATCGCGAAGGCCGGTCCGCTGGTCGTCTGCAGGATCGCGGGGCCGAGGGTGCGCAGGTGGTCGTCGGTCAGGGCGTCGAGGATTACTGCGTCGGCGGGGAGGTTGGCGTAGGAGACCGCGTCGTAGGTGGTGAGGTGGAGGGAGCTGATGGTGAGGGTGGTTTGGGTGGCCAGGTGGTGGCGGAGGTCGGATTCGTGGATGGGGGTGGAGGGGTGGGTGGACATGGTGGGCTGGCGGTCCAGGCGGTGGATTGTGCTGGCTTCGGCGGCGAAGTGGTGGCTGAAGACCGTGTAGCGGCCCAGCTCCGGCTGTGCGATCAGCACGGGGACGACGGCCGGTCCGCATACCTCACGCCCGACCTCGAGCGCCCGCCCGATACTCCCGCGGGTCGGCGACGAGTCCGCGGTCGAGCAGACCTTGTACTGCAGGATCCGCGGCCCGAGCGCGTGCAGCGCCTCCAGCACCGGACGCAGCTCCGCCTCCTGCTCGTCGGGCGGCAGCGACCGCGCGACCCCGGCCACGCCGATCACGTCGTACTGCTCGGCAAGCCTCCGCAACTCAGGTGCCGACGGCAACGTCACGAGCAGTACGGCGCGCAGACCCACCCGCGCGAACTGCACCATCGCATCGGTCGACCCCGTGAAGTCGTCCCCGTAGAACGCCGCCTCAACCACGACCGCCGCCAAAAGCCTCCAACGCCTCCCGCAGCGCCGGCACCTCGCGCGCGGCCGCGCTCAGCTCGGTCCCGGACGTGGCGGCAGCCCAGGCGGCGCGCATCGCGGTAACGCCGGCGCCCGCACCGCTCGGGTGACCATGAATCCCGCCACCCGCCAGCACCAGCAAGTCCGTCGTCCCGGTCTGCCGGTACGTCTCCGGCGCCAGCCCCGGCGTCTGACCTGACGACAGCACCGGCAGCGTCTCGTAGCCGCCGAGCAACGGCGTACGCACGGCAGAAATCGACCGCAGGACCTCCTCGTCGCTCTCGTAGAACTTGTTCGACAAGCCGTTCGTGTGCAGGTGATCCGCCCCGGCCAGCCGAGCCAGCTTGGACCAGGCGACGTAGTCGATCCCCAGCTGTGGAGCGCGGGTGTACACGCCGGTCATCGCGCGATGCCCGTGGATCGGCAGCGCACAGCGTTGCCGCAGCCAGGCGAGGCCGCTGAAGCCGACGAGGTTCACGCACACCATCACGCAGGTCCCGCCGGCCGCGCGGACCAGGTCGTGGTTCGCGGCCATCCGGTCCAGGTCGTCGGTGATGTTGAACGCGTACATCGGCCGCCGTCCGGTCCGGGCCGCGACCTTGCCGAGCTCCTCGGTCACCACCGCGACCCGCTCGGCGAGCGGCGAGTGCGGCGGGTTGCCCATCAGCTCGTCGTCCTTGATGAAGTCGATCCCGGCCTCGGCGAGCTCACGGACGACCAGCCGGAGCTCATCGGGCGGCAAACCGATGCTTGGCTTCACGATCGTGCCGAGCAGCACGCCGTCCGGCCGGTCGAGCAGCTCGCGCGTCCCGCGGACGCCGTACTGCGGTCCGGGATAACGCTCGGCGAACGCGAGTGGCAGGTCGAGGTCGAGCAACCGGATGCCGGCCAGCTGGCGGAGCTCGAACAGGTTCCCGGCGACGGCGGCCAGCAGGTTCGGCAGTGAGGGCCCGAAGTTGTCGAGTCCGAAGGCGATCCGCACGTACGCACTGCGCTTCCGCTCGTCACCCGAGGCCCCGGGAAGGTCGGGGTTCCCCGTCGGCGGCAGCTCCTCGACGGCCACCACCCGGGCGGCGAACCGCTCCCGGAGCTCGGCGGTCTCGCGCGCCACCTTCACGAACGTCCCGGTCGACTGCTCGCCGGCGATGGCCTCGGCGGCCTGCTCCAGGGGGAGGTACGTCTCCACCAGGTACGTCGCGACGACCTCGGCGGCTGCTGGCATCAGGACTCTCCTTGGCTCGGGAGGTCCCAGTCTCCGTCGGGAAACCTCAAGAAAACAAGGCCGATCGGCCAACCTGTGGATAGCTGGTTGACAGTGCGGCCCGAGAAGGGCAAAGGTTTTCCTCATGGCGACGATCCCAGCGACCCTGCTGCTCGAGAACCGGGCCGCGCTGGCGATGAACGCGGTGACCGGCCTGGCCGACGAGGACCTGGACGGCATCCCGTTCTTCAGCGCGAACCTGCTGGCCCGCCCGGCCCGGATGGACCACGGCGACTGGGACTACGGCTCCAGCCACGGCCGGCTCACCGACGCGATCCTGCTGGCCCGGCAGATGACCGGCGGCAAGGACTGGGACCCGCGCTGGGAGAAGATCGCCGACCGGTACCGGCAGCGGCTGTTCGCGCTGCTCGCCGACGACGGGCTGACCTACCGCCAGGCGCACCCGAAGGGCCACTGGTTGCCGAACGCGAACCTGATCGACCAGCGCGCCACCCTGCTCGCGATGACCACCGCGGTGGTCGCCGCCGACGACCCGCAGGCCCGGCAGGCGGCGGACCGCCAGGTGGCCGCGCTCAAGCGGATCGCGATCAAGGAGCGCGACGTCTGGTTCTACCCCGCGTCGGAGTACACGAAGGACGGCTGGCCGTCGTCGAACGCGATCGACCTGCACCTCGCGCCCGACCCCGCGTCGTTCTCCGGCCGGCTGATCATGCCGCTGCTGCGCTACCACCAGGCGACCGGCAACGCCGACGCGCTCGAGCTGTGCGAGTGGTTCGCCCGGCTGATCGTCGACAAGAGCGGCGTCTACAACGCGGACGGCAGCTTCAACCCGGCGCGCGCGTACCGCAGCGGCCACTTCCACACCCGCGTCGGCACGCTCGAAGGCCTCGCCCGGCTGGCCCGCCACACCGGCGACCACGGGCTGACCGAGTTCGTGCGGCGCAGTTACGACTGGGTGCTCGGCGAGGCGACCAGGTTCGGCTGGACGCCAGGTGACCTCGCCGACCAGCAGTACGAGCACGAGACCTGTTCACTCGTCGACCTCGTCGGCCTCGGGACGACGCTGGCCGGCAACGGACTCACGCAGTACTGGGCGGTCGTCGAGCGCTTCGTCCGCAACCACCTGGCCGCGTCGCAGCTGCAGGACGTGAGCTGGGTCGAGTCCGCGCCGGACCGTTCCCAGGACGAGCCGGGCTGGCGGACGTACGTCGACGTCGGCGAGCGCGTGCTCGGCGCGTTCTGCGGGTACGGCGCGCCGAACGACTACGTGTCCGACGTACCCCTGGGCCGCGGGCACACGAACGACGTCCAAGCCTGCTGTGTCGGATCCGGCGTACGAGGACTCTTCTGGGCCTGGAACAGCATCGTCACCGGGGACAACCGGCTGACGCGCGTGAACGTGCTGCTGACCCGCGGGCACCACGCCGTCGACGTGATCAGCCACCTGCCCGTCGAGGGCAAGGTCGAGCTGCACGTCAACGAGCCGATCGACGAGCTCCGGCTGCGGATCCCGGAATGGGCCGGATACGCGCGGCTCGAGCTCCGGCGCGGCGACGACGTCCGCACCGGCGCCGAGCGGATCTGGGCGCCGGACGGGTACCTGTCGATCCCGCAGGCGGCGGCGGGGGAGCGGATCACCGTGACGTTCCCCGTCGTCGAGCAGACCACCACGGAGCTTGCGGCCGGCAACGAGTTCCGCACCACCTGGCGCGGCGACGACGTGATCGCGATCGACCCGCCGGGCCGGTCCCGCCCGATGTACGGCGACCGTCCGGAACACGCGGGCGGCCTGCGTGAGTACGAGCTCCACCGACCCGAGACGGAGTGGTCCTGGTGACAACTGACTGGGTGCTGTCCGAGCCGCCGACTGAGCAGTCAGGGCTCTCAGGCCTGACGGCGTACGACCTGCACTGCGAGCACCGCACGGCCCCGCTCGGGATCGGTACGGCGCGACCGCGGCTGAGCTGGCGGCTCGCGTCGCCGAAGCGCGGCGATCAGCAGGACGCGTTCCGGGTCCGGGTGTCGCGCGACGGCGTCCAGGTCTGGGACAGCGGCTGGCGCACCGAGCGGTCGACGTCCGTCGATCACGGCGGCGCGCCGCTGACCTCGCAGACGGACTACACCTGGCAGCTCGAGGTCCGCGACTCGGCGGGTTCTGTGTCCGCGGCCGAGGCGTCCTTCACCACCGGCCTGTTCCACGACGACGAGTGGGCCGCGCACTGGATCGAGCACGACTACGACACGGACCCGTACTTCGAGCCGCCGGTGGACCGCGCCGAGCCGCGAACGGTGCGGCAGGCAACCATCGCGCCGCCGCGGTACTACCGGCGTGCGTTCGAGCTGACCCAGCCCGTGACCCGGGCCCGGCTCTACGCGACCGCGCACGGCCTGTACCAGTTCAGCGCCAACGGCCAGCGGGTCGGCAACGACGAGCTGACGCCCGGCTGGACCGACTACCGCGAGCGCCTCGCCTACCAGACGTACGACGTGACGGAACTTCTGCGCCAGGGCGAGAACGTGATCGGAGCCGTCCTCGGTGAGGGCTGGTGGTCGGGGTACGTCGGTTGGGACACCCGCAGCCACGCACACCACTACGGCAAGAAGCCGCAGCTCCTCGCGCAGCTCGTCGTCGACCACCCGGACGGCTCGCGGACCGTGGTCGCGACCGACGGCCGCTGGGTCGAGCACGTCGGCCCGATCCGGTTCGCCGACCTGCTGATGGGCGAGTCGTACGACGCGCGCCTCGAGCTCGGCGACTGGTCGAGCCCGGGGTACGACGCGAGCGACTGGGCGCCAGCGGGTGACGTCGGCGGCGACGTGTCGACGCTGATCGCCGCGCCGACCGAGCCGGTCCGGGTCACGGCGGACCAGCCGGCGATCGCGGTGACGGCGCTCGAGCCCGGGCGGTTCATCGTCGACCTCGGCCAGAACCTGGCGGGCCGCGTCCGGCTGCGGGTGCGCGGCGCCCAGGCAGGGGACCGGATCCGCCTCCGGCACGGCGAGATGCTGCAGCCCGACGGCGAGCTGTACACCGCGAACCTGCGCACGGCTGACGCGACGGACTACTTCGTCAGCGCCGGTGCGGCCGAGGAGTTCTTCGAACCGATCTTCACCGTGCACGGCTTCCGGTACGTCGAGATCACCGGGTATCCGGGCGAGCTGACGACCGCGGACGTCGTCGGCCGGGTCCTGCACTCGGACACTCCGGTCGCGGGCCGCTTCGAGTGTTCGGATCCGGGCGTCAACCAACTGCTCAGCAACATCCGCTGGGGACAGCGCGGCAACTTCGTCAGCGTGCCGACCGACTGTCCGCAGCGCGACGAGCGGCTCGGCTGGACCGCCGACGCGCAGATCTTCCTGCCGACGGCGGCGTACCAGGCCGACGTGCTGACGTTCTTCGAGAACTGGTACGCGGACCTCGCGGTAGCGCAGACCGCCGAGGGCGCGATCCCGGACGTGATCCCGCACGTGATCACCGGCCGGCACGGCACACCGGCCTGGGCGGACGCGGCGACGATCGTGCCGTGGACGCTGTACAAGATCTACGGCGACGAGCGCGTACTACGCACCGCGTGGCCGGTCATGCGGCGCTGGGTGGACTACGTACACCGGGCCAACCCGGACCTGATCTGGCGGAACCGGACGAGCGGTCACTACGGCGACTGGTTGCAGGTCGGCGTCCGCACGGATCGGGACGTGCTCGCGACGGCGTACTTCGCGCGCAGCGTCCAGTTCACGGCGGCCGCGGCTCGAGTGCTCGGGCTGACCGACGAAGCGGCGGCGTACGGCGCGTTGCGGGATGAGATCGCGGCGGCGTTCGTGGCCGAGTTCGTCGATGCCGAGGGCAAGATCCGCGGCGACACGCAGACCGGGTACCTGCTGGCGCTGGCATTCGGGTTGCTGCCGGAGCAGGCCGAGCAGGTGGCGGTGAAACATCTCGTCGCGGACCTGGAGCGGCGTGAGCGGTCGCTGACCACCGGGTTCGCCGGGGTCGCGTTGCTGTGCCCGATCCTGACGAAGTACGGGTACGCCGAGCTCGCGTACGACCTGCTGCACGACGACCGGTACCCGTCGTGGGGGTACTCGATCAAGCACGGCGCGACGACGATCTGGGAGCGCTGGGACGGCTGGACCGAGGAGAACGGCTTCGGCCCGGTGGCGATGAACTCGTTCAACCACTACTCGCTCGGCTCGGTCGGCGAGTGGCTGTACGGCGACGTCGCCGGCATCAGCCAGTCCGCCGAGTCGATCGGGTTCCGCGACCTCGTCATCAAGCCCTGCCCCGGCGGCCGCCTCACCTGGGCCGAGGCGTCGTACGACATCTCCTCCGGCCGCGTGTCCACCCGCTGGGAACTGTCCGACGGCACCCTCGCACTCGACGTCACGATCCCACCCGGCGCCGAGGCGACCATCCAGATCCCCACCAGCGACCCCAGCGCAACCCGGGAGTCCGGCCGCCCACTGTCCGAAGCCGAGGGCCTCACCCCACTCGAACCCACCGCCAACACCACCGTCTGTCGCGTCACCCCCGGCACCTACCACTTCACCACCCCCGCCTGACCGAACCCGACCCCACCGGCCGCGCTGCGCACCGCCTGCACCCACCGCCGGCACACGCACCGACCACACCGCCCGCGCGCTGTGCGGAACATCTGCGGCATCTGGTGTCGACCTGTTTCCGAGCAGCCCGGGCTCGGCCGAACCTTGGACAGGTAGGCGGGAGCTTGGACATCTGCTCAGATGTCCAAGCTCACCGTGGAGTGGTCGAGGTCCCCGCGTCGTGTCCGCGGACAGCCCGGCAGATCACTCGCAACCCACCGCCAGTTCGCCGAGTCGTGGGATTCGGCTGCAAGAAGGAGCCGCGATCCACGACTCGACGAATCCACCCGGAGCCAATCGCCACGACTCGGCAGGTGCGGCGGCCGGCGGTGAGTCGGCAGGGGCTGGCGGCGTGGGCTGATTGGGGGTGGCGTGGGCCGGCGTGGCGGCCGGAGCGGTGGGGCGTGGCGCGGGGTAGCGGGGCGGTGGGGGCAGTGGCGCGGGGCAGCGGGTCAGCGGCCGTGGCAGCGTGGGTGGGTGGGTGTAGTGGATCAGTGGCGGCGGCGGGGTGGGTGGGTGGTGGATGCGCGGATGACCAGTTCGCCTCGGACGTGGGTGGTCGTGGGGGTGGGGTCGGGGGCGAAGCGGGACCAGGCCTGGCGGCCGACCTCCACGGTGGAGGCGGCGTACGTCGTGAGGCCGGGATCGGTGTGGGCGCTCATCGGGGCGTCGTCGATGCCGGCCACCGAGATGTCCCGCGGGACCGACAGGCCGAGTTCGCGCAGCCGGCTCAGGACGCCGACGGCGACGTGGTCGTTGAAGCAGATCAACGCGGTCGGCTTGTACGAGAGCGCCTCCTCCACCGCCTCCCGCCCGTCCGTCAGCGTCGACCCGCACGGCACCCGGACGATCGTGAGCCCGGACGCCTGGGGGGAGCGGAAACCCCGCTGGCGTTGCTGATCCGACCACGCCGCCGTCGGACCCTGCAGGTACGCGATCTTCTTGTGGCCGAGCGACGCGAGATGCTCGCACAGCGCCCGCACCCCGAGGTGGTAGTCGACGACGACCGACCCGACCGCGGGGTGCCGGAGTACGCGGTTGATCAGCACCAGGCGGCGCGCGGCCGCGGCGACCTCGCGCAGCCGCGGCGTGCTCATCCGGGGCGCGCACAGCAGCAGGCCGTCGACCCAGCGGGCGAGCTCGATCGCGGACCGGTACTCCTGCTCCGGGTCCTCGTCGGTGCCGGCGACCAACGTGTGGTGCTCGTCGGCGGCCGCCTCGGCGGCGACGCCCTTGAGGATCTCCGCGAAGTACGGATTGCCGAGATCCGGTACGACGACACCGACCGTGCGACTGCTCCCGCGCAACAGCGTCTGCGCGGCCGGGTTCGGGCGGTACCCGACGTCCTGCGCGGCCGCGCGGACCCGCTCGCTGACCTCCGGCGACACCGGTTTCCCGCCGCTCAGCACCCGCGACACGGTCGCCGTCGACACCTCGGCCAGCCGCGCCACGTCATGGATCGTGGCCCGGGCGGCGGTCTTCGCTGGAGGCTTTCGCACGACCCCATTTGACCACGAGCAACGCTCGGATCGCCGCCGACAGAACGATGTAAACCTTTTCCCGATTTGTGCGGACGACCTCTTGACGTGACTGCGCCGCGCTGCGACGGTAGCGAGGAAAAGGATTACCCGCCTACCGCCCCGGGCTTCTGTTGTGGCGGTCCGCGCGAGGAGACCGCCGTGCGAAATCGTCTGCTAAGTCTGTGTCTGGCCGTGCTCGCCGCGGCCGGGTTGCTCACCGCGTCCGCCACCACGGCGACCGCGGCGAACCCGGCGACGTACGGGCCGTTCGACCCGCGGATCGAGCTCGACGGCCACTGGGGGCGCGACGACGACGTCGCGATCACGGTGAACTCCGGCTCCGCGGTCCGCTTCCGATTCACCGGCTCGCAGCTCGGCGCACTCTTCGACACAGCGTCGATCACCGTCCCGGCCCAGCTGTACGTCGCGATCGACGGCCAGACGCCCGCGCTGCACAAGGTCGACGCGGACCGCAAGGTGTTCGCCGAGGGCCTCGACCCCAACGTCGCGCACACCGCGGAGATCCTGGTCAAGGACGTCGACGAGTACGCGAACCGCTGGACCGTGCCGCTGCAGACCGGCGTCGTCCTCGAGAAGATCGAACTCGCACCCGGCGCCAAGCTGATCCCGCTGCCGACCACGGCCGAGCACCGGATCGAGTTCTACGGCGACTCGATCACCCAGGGCGTGATGGCACTCTGCCCGCAGCTCGGCACCGACTGCGCCGACGGCACCAAGGCGTACCCGCACCTGGTCGGCAAGGCGTTCGGCGCCGACACCAACCAGGTCGGTTTCGGCAAGCAGGCCATCCTGCAGCCGGGGCACGGCGGCGTCGGCACTGCCGCGGAGTCCTACGGCTGGAACCTGGCCGGCTTCCCGGCCACCGGCTTCGACCCCGAGGCCGTCGTCGTGAATTTCGGCACGAACGACGCCGCCTACCCGAGCGCCGAGTTCACCCCGGCGTACCTGGCCTATCTGCGGAAGATCCGCGCCGCCGAACCGCAGGCGCTGATCGTTGCCCTCCGCCCCTTCAACGGCACGCACGCCGACAACATCAAGGCAGCCGTCGCGGCCGCGAACGACAGCCGGATCGTGTACGTCGACACGACGGGCTGGCTCGGGCCGCAGGACTTCAACGGCAGCACGCACCCGAACGTCCAGGGTCACCAGGTCGCCGCAGGCAAGCTCACCGCAGTACTGAAGCAGCTGACCGGCTGGGCGACGGGACCGACCGGGAAGCCGAAGCTCGCCCCGGTCGACGTCGAGGAAGCGACCTGCACGGACACCCCGCTCAGCCTCACCTTCCAGGGACCGGTGCAGCTCGGTGTCACCGGCAAGCTCCGGATCCACCGCGCGAACGGCGAGGTCGTCGACACGATCAGCCTGGCCGACCTCACGTCGTACCACCGCACAGTCGGCGGTGCGCGCACCGACTACGACCAGGTGCACATCTGGACGTACCAGGCAGTCGTCGTTGACGGCCGGACCGTCAAGATCCACCCGCATCAGCGGCTCGCGCCCGGCCAGTTGTACTACGTGACGGTCGACCCCGGCTTCGTGGTCGGGCACCCCGGGATCACCGCGGCGAACGAGTGGCGCTTCCGGACGCAGCGCGATCCGTTGGCCGACGACGAGCTGCGCGTGGACGCCCGCGGCGGCGCGGACTTCTGCACCGTGCAGGCGGCGATCGACTTCGTCGGCGAGGGGCACAAGGCGTCGATCGACGTCGGACCGGGGATGTACCGCGAGCTGGTCTGGGTGCCGCCGACGAAGCCCGGCCTGACGATCCGCGGCGCCGGCGCCGGCAGGACGGTGATCGGGTACCCCAACAACAACCTACTGAACGGCGACTCCGCGATGGGCAGCGTCCCGGTCGAGGAGTCGTACTGCCAGCGCCGCGTGATCCCGCAGTCCGACCGCTTCAACTGCTGGCGGTCCGCGATGGCGGTGTTCGCCGACGACTTCACGATGTCGGACCTGACCGTGCGCAACCTGACGCCGTACCGCGGCTCGCAGGCCGAGGCGTTCTTCGGGAACGGCAGCCGGATCGTGCTGGCCCGGGTCCGGATCCTCGGCTACCAGGACAGCCTCCGCCTGCAGGGACAGGCGTTCGTGACGAACAGCTACGTCGAGGGGGACGTGGACTTCGTCTGGGGGACCGGTGGCGTGTTCATGCAGGACTCGGAGCTGAAGGCACTGCACGAGGGCTACTACAACCAGGTCCGCAACATCGACAACGGGCCCGGCAACATCTTCGTCCGGGTCCGGTTGACCCGGGCGCCGGAGGTGCCCGACGACAGCGTGTTCCTGGCCCGCGCCGAGCTCAGCCGGTTCCCGGCGAGCCAGGCCGTCTTCATCGACTCCGCGATGGACAGCCACGTGAAGAAGACCGGCTGGCTGATCACCAGCCCCAACGACTGTGCGGCCGCCGGTCAGCTCCGGTTCTGGGAGTACCGCAGTACCGACCTGACCGGCCGTCCGCTCGACACCACCACACGACTCGCGTGCTCCCGGCAGCTCGGCGACGAGGAGGCAGCGAAGCTGCGCGACCCGGCGTCCGTGTTCGGCGGCTGGCACCCGGTCGTTCCCCGCCTCGAAAGGTGATCCATCATGAAGAACGTCAACCGTCGGGCCATTCTCGGAGGTGCTCTCGCCGTGACAGCCGGCACCGCGACCGGCGCCGCGACCGGCTGGCCGCTGAGCGCGGCCGCGACGGAGGTCCCCGCCGGCGGTGTGCAGCCGCACCCGGCGCCGCGTCCCGTCGCGCCGGTGAACGCTGAGATCGCGGCCGCGCACGCGGCGACGTACAAGACGCTGCCGCAGGTGGTCGTCGGCGTCGACGTCGAGGACCTGATGAAGATCCACACCGCCGCCGACGCGGACGCACTGCGCCCGCAGCTGGTCGCGCAGGTGTTCAAGGACACCGGCGTGCTGCCGACCGGGCTGCCGACGGTCCGGCGGGACGTCGGCGTACCGCCGGAGCTGCCCGCATTCACCGGCGTACGGCGCTACGACAAGCTCGAGGTGGCGATGCCGTTCGGGTACGTCGCCACGGTGTTCGTCCTCGAACCGGTGCAGAGCACGCACCGCCGGGTCGCGTTCTACCACAACGGTCACGGCGAGGGCCTGGACACGATGCAGCGGGTCGCGCAGGGCCTGCTCGACCACGGGTACACCGTGCTGCTGTTCGCGATGCCGTTCTACCACTGGAACCCGAAGACCCTGCAGGACCCGGCGAACCCGGCCAACCAGCTGCAGCCGTCGCACAACGACCTGCCGCTGTGGGAGTCGGAGAAATACTCGCCGCTCGCGCTGTTCATGGAGCCGCTGGCCGTCGCGATGAACCACGTCCAGGCGACGTACCGCCCGTCGTCCGTGCAGATGATCGGGCTCTCCGGCGGCGGCTGGGCGACGACGGTTTACCCGGCGCTCGACACCCGGATCACGCGCTCGTACCCGACGGCCGGCTCACTGCCGTTCTTCGTCCGGCCGGGCTCGCCGAAGCCGAGTCCGACGCGCGGGGACTGGGAGCAGCGGCTGGACAAGCAGCCTGGGCTCTACGGGCTGGCGGACTTCCCGGACTTCTACGCGCTCGCCGCGGTCGGCAAGCACCGCCGGCAGATGCAGATCCTGAACCGCTTCGACGACTGCTGCTTCAACGGCGTCGGCCACCGGTCGTACGAGGCCGCCGTCCGCCAGCGGATCGCGGTGATCGGCACCGACGCGGTCAGCAACGAGTCGAACGGCCACTGGGAGCTACTCGAAGACGCCACCCACGGCGACCACACCATCAGCCCCTACGCACTGTCGGTCATTCTCTGGGACCTGGACGTCAACTGCGCCCATCTGCCGTAGCCGCTGTACCGAAGAACGGGTAGTGGTGCATCGTGACGCTGCCTCGCCCACGGGGGCGAGGCAGCGCGGCGGTCGATCAGACGGACCACTACCCGTTGTTCGGTACGTCACCGCACCTGATGGACGTCCTTGATCGGATTCCCGTTGACGGTGACGTTGTCGAAGCTCAGGGCGGCGTGCTGCACGGTGCTCGGCTGGTCGACGGTGAAGTCGCAGTCCAGGAGCCGGAAGTCCTCGATCCGCGAGTGCCGGTAGCCGCGCAGCAGCAGGGCGTTGCGGGCCTGCTTGACGCGCACGCCGCGGAGTTCGACGTTCCGCACGTACGGCGTCAGCGGGCCGGCCTCGCCCTCGCCGCGGTAGAAGTTGCACTGGACGACTTCCTTCAGCACCTTCGCCACGGCGACATCGCGCAGGTAGACGTTCTCGACGAACCCGCCGCGCACCGCGTTGGTCTTGATGTACAACGCGAAGTACGGCCCGTCGATCCGGCAGTTGCGGACGTAGACGTTGCGGATCCCGCCCGTGAGGTCCGACCCGAGCGTGATCGCGCCGTACTTCACCCGCAGCTCGCAGTCCTCGATCAGCACGTCCTCGGTCGGTACGTCGACCCGCAGCCCGTCGGCCTCGCGCCCGGACTTGAGCGCGATGCAGTCGTCGCCGGCGTCGATCACGCACCGGCTGACGACCACCGAGCGGCACGACTCCAGGTCGATACCGTCGTTGTTCGGCCCCTGGGAGTCGATCACAACATCGCGGATCGTCACGTTCCGGCACAGCACCGGGTGCAGTTGCCAGAACGGCGAGCGGACCAGCGTCACGCCCTCGATCAGCACGTTCGTGCAGTTGTACGGCTGGACGAAGCTCGACCGCAGCCGCTGTCCGGCGTCCCGGTCCGCGAGCGGTACGCCGTACCAGCTCTGCTCCCGGAGCCGCTTGAACTCCTCGTCGCACTCGTGGAACCACTGCCACCAGGTGTCCCACGACCCTTGGCCGTCGAGCGTGCCGGTGCCGGTGATCGCGATGTCGGTGCAGCCGTTCGCGTAGATCATGGGCGAGTAGTTGAGCACCTCGACGCCTTCGTACCGCGTCTCGACCACGGGCAGGTAGTCCGCCGGGTCGGTGCTGAAGCGGAGGGTGGCTCCCTCGGAGACGTGCAGGTCGACGTGGGACCGCAGGTGGATCGGGCCGGTGTGCCAGGTGCCGGGCGGTACGACGACGCGGCCGCCGCCGGACGCGCTGCAGGCCTCGACGGCCGCCGCGATGCCGGCGGTGGCGTCGTCCTCGACCGCTCCGTGCGACGTGATCGGGAAGTCGACGGCGGGAAAGACCGGCGGCCGGACGTCGGCCAGGATGCGGTCGACGTCCGGCCAGCCGGGTACGTGTTCTGTCACAGGAGCTGCGCCGGGTCGGTGATGAGCTCGCCGTTGACGGTGAAGTTCTGGAACGACAGCTCGGTGTCCTGGATCGAGCTCGGCGAGTCGATGCTCGCGTAGGTGCAGTCGATCAGGCGGAAGTCCTGGATCGGCGAGCGCGGGTAGCCGAAGATCGAGAACGCGTTGCGCGCGTGGCCGACGTTGACGTTGCGCAGTTCGACGTTGCGGACCCGCGGCGTCAGCGGGCCGACGTCGCCCTCGCTGCGGTAGAAGTTGCAGGACACGACTTCCTTGGTCAGGTTCGAGATCTCGAGGTCGCGCAGGTAGATGTTCTCGGCGAAGCCGCCGCGGACCGAGTTCGTCTTGATGTACAGGCCGAAGTACAGGTACTGGCTGCCGAGCGTGCAGTTGCGGACGTACACGTTCTGGACGCCGCCGGTCATCTCGCTGCCGATCGTGATCGCGCCGTACCGGATGTTCATCGTGCAGTTCTCGATCAGGATGTTCTCCGACGGCACGTTGATCCGCAGGCCGTCGGCGCCCTTGCCGGACTTGATCGCGACGCAGTCGTCACCGCAGTTGAACGTGCAGTCGTGGATGTGCACGTACTGCGAACTCTCCGGGTTGACGCCGTCGTTGTTCGGGCCGCGGGTGTCGATGTGCAGGCCGCGGACGGTGACGTTGCGGGACAGCACCGGGTGCACCTCCCAGAACGGCGATCGCAGGATCGTCACGCCTTCGATCAGCACGTTGCGGCAGGACTGGGTCTCGATGAACGCGGCGCGCAGATGGTGCCCGGGGCCGAACACGCGGTCCTGCACCGGTACGCCGTCGGCCACCATCTTCACCAGCGTCTGGGCGTCCGCGCCGCCCGGGCCCGTCCAGGACCACCAGGTCTCCCAGGTCGCGCCGCCGTCGAGGGTGCCGGTGCCGGTGATCGCGATGTTCTCGCAGTCGCGGGCGTAGATGAACGGCGAGTAGTTCATCAGCTCCTGACCTTCGAACCGGGTCAGGACGAGCGGGAGGTACTGCTCCGGGTCACTGCTGAACAGCAGCGTCGCACCGGCCGACACGTGCAGGTTGACGTTCGACTTCAGATGAACCGCTCCGGTCAGAAACGTCCCCGGCGGTACGACGACCCGCCCGCCCCCGGCACGGTGACAGGCGTCGATCGCCTTCGCGATAGCCTCCGTCGCCAGCGTGACCCCATCCGGCACCGCCCCGAACGCGCCGATCGAAAAGTCCCGAGCCGCAAACCGCGGCGGCTGCACGGTAGCGAGAATGTGCCCGACATGCCCCCACCCCGGCCCCGGATCGCCTGCGGCCGAACCGGCAGAGCCAGCGGCGGCAGGAACGGTGCTCAGGCTTGCGGCGGTGCCCGCGACGGCTGCGGCGGCTCCCAGGCGGAGGAAGTTCTTTCTGGTCAGGTCATCCATCGGAGGGCTCCTTAGTTGTCGACGCGGGTGCCGTTGATCCAGACCTGGTTCAGGCGGAGGCCTTCGACCTGTTCGATGACGTTCTGCTCGGTCATCGCGTCGAAGCGGCACTGGTGCAGGTGGATGTCGCGGAGCGGGACGTCGGGCAGGCCGAGCAGGTTCAGGGCGCGCGGCGCGGACGCCACGGTGAGCTGGCTGATCGTGATGTCGCGTACGTCCGGCGGGTACGCGCCGGTGACCACGTTCGCGTAGTTGAGCACGATCTCGATCGCCGCGTCCGCGGCCTGCCCGACCTCGACGCGCCGTACGTCGATGTTCGCGATCGTCCCGCCGCGCTGCGGGTTGCTCTTGATCCGGATCGCGCGCTCCAGGTGCGGGCTGCTCATCCGGCAGTCGCGGACGAAGATGTCCATCACCCCGCCGCTGGTCTCGCTCCCGGCCGTCACGCCGCCGTTCCCGTCGGCCATCTCGCAGTTCCGTACGACGGCGTACCGGGCCGGAACGTTCACCCGCCGCCCGTCCGCGTCCTTGCCGGACTTGAACGCGATGCAGTCGTCGCCGGTCGAGATCGTGCAGTCCTCGATCAGCACGTCGGTGCACGACTCGGGATCGATACCGTCGTTGTTCGGCCCGTGCGGGCTGTCGACGGTGACGCCGCGCACGGTGACGTTGCGGCACAGCACCGGGTGGATGTTCCACATCGGGGAGTCCTTGACCGTGATCCCCTCGAGCAGGACGTTCTCGCAGCGGTTGAACTGCAGCAGGTTCGGCCGGAGGTGATGACCCTCACCGAACACCCGCTCCTCGACCGGGACCCCGTCGGCCGCCAGCTGCAGCAGCAACGTCTTGTCCGGGCCTTCGTTGGGCGGCGGACCGCCGGTCCAGTCCCACCAGTGCGTCGCGTCCGCGCGACCGTCGAGAATGCCCTTGCCGGTGACCGCGATATCGCGCTGCCCGTACGCGTAGACGAAAGCGGAGTAGTTGTAGCACTCCGTCCCCTCGTACCGCGTCGCCACGACCGGCAGGTACGCCGCCGGGTCCTGGCTGAACGCGAGCCGCGCACCCTCCGCCAGGTGCAGATCGACCCGGCTGAGCAGATGCACCGCGCCGGTCCGGTAGTCGCCGGCCGGTACGACGACATGCCCGCCGCCGGCGCGATGGCACGTCTCGATCGCCGCGCGGAAGGCCGCCGTACAGTCGGTGGCGTCGTCGCCGACGGCACCGAAGTCCGTCACGTCGTACCGGCGGTCCGGGAAGCGCGGCGGGCGGATCCGGCGGAGGATCTCCGCCACCTGCGCGTCCGGAGCGAGGCCGGCGGCGGCCGGGGCGGTACCGCCGCCGAGCGTGGCGCCGCCGGCGAGCACAGCTCCACCGGCGAGCAGGACAGTACGGCGACGAAGTGGGGCGGTCATCCGCGGCCTCCTAGCATGCAAACGATTGCAACCGATCGTGCCCGGAGACCGCGGGACTGTCAACGGCTGGCAGCACCCAAGTCTTGACCGGCCCGGAATCTCTTGGATACTTGCGGGCAAAGCTTTACCCAACCCGTCCGAGGAAGGGGCTCCGCCCATGCGTCCCACCCGTCGTCAGCTACTCGCCACCGGGCTCGGAGGACTCGTTGCCGCAGGCACCGGATTGCCCGCGGCCGCCGATCTGACCGTGGAAGGTCTGGTCCGCTCCCGGATCCGGCCGCCGCGGTTCCGCGACGCCTGGTTCCCGATCACCCGGTACGGCGCCACGCCCGCGGACGCCACCGCGGGCATCGCCGCCGCGATCGCCGCCTGTCACCAGGCCGGCGGCGGGCATGTCGTCGTACCGCCCGGGGTGTGGCAGACCGGCGCGATCAACCTGCTGAGCCACGTCGACCTGCACCTGGAGGAGGGCGCGACGCTGCGGTTCAGCACGGATCCAGCGGCGTACCTGCCCGTCGTACGGACGCGGTGGCAGAGCGTCGAGGTCTACAACTACTCGTCGCTGATCCGCGCCGAGGGGCAGACGAACATCGGCATCACCGGCAAGGGCGTCCTGGACGGCGCCGGTGACAACCAGCACTGGTGGTACTGGATCGGCAGCGGCCAGTACGGCTGGCACACCGGCCTGCCGAACCAGCGCGCCGACTGGGCCGAGCTGGAGCGGATGAACAACGAGCAGGTCCCGGTCGACCAGCGCCTGTTCGGCGGCGGGCACTACCTGCGGCCGAGCTTCATCCAGCCGTTCCGCTGCGAGGGCGTGCTGATCGAGGGCGTGACCGTCAAGGACTCGCCGATGTGGACGATCCACCCGCTCGAGTGCCGCAACGTCACCGTGCAGGGCGTGACCGTCGCCAACCTCGGCCCGAACGGCGACGGCTGCAACCCGGAGTCCTGCACCGACGTACTGATCCGGGACTGCACGTTCGCCACCCACGACGACTGCATCGCGATCAAGTCCGGCCGGGACGCCGACGGCCGCCGGTTGCAGCTGCCGTCGCGCGGGATCATCGTCGAGGACTGCACGTTCCTCAGCGGTGGCGCCGCCGTCGCTGTCGGTAGCGAGATGAGCGGCGGCGTCGCGGACGTGTTCGTCCGCCGGCTCGACGCGCCCGCCGATCCGGCCGCCGACGAGGCGTATCTGCAGTGGGTGCTGTGCGTGAAGTCGACCTCGACGCGCGGTGGTTATGTCCACAATGTCGATGTCCGCGACGTGGATTCAGGGGCCTGGATGTATCGTCCATTGGAGATCACTTTCAGCTACCAGGGAGGTGGCGACCAGTCGTTGTTCCCCGACGTACGCGACATCCGCCTGGATTCCGTCCGGGTGGCCCGGGCCGAGCGGGCGTATCGCGTCGTGGGGGCGCAGACACAGCACATCCGGTCGGTGGCGATCAGCAACAGCCGCTTCGACCAGGTCGCGGCGGACGCTGTCGTACAGTACGCCGACGACGTGACGATCCGGAACGTGTGGATCGGGCAGACATGAGCGATTCGGGCAAGAGGTTCAGGCATTAGGGGACAGGCGTGGCGGAGCGGGTTCGGCTGATCGATGTGGCGCGCGAGGCGGGCACCTCGGTCTCGACGGTGTCGAGGGCGCTGAACGGCTCCGACCTGATCTCGCCCGAGGTGGTCGCGCACGTGCGCGCGGTGGCCGGCCAGCTCGGCTACCGCGCGGACAAGCGGGCGCAGGAGTTCAAGCTCGGGCGCCCGCTGACCGTCGGCGTGACCGTGCCCGACCTGACGAACCCGTTCTTCTCCGAGGTGCTCAAGGGCTTGAACGCCGCCGCGCGCGAGGGCGGGTACCGCCTGCTGATCGGCGAGAGCAGCGAGGACCCCGCCGAGGAGCTGCGGCTGGTCGAGGAGCTGGTCGACTACTCCGGCGCGCTGGTGCTGTGCAGCTCCCGGCTGAACCGCGCGGGCCTGGAGAAGGCGCTCGGGCACCCGGTTCCGGTGGTTTGCATCAACCGCAACGTGAAGAACGCGGGCGTCGTCGCGATCGACTACCGCGTCGCCAGCCGGCTGCTGCTGGAGCACCTGACCGGTCTGGGCCACCGCCGCGTGCTGTACGTCGGCGGTCCGGCGACGTCCTGGTCCGACAGCGAGCGCCGCCGGACACTACGTCGTACGGCGCGCGCTCTCGACGTCACGCTCGACGAGGTCGACGGCGGCTGGTCCGGGAACCACGGGTACGACGCCGGCCCGACGGTGCTGCGCAGCCGCGCGACCGCGGTGATCACGTTCAACGACCTGGTCGGCATCGGGCTGCTGAGCTGGCTGTACGACAACGGCGTCGAGGTGCCGTCCGAGCTGTCCGTCGCGTCGTACGACGACATCCCGATCGCGGCGTACTCGCGGCCACCGCTGACCTCGCTGCGCAACGAGCGCGCCAAGCTGGGCGAGCTGGCCTGGCAGCAGCTGACCAAGCGGCTCGGCGGCGACCCGTGGCCGGCGCCGGACCTGCTCGCCCCGGAGCTCGTGGTGCGGGCCAGCACCGGACCGGCCCGCCGGAGGGCACGCATCAGTGTGAGCTGAAATCCCTGCGTGCAAACGATTGCACGGACGCTTCGGTGTCGGTTAGCGTTGACGCATGCTGCCGCCACGTGTCGTGCTGGGGACGGCCTACTACCCGGAGTACCTGCCGCGTTCGGCCGGCGATCGGATTCCCGTCGACCTCGACCTGATGGTTGCGGCCGGCATCACCGCGATCCGTGTCGGTGAGTCGGTCTGGTCGACCTGGGAGCCCCGGGACGGCGTCTTCGACCTCGAATGGATCCGCCCGGTGCTCGACGGCGCCGCCGACCGGGGGATCGCGGTGATCCTCGGGACCCCGACGTACGCCGTACCGCCGTGGCTGCAACGCGCGCATCCGGAGATCGCGGCCGAGCGGCGCAGCGGCGTCCCGGTGCCGTGGGGGATCCGGCAGGAGCTCGACTACGGCCAGCCCGCGTTCCGGTTCCACGCCGAGCGGGTGGTGCGGCGGATCGTCGAGCGGTACCGCGACCACCCGGCGGTGATCGGCTACCAGGTCGACAACGAGCCGGGGGTGTTGCTCGCGCACAACACGTCGGCGTTCCAGGCGTTCGTCGAGCGGCTGCGGCGCGAGTACGGCGACGTCGAGACGCTGAACGAGGCGTGGGGGCTGACGTACTGGTCGCACCGGTTGAGCGACTGGTCCGAGTTGTGGCGGCCGGACGGGAACAGCACGCCGTCGTACGACCTGGCCTGGCGACGGTTCCAGGCGGAGCGGACCACCGAGTTCATTGGGTGGCAGGCGGACCTCGTGAAGGCGTTGCGGCGGCCGGGGCAGTTCGTGACGACGTGTGTGGCGTACGACCGGCCGGCCGTCGCCGACGTGCCGTTGACATCGGGATTGGATGTTGCGGCAGGCAACATTTACGTGGATGTGCAGGACGGGTTGGCGCGACCGGCCGCACCGTCGCGGCTCGAGCCGGGCTGGATCGGGCGGAGTGTCGCGGAGCTGTTCCTGTCGGCGGACCGGGTGTACGGATCGCGCGGCGAGCCGTTCCTGGTGACCGAGACGAACGCCGCATCGATCGGCGGCTCGCACCAGAACCGGCCGCCGTACGACGGTCAGCTCCGGCAGCTCGCCTGGGCGATGGTGGCGCGCGGTGCCCGGATGGTCGAGTACTGGCACTGGCACTCGATCAACCACGGCGCGGAGACGTTCTGGGGCGGGATCCTCGGGCATTCTCTGGAGCCCGGCCGGGTGTACCGCGAGATCGCCGCGCTCGGGGCCGAGCTGGCCGAGGCTGGTTCGTCGGTCGCCGGGCTGACGCCGGACGTCGACGTCGCGGTGCTGTGGTCGAACGAGAGCGACTGGGCGTTGCAGTTCCAGCCGCCGCTGGCGACGGCGGGCGGCGCGCCCGACAAGGCGTCGTACCGGACGATCGTGGGCGCGTTCTACGGCGGGATCCTGGACGCAGGGTTGCGGCCCGGGGTGGTGCCGGTCGAGCGGCTCGAGGCCGCGCTGTCGGCGCCGGTGGTGGTTGCCGGTGGGTTGTACGTCGCCTCGGACGCGGTGCTGGATCGGCTGGTGGAGTACGCGCGGGACGGCGGGCATCTGATCGTCGGCCCGCGGACCGGGTACGCCGATCTCGAAGCGCGGCCGCGGGTCGCGGCGGCGCCGCCGCGGCTGGCGGAGGCGGCGGGCGTGACGTACCAGGAGTTCGAGAACCTCCACGGTGCGCTTCCGGTGAGTGGGCTGGCCGGGCACGCGACGCGGTGGGCGGAGACGCTGCTCGTCGACGACGCCGAGGTGCTGGCGTCGTACCGGCATCCGGGTGGTGAGCGGCGGCCGGTCGTGACGACCAAGCGCTGCGGTGCCGGGCGGGTGACGTACGTCGGGACAGTGCCCGATGCGGCGTTGGCAGCAGCGTTGTACGGCGACTCGCGATTGCTGGCGCCGTCCGTGACCGCGTTGTCGGCCGTGAACGCGGCGGGGAAGCGGCTGTGGTTCGTGCACAACTGGTCGGGGTCGGCGGTCGTGGTCGAGCCGTCCGGGTTCGACAAGGTCGAGTTGGGTCCGTGGGACGTCCGGGTGCTCGAGGAGAGCGTCGAGGGAGAGGCACAGTGAGGTACTTCGAGGATCTGACGCCGAGCACCGGGACCCGGGAGCCGCGCGCGTGGCTGAAGTCGTCCCGGCCGCGGCTCAGCCTGAACGGGCGCTGGCAGTTCAAGCTCTGGGAGACCGTTCCGGACGGTCCGCCGCGTCCCGACGGCTGGGGTGAGTTGGAGGTCCCGGGGCACTGGGTGCTGCAAGGGCATGACCGGCCGCGCTACACCAACACGGCGTTCCCGTTCCCGATCGACCCGCCGTACACGCCCGACGCGAATCCGACCGGTGATCACTTCCGATGGTTCGACCTGCCGGACGACTGGCCGGCGGACGGCGCGGTACTGCGGTTCGAAGGCGTCGACTCGTGTTTCAAGGTGTGGGTCAACGGTGTCGAGGCCGGGACCGCGAAGGGGAGCCGGCTGCCGAGTGAGTTCACCGTCGGCCACCTGTTGCGGCCGGGGCGTAACTCGCTGGCGGTGCGGGTGCACCAGTGGTCGTCGGGGTCGTACCTCGAGGACCAGGACATGTGGTGGCTGCCGGGGATCTTCCGCGACGTGACGCTGCTCGCGCGGCCGTTGATCGACGACGTCTTCGTGCATGCGTCGTACGACCATCTGACGGGATCCGGGATCCTGCGGGTGGAGACGGCGCCGGATGCCGTGGTGCGGGTGCCGGAGTTGGGCATCGTCGCCGAGGCCGGCGTACCGGTGACGGTTCCGGTGGTGGAGCCTTGGTCGGCCGAGTTGCCGCGGTTGTACGACGCGACGGTCGAGGTGCCGGGGGAGACGGTCGAGCTGCGGATCGGGTTCCGCACGGTCGCGATGGTGGACGGGGTGTTCACCGCGAACGGTCAGCCGCTGTTCTTCCGGGGTGTGAACCGGCACGAGCACGACGAGCGGCGCGGCCGGGCGATGACGGTCGAGGCGATGCGCGAGGACGTGGTGCTGATGAAGCAGCACAACATCAACGCGGTGCGGACCGCGCACTACCCGCCGCATCCGGCGTTCCTGGACCTGTGCGACGAGCTGGGGCTGTGGGTGATCGACGAGTGCGACATCGAGACGCACGGGTTCATCTACACCGACTGGCGCGGGAACCCGGCCGACGACCCGGCGTGGGCGCCGATGATGCTGGACCGGATGCGGCGGATGGTCGAACGCGACAAGAACCACCCGAGCGTCGTGATCTGGTCGCTCGCCAACGAGAGCCACCGCGGGCGGAACTTCGGTGAACTGGCGGCGTGGACGCGGGAACGGGATCCGGGGCGCGCGGTGTTCTACGAACGGGACCGGACGTACGAGTTCTCGGACTTCTACAGCCTGATGTACCCGCCGCTGGAGGACCTGGAGGCGATCGGCACCCGGACGGAGGACGTCCCCGATGAGACCGCCGAACACCCCGAGCTGGAGGCACGGCGCCGGGCGCTGCCGTTCATCCTCGCGGAGTACGCCCACGCGATGGGCAACGGACCGGGCGGACTGGCCGACTACCAACGCATCCTGGAGCGCTACCCGCGGCTGCAGGGCGGGTTCCTCTGGGAGTGGATCGACCACGGCCTCCTGTTGCCCGGCGCCACCGACCACGTCTACGGCGGCGACTTCGGCGAAAAACTCCACGGCGCCAACTTCTGCATAGACGGCCTCCTCTTCCCCAACCGCACCCCGTCCCCCGGCCTGCCGGAGTACAAGAAGGTCCTGGAACCAGTACGCCTCGCCGGCCCGAACCCCCTCGTAGTCCACAACCACCGAACGTTCTCGGGCGTGGACGACCTGGAGTTCCTGTGGTCCCTGACCGAAGACGGTGTCGAGGTCGACGCGGGCCGGCTGGAGGTTCCAGCTGTCGGCCCGGGTGAGTCGACCGAGATTCGGCTGCCTGCCCAGGCCTCCGCGCTGTCCGCGCCCTCCTCGCTCGAGCGGGTGCTGACTGTGCGGGCAGTGCTGGCGAAGGATGAGGCGTGGGCGACCGCGGGGCATGAGGTTGCGTGGGCGCAGTTCGTGCTGGACTCGCCTGTTGTGCCCGGTGTGGCGGTTGGGCCTGTGGTTGACGGTGGGGAGGTTGTGCGGGTTGGTGGGGGTGTGTTCGACCGGCGTACTGGTCGGCTGGTTCGGTTGTTCGGGCAGCGGGTTGATGGGCCGGCGGTGGACTTGTGGCGGGCTCCTACGGACAACGACAACGGGCAGGGTGGGCGGAACGGGGTTACGCAGGAGTGGCGCGCTGCTGGGCTTGATCGGTTGGTTCATCGGGTTGACGGTTTCGACGTGATGGGCGATGAGTTGGTGGTTCGGGCCCGGGTCGCGCCTGAAGGGCTGGGTGTCGGGGTGCGGGCGACGTACCGGTGGAGTGGGGAGGACGAGCTCCGGCTGACTGTGGACGTCGAGCCCGAGGGGGAGTGGGGTGGTACTGCGGTCACGCCGCGCTGCGGGAGTTGGCCGCGCGTCGGCGTACGGCTGGTGCTGCCGCGGGTGTTGGAGAACGTGCGGTGGTACGGCCGCGGGCCCGGCGAGGCTTACGCCGACAGCCGTGAGGCCGCGCGGATCGGCCTGTACACGCGGACCGTCGACGAGCTGCAGACGCCGTACGTCGTACCGCAGGAGAACGGCGCCCGCGTAGACGTCCGCTGGGCCGAGCTGACCGATGCCGAGGGCAAGGGCCTACGCGTGACCGGCGCACCGCACTTCCAGCTCACCGCGCGCCGCTCGACCACGGAGGACCTGGAAGCGGCCCGCCACCGCTCGGACCTCACCCCACGCGACCACATCTACCTCAACCTGGACCTGGCCCAAACAGGCCTAGGCTCCGCCTCCTGCGGCCCAGCCGCGACCTCCGACCACGTCCTCGATGTCGCGTCCTACTCGTTCACGTTGCACCTCCGGCCGGTCCCACCGCGGGATCCCGGGACCGAGGCCGACTGAGACGCCGCCGCGGCGGACGCGGCTGGCCTGGTGTGGGCTGTGTGGGGCCCACGGATTGCCCACAAAACAAGGGCATTCCAGGTCGAGAAGTGTCGGTAGCGATGTCTAGAGTTGCGGCATGGACAGGCCACCTGAGTTGATGAGCGACCGCGAACTGGTGTGCGCTCTCGACCAGGCCGACGTCGACCTCGCCCGCCTCGAGACGCGCAGGTTGCGGCTCGTCGCGGCCCTGGACAAGTCCGGGTACGCCGAGGAGGTCGGTGCACGTGACACGGTCCAGTTCCTCGAGTACCGCTACCGCCTCGACCACCACCGCGCCCGCCGCGACGTCCGCCTCGCCCGCGCCCTGCCCAAGTACACCGCCGTCACCGCCGCCCTCCCCGACACCGGCACCGCCGGACCGAGCGGTGACGGACCGAGCGGTGACGGGCCGGTGATGTTGCGGCCGGCGCAGGCCGAACCGATCGTGACCGCGCTGGAGAAGGTCCCGAGCACCGTCCCGGTGGCCGACCTCGAGGTCGCCGAACGCGAACTGGTCCGACTGGCCAGGCATCTGCCCCCGGCTGAACTCCGCAAGGCCGCCGAACAGGTCCGCGACATCCTCGACACCGACGGCCCCGAACCCAAGGAATACGAGGCCTACGCCCGCGAGTCCCTCACCCTCACGCCGGCCGATCGCGGCGTCAAGTTCCGCGGCTACCTCGCCAACGAGAACGCCGAACTGCTCCGCTCAGTGATCGTCGCCGGCGCCCGCCCCCACAAGACCCTCGACGGTGAACCTGATCAGCGCTCCCGCGAGAAGCGCCAGGCCGACGCCCTCGCCACGGCGCTGACCGTCGCCGCCGCCACCCTCGACGCAGCGACCCTCGACGCAGCGACCATCCGTACCGGCGCTCCCGGTGCTCCCGACGGTGGTTCCGGCGCCGGTTCGGGAAATCGTGCTGTGGTGCCCGGGTTCGGGGCGAAGGCGAACATCACTGTCACCATTGACCTGGATGACCTCAGATCAGCAACCGCTGACGCCGTCGGGACAACGGTGCACAGCGGTGGCCTGTCTGCGGCGACGATCCGGCGGCTGGCCTGCGACGCGAACGTCATCCCGATCGTCCTGGGCTCGAACTCCGAACCCCTCGACGTCGGCCGCCGCGAACGACTCGTCACCAGGGCAATGCGCCGCGCCCTGAACACCCGCGACCGAGGCTGCGTGGTCTGCGGCGCGCCACCGGTCATGTGCGACGCACACCACCTGATCTCATGGATCGACGGCGGCGTCACAGCCGTGTCGAATCTGGCCCTGCTGTGCCGCAGGCATCACGTCGACCTGCACAACGGCCACTGGACCATCACCATCACCGACGGCGCCGTCCACGTCGCCCGTCCCCGGTGGGCCGATCCACCACCGGCCCTGCGCCTCCGGCCGACGGCGGCTGGACCAACAGGCGACGGACCCCGAACACCTGAACCGCCGAACGAGGAACACGCACGCCCGGATCCGCGCACCGGCCGCTGGCAGGCCGACGCCGCGACGTACGCGGAGGCAGCACAGTTCGCTGTCTGGGGCAGTAGCGCACCCACTGAGTCCTGCGCCGACCCGCCACCGTCGTCACGGTTTGACCTTGCGTGCGCTGCGGTCTTCTCGGACGGCGGCGGCGTACGTTCATCCTGAGGCCTTCCGGATGCTGTCGAAGTGCTCGGTCAGTCTTCTGACGTACGGTTCGCGCTCGGCAGCGGTGGCGGGCTCCGCGAGGTGCCGGGTGTTGTAGAGGTTGTCGTCGGCATACCGCGGAAACACATGCACGTGGTAATGCCAGGCGTCCTGGTAGCCAGCCGGCTCGTTGTGCTGGCGTGTCGAGACACCCTCACAGCCATAGGTACTGCGAATCGCGACAGCGACCTCCCGTACGACGTCATGCACCGCGTGGCCGGCCGCGGCCGGTAGGTCGTACAGGTTCTCGTGGTGTTCCGTAGGTACGACCAGGACGTGGCCCTGGTTGTTCGGCCACCAGCGGGAGGCTACGAAGGCGAACGCGCGCTCACGGCGCAGCACGATGTCGTGCTGCGCCGTGAGGTGGTCCTCTCCGCCGGCGGCGAGCCGGCAGAACGGGCAGTCGTAGCCCTCAGGAGCATGGTTGTACATGCCTAGCGTGGTACCACAAACGTCACGTAGGTGGAGTTGCCCTTGTCCGGCACACCCGAGTTCGGCCCGAGCACCAGCTGCCCAGCCGGTACGTCGCGCTTGAACAGGATCAGCCGCTGGTCAGTAGTACCGACCGTCTCGCCCGTCCGCGTGTAGTCGGACAGCCACGACGGCCACCACACGTTCTCACCCCGCGGATCGAACGCCACATAGACCGTCGCCGGACGTGTCACATTCAACGTGAGGTAGTTCGCCGGTGTAGTCGCCTTCGAGTCGTTGTTGGCGCCCGGTACCAGCGCCTGCCCGTTCAACTGACCAGGCAGGTCCGTGACCGTGTAGCTGCGGTCCACGTAGATCGGCGCGCCGACCTGCGCCTTCACCAGGTTCGACAGCTTCTCCGGCGCCACGACCGACACCAGGTCGCTGCGCAGCGGCGGCTCGCTCCACGTGATGCCGAGCACCCGGTTCCCCAGGGTCTTCACCGCGCTCGCCGGCTCCCCGGTCAGCGGTGCGTACGAGAACGACGACAACGGTACGGCGACCCGCTCGACGGTGTACGACTCGTTCGGAGCGACCCCGAACGTGAAGGTCTCAGCAGACGTCGCAGCAACCACTGTGCGGTGCGCAGCGTCGACCACCCGCACCTCCTGCCCCGGCCACGGGTTGCGCAGCTTCAGCGTCTCCGCACTGCCCGCCTGGATGCCGACCACACTCGGTACGCCGTCCCGCACCTCGGTGCTGATCCGGTGCCCGCCCTCGATCTGCACGGAGCCGGCCACCTCCCAGTCCTTCGGCCACGCGGGCGCGACGTGCACCACCCCGTCGTACGACTGGACCAGCGCCTCGTGCAGGCCGGTGCTCAGCACCCCGCCCCACTCGTTGTAGAAGCTGTTGTTGCGGACGGGCTCCTGCTTGGTGCGGTGCACGGTGAAGCCGTTCGGGTAGATCTGGAAGTCCGCGATGCCCTTCAGCAGCATGCGCTTCACCTCGTCCGACAGCCCGAGCCGCGCGGCCCAGGTGGCGTCCATGCCCCAGTCCTTGTCCTGCGGGTACACGCGCTGCCGGTACGTCGCTTGCATCAGCTCGGACGTCTCGTCGAACACGCCCCAGGGCCAGAGCGCCTCCATCTCCGGGTTCTGCGTGTTGTGCGCCGCCTCGTCGGTACCGGACCACGCCAGCACCTGCTCGCCGTTGCGCTCGATCGTCCGGAACGGCGGCAGCTTGCCCACCGCGTCCTTCAACCGCACGGCCAGCTCGGTGTCACCGTGCTTCGTCGCCAGGTCGGCCACGAGCGGGAAGATCACCCGCATCGCCGCCAGGTCCGGCACCGGGTCGGTGGTGTCCCACTGCACCTCCAGCGCGTTGACGTGCTCCAGGTGCAGGTAGCCGTCGCTGCCGAGCGTCGTGGCCGACAGGTAGAACCGGGCGACGTCCCGCATCAGTGGGTAGCTCCGGTTCAGCAGACCGGCGTCGCCCGTGTAGCGGTAGTGCTGCCAGATGTTGTAGACCAGCTCCGGCCCGCTGGTCAGGATCCGCCGCGTCCAGCTGGGTTCCTGCGTGTTGTCGCAGCCGTCGCCCGTCCCGTCGTACCGCATGAACTCCGGCAGGCACAGGCCCTCGCCGCCGATCCAGTGCGTCCGCGTCCACTCGCGCATCAGCTCGGCCCGGTCGAGGTAGAACTTGAAGTACGGCGAGTTGAACTCGCCGATGCCGGCGCCGAGGTTCGTCGACACGATCATCCGCAGGTTGAAGTGCCAGTACGCGTCCTGCGCCCAGTCGGCCTGGTCCTGCGCCGCCGAGAACATCCGTACGACGGCACCGTGCGTGCTCGGTACGTCGCCGCGCATCGACGCGGCCATCGTGTAGAGGTGCAGGGTCCGCAGGTTCTCGACGTACTCACCGGAACCGTCGGCCGAGGTGATCCGCAGCGGTGCCGCCTTGGACCAGAACGCGTGCCACCAGTCGAGGTGCTTGCTCGGCGACTCCACCACCGCACGCCGCGCGGCCGTGCGCAGCTCACCACCGCGGTACGACGGTACGCCGACCACGAGCCGGAAGCTGCCGTCCGCCTTGGGACGGAACGTCAGCCGGACCGTCAGCGGATCCACCACCGACGCCTTGACGCCTTGGGCCTGCGCGGTCAGGGCGGCGACCGCGCCGGTGATGCTGCCGGACGCCTCGTCGTGGAACGTCTCGGCGAGCGCGGCGATGCCGTCGGCGGCGCTGACCGCCGGTGTCCGGCCGGGCCACAGCTTCAGGTCGGCGGTCTGCGACTTCGACGGGTCCGCGCCGGTGACCTCCAGTACGAACTGATCCGCATCGGCACGCACATACGAGCGCGCGGTCATGCCGCCGCCGCGCTGCACGACCTGACCGTCGTACAGCGCCAGCCGGCCGCTGTAGTCGTCGGCGCGCATCAGCGAGTCCAGGCCGGGGACGACCAGGCGCCCGGCGGACTTGAGATCGGGGAACGTGTCGACCCGGTTGAGTTGGGCGGTGTAGCCCTTCTCGGCCCAGACCGCGGCGCCGAGCACGCCGTTGCCGACCGGCATGGCCTGGTAGCTGCGCCAGGCCGGTCCTTCCTGGACGAGATCGGAGCGGGAGACCAGCCCGGCGGTGTCGCCGCGCAGCGCGCCGTCGTGCCAGGCGGTGGTCGCGGACCCGGTGACCGACGAGGCGAGGCCGGCGGCCGGCACTGCCGACGTACCGACGCTCATCAGCGTGACGAGCAGGGGTAACGCTATTCGGAACATGACGAACCTTTCAGGGGCGGGGTGCGCGGTCAGGCGCGCGGTTCGATGAAGTAGTCGACGCCACGGCGGGTACGGAACTCGACGACGCCGTCCTCCGGCCGGGCGAACGCCACCGGGCCCTCGGACGACCTGACGTCGACCCGGACGCCGGTGCGCAGCCGCAGCCGGTTGCCGAGCAGCGACCGGATCGTTGCCTTCGTCAACTTCCCGTTCGACCACGAGAACTCCAGGTCGAAGCCGCCGCGGGCGCGCATCCCGCGGACCCGGCCGGTGGGGAAGGCGGACGGCAGGCACGGCAGCAGCGCGAGCTCGCCGGAGTGGCTCTGCATGATCATCTCGGTGATGCCGGAGACGCCGCCGAAGTTCCCGTCGATCTGGAACGGCGGGTGCAGGTCGAACATGTTCGGCGCGGTCCGGCCGGGAGCGAGCAGTTGGGTGAGGTGCTTGTACGCGTTGTCCGGCTCGAGGAGCCGCGCGCGCAGGTTCAGCTTCCAGGCGAGCGACCACCCGGCGGTGACCGCCGGACCGCGCAGCTCCAGCGACTTGCGTGCGGCGTCGGCGAGTGCCGGCGTACGGCGCGGTGTGATCTGGTCGCTCGGGAACACCGCCCACAGGTGTGAGACATGTCGACTCGTCTCCAGAGCGGCTTCTTCCCAGTCGATCAGCCACTCCTGGATCTGGCCGAGGTACCCGATCTGGATCGGCGGCAGCTTCGCGCGCGCCGCGGCGACCTGCGCGGCCATCGCGGAGTCCTCACCCAGGACGGCGGCCGCCTGTCCGAAGACCTTGAACAGGTCGTTGAGGATCTCCATGTCCATCGTCGGGCCGGCGCAGATGCTCACGCCGACGTTGTCGTAGTCGTGGTGCTTGAGCTCGGGGGAGTGCGACGGGCTGGTCACCAGCCAGCCGGTCTTCGCGTCCGTCTGCAGCTGGTCCAGGAAGAACTCCACCGAGCCGCGCAGGACCGGGTAGTACTTGCGCAGAATCTCCAGGTCGCCGGTGTACTCGTACCGCTCCCAGAAGAGCAGTGACAGCCAGGCGCCTCCGGTCGGCCACACCCCGTAGTACGCGAAGTCCACCGGTGCGGTGCCGCGCCAGCCGTCGGTGTTGTGGTGCGCGACCCAGCCCGGGGCGTCGTACATCGTCGCCGCGGTCCGGGCGCCCGACTCGGACAGTTCGCTGATCATCTGGAACAGCGGGTCCCAGCACTCGGCCAGGTTCGCGGGTCCGGCCGGCCAGTAGTTCATCTCGCAGTTGATGTTCAGCGTGAACTTGCTCTGCCACTCCGGGAGCATCTTGTAGCTCCAGATGCCCTGCAGGTTCGCGGGCTGTCCCGGGGTGCGGGAGCTGGAGATCAGCAGGTACCGGCCGAACTGGTAGTACAGCGCTGCGAGCTGCGGGTCGCCGCCGTTGCGGAACGCCGCGATCCGTTGGTCGGTCGGGAGTACGATCGAGGCCGACGTACCGAGGTCGAGGTCGAGGCGGCCGAAGAGGCGCTGGTAGTCGGCGATGTGCTCGTGCCGCAGCTGGCCGAACGCCGGGCGGCCGACCGCGTTGAGTGGTGCGGCGGCGCGGGCGACCTGGTCCGCGCTGACGTCGAGGTAGTTGCGGTAGCTGGTGCCGACCGAGTACAGCAGGATCACCTCGTCCGCGCCGGCGACCGACAGCTTGCCGTTGGCAACCGTCGTGGTGCCGCCCTCGGTGAAGGCGCGGAGCAGGGCGCAGAACTTGACCGAGCCCTTCAGGCCTTCGGCGTCGCCGCTGATCCCGTTGAGCGCCAGGGTGCGTTCGTCGTACGTCGCCGGCGTCGCGGCCTGCTCGGTGGTGTACGTCGCGTCGAAGGTGAGGGCGCCGGCCTGGCTCGCGGTCATCCGCATCACCAGGAGCTGCGCCGGGTGGCTGATGAACACCTCGCGGGTGTAGCGGACGCCGGCGTGCTCGTAGCTGACCGAGGTGGTCGCGGTGGTCAGGTCCAGTTCCCGGCGGTACGACGTGACCGCGGCCGGGTCGATGCTCGGGAAGGCGAGGTTGAGGTAGCCGACCGGTTGGTACTGCATCTGCTCGGTGGGACGGCCCATGAAGTGTTCGTCGGCGAGGTTCTGCGCCTCGAGATACTGCTCCTCGGCGATCAGGCGGCGGATCTCGGGCAGCACCTCCTTGCCCATCGGGTCGTCGTACTGGTGCGGGCCGCCGGCCCAGATCGAGTCCTCGTTGAGCTGCAGGGTCTCGGCGGCGGTTCCGCCGTACACCATCGCGCCGAGCCGTCCGTTGCCGATGGCAAGTGCTTGGAGCCATTCGGTGGCAGGCTTGGTGTACCAGAGCTTCAGCGGGTTGGTGTCGCTGCCGGGTGGGGAGTCCGCGGCGGCGGTCAGAGGGGTGGTCAGTGAGCCGGCTACGACTGCGGTGCCGGCCGCGGCGCCGGCGGTCTTCAGGACCTGCCGGCGGGTGTATTCGGACATGGGGCGGTCTCCCTGGGGCGGTAGATGCGCTGGGCGGTGCCACGGAACACGTCGTTGTGGGTGGCGGGTGGCAGCAGTGCCGTCGTACGGCGGATCACCTCGGCGCGGGTCGCGGCCAGCGTGCACACGGGCCAGTCCGAGCCGAACAGCAACCGTTCACTGCCGAAGAGTTCGAGGGCGACGTCGACCAGTGCGCGGAGGTCGGCGGTCGCGAGGTGGGCGGTGCCGGAGAGTTTGACGACCACGTTCGGGCACTCGGCGAGCGCCCGCATCCCGGCGCGCCACTCGGCGGTGGCGGTCGTCGGGTTCCCGAGATGGTCGAGCACGAGGCGCGCGTCCGGTACGGCGTCCGCGAGCCGCGCGGCCCCGATCAGGGCGGAGGGGCGGAGGAGCAGGTCAACGGCGAGGCCGGCGTCAGCGGCGGCCCGCACACCGCGCAGGTGCGCGGGAGCAGTCAACGCACGACCGTCGTGCTGATCCACGGGCGGGCTACGCACCCCCACCAACCGCGGATCATCAGGTAACCGATCGGGAAAGTCGAGCAAGTCGAACCAACCCACCACACCCACCACGGCCGGCGTCCGCCGAGCCAACGCCAGCAGATCATCCACCTCCCCCGGATCAGCATCCGCCTGCACCAACACAACCTCGGGAACGTCGGCGATGTCCTCGAGGGTGAAGTCGCGGCGGAGGGGATGACCGGCGTGGAGCCACGGCAGCGCGCGCCGCCGCAGTTCCCACACATGGACGTGGGCGTCAATCATGGTGGGCGGCCGGTCTGGTGATGGAGCTTTCGCCTCGGGCGTGGGCGGCGAAGAGGCGGGCGGAGTCTTCAGGGTCGGTGCCGGAGAGGACGGCGATCAGGTCGAGGTGGCGGCGGGCCATCAGGCCCCAGTCGCCGGCGTACATGGCGTTCGAGACGACCTGGAGGCTCCAGAGGGCGGGCTCCAGGGTGCGCCAGACGCGGAGGAGCATCGAGTTGCCGCTGGTGGCCAGCACCTGGCGGTGGAAGCGCAGATCGGCCTCGCGGAAGGCACCGATGTCGTGGTGTTCGGCTGCCTCGCTCATCCGCTGCACCTGGATCCGCAGCAGGTCGAGCTCCTCGGGCGGCACGTGCCCGGTCGCCCGCCGCGCCGCCGCCGACTCGAGCAGCACGCGGACCTCGCGCGCCTCCCGCGCCTCCACCTGGGAGATCTCGGTGACGAAGTTCCCGAGCCGCGGCCGGTACGTCACCAGCCCCTCGTGAGCCAACCGCCGTACGGCCTCCCGCGCCGGCGTCTGGCTGGTGCCGAGCACCCGCGCGATCTCGGACTCGACCACCCGCATCCCCGGACCCAGCTCGCCGGACAGTATCCAGCCGCGGATCGCCTCGTACACCCGGTCCGACAGCAATTCAGGGTCACCGGAGAACAGCGGAGCGGCAGGATTCGCGCCGAGGTCGATTCCAGCACTGGAGCGGTAGTGCTGGACCTCTTCCCGGCGCCGCCGCGAGACCGTCGACTGCGAGACGCCGTACGTCGCCGCGAGCTCGCGCGTCGACGGCCGGTGTCCGGAATCGGCCATCGATCCCGGCGCAGCAGACCCCGCCGCGGCCCCGAGCTGCACCCGGTCGACCATCCGCGGCCGCCCGCTGCGCATCCCGTCGTCGAGACCGGCCATGCCCATCCGGAGGAACCGGCGGCGCCACTTGCCGACCGTCCCGGGGGTGACCTCGAGCAGGTCGGCGACCGCCTTGTTCGAGCGGCCCTCGGCGCTGGCCAGCACGATCCGGGCCCGCAGCCGCATCGCGGGACTGGTCCGCGGCGCGGCGGCGAGCTGGCTGAGCGCGGTCCGCTCGGCCACCGACAGGGTCAGCGGCGACTTGGGTCTTCCGGGATCGGGCATGGCTGCATGGTGACCCCGTTCACAGGATTCTGCCAACCCCTTATGGCACGGACTTCTGACTCAGAACGTCCACTTTGTCGCGTAATCGTTGACACTTCACCGGCCCGCTCTGCATCGTCACTCGATAACGACGCCCGGCCGCCCCCGACGCCGGGTCGATCCGAGGAGGACCCCGAAATGGCTCGTTCGGCCCGCACGCTCAAGGGCAAGCTCGGCCTGCTGACATCCGTTGTGATCCTGGTGGGCGCGGCGGGCTGCGGCGGTGGCGGCTTCAGCGACGACAAGGGTGCTGCCGGCGGCAGCACCGGCGAAGTCCGGATGCTCGTCAACATCACCCCCAACCTCACCAAGAGCTACTGGGAGGGCCTGGTCAAGCCCTTCGAGGAAGCCAACCCCGGCGTCGACGTGAAGATCGAGGCGCCGACCGGCTCCGGCGTGAAGGACACGTTGCCGCAGTTGCTCGCGGCCGGCAACGCGCCGGATGTCGTCGAGACGCTGATGGCCGACAAGGTGCTGGCGCCGCAGATGCTCGACCTGAGCGACCAGGCGTGGACCAAGGACACCCCGCTCGTCGAGCAGGCCAAGGTCGACGGCAAGGTGTACACGGTCGGTGTCGGCCAGCAGGCGCAGTCGCTGGTGTTCTACAACAAGGACGCGTTCGCCAAGGCCGGGATCAGCGCCCCGCCGAAGGACCTGGACGAGCTGACCGCCGCGATGGGCAAGCTCAAGGCGGCCGGCTACCTGCCGCTGCAGACGGCCGGCGACTACGTGACCGGCCTGCAGTTGCTGCAGCTCAGCGACCCGTCGATCGCCACGAAGTACCCGGACTGGTACCAGCAGGTCAACTCCGACCAGCTGAAGGTCGGCGAGACGATGCTGCCGCTGCTGGAGCGCTACGAGTCCTGGATCAAGAACGGGTACGTCGACAAGAACGCACTCGGGCTCAAGGACGTCGGCGCGCAGACCAACTTCCTGTCCGGCAAGGCCGCGATGTACATCATGGGCAGCTGGTTCGTCCGCACCGCCGACGACGCCAAGCCGGCGTTCGACCTCGGCGTGTTCCCGGCGCCGACCGAGGCGGGCCAGCCGTCACCGGGTCCGCAGGGCGTCACGATGGCCATGCCGTACATGGTGCTGAAGGCGACCAAGCAGCGTGACCTCTCGGTGAAGCTCGTGCAGTGGCTGGCCACCGACAAGACCGCCGTGCAGAGCCAGCTCGCGCAGGACGGCAACTTCCGCCAGGGCTACGCCGACAACCTGTCGCCGCTCGGCAGGCAGGTGCAGGAGATCCTCGACCAGGCGCCGAAGCAGGTCGCCCAGGGTGAGGGGTACGGCGCCAACACGCTGCCGCAGGGCTTCAACGGCGAGTGGAACAAGGCGGTCCAGAGCCTCTACACGGGGAAGAGCGCGAAGGACGTCGCGGCCCGCATCGACAGCTGGATGGGCTCGAAATCGTGAGAGGCAGCCTGACGACAAGGCTGACGACCCTCAGTATGGTCGGCCCCGCCCTGGTGCTGTTCGTCGTCATGCTGGTCGTCCCGGTCGGTCTGTCGCTCTACCTCAGCCTCACCGACTGGGACGGCTACAGCGCGAACCCGGCGTTCGTCGGCCTGAAGAACTACGTGAACCTGACCCAGAGCGCGGAGGCGATCCGGGCCGGCTGGGTGACGCTGCTGATCGCGGCAGTCGGCACCATCCTGCTGAGCGTGCTCGGCCTCGGCCTCGCGCTGCTGGTGAACGGCGCCTCCCGGCTGAACGCGTTCTTCCGGATCGTGCTGTTCTACCCGCACGTGCTCAGCGCGCTGGTGGTCGGCTTCCTGTGGAGCGCCGTCCTCGGTACTTCGGGTGTGGTGAACGGCTGGCTGACGTCCAAGGGGGCCGAAGTACTGCCGTTCCTGTCCGACCCGAACTGGGCGCTCGTGAGCCTGATCGGCGTGCTGGTCTGGGCCGGCTTCGGCGTGAACGTCGTGCTCTACCTGGCCGGTCTGCAGACCGTGTCGAAGGACCTGCTCGAGGCGGCGCACATCGACGGCGCCTCGAAGCGGCAGACGTTCTTCAACGTCACGCTGCCCGCGCTGGCGCCGGTCGTGACCGTGAACCTGGTGCTGTCGCTGGTGACGCTGCTGAAGACGTACGACCTGGTGGTGTCGCTGACCGGCGGCGGCCCGGCGGGGTCGACGCAGACCGCGGCGTACCTGATCCTGTGGGACTCGTTCCACAACAACGCGCTCGGCTTCGGTTCGGCGCAGAGCGTCGTACTGATGGTCATCACCGCCGGACTCGCCCTCACCGTCGCGCGGCTGCGGTCGCGCGCTGACCAGGGGGTGCAGGCGTGAGTGCACTGAGGATGCCGCGGGTGGCGGCTGTGCAACTGAGACCGTTGAAGACCAAGGGCTGGGGACGGATCGCGTTCCTGGTGCTGACCAGCGTGCTGATGCTGGTGCCGATGTACCTGCTGGTGGTCAGCGCGTTCAAGTCGCAGCAGGACATCCTCACCCACCCGTTCTCGCTGTCGCCCGACCAGTTCACCACGGAGTACCTGCGCAAGGCCGCGACGAACCCCGACTTCAACATCCTCAAGGGGTACGCCGTCACGATCCTGTTCGTGGTGTCGGTGAACGTGCTGTCCGTGGCGCTCGCCGGCCCGGTGTCGTACGTGATCGCGCGGCGCCGCGAGCGCCGGTACCGGATGCTCCTGCTGTTGTTCGTGGCCGGGACGTTCATCCCGAGCCAGGTGCTGGTGATCCCGGTCGTCTACACGCTGAAGTTCCTCGGGCTGATGGGCACGATCCCCGGGTTCGTCCTGTTCGAGACGACGCTGACGCTGCCGTTCTCGATCTTCCTGTACGCCGGGTACATCATGACGATCCCGGCGAGCCTGGACGAGGCGGCCGCGGTCGACGGGGCCGGCAAGCACCGGGTGTTCTGGTCGATCGTGTTCCCGCTGATGAAGCCCGCGGTGGTGACGATGGTCATCCTGAACACGTTCTCGGTCTGGAACGACTTCGTGAACCCGCAGATCATCCTCGGCCCGGGCAGCGGTCTCTACACCGTGACGACCGGTGTGTACGCCGCGGTGAGCCAGTACTCCACCGACTACACGGTGGTCTTCCCGACGCTGCTGCTCGCGGTGGCTCCGTTGCTGGTGATCTTCGTGCTGCTCCAGCGGCACGTGATCAGCGGCCTGACCGCGGGGGCGACCAAGGGATGAGCCAGGACGAATCAACGCAGCAGATCATTGCCGACATCCCGGTCGGCGCCCCGCCGGCCTGGGCGATCATGCAGCGCCGCCTGTTCGACGTGATGGACGAGGGCTGGTGGCTGTTCCGGGAGCGCTACTGCCTGCCCGACGGCGGCCTGCGGTACGCCGGTCCGATGCAGAGCCGCGACGGTGCGGACGACTTCTACGAGGCGTTCGTGAACTGGCCGGTGCTCTACCAGCTCGGCGGCGCCGACGACCTGATCGACGTGTCGAAGTGGCACTGGGAGGGCGTCACCCGGCAGCTCACCGACCTGGGCTTCCTGGTCGACGAGTTCGAGCGCGGCTACGACTGGTTCCACATCGGCGAGTCGATGATCTTCTTCTACTCGCTGTGCGCCGCCGACCCGAGCGACGAGGTGTTCCGCGAGCGCGCCTACCGGTTCGCCGAGCTGTACCTGCCGGGATCGCCCGCGGGCAACTACGACCCGGCGACCCGCACGATCCGCGCGCCGCACAACGGCGCCGGCGGGCCGCGCTGGGGGATCAACGACGAGTGGCGGACGTTCGGGACGAACCAGGAGCGGATGCGGGTCTTCGGCCTGCCGCTGTCCGGCGTGCCCGGCATCAGCAGCTGGGACGACCTGAGTACCAATGCGGACCTGATGGGCGCGGAGATGATCCGCCGACTCGGTGCTGGTGACACCGCAGTCAACCTGGCCGCGACCACCCTGACCGCGAACGCCTGGCTGTACGACCACAGCGACCGGTTCGCCGCCTGGACCCTGGAGTACCTCGACGCGTGGGAGGAGCGGGCCAAGGCGAACGGCGGCCTGCTGCCCGACAACGTCGGCCCGAACGGCATCGTCGGCGAGCTCCACGACGGCCGCTGGTACGGCGGCAACTACGGCTGGAACTGGCCGCACGGCGTCTACAGCGTCGGCTCGGCCGCCTGCATCGCCGCGCTGAACGGCGTCGTACTCACGGGTGACTCGAAGCGGCTGGACTTCGCCCGGCAGTTGCTGGACCACCTGTACGAGCGCGGCATCGACGGCGCTGTCGACGAGACCGAGATGAGCATCCGGGACCGCTGGGAGGCGGAGCTCGGTCCGGACTGCGCGAACCCGACGCTGCTGATCCCGAACCGGCACAACGACGACGGCTGGTTCGACTACCAGCCGCCGCAGCTCGGCCTGCCGATGTGGCTGTGGCAGGCCGCGTTCGAGTCGTCGGACCGGGACCGGCTGACCAAGCTGCGGGAGCGCAGCGGCTACGACTGGCGGACGGTCCGCGACTTCCGGAACAAGGAGGACGCCGGCCACGAGGCTCCCTGGCTCGCCTACCTCGCGGGGGACAACCCCGGCTACCCGGAGGCGATGCTGGGCGTCGCGCTGTCGCAGGTGCAGCGCCGGATGGACCTGATGGCGATCGACACCGTCGACCCCGCCGAGATGAACATCCACCACTGGCAGCGACACAACCCGGTCGCCACCGAGGCACTGCTCCAACTGACCACGGGTACGCCGCAGCTGCTCTACAACGGCGGCCTGCTGCCGCTGCGGGTTCTGTACCTCGACCCGGATCGTGGACGGCCCGGACTGCCGCCCGACGTGGCCGCCTTGGTCGACACCGTCGAGCCGGACCTGACCGGTCTCCAGCTCGTCAACCTGTCGGCGACGCAGACCCGCCGCGTCGTGGTGCAGGCCGGCAGCTTCGGCACCGACCGCATCGACGAGGCCACGGTCACGACGGCGGCCGACGGCACCGGTGACTACCCGGGCCCGTCCCCGGCGTACCTGTCGACACCGCCGGACCCGGCCCGCCGGACAGTCGTGGTCGGCGGCAACAGACTCGAAGTGACTATGCCGCCGGGCCGGACCATCCGCCTCGACCTGCGGCTGACCAGAAACACCTACCGCGCCGGTCATCTGGCGCTGTGACCCATCAAGTACCGAGGAGACATATGAGCAGCACGGAACAAGCTCCGGTGACGCCTGTCTGGGAGCTGCCGGTGCGCGGCGACACCCCGCCGGCGCCGGACCCCGGACTGGTGGAGCGGCTGTCCGCGATCGGGTCGGCCACCGCCTGCGCCCGGCTGCACAACCAGGGCATCCGCCGGACCTTCGTCGACGGTCCGACCAGCATGTTCCCCGGCAAGAAGGTGGTCGGCCGCGCGCTGACCCTGCAGTTCATGCCACAGCGTGAGGACATCGCCGACGGGCAGACCCAGGAGTACATCGAGCGCAGTACGGCGTTGTGGGCCGTGCTCGACGAGGTCCAGCCCGGTGACGTCCTGGTGGTCCAGGCGTACGGCAGCCACACCACGGGCTGCTTCGGCGACATGCTGGTCCGCTACTTCAAGCTCCGCGGCGGCGCCGGCATCGTCGTCGACGGCCGGATCCGCGACGTGCCCCGGGTGGCACAGCTCGACGTCCCGATCTGGTCGACCGGAGCCACCCCGCACTACGCGTCCCAGTCCGAACTGTTCCCGTGGGCGTACAACGTCCCGGTGGCGGTGGGCGGCGTCCTCACGCTGCCCGGGGACCTGGTGCTCGCCGACGACGACGGTGCCGTCGTCGTCCCCCGCCGGCGTGCCGAGTCCGTCATCGAGGCGGCCGCCGAGCACGACGAGTGGGAGAAGTTCAGCCGGCGCCGCATCGACGAGGGCGCCCCGCTGCGCGACTACTACCCGCTGAACGAGAAGACCCGGCTCGAGTACGAACGCTGGCGCAGCCAGAACGGCAACGCCGGCGCCTGACCTCCCCGAGAGAGGACCCCGCCCGAAATGTCCAAGAGAACCAGGCGTACGGCGCTCAGCGTCGGCGCCGGGGTGGTCGCTGCTGCCCTGGTGTCGGTAGCGGCCGTCCAATTCAACGCCCAGCCCGCCGGTGCCGTCGACTGCAGCACGTTCTGGGTCGCGCCGACCGGCGACGACGCGAACAAGGGCACCGAGAAGGAACCGTGGAAGACGGTCACCCGGGCCCGCGACGAGATCCGCGACAAGCAGCTCAACCAGCGGATGAACTGCGACATCACCGTCAACCTGAAGGCCGGCGAGTACCCGGTCACCTCCACGATCGACTTCGACCAACGCGACTCCGGCCTGAACGGCCACCGGGTGATCTACCGCAGTGTCGACGGCCCCGGCAAGGCGACGCTGCAGGGCGCCGAGGAGCTGACCGGCTGGACGCCGACCCAGAACGGGATCTTCAAGGCGAAGTTCGACAAGTCGAAGCCGTTCTACACGCTGTTCGAGGACGGCAAGCGCGCGACCAACGCCCGGTACCCGAACCGGGGCACCGACGAGACCTGGTCGCCGTACATGACGTCGATCCTCTACGAAGAGGACAAGATGGACGTCCGCAACTGGCTGTGGGGCAACCCGGGCGACTGGGACCCGAGCTGGGACATGAGCCAGGCGTCGGTGACGATCTGGTCCGGCGGCTCCTGGTCGTGGTTCACCGACACGATCCCGCTGCTGGACACCAACTTCCGCAAGACGCAGACCACGCTGAAGTACTGGACCCGGTACGCGATGGTCAACAGCCGCGGCGGTTCGCGGTACTTCTTCCAGAACTCGCTGAGCTTCCTGGACCAGCCGGGTGAGTACTACGTCGACTTCAAGGCCGGCGAGGTCCACTACAAGCCGCGGGCCGGCACCATGGACGGCGTCAAGGTCCTGCGGCCGACGGTGAAGACCGTGCTGAACCTGGCCGGCAAGTCCGCCGACGACCGGCTGCACGACGTCACCTTCGACGGGCTGGGCGTGCAGTACTCCGACTTCGTCAGCTGGTACCGCAACGGCTGGGTGGCCAGCGGTGACGCGGGACTCGAGCACAAGTACCCGGAGTACGACCGGCAGATCGAGATGCCGCGGAACCGGTTCGGCGCGATCACGCTGACCAACACCAGCAACATCGACCTGAGCCGGCTGCGGGTGTCCGACACCGGGTTCACCGGGATCTACCTGCTGTTCGCCAACGACCACACGAAGATCACCGACAGCCTGCTGGAGAACATCGGTGCCGACGGCATCAAGGTCGAGGGCGGCTGGCCGGGTGAGGGCGACCTGAGCAACAACCACACGATCTCCAACGTGTTCATCGACCACATCGGTGAGCTGGTCCCGGGTGACTCGGCCGGCATCGAGCTGATGGACACCGGCAAGAACACCATTCAGAACATCCACGTCAAGCACAGTGCCCGCTACGGCATCAGCCTGGAGTCCCGGCCGGAGGTGAAGGACGGCGAGCAGTACACGAGCGGCAACACGTTCACGTACATCAAGCTCGAGGAGACCGGGCTGGACAGCGGTGACATGGGCGCCTTCTACACGTACGGCGTCGACAACCAGGACCCGCACCCGGTGCAGAACACCGTCGACCAGCTGGTCATCGGTGACGTCATCCCGGACCCGTCGATGCCGGACGCCGGCGGTACCCGCGGCGTGCACATGGACGCCGGCGGCTGCGGTTTCGCCTTCAGCAACGTGCAGGTCGGCAAGGTGACCGACCAGAAGTACCAGTCGTACCAGTGCAACGAGGTGACCAACGCCGACTGGGTCACGGGCTTCGACGCGTCGAAGATGGAGTACGACAAGATCGGCGTCCTGCCCTCGTTCCCGTACGACGTCGCGGGCCGGTGATCGCGATGTCACGATTCGCGGCGGGAGTGCTGGCCGGCCTGGCCCTGCCTGCTCTTGTCCTCGGAGGCGGAGTGGCGGCGCGCGCCGCCGCCCCGGCCGGGCAGGACAACTGCAGCTCGTTCTGGGTCGCGCCCGACGGCGACGACCGGGCGCCGGGCACCGAGTCGAAGCCCTGGAAGACGATCGAACACGCCCGCGACACCCTGCGGGTCAGGGCGCACGCCGGCTGTACGCCGGTGGTGAACCTGCGGGCCGGGACCTACCTGGTCGACAAGACGATCACGTTCGACGACCGCGACTCCGGCGTCACCTACCGCAGCGTCGACGGCGCCGGCAAGGCGGTCCTGGACGCGGGGCGCGAGGTGACCGGCTGGACGCCGTACCAGGACGGCATCTTCAAGGCGAAGGTCGACGTCGACCAGCCGTTCTACACGCTGTACGTCGACGGCGAGCGGGCGACGACCGCCCGGTACCCGAACCGGCGCTCCGACGAGGAGTGGGCGCCGTACCTGAAGTCGGTCCTGATCGAGCCGGAGAAGGAGGCCATCCGCGACCAGGTGGGCTTCACCGAAGGCGAGTGGGACGAGACCTGGAACCTCGGCAGCTACACCGACTGGCCGGCGCAGCTGATGATCTGGTCGGGCGGCTCGTGGAGCTGGTTCACCGACACAGTGCCGATCAAGAACCCGGACTGGAAGGACAACAAGGTCACGCTGGACTACTGGACGCGGTACGCGATGATGAACTCGCGGTCCGGTTCGCGGTACTTCGTCCAGAACTCGCTGGACCTGCTCGACGCCGAGGACGAGTACTACCTCGACTGGGCGAACAAGGAGCTGTACTACAAGCCGCGCGGCGGCACGATGGACGGCAAGCGGGTACTGCGCCCGACGCAGACCCAGGTCCTGTCGCTGAGCGGCGTCTCGCCGGCGCGGCGGCTGCACGACATCGCGTTCGAAGGCATCGGCATCGCGAACACCGACTTCATGCAGTGGTACCGCTCCGGGTGGATCAGCGCCGGCGACTCCGGCCAGAAACACAAGTACAAGGAGTACGACCGGCAGATCGAGATGACCCGGAACCGGTTCGGCGCGGTCACGCTGACCAACACGCGCAACGTGAAGCTGACCGGGATGCATCTGCGCGACACGGGCTATCACGGCGTCTACATGCTGTCCGCGAACGAGCACGTGACCATCGCCGACAGCCTGCTGGAGAACATCGGCGCGGACGGCATCAAGGTCGAGGGCCCGTACCCGGGCGAGGGCGACGTCGCGAACCACAACACGTTCACCAACCTCTACATCGACCACGTCGGCGAGCTGGTGCCGGGTGACGCGGCCGGGATCGAGCTGATGAACACCGGCAACAACAAGGTCTCGCACGTCGTCGTGAAGCACAGCGCCCGGTACGGCATCACCCTCGAGGCCAGACCGGAGGTGAAGGACGGCGAGGGCTACGCGTACGGCAACGAGTTCTCCTACATCCGGCTGGAGGAGACCGGCCTGGACAGCGGTGACATGGGCGCCTTCTACACGTACGGCGTCGACAACCAGGAGCCGCATCCGGTGCAGAACACGGTGAAGCAGCTCGTGATCACCGACGTGATCCCCGACGCGTCGATGCCCGACAGCGGCACGCGCGGCGTGCACATGGACGCCGGCGGCTGCGGGTTCAGCTTCACCGACATCGAGGTCGGAACGGTGACCGACGACAAGTACCAGTCGTACCAGTGCAACCAGGTGACCAACGCGAACTGGGCGGCGGGCTTCGACCAGGGCCGGATGGAGTACGACAAGATCGGCGTGCTGCCCTCCTTCCCGTACGACGTGGAAGGACGGTGACATGTCGACACGTTCAGGACTCTTGATCGGCCTCGCGGTCGGTCTGCTCGTCCCCGCGGCAGTCGTGGGCGGCTCGGCGCTGGGAGCCGGCGCGGCCCCGGCCGCCGACCCCGCGTGCAAGTCCTACTGGGTGTCGCCCGGCGGCGACGACACCGGCGCGGGTACCGAACGCAAGCCATGGAAGACGGTCGAGCGGGCCCGCGACGTACTGCGGACCACCGGGCATTCCGGCTGTACGGCGGTGGTGAACCTGCGGGCCGGGACGTACCGGGTGGACAAGACGATCACGTTCGACGACCGCGACTCGAACGTGACGTACCGCAGCGTGGACGGTCCGGGCAAGGCGGTCTTCGAGGCGGGGCGCGAGGTCACCGGCTGGACGCCGTACAAGGACGGCATCTTCAAGGCGCCCGTCGACATCAGCCAGCCGTTCTACAGCCTGTACGCCGAGGGCAAGCGCGCGACGACCGCGCGGTACCCGAACCGGGCGTCCGACGACAAGTGGGCGCCGTACCTGCGGTCGATCCTGTTCGACCCGACCAAGGAGGCGGTCCGCGACCAGCTCGGGTTCAACACCGGCGACATCGACCCGTCGTGGGACCTGCGGCTCGGGACGTCGTGGCCGGCCCAGGTGACGGTCTGGTCGGGCGGCTCGTGGTCGTGGTTCACCGACACGATCCCGATGCTCGACATCAACTTCACCAAGAAGCGGACCACGTTGGTGTACCCGGCGCGGTACGGATTCATCAACTCCGGCGGCGGCTCGCGGTACTTCGTGCAGAACTCGCTGAGCCTGCTCGACCAGGCCGGTGAGTACTACCTGGACTACCCGGCGAAGACGCTGTACTACAAGCCGCGCGGCGGCACGATGGACGGCGTCACGGTGTACCGGCCGACGCAGACGCAGGTGTTCTCGATCGCCGGGGCGTCGCCGAACCGGCGGGTGGAGAACCTGACGCTCGACGGGCTGAGGGTCCAGCACACCGACTTCATGGACTGGTACCGGTACGGCTGGAACGGGACGGGGGACTCGGGTTTCAAGCACAAGTACCCGAAGTACGACACCCAGATCGAGCTGCCGCGGAACCGGTGGGGCGCGATCACGCTGACCAACACGCGCGGCGTGAAGCTGACCAGGCTGCACATCCAGCAGACCGGGTTCACGGCGATCGAGCTGCTGTTCGCGAACGAGAAGACGACGGTGTCGGACAGCCTGTTCGAGCATCTCGGCAACGACGGGATCAAGATCGAGGGCGGCTGGCCGGGGGAGGGTGATGTTGCCCACGACAACCTCTTCACCAACAACTACATCCATCACATCGGCGAGCTGGTGCCGGGTGACTCGGCCGGCGTCGAGATCATGAACAGCGGCGGCAACGAGGTCAGCCACACGGTCGTCGAGCACGGCGCCCGGTACGGCATCAGCATCGAGTCGCGGCCGGAGATCCCGAACGCGGACAACTACACCGGCGGGAACACCGTCAAGTACGTCCGGTTGTCGCATCTCGCGCAGGACAGCGGGGACACCGGGCCGTTCTACGCGTACGGCGTCCGCAACCAGCCGCCGTACACGCCGGACTCCGAGGTGTCGCAGCTGATCATCGACGACGCGAACGCCGACCCGTCGATGCCGGACGCGAAGCCGTACGGCGTGCACATGGACTTCGGCGGCTGCGGGTTCGCGTTCTCGGACGTCAAGGTGACGAACACCGAGAGCGACCCGTACCACGGGCCGTCGGCCGGGCCGTGCGACACGTTCTCGAACGTGAGCTGGGAGGCCGGGTTCGACGACTCCAAGATGCAGTACGACCGGATCGGCGTACTGCCTTCGTTCCCCTACGAGAAGCCCTAGAGGTCATGGATACGGAAAGGTTTGCAGGCAAGGTCGCGCTGATCACCGGAGGAGCCTCCGGGATCGGCGCGGCCACCGCCCGCCGCATCACCGCCGAAGGCGGCACAGTCGTCGTCTGCGACCGCGACCGCGCGGCCGCGGAGCGGCTCGCCGCCGAGCTGAACGGCGCGGCGCGGGCGTTCGAGCTCGATGTCACCGACCTGGCGCGGACTGTCGAGGTGGTTGCCGAGGTGGGACAGGTGCACGTGCTGGTGTGTGCCGCAGGGGTGGATGTTTGTGACACCGTGCCGAACACCTCGCCCGACGAATGGCGGACGATTCTCGACGTCGACCTGACCGGCGTCTACATCTCGTGCCGCGCGGTGCTGCCCGGTTTCGTCGAGCAGGGTGGTGGCGCGATCGTCACGATTTCGTCGGCGATCGGCACCGTCGGGGAGCGGAACCGGTCGGCGTACTGCGCGGCGAAGGCCGGCGTGGAGAACCTGACGCGCGCGATGGCCCTCGACCACGGCCGCGCCGGTGTCCGCGCGAACTGCGTGGCGCCCGGCCTGATCGACACGCCGCTGATCCGCAACGGCAAGGTCGGCGGCGAGGACGACCCGGGCGCGATGCAGGCGATGGTCGACCGCCACCACGCCCTCGGACGGATCGGCCGGCCGTCCGAGGTCGCCGCGGCGATCGCGTTCCTGGCCAGTGACGACGCGTCGTTCATCACCGGCGCGGTGCTGCCGGTCGACGCGGGATGGACGGCGCAATGAACATCCTCGGCGGCTACCGGGTACTGGACGTATCCGTGGCGATGGCCGGTCCGCTGGCGGCGATGCGGCTCGGCGACCTCGGTGCGGACGTGGTGAAGGTCGAGCCGGTGACCGGCGAATGGCAGCGGCACACCTCCGCCGGCGGTGCCGCCGGCAACGAGGTGAACGCGTCTTTCCTGTCGCTGAACCGCAACAAGCGCAGCCTCGCCGTGGACCTCAAGTCCGACGAGGGCCGTGAACTCCTCTACGACCTGGTGCGCACGGCCGACGTGTTCCTGCAGAACTACCGCCCCGGCGTAGCCGCACGCCTAGGCGTCGACTACGAGACCCTGCGCGCACTGAAGCCGTCCCTGGTCTACGTATCGATCTCCGGGTACGGCGAGAGCGGCCCGTACGCCGACTGGCCTGGCCAGGACCTACTGGTACAGGCGATGAGCGGTGCCCTCTTCAGCGCCGGCCGTCCGGACGAGCCGCCCGTCGCCGCGCCGTACTTCCTGGCCGACGCGGTCACGGCGTACAGCGCCTTCGAAGGCGTGCTGGCCGCGCTGCTGCACCGGGAGCGGACCGGCGAGGGCCAGCTCGTCCAGGTGAACATGCTCGACGCCGTCATCGCCCTGCAGATGCAGGAGCTGTCGGTGCACACCGTCGGCGGCGTACCGCAGACGCGGTCCGAGCAGGTCCACGCGCACAGCTACATCCGCGCGCCGTACGGCATCTTCACCACCGCGGACGGCTACATCTCGCTGGCGTTCGCGAACCTCCCGGTGCTGGCCGAAGTACTGGACGCGCCGCAACTGGCCGGCCTGGACGCGGAACGGGACGGGTTCGCGCGCCGTGACGAGATCGCCGCGGCGGTGTCGACGGCACTGCGCCGCGAGACGACCGAGCACTGGATGCTCAAGCTGCGCGAGCGCGGCGTGTGGTGCGGCCCGGTGCTGTCGTACGACGACCTGCGCACGGATCCGCAGGTGCTGCACAACGAGTCGTTCGTGACGTATGAGCACCCGACCGAGGGCACTGTGACGACACCTGGCTTCCCGTACCGCTTCAGCCGGACACCTGCCGACGTACGGCGCCCTGCTCCGTTGGTCGGTGAGCACACCGACGAGCTGCTGACGGAGCTCGGTGTGTCGCCGGCGAGACGGCAGGCGCTGCTGGAGAAGGGCGCGGTACGCCATGGATGACGGCCGGATCCGCTTCGAGCAGGACGGGCACGTCGGGCTGCTGACGCTCGACCGGCCCGCGAAACTGAACGCGGCCACCCGCTCGATGAGTGCCGAGCTGCTCGAGCTGATCCCGCGCATCGACGAGGACCCGTCGATCCGCGCGGTCGTGGTGACCGGCGCGGGCGACCGCGCGTTCTCGGTCGGCAGCGACATCGGCGAGCTCGACCGGTACGACGGCCCGTGGCACTTCCGGAACCGGCGCGACTACTGCGACGCGCTGCGCTCGCTGCGGACACCGGTGATCGCGGCGGTGAACGGGTACGCGTACGGCGGCGGACTGGAGCTGGCGCTGTCCTGCGACATCCGGCTCGCCTCCGCGACGGCGAGCTTCGCCGCGGCCGAGATCAAGCTCGGGTGGATCGGCGGCGGGGGAGTGACGGCACTGCTCGCGGCTTCGGTGCCGGCGAGTGACGCGGCGATGCTGCTGCTCACCGGCGACCCGATCGACGCGGTCGAAGCACTCCGGATCGGTCTGATCAGCAGGATCCTGGCGGCCGACGACTTGTTGCCCACCGCAACCGAGCTCGCACACCGGATCGCGGCGCGGCCACCGGTCGCCGCCGCGGCGGCGAAGGCGAACCTCCGCGCGGCCTGGTCGATGGGCCTGGAGGCCGCGATCCAGTACGAGCGCGAGCTGCAGGCCGTTGCGCTGGGCACCCAGGATGCCGCCGAAGGGCGCGCGGCGTTCGCTGAACGTCGTACCGGAACCTTCGAAGGACGGTGAGTCGTGGCTGACGAGATCGCGCCGGGAATCCATCGGCTGGCAACGGACTACCCGCACGTCTGCGGGCTGCCGCTCTGGCTGCACGTCATCGACGCGGGCTCGGAGCTCGTCCTGCTGGACGCCGGCATCGCGTCGACACCGGAGTCGTCCACCGCGCCCGAGCTGGCCTCGCTCGGGCTCGGCCTGCCGGATCTGACGCTGGTGGTGAACAGCCATGCGCATCCCGATCACATGGGCGGCAACGCCGTACTGCGTCGGCACAGTGCGGCACGGTTCGCGGCGCCGGCGTTGGAGGCCGGGTGGCTCGAGGACAACGAGCGGCTGGTGTCCGAGCTGTGGGGTTCGGACCCGGACGCGATGGAACTGTCGGAGGCCGAACGGTCCGAGCTCTTCGAGATGCTGGACGAGCGGGTGCGGATCGACGTATTGCTGCGCGACGGGGACCGGCTGCCGGCCGAGCGTCCGCTGCGGGTGATCACGACGAGCGGTCACAGCCCCGGGCACATCGCCGTACTGGACGAGCCGTCGCGGACACTGTTCACCTTCGACGACGTGCAGGGGCGGGGGAGGCCGTTCCTCGACAGTGCGCTGTGGCTGGCGCCGCTCTACACCGACGTCGAGCGGTACGTGAGCGGGCTGACGCGGCTGCTCGAGCTGGACTTCGACCTGCTTGTGCCGTCGCACGGCGACGCGGTCGACGCGACTACCGGCCGGAGGCTGATCGAGGAGAGCCTCGAGTGGGTGACCGCCGTCGACACGCTCACCGTGCGGCTGCTCCGGACCCGCGGCTCGCTGACTGTGCGTGAGCTGGCCACGGCGATCGGGACCGAGCTCGGCACGTACGGCGGCATCAACCTGCAGACGGTCCGGATGGCGCGGGCGCACCTGGAACGCCTCGCCCGGCGCGGCGGCGCGGAGGCCCGCTGGCACCACCGTCCGTGAGGCACTGGCTCCGGATAGCGTTCAATTTCGGCACAACACACCGGTAAGGGTTTGCCGGACTGCCCAAATCGCGACAAGGTCGAACACAGGAGAACGGAAAGCGCTCTCCAGTGAGGGAGCGACGAATCGACCCTGGGAGTGTCGCGTGGCTCAAACAGACGGAGTTCTCAGCCCGCAAACCCGGACCCGGCCCGCCGAAGGGTCCGTCCACCGCGCCGGCGTGACCGGATCCGGACCACCGGGCACGGCTACGGACAGTAGATCACCGTCGGGCGGCAACCAACTGTCCTGGTGGGCGCGGGCACGCCGGGACAAGGTCATGCTGCTGATGGCCCTGCCCGGTCTGGCCCTGCTACTGGCCTTCCACTACCTGCCGCTGCTCGGGAACCTGATCGCGTTCCAGGAGTACCTGCCGTTCGTGCCGCTCGGGCGCAGCGCGTGGGTCGGCCTGGACAACTTCGCGGTGATCTTCAACGGCGACCCGGAGTTCCTGAACGCCCTCAAGAACACGCTGCTGATCACCGTGGTGCAGGTGATCTTCGTGTTCCCGGCGCCGATCGCGCTGGCGCTGCTGCTGAACAGCCTGCTGTCCGAGCGGATCAAGCGGGTCGTGCAGTCGGTGCTGTACCTGCCGCACTTCCTGTCCTGGGTGATCGTGATCGCGATCTTCCAGCAGATCCTCGGCGGCAGCGGGCTGATCAACAACTTCCTCCGCGAGCGCGGGATGGGCACGATCGACTTCCTCGGCAACCCGGACGGCTTCATCGCGCTGCTCACCAGCCAGGTGATCTGGAAGGACACCGGGTGGGGCACGATCCTGTTCCTCGCCGCGCTGACCCAGATCGATCCGGGGCTGTACGAGGCCGCGCGGGTCGACGGCGCCTCGCGCTGGCGGCAACTGTGGCATGTCACGGTGCCGGGGATCCGCGGGCTGATCATCCTGCTGCTGATCCTGCGGCTCGGCGACTCGCTCACGGTCGGGTTCGAGCAGATCATCCTGCAGCAGAACCTGGTCGGCAGACCGGCGAGCGAAGTACTCGACACGTACGTCTACAACAACGGCGTACTGGCCGGCCAATGGGGCGTGTCCGCCGCGGTCGGTCTCGTGAAGGGCCTGATCGGCGTCGCCCTGGTGATCGGCGCCAACAAGATCGCCCACATCTTCGGCGAGGCGGGGGTGTACCAGAAGTGACTTCGATCGAGGCGAAGGGGATCGACGACGGTCCCGCGATGCCGGCGCGGGTGCTCAAGGGCGTCGTCCTGGTGATCTGCTGCGCGGTCGTGATCGTGCCGTTCATCGGGGTGATCTCGACGAGTATCGCGAGCCAGGAACACGTGACGAACTCCGGCGGGTTCGTGCTCTGGCCGGACGCGTTCAACCTGGACGCGTACCAGTCGATCTTCAACGGCGGGGTCGTGCAGCGCGCGCTGATGGTGAGTGCGGTGGTCGCCGTGGGCGGCACGCTGATCAGCCTGGCCGGGTCGACGATGCTCGCGTACGCGCTGAGCCGGTCGGGGACGTTCGGGCAGCGGCCGATCCTGATGATCGTGCTGTTCAGCGTGCTGTTCAGCCCCGGGCTGATCCCGAACTACCTGGTGGTCAAGGAGTTCGGGCTGCTCGACTCGCTGCTCGCGCTGATCCTGCCGACGGCGATCAGCGGATTCAACGTGATCGTGCTGCGCTCGTTCTTCATGGGCATCCCGGACTCCGTGCTCGACTCCGCGCGGATCGACGGGGCCGGCGACTTCCGGATCTTCTGGTCGATCGTGCTGCCGCTGTCCCGGGCGGTACTGGCGGTCGTCGGGCTGTTCTACGCGGTCGGGTACTGGAACGCGTTCTTCAACGCGATGCTCTACATCAACGACACCGCGAAGTGGCCGCTGCAGCTGGTACTGCGGACGTACGTCGTCAACAACACCGAGCTCAGCAGCGGTGACCTCGGCGGCGCGTCGGCCGACCAGTTGCCGCCGCAGGAGTCGATCCAGATGGCGATCCTGGTGGTGTCGCTGGTACCGATCCTGATCGTGTACCCGTTCCTCCAACGGCACTTCGCCAAGGGCATGCTGACCGGGGCGGTGAAGGGATGACGATCAGCAGAAGGACCCTTCTGGGCGGCTCACTGGCCGCTGCCGCCGTCGGCTTGACCGGGTGCTCGACGGTGACCCGGTCGACCGACATCGCGGCGTTGAACAAGCCCGTCGCGTTGCCGACGTACAAACGCTTCGAGGGACCGCAGCCGGACCTGCCGCGGAGCCATCCGTTGATGCCGGACTGCTTCTACAAGTTCCCAGAGCGGCCGGTGAAGGTCAGCGACGGGGCGCCGGGCGACGGCGCCGACGTGACCGGCTCGGCGCCGACGTCGAACCCGATCCCGCCGACGGCCGACCGGAACCCGTACTGGCAGGAGCTCAACCGGCGGCTCGGGTCGTCGCTCGGGCTCAACATCACGTCGGCGGCGGACTACCCGAACAAATTCGCCACGGCGGTCGCGGGTGACACGTTGGGCGACCTGTTCAACGTGGACGGCGGATTCGCGTACCTGCCGCAGTTCCTGGAGGCGCGGGCACAGGACCTGACCGAGTACCTGTCGGGCGACGCGATCCTCGAGTACCCGTTCCTCGCGAACGCGCCGGCGGCGTCGTGGCGGGGCTGCGTGTTCTCCGGCGGGATCCGGGCGGTACCGATCCAGCGCGGGGTGATGTCGTCCAACACGTTGCTGGTACGGCAGGACCTGCTCGACCAGCTCGGCGTCGAGATCGGCTCGCCGACCGTCGACGAACTCGTGAAGGTGGCGAAAGCGGTCACCGACGGGAAGAAGAACCGGTGGGGCTTCGCGGTGCCGCCGACCGCTTCGCTGAGCGCGATGCTCGGGTTGCCGAACGGTTGGGAGGTGCGCGACGGGAAGCTTGTGCACAGCCGGGAGTTGCCGGAACACAAGGAACTGCTGGCGATCACCCGGCAGATGGTGAAGGACGGGCTGATCCATCCGGACGGGGTGGCGAAGGCCAACCAGAAGGTGTGGTTCACGCAGGGGTCGGCGGTGATGACGCAGGACTCGTACTCGTCGATCCAGAGCTTCTACCGGCGCGCGACGAACAAGAACTTCAGCATCACGATCCCGGTACCGCGGGCGTCCGGCGGGAAGGTCGGGCGGGTGCTGCTCGGGTCCCCGAACAACTCGATCGCCGCGATCCGGCCGAGCTCGCCGGAACGCACGAAGACGCTGCTGCGAGTGCTGAACTGGTTCGCGGCGCCGTTCGGGACGGAGGAGTACCTGTTCCGGAAGTTCGGGTTGCCCGGGCGGCACTACACGCTCAACGGCACCGATCCGCAACTCACGAAGGACGGCGGCAGCGAGGTGTGCCTGGGCGAGTTCCCCGTCCAATACCTGGCCGACGGCCCGTACCCCGCCTACTTCCCCGGCCACCCCGAGGCAGTGGACAACCTGTACAACCACCTGAAGGCAGTACTCCCGACAGCAATCCTGTCGCCCACGTACGGCCTCTACTCACCCACCCAATCCACCAAAGGCAAGGTCCTCGACACCCGCATGGACGCCCTGACCAAGGACATCCAACTAGGCCGAGCCGACCTCTCCGCCTGGGACGAAGCAGTCACCAACTACCGAAAATCCGGCGCCGACGCCATCCGCAACGAACTAGAACAAGCCCTAGCCATCAAGGGCGACCAGTAGCCTGCGGGTTGCCCCCTGGAGTGGAGGGTTGCCCCCTGAAATTTCCAGGGGGCAACCCTCCACCTTGATGGGCAAGCTTCAGTTGCAGCGTAGGGAGTCGAGGTCGGGCGCGTTGCCCATGGCCTCGTTGCCGGCGTTGTTGGGGTGTAGGCCGTCGCCGTCGTCGTACGCCGGTGCCAGGCGGGTCGGGTTGGACGGGTCTCGGGTTGCGGCGTCGAAGTCCACGTACGCGTCGAACTCGCCGCTGGTGCGGATGAACGTGTTGACTGCCTGGCGCGTCGCCTCCTTCTCAGGGGAGTAGACGAACGAGCTGCCCATCGGCGTCAGCGTCCCGCCGACGATGCACCGGCCGGACGCGTGCACCCGCGCGATCAGCTGGCGGTACCCGGCGATCAACTGTTCCGTCGTCGCCCCGGCGTAGATGTCGTTGATCCCCTCCAGCACCAGCACCGTCCGTACGCCGGGCTTCGTCAGCACGTCCTTGTCCAGCCGCGCCAGCGCGCTCGGCCCGGCGCTGCCCGCCTTCGCGATCCCGCCGAGGACGCGGTTCCCGGAGATCCCCTCGTTCGAGATCGCCAGCCGCCGCGGCTCGGGCAGTCCGGCGTACCGCGCCGCGAGGATGTCAGGCCACCTCCGGTTCGTGTCGATCGTCGTACCGACCGCGGACGTGATCGAGTCGCCGAGCGTCGCGACCGTCTGCACCTCGCGCGGCGCCTCGACGATCGCCGCGTTCAGGAAGAACCACGCCGACGACTCCGTCTGGTACGCCGTACCCGACTCGTCGGCCGCGTGGTCACCCGAAGTCGACTTGTAGCTGTGCTGCATCGCCCGGTTGTGCGCGGTGATCACGCCCGTCGTCCCGACCACGTGCAGACTGACCGTCAGGCTCGTCAGTGCCGGCACCGTCCCGGGCAGCGGATCGCTGACCGCCATCGCGCCCGGCGGGATCGTCACCGTCGTACTGCCGCCGAACGTCAGCCGCCGGCTCGACCCCGGTACCACACTCGCCCCGCCGGCGTGCCGCCCGACGTACACGGAGTCCGACACCAGCGGCTGGTCGCCGTTCGCGTTGGAGATCCGGATCCGCAGGTCCTCGCCGCCGACACTCGTCCGCACGATGTTCCGCACGGTCATGTCGCTCAACGTCCCGCCGGCGATGTCGTCCGCCGCACCCCAGGTCGTGACCAGCCCGGTCCCTTCCGCCGTCGTCTCGTCCCCGGAAGGCGCGGCCGCCACCAGACCCGCCGCACCCACCGCCGTCACCAGCAAACTCGCGCCCACCCGGCGCCACGTAGAAGTCATGCCCATCAAGTCACCGCTGAATAGCCATGCTTGCAATCGTTTGCACAGCTTCCGTCGCCCAACGGCCGCCCTCGCGCGCCGAACGGTCGACCTGCCGACAGCAGTGCGCATCGTCGACAAACCCTGGGTAGATCGATGGTTGGCATATACCGAACAACTGACTATGCTCGGCGCATGCCTTCCTCAGCCATGCGCGAACCGACGTTTCTCGTCCTCGCCGCGCTCGCCGACGGCCGCAAGTACGGCTACGCGGTGATCACCGAAGTCGCGACGTTGTCCGGCGACCGGGTGAAGCTCCGCCCCGGCACGCTGTACGCCGCCCTCGATCGCCTCTGCGACGAAGGGCTGGTCCGTCCGGCCGGTGAAGAGATCGTCGACGGCCGTCTCCGCCGGTACTACGAACTCACCGACGCCGGCGCGACCGCGCTCGCGACCGAAGCCGCGCGCCTGCAGTCCAACGCCGCTCAGGCCTTCAACCGCCTCCGTCTGCGCCCGTCCGGGGGTGCCGCATGAGCGCCGTTCGTCGCGCCACGCTCGCCTGTTACCCGCGCTGGTGGCGTGCGCAGCACGGGGAGGAGGTGATCGGCCTGCTGCTCGACTCCGCCGAGGACAACGGCCGCGCCGACTACCGGGATCTGCTCAACCTGGCAGTTCATGGTGTCCTGCTCCGCTTGAAGCCGGACTCGAGGGCGCTTCCCGGCCGCAGCGTTCGCAGCGTTCGCGATCGCGTGTCGGTGATTGCCGTGGCGCTCCTGGTGCCGATCAGCCTCACCCTTCTCGTGTTCGGGGAATGGGCGCCGTGGGATCCGTCGACAAGCTTCGATCCGGCGCCGGTCGCGAATCTGACCACGGGCGTGCTCTGCTACCTCGCAGGCCTGCTCGCCGCAGGGTTCGTGGCTTGTGGTCGCGCAACCGCCGGACGGCGGCTCGCTGCTGCCGGCGGTCTGATCGCGCTGGTGATCCAGTTCGGGCCGATCGAGCAGTTCGCGCTGCGCTACTCGATCTCGCGACCGCCGAGCTGGATGCTCTTGTTCATCGCCGCGATCTGCCTGCTGGCGTCCGTGGGTACACCGGTACCCCCGCGCAACTCCCGGAGGCTGTTCCTGACGCTGGCCGCCGTACCCACGGCCGTGGCCCTGTTCCTGACCGGAAGGTCGCTCGGGCCGGACCCCTGGCTCTTCTACCGGCACCCGGACCAGGTCGAACTGCGGACCTCCGGCGGGGTCCTGGTGGGAATCGCGCTGGCCGTGGTCGCCGCTGTTCTGCTGACCGCGGGACGCCGGGCGTGGGCCGCCGCGTTCGCTGTGAACGCCGTACCTTGGCTGTTCTTGTACTACTCCAGCCGCCTGACGCACTCCACGTTCCTGTTGAGCGCGCCCGTGGTGATCGGCGTTGTGGTGGCCGCGATGCTGACCGGCCTGTCGGCCGTCATCGTCAGCCGCAGGACCTGAGCAGGAGGCGGACTACCCGGTCAGGGACAATGGGTAGTGATGACGCTGACCGAGAAGTTGCCGGGGACGACCGAGCCCGATGATCTGTTCGATGCCTTTCAGGGGTGGGTGACGGGGCAGGGGATCTCGCTGTATCCGGCGCAGGAAGAGGCGTTGATCGAGGTGATGACGGGGTCGAACGTGATCCTGTCGACGCCTACCGGGTCGGGGAAGAGCCTGGTGGCGACGGGGGCGCACTTCGCGGCGATGGCGAACGGGCAGCGGACCTTCTACACCGCGCCGATCAAGGCCCTGGTGTCGGAGAAGTTCTTCGCGTTGTGTGACGTGTTCGGCGCGGACAAGGTCGGCATGCTGACCGGCGATGCGGCGGTCAACGCGGGTGCGCCGATCATCTGCTGTACGGCGGAGGTCCTCGCGAACATCGCGCTCCGCGAAGGCAAGGACGCCGACGTCGGCCAGGTGGTGATGGACGAGTTCCACTTCTACTCCGAGCCGGACCGCGGCTGGGCGTGGCAGGTGCCGCTGCTGGAGCTGCCGAAGGCGCAGTTCGTGCTGATGTCCGCGACCCTCGGCGACGTCGAGCGCTTCAAGATCGACCTGTCGCGAAGGACCGGCCGCCCGACCGCGATCGTGGCGTCCGGCGAGCGCCCGGTCCCGCTGATCTACAAGTACGTCACCACCGCCCTGCACGAGACGCTCGAGGAGCTGCTCACCACCCACCAGGCCCCGGTGTACGTCGTGCACTTCACTCAGGCGGCCGCGCTCGAACGCGCGCAGGCGCTGATGAGCATCAACGTCTCCTCGAAGGAGGAGAAGGAGAAGATCAACGAGCTGATCGGCCACTTCCGGTTCAGCAAGGGGTTCGGCC